>DASSIM010000148.1:0-73456 GCA_035691865.1 Candidatus Nitrosopolaris sp. | reverse complement strand
ATGTAGGTTGATTGGATTCTTAATGTCGTTATCGCCTATAGGTCGTCTGTCAAGCAACATCACAAAGTAGGATTATCGCCACTAATATGTCCCTGATAATCATGCGTTCCCAACTTTATTCCTATTACCCACTTATCGTCGGTTGTAATTATCATTGTTTCTACCGATAGAGGCCGTCAAACAAAAACGGTTTATTCTTTTGTGCCAAATTCCGCTCATTTTCAATACATATTTTTTCTTTGTCGTTGAATGGGATTCTAGTGGCGGTATAGCTACACTCAATATTTTGTAAATAGAATCTATCTTCTGCTACTATTCGCGTTTTTCTGTACTTTATTTTGTATAAGATTCCTGTTTATGGCCATCACAATGCATTCATTCCTACCTTCTCAAGATCTTCTCTTAAACTTAAGATATCAATTTAAATCGGCTGTTTTGTTTAGCTGTCCTGTAAATACTATCCTACAGCCTGAGACCTCGATACTCTTCATTCAACTAGTCACATGATATTCAGCTTTTCTTCAAATATTATGGCAGTATTTCTCTCCCACTGCTTTTATTGTCACGGAAACAGTGAAGCTCGGAAAATCAACATTCGTATCGGATGCATTAAGGCCATCGATTGACGTTGGTCCTTCATCGTACATCATTGGTGGACACGTTTCAATTAGTTCACCTACAGGCAGCAGGGATCATCTGAAGTTGATAGCTGCAGAAATTACAGATGCAGGAGTACAGCACGCAGTCGCTATAAACTTGACAAAGACGTTGGACATAACACCAACAGTACAATCGCTATATCATACCGATCTAAGATCAAGTTTTGCCGGTATCAATCCTTTTACCGGGGCTCAAGATAGAGTAACTCATTTCACGGATCTACTCCTTTGGAACAATGGAACATCAAGCATCGTCTTTAGTGGCGACCACTACCTCACAACTGAAGTAATTTATTTTGCAAGATAAACGTCAGATCGGAGATATGCGTGGGACAAAATCTGTTCGATTGATACAAAAAAAGAGATATGGCTAGGCTGCTGATGCTGCTTCATTTAGTTTAATTTAATTAAGTCGACTGTGAGTTCCGGGGCCAAAACCAGTATATACTCTGTAGTTTGATTGATATTATCTTCTGATTTTAATGAGCTATACTATTTCTGACAATATTGGCTAAAGTAATATTCTATAAGTAGTGACTGTTAAAATCTAATGAGTGCAGATGTCCTATGTGAAAAAATGAGAGACTAGGGACAGGAGAAATTAACCTCACCATAGAAAACTATCCTTAATCTTTCTTCGTTCCATAGAGTTCTACACCCAAAAGTACTATTATACACGAGGATAAATACGATTGCTAACTTTATACATTGATCTTAATCGGTAAAAGGTATCTGTGTTGGGTGCTACTTTTGATTCCTGAATTATGGCATCGCTTGTAGATAAATTCGTCTAATTTCCTCATTCTTTATCAGTTCATTAATAATCTTGATACGTTCCCTTTTTGGAACTTCGTCAGACATATTAATTGAATCAATCGCTTTAAGTTGAATTAGATTATTATATGCAATTTCAATTCTAGAAATACTGTCGTAAGCAATTCTGCCTAACGTAGTAACGTAATACCATCTAGTATTGATTTTTCTTTTCACCAAGCCGGCTTCAACCAAAACCGACAAGCTTGCATAACACTGCTTATGCGTCAATTTTAATTTCTCCCTGAGATCACTACTATCAGTATTTTGTTCTGAAGTCACGAGAGTTTTAAAGAGAGACAGGGTCTTGTCATTAACAATTTTAATAAGAATTTTTGCTGCAGACTTTGCCAATACTCACAATCCTACAAGATTTCAGACGTGTTAGATCTATATAGTAATCCTCGGACAATTTAAAAATTAGTTACCTATGAAGGAGAAATTCCCTGAATGACGTTATGATTGGATCGTCATTTTGTGAATGTCCTGTACTCTAGATCCGCCCTCTAAATACAAGTAGATAATCTCATCTAGTATCATATGTCTTAACTGCTAGAAGGTAGTTAAGATGTAGGAGGTAATGTCTATAATATTTCACGAGGTTTACATCTATCGACCAGATATTTCTACTCTGTATGTTAACTACGGTTCGACGGTTATGTACACATATGCCGGGCTACTATTTGCTTGTCCATTATTAACAATCAACTGGAATGTCAATGTAGTAGGACATGGTACTATTGGTGCCATGAATATTGGGTTAGCTGTATTATAGTTAGCTAATGGAACTGGATCGCCACCTACTTGCACCCGTGAAAAACTCTCGAATACTTGGAGCAATTTTTGCAATCATAGCGATATCAACAGTAACCCCAGTCTTTGCATTTCCATTCAGCTGGAGTCCATTTAATTTCAACTTCAACACGCAACAATTTATTCAAAACCTTTGGCAGAGACTTTGTGTAAATCCTTACATTAATAATAATAATCCCTATTGTGGCAGAGTGACAACAATACCTCCTCCTATATCGATACCGCCAGTAATATCAACATCAACATCAAACCAATGTGTTAAAAACTTTTGTACAACCTGCCCAATAGGCCAATATTCCAACATTGAACAATGCATTAACAACATCTGTACGAGTTGCGTCAATGGTGTATGGAGCACGAGCACAATTCCTAACGGTCAACCAATAATAATACAAGGTCAAAACGCAGCAAATGGTGTCAATAGTGCAAATGGGGCTAATGGTGCCAATGGCCTACCTGGAACAAATAACAATGGTCCTGCTGGTTATACTTACGGGCCAGGCAGGTAAGTAGGAACCAATGCCAGCATCAGCACCGATGCGATATTTGCAAAATAATTTTTGAGAGTATTGAAACATTGAATGCTCATAACCGAACTGAACATAGCTGCAAGTATGACTGCTATTTTAGTGCTGATAGAAAAGAAGCAGACGGCTATTTATTAATAAAATAAATAGATACTGACATCTAGGTACAAAAATATTTTATGAATTAAAATAAGTTGCTTTTTATCTAAAAACGAAGGTTATCAAGTATTGTATTGAATATTTGCTAAATTTGGAAAAATATCGTTATAGTTTCGTATAATATTAAATTAGCACGCTTGACTAAAACAATATTGGTTTATGTGTTCGATTATCGGGTACAAAGGTCAGTTAAACGTAGCGTCTGTATTAGTAGATAGCCTCAAACGAATGGAGTACAGAGGTTATGATAGTGTAGGGATAGCCACAATAAATAATGGCAAGATCGTAGTTAAAAAGGACATAGGCAAGGTTGCGGATGTCAACAAAAGTCTTGACTTGGGAAGAATGCCTGGCCACACGGGGATCGGACACACTAGATGGGCCACTCATGGCGGTGTTACTTACAAAAATGCTCATCCTCATTATGGTTGCACAGACAGGATAGCAATTGTACACAATGGGATTATCGAAAATTATAAAGAGCTTAGAGAAGAGCTTATTTTCTTAGGTCATACTTTTATAAGCGATACCGATAGTGAGGTAATCGCACACCTTCTTGAAAGGTATTATTCTGGTCAAAAAAATATAAAGAAAACTGTCATTGAGACTTGCAGAAGATTAAAAGGAACTTATGCATTTGTTGCAGCATTTGAGGACGGCACCATATGTGGATCGAGATACGATGAGCCTCTCATAATTGGATCAGTTAACAATGGATATTTCATCTCAAGTGATGTTCTAGGATTTCTAGAATACACAGACGAGGCTATTTTCCTTGACAATAGGGACATCGTGATAGTTGATTCAGAGACTTGCCATATTTTTGATCTAGATGGAAACACCGTGAATCGGGCAATCACCAAAGTAGCTTGGGAATTATCCGCAATAGACAAAGGAAAGTACGTACATCATACCCTCAAAGAAATTCATGAACAACCCAACATAGTTCAAAAAGCAGGAACCCAAAATTTAGAGAAGATAGAAGAGTTCTGTAATATCGTAATGAATTCTAAAGCCTTATTCCTTGTAGGTAGTGGAACAAGCTATCATTCTGCCTTGATTGCCAAACATATCTTGTCAAAATTTGCAAAAATTCGCGCCGAGGCTATCATATCAAGCGAGTTTCAGTATGAGTTCAATAGTATTGACAACACTTCCACCATAATTGCCATTTCACAGAGTGGCGAAACAGCAGACGTTTTGCAATCTGTAAAGGCTGCAAAGCAAATGGGAGCTAGAATACTTTCTATTGTCAACAATCCAACTTCATCCCTAGCAAGAATTAGCGACTCGTCTTTGAGCATAGACTGTGGACCTGAAATAGGAGTAGCAGCAACCAAAAGTTTCACGGCTCAATTGTCTCTAATTTATACCATAGTCGATAGGTTATGCAATGGATGCCTAGACTTTGAGTTGAATAAAGCATCTCTTGTTGGCGCACTTCGACAAGTACTAGACACTGAAAATCAAATCCACAGTATTGCAGAGGGACTGCGAGATGCAAGAGATATTTATATCATTGGTAGGTCTATCCATTATGCTATCGCGCTAGAAGGCGCGTTAAAAATAAAAGAGCTGGCTTATGTCCATACAGAAGGCATTGCAGCTGGCGAATTGAAACATGGCCCACTGGCATTAATTGATAGGAACAGTTACGTACTACTAGTAAACCCTAACGATATCGCTTCTGAAGATAACATTGCTAGTGCTTATGAAATAAAAGCAAGAGGAGCTAAGATAATCGGTATTTCTGATAGGCCAAATAATGTATATGATATATTTATCAAGATTCCATCTCTGAAGAGTACTTTCTACCCTATTATCGAAGTATTGCCCTTTCAGATTCTAGCATATTATTTGGCGCTTGCAAAGAATGCAGATCCCGATTATCCACGCAACCTTGCTAAGTCAGTTACAGTGAAGTAGACGCATGTATGACAGTAGCGGCAATAGGCAGTGTGTTATTCGATATGGGTGTTGTTTTCACGAAAGTAGGCGAAGGTATCACAGTCGTAGCCATTGCGTTATTCGAAATAATACCCATGTCAACTATTTTCATTGTAAGAGTGATAATACTTCAACAACATGGACACATAATTTATCTGATTACTACAACAGCGACAAGGGAACAAGACGGACATACCATCGCTACTCCTTCGTATGGATTGTTCTTACTTTCGGATAGGGATTCAGCTAAGATCAAGAAGGATCAATATGAAAAAGCAAATGGAAAACTTCTCCAGAACTAACAGTAAAAGAATTTTAATTGTAGATGATGAGCCGGACATAACGCTTTGTTTCAAGATGACACTTGAGGATAATGGGTTCAAAGAACAAGTTGATGCATATAATGACCCAAGTATTGCGTTAAGTGCTTTCAGTCCCGGGTCATACTCTCTCTTGCTACTGGATATCGGAATGCCAAGTATCAACGGACTTGCACTATATGAAAAAATCAGAAAAATGGATAGCAAAATAAAGATATTGTTTATATCGGCCTTCGACTTCGATTATAAACTTTTAAAGAAGCCGTATCCACAACACGAGGATGTAATGGCCACAATACTAGAAAACAGCGAAGGAAGTTTTATAAAAAAACCAATTGGTACGGATGATTTGGTAAGAAAGGTAAAGAAAGAAGTATTGAATTACTCCCGGCAATACGGGCCTGGATAAATACGGCAAATAGGGCAATTTCATACAACAGAAAGATATCATATGGAATTATGTAACCCTGTTTTCTTTCGAGCTCAATATTTTGTTTACACATTTTATCAACTGATTAAATTCGGAATACTCTTCAAATGCTCTTATAAAACAGACCTTTGCTTTTTTTGTGTATCTGCTTTATTTCGCTAAAGATTTACTATACTGGATTGAAATCAATCAAGAGGTACCATGATGTTATTTGTATGTGCTCGACGCAGTACCAGGGCTTCTAAGCGTACCCCGGGCTAAGGCAAGATGTTATATTGAGAAAGCCTATCACGATTGAAGATTCTATAAATACTGTAAGGCTAGGGCTCTGATTTATTCATATTCAACGCCAACCTGTTCGCATTAGCCAGACTCTTCCCCCCAAGTGGAAAGCGTCGTCACTCCAAACGACGATTCTGGCCCAATTCGCCATCATATGGGATATCGGGAGATATTGATCAAGAATGTTTTTAAAAATTGAAGTTATTTGTTATATTTGTTTCATTACATTATTCAGGGACTCGGGTACAATTTTATACTGATTATGAGAAGGATAAGCTAAATTGATTTAGCGTATATAGCAATGAGCATACATAACAACAACGAGCATACATCGCAATATTAAGTCCCTCAAGAAGCTACGCTAAAGGTTGTGAATCTCTCCAAAGTATATGCTTCTTCAATGGGTAAGGTAGTACCACTTAGACACGTTAGCATTTCGGTAAATAAGGGTAAATTTGTGTCTGTAGTAGGTCCGTCTGGAAGCGGCAAATCTACATTTGAATATGATAGGGGCTTTAGATAGGCCTACTTCGGGTAAGGAATCGATATTTTTTCATTAGATGATTCTCAAATTGCAAGCATGAGAAATACACATTAGGCTTTATTTTTCAATCTTATAATTTGATCAACAGGACAACTGTGAAGAATGTAGAGTTTCCTGGCATAACAGGTGGGATGAGTGACAATGATAGAAGACGTCGGGCTCTAAAACTATTAAATTTCCCAGGACTCAAAGACAAGGCTAAATACAAACCAACTGTACTTCCTAACATAGATTCGTCAACTGTGTAACGTGTTCCTGCCGAGTATTTTAGGGGAAAAGGTGACACAATAAGCCGGCGCGTTATTGAAAAAGTAACGGTAGAATAAAAGAGTTGGATTACATAGATGTTAAGAGACGTTAAACGTGGACAAACCTCATATTCGTACATCCAAGTGCACTTGAATCGTGACCCTCAAATGCACTTTCTAGTCCCTCGTGTATCTACTCGAGTTCATCTTTAGAAAAAGCCATAGATTACGCACAACCATTTTAGACCACAAGAGGCATTGAACGGGAAATCTATTGAAATCGCAGGAATTGAAACGGCCTGAATACGTGACAAATCGTGTTCTAGAACGCATCTGAAACGTTAAATCTAAACCTAATACCTATGGTAATTCTCATCCTTTTTCAACTTCCCATATAAGTATGTAACAAATTGTATGCATAATCGTCTTTTTATATTGGATGAGACAGAATACAGCTATTGTCAATTTCTGAGTTGATTAAGGACATTATGAGTAAAAAGCTAATCAAACTAAATGCTGATAGTAGCGCTCTGGAAGTTGCAATGATGATGTCAGAATATAAAGTCAGCTCTGTAATTCTAACAGATGGCCAGGATAAGATCGTAGGAATAATAACAGAGAGAGATTTGGTCAGAGAAATTTGTGCAAAAGATTTGTTATCGAGTAAAACTCCAGTCATATCAGTCATGTCCAAATTGTTACCACTCATAACGATAGGCAAAAACTCAAGTATCGAAGAAGCAGCGGCCATGATGATTAAGAACGGGGTGAGGCACCTCCCAGTAGTGACAGAAGATAAAAAAAATGCAAATGAGATAATAGGAATGATTAGCACAACCGACATTGCAAAGCATCTTAAAAAGAAACTAGAAGGGAGTAGTAGTGATAAATCCTTCCGTTGGTTATTATTAGATTCTCTTTGTTCTGGAGAACAGCCAATAGAAGAAGAGATATTTGAGAATGAATAGCTTGTAGCAAAGACAAAAAAAATAATTTCCCTTTTGTCATTTCCTTCTCATATTCAGTATCGTCAGCTATTCGAAGTAAGCTGTTTGGATCACGCCAATGATACTTGAGAAAATATTAGCCATGGACAATCTTTTCGACGTGTTAGCAATTGTTCTAAAGTACTTCACCTATGGAATAGCCTACCATAGCCTGAGAAGCGAACCGCAACTTGTATCCATTATTATCCAATCGTCGTGCAGGTTCCATGAAATTGAATTAAGCGCACCAATTCGTTATCGTCATATTCGTCGTCATCGTCGTCAAATTTCAAACGCCGCCCATTTCCTGAATGCTAAGTAATACCCAGCATCTCTCTTTGAAGCTCCTGGCAAGAGACCGAAGCCGCTGAACCATCATTACCTTACCTGAACCAGTCTCGGATTGGCACAACATCTTCCAGAAATTCAATCAATGTTCTGTAACATAGTTATAGCAATATATGAAATAACAAGCATGAAAATGGCAACAACGACATTCCGAATAACGGCAAAGGACTCTTTGGAGGCCTGCACAATCAAGATACACAATGTTGCACTTATTGCAAATATTGGCGGTTATGGCGCGATTCAGAAATCCAATTACAGTTAATGCAATCGATAGATAATCAATTTAGGGATTGGGTAAAGGCACGCTAGGCCGTAAATGCTAACATCTGCATTATAATTGTATTTCACACACGAAAATCCATCAGAAATGTTTAGAAATTCCTGATATCGTAAGGTGCCAAGATGGCCCATGTGGTTATCTGCAAATAAAAAGTATAGGATAACAATGACGTCGTATCTAAAAAAATTACACACGATGTTTTGGATGCATGGCGCGTGCCGGCGAATTGTATTGGATGTTAGTCCCAGCTTTCGTAGCTCCGATGAGTGTGTCATTCGTGATCGAAATACAAACACAACCACAACTCCACCACACCAGCAGAGCAATCTTCGTTCAGGGAGAAAAATGGAAGAATTTCTATTTCCAATTTTTCGATTTGATTCAACCTGTCATCCAGAACTTATAGAAACAGCTAAACCGTTCTACAAGAAGGTAATGACATTGGGTGAGAAAATTGGTACCGGTACCCATATCAAACTGTATCAATTTGACAGCTCTATAATTGAAATAACTATCAGAACACAAAAAATCAGCAACAAGCATCAAGTTTTCATATGGAGAGTGAAGTGGTATGCGGATTGGGATTTATTGTATATCTTCAATAATTGACAAGAGATGATAATAATTTTCAATAAAACTTATCCATATTTTTTTGGTGAGCAGCGAGGCAAGCTTAAATTCTTAAATAAGGACTGACAATGTATATAGAAGTAACGAGATTATGACTTGGTTTAAAGATAGTAACGGACACACAATAGAATCAAAAAATAAAATTCATAGACTGTTGTATTGTCCCCTATGTCGGAAACTTATCTCCAAAGCAGATTGTCAGAAATTGAGACAAAGCAGCAAAACTAGGAATCTGTATCCAGTCAAGCGTTATTACTATTATTCAAGGACGCAACTTGCAGAACGTGGAGAGATAAAGGAAAGAAAGCGATTCTTATCACTTCCGAAGATTGAACTGAGTAAAATAGTAGAGCGAATTGAGTAATTCAGCTCTGCTAATCAAGCAATAAGCAAGCTGCTGTGTAGCAAAACCTATAATTTTCATTTTTCTATAATAACCTGACATCTTGGGTGCAGAGAGATCGGCCAGATTTCACTATTATGGAATAGCACAGTTTGAGATCGAAGTAATATATAGTGCACTCAAGGGCGTATTTGGGAGTGTGGACGAGCTCCAGCTTCCAATTGAAGATATCCAATATGTTAGCATGGTTGAAATCGAATTTCCAATTCCCTTTGGAGAATCTTTTTTTCAAATATTCACTGTGGAAAGATGGTACAAAATTAAGGGATTGATTAAAGAAATGAAGCGAAGAAGAGGAAGTAGAAGAGGCGTCAAAGCATTCATATCTTTCTCTGGAATAACACCAGCAGAATTAAAGCCACGCCTAATTTTTTCTCTCATGAGTAAAAATAATAGGCACTTTGAAATGGCAATTGAAAAAATTGAATATTTAGTCGACATCATCCCTATACAAATGCAGAATTTTCCTGCTACTGGTAATAATATGGAGGAGATTGTATATCATTACGATGAGTTAAATTTCAAATGGGATCCGTATAGTGCAAAGGACTCTGATGGTTCAGAGTACTATTATCTTCGAAAGACGAATGAATTGAAGCGAAGGTGATGATAATAGGTACTACTCAGTAGGTGGTGGTAGTCTGTTGATTTTCTTCTCTGCTTGGATATTTATGCGCCGATCAATCAATCATTTCGATACAATTCATTTCAATTGGTTAATCGTCGAAGAATCGTATAAAGCCTTAACCAGTTCAAGATACTTGTTGTTCATGAATTCCAATGACTCTGATAGTTTTTTAGATTTGCCGTATTTGAAACGGATCAATTCCCTATGACGCCAAAAATGTTTTTCTTCAGAAGTCATAATTGTGGTAAAATAATCAGGTCCTTTCAGCTTGTCAGGTAATTTTATGCTATAAGGGAGTAAATACTCGATCGTAAACCATTCATCACCATCTGGATAATCATTCCCAGTGCTAAGATCAAAGAATAAGTGTAAAACGTCTTGACCTGCTGTAAGGCCATCATCTGTAATCAATGGATGTCTCGCAGAAGATTTACGATAATCCATTCTTTGTAATTCAGGCTCAAAATAAGCCTTGACTATGGCCCTGCGGAAGATCTCATTCGACTCTTTAAGGTTCAAAGATAATATAAGCAGAGATGTCCTTTTTATAACCTTTTTAAATATTGGAGGTAGTCTGCACCTTCTCCCGTGGCGAGCCCACCTATAATTAATATAATGCCGCAGGATTTTGATGCCTGAGTAAGGCGTACGTAGGGGCGGGGGTCGCCTAGCCTGGTAGGGCGTGGGATTGCTAATCCCATGTTCGAAAGGACGCGTGGGTTCGAATCCCACTCCCCGCGCTATTCTTAGGGATTCTTAGCTTAAACTTATTAGCTAGGAAACTGGGTTTCTTATAGAATTGACCCTTCAGGGGGTTCACTTTATAGATCAATGCATTGCTGGAAAAAAATAGATTCTATCACCAGTACAACTCAAAGCCTTATTATGTTGACATTCACCAATTTAGGAGCTCTGGCGAGTGCTTTAGCGACTATTTCAAATCTGACTTCCGGTTTCAAACCTGTTTGGTTACAGGATCTTTCTCGCATAGTCATTCCTATCTACTATCTTAGGTCATCATACTTGTTTTTCTCCCGTTAACTCTACAGGAATTATGCCTCTTCCCCGGTTAGAAGTATCCTCAGCATCGTTTACTCCAATTTTCGTAAATCGTTTGAATCTTACCACATCATGTACTGGCATCACTTTACTGAATGATTAATCTCTTCAGCTTTGATTTTTTTTAATAAAGCCCATTTTCAAGCATACCGTGATCATTGTTTAGGTATGTTGCTTTCTTATCTGCATTTACATTTTTAATTGATGTTGTATCGACGATATGGAACAAAAGGTATATTATTAATTCTTTTCCCGTCTTTTTTCTATCTCTTTTGCTAGATTAATATCTCGTTTCGTTATAGCATCAACATCAAAGGATTTTAAGGAAAGTTTGACCTGCCTCCAATTAATTGTCATAATCGGATGGTGATTGAGCCTCTCAGCAATCCTTGCAACATCATTCACAAATTCAATAGCCTTCATAAAACTTGGGAATTGAAATGATTTCACAATCTTATCTTCCTTTAATTCCCATCCTGTATCTAATTCTTCAATTGCTGTTTTTATTTCTTCGTTAGACAATATCTGATGGATATTGTTGATTCCCATTCGATATTATATTATTTGTCTGTGCCCATCTTACACATCCTAGTTCATGGAAGTGCATCAAGAGATACTAGTTCTTAAGTAAGATGGACGGCGCTAAAACAGGTAATAATTCCAAAAGCCCTCAGTTACTTAGTCGCAGACCGCTGGCACAACCAGTTGATGGCTAAGATAGGAGTACGAATACTCACTGGGGGCTTGAGATATTATTGATTGATATAATATTAAAATGTTACACATTCTCTTTGAGAACCGTTCAGCACAAACCCCATCAAAAATGGTTTTCATTCATGTTTTTTAAGATTCTTGCTCTCTTAAAAAATTCTGAGGCAAGAATTTATTAAATATATACTTCTCTTTTATCCGAAGATGATAAACTTCATTCGATGTTCGATTTGTTGGACCGCACAACTGGAGATCCGTTCTATAACTGGTGCAATCATTCTCTTACTTCTTAGTTCTACCCTTTTGACAAATCTGGCATCAGGACAGATATTTCCGAAAAGCCAAGCTGTGGCGTCTACTGGTAGCAATAAAACCGTTTCTACTCTTTCTCCTACGCTCCCACCTAAGGCTCATAATGTGAAAATTACTTCTCCAACTAATGGTGAAAAAGTTCCTGTCGGAAAAACTCTTGTGATTTCTGGAACATCTGCAGGCAATAGTAATTCTACTTCTATAAATTGTCAAGTGTCAGTAATAGTAAACGGAATGAAGCCATACCGACTAACAACAGCAAGTGGCGCTAATGGATCTGGTGATTATTCAAAGTGGAGTTTCATACTAGCCCCAAATTATACTGTGATTAAAGCAGGACAAAATAAAATAACTGCCAAGTACTCTTGTGCTAATAATCCTGCCGCTTTATCCCATAATAGTGTAAACGTAACAGGCCTAGCTACATCTAGAGTAAACGCCACTAGTTAACTTATATAATTGATAGAACTGCGATGTCTGTATTCTCATTCAAATGAGCCGACTAATTTTTGATATCTTGCTACACAATGTAATAACATCTAGGGAATCAGTCTAGCATAACAAAGTTGATAAAGAATACGAATATTATCAACAATATTGTTATAATTTCCGTTGTAAGAATAACCAAAATTGTTCACTAAGGGGCTTCTTGGGTTAACGAGACAAATTACGCAGAAAACAATCCTCATTTGTTAATATATTACATGCATGCAATAACAGATACATTAGAAGATGCAGAAACAATCTAGGCCACGTGGAGTTACTATCATAGCAATTCTGATCATAATAGCTGGCGTGCTATCGCTTCTTGTCGGAATTGGATTAGTTGTTATTGGTCCGGTTATCATGAATGTTTCTCCGACCAGTAGCCTGGGGTCACAAATAGAACCTCAGGTTCTTGGTATAGTTTTCGTAGTGTTTGGCTCTATATTGCTAGCGCTGGGTGTTGCAAATCTTGTCATGGCCTACGGGTTATGGAAAGGAAAGGGATGGGCTTGGACTATCTCTATAATAGTATTGTTTATTGGAATTGCCATAGACATAATCTCCCTTTCGATAACGTCTGTTGGAGTATTTTCCAACACGGGATCAAGCCTTTTAGGGAACATTCTGAGCGGTATAGTCGGTATAGGCATTAACGCTTTTGTCATATACTATCTGTACAGACCTCACGTTAAAGCATATTTTGGAAAGACAATAGCGACACGGTAGCTGTTATTTGAGGAGAAATAATATTCAATTGGATCCGCAACCATCATGCACTTGCAAAGCAAAACACAGGGAAAAACAAACGAAAACTACGAAAAAAAGATTATGAGAAATATGTCGTCTGAGGTTCGAAATTATTTGGCCTCCGTCAATATACAAACTGCTGCAGTGACTGTGGCAAAATTGGCAACAATTTCTCTTAATTTACCCACTAAATCTGATCTATAGATTAGGATCTCGATTATTTGTCGTATTCATCATGACGGCGTACCCAGAATTGAGGAAAATCATGACCAGCCTCATCTCGGCCCTTGGGAACAAGGTCTAAGTAGTGATATGCCACATTCAACATATCGATACCACGAGCATAAGCTGAATAGGTGTGAAACACACGACCTGTAGGGTCTTTGTAAAATACACTCACTCCTTCCCGCTCTGAACTGTGCGGGTCTTGAATAACGAAGTTATAGAAGGCTTCTTTCTTGGCTAACTCTTCCGGTTTGAATGACACGTGATAATCGAAATTGAAATCTGTATTACAAGAAGAAACCCATTTGAAATCCCAGCCCATCCGCTTCAGGTACGCTGCCAGCTTGCTGTAGGGGGCCCTAGATACAGCGATCATGGTCACATCTCTTTGATTCAAGTGCACAATTATTCTATTGAAATTGTCTGCCCAAAAGGAGCAGTGCAAACATGCTGCCTCCCAGCTTGGATCAAACATAAAGTGATAGACTATTAATTGGCTTCTTCCGTCAAAAAGCTCTGATAGGGTTTGTTTCCCATTCGGTCCCTCAAATACATATTCTTTATTGACGGCCACCCAAGGCAAATCGCGTCGTTGCTGGCTGAGTTGGTCGCGTAAGATCGTGAACTCTTTTTCCTTCTTGAGCAGCGCCCGGCGAGACTCGACCCATTCGTTCTCGGGAACAATCTTGTGGGCTTTTAAGGGTTCAGTCATTATTTCCTCATTCTCTCTTGTCTTTAATATAGCCTTTCAATGACTTAAACTTATAATCATATATCCTCAAAAAATTCTATACCTTCCAAGGTTTTCTTCCAATTCATCGAATAACACCTATTTTTCTCCGCTTCTTTTCCGCTATCAAATCTGTGGCTTCCAGTATACGTAGATGAGATGACAGGCCAGGCTAAGTAAAGTCAAATTTTCAGCTATTTCATTAGGGATCACATCTTTCTTTTCGAGCAGAAGCAAGATCTCTCTACTACCGTCCTCTGACATTGTTTTCTACGGAGAACCCATATTATCTTTAGGGAAATATTTAGGCATCAGATCAAGCACCAAAAGCTATTGCTAGGAAGCCCTAATCTTAGTAAAGTCCCAAGACAGAATCTTTGTTGGTTTGATTACTACCATGTACCTTGGAAGGCTTACACTAAATTGAACTTGTGGATTGTTGAGTGCATTCTTACCAACATACCTTTCATATGTTTTTCTTACGAACGAACTACCAATGTCGTCATGTAGCTCTGCTATGCCTTCTATTATTACTGCTTTGGCATTATTAGCATATGACAAGTCTTCAACTCTCCCATCAACAATGTCTATTATAATAGAAACATTTGGATTACTTTGTATATTCTTGGTTTTCTTGGTTCCCTTAGGAGTTGATACGATAATATTTGTCCCATCATAAAAATACCATACTGGAACTATGTGCGGCTTTCCATTCTGAATTGTTGCCATCCTTGCTAACCTAGGAATTGAAAGAAACTCTTGTATCTCTTTCTCCGACATGGATGCCGCAGACATAAATTTTTGCATATCCTTCACAGACATCAATAATGATATAGTCATTATCCACATATAAACATGTGATGCGATGAAGAGCACGGCAGATCATCGTATGAGAAATATCTCTATGTGGGTCACAAGAAAGAGTATGATTCCAGCTGGCGCCCACTCTCCAGAGGTGTTGAATCTTTAATAGGAAGGTTAACACCGAAATTATGACTGGTTTTCCACTTGCACCTTGGAATACTAGTATTGCTACTGCGCAGCATCGTTTGTCATTGAACACCCTCCTGAAGTTGCAATACTAAAGGAATTACCATATACTTGATTATTGCATGTACTTCCATGTCAAAATATCGTTTCTTGCCAGAGCATTTAAGTCTGTCATAGCAAAAACTAAACTACTCTTCAATTCCCCAATCACTCTCTTTCTGTCTAAGCCGTCTACATTCTTCTGGATATATCTAATAATAAAGTGTAGAAAATGAACGATTTGGTATCAGAAGATGATTCAGTAACTTTGGTATATAGATAAAACCAATCCAGTTGGATAGCTGATTGATTATGCAAATCCGGGTTTTGCTTTGTGACCGCTTGAAGAATGTTTTTGTTGATGTTTTAGTGTACCTTGTGGTTGAGGGCCGACATTATTAGATGAGTGAGGTGAAGAGGAAGAAGATGACGGTGTATTAATAAAGTGATTATTATAAATCATATTACTAGCTACTCCACTAGTGGCACTAGTAACAATGCCCTTTGAAGAATTTATAATAGTGTTATCATATATCTTAATGTTAGTAGAATTCTTCAAATTAATTCCGCTACCGCTATTTGAAATGGTGTTGTTGTAGACTTGATTATTATGTGATTCAGAAATTGAAATGGCTGAGGAGACTTCATCATGGACAATATTGTTTCTTGCAATTGAATTAACCATGTTCCTACTAAACATTATGCCGGCTCCAGTATTTTTATTACCATCATGATATATCTCGTTATTCTCAATAGTAATATTGTTACAATTTAATGAACATATTATGCCAAATTGTCCGTTGTCGTGAACTACATTCTTACGAATAATCATATCATGTGTAGCTGTATGTGGATCCAGACCGTAAATCGTGTTATGATGTACCTGATTATTTTCGATAACCATCCGTCCGACTCCACTAGAATAGAAGCCAAAGTAGAGATGATGTATATTATTGCCTAGTAGAACGCTTCCATCACCACCATAGTAGTTAAGACCTGCAGTACCTGTACCAGAAAAACTGCCTTTTTCATATCCCAAATATGCTATTTCGGAATTTATAATATCAGTAGTTCCTGTTGCATCTTTTTCAACTGTGATAAATGGTCTAGGTGCTCCAGATACAGTTGCATCAGTTTTGCCAACTCCTAGATCATGTCTAGTTCCATTGGTGTTCGCATAGTTATTTGTGAGCGAATTCCATGACGTTATCTTTACTGAATCAACCTTTAAGGTACCATGCACATCTATGCTATTTGGAATAGCGGAAGCACCACTAACAGTAGTTCCACCTGATGAGCTTATCTTCAGCCATTTAGTATCTGTAGAATCAATATTGAGGGTAGCGCCTTTGCCTATTACTAGCTTTGCATTCAAGAGCCATACGCCAGCTGAAGATTGTTTGCTTAGGATATTGTTACCGTGGAAATGGTTGTAAATGTCGGTAAGAGTCGTAGAACCACAAGATACAGTAATTGCTCTTGTAGATGGATTATACGTATTGCAAGGCGTAGGGGAAGGAGCAGTGCTTCTAATGGAATATGCGTGCTGTATGTAAGCTGCAGATAAGTCTGTAGAAGCTACAATCATGATAATAGGTGTAATCAGTATTAATGTTAGATATGGTAATTTTAGCCTGGCAGGATATTTCATTATTATTCTTTCCACGTCCAAAAAGAAAAGATGGATATGGGTATAATATACTGTTATGAATTGTTGATTACATCTATCATTAAAAATAAGATTGACAATTAGACAGCTGTACCGGAAACAACAACAAAAGTATTTGCTATATCGAGTACAATCATGTATATGACAAGAACTTGTTAACCATTTTGGAATGTAGCAAATGGAGATAAGGCCCCATTAGGAAGTTGATGAAAAGAATCGCAATAATAATCATATTATTATTAGGATTAATTTATTGAACATGCCAGCAGTGTTCGTTTCCGCTGGTCAATGGTAGGAAATAATGGAAAATGAAGGATGATGTAGAGTTGAAGGCAGAACGGAAAATTCGAAACGGTGAAATTCTCGCCGTTGATGATGTTATAACTACAATCTTCCTTACAAACAAAGTAGGGGATTCATTCTCCACATTGCGTTAAATAGGATTGAAAGATTGGTTTTATATTATCGTTCATTACCTCCAAATTTTTCTTAATAGATTGTCTGATACACTCAAGCGACTTGAGGCTTTGTCGGCCTATAATATTATCACAGTCAATATTAAACGTAATCTTTTCGCCTAACCCAGATCTAGCTTGACCTATTTCTGTCGCGTCATTTTCGATCTTCTGGAGTAACCATTTTAACTCTTGATTTGAAATACGCTTGTTATTATTATCTAACAAAGCCTTCAAAATGTCATTCAATCCACCAGTTCGAATCAACTCATTTTTAGTAATCTGTAGCGTATATGCAGTTTCCTATATAAACATAGGCATAGATCAAAATTTAAGTCCGATACTTACTCCTAGCTCACCTAAAGTGCAGCGGCAGGAAATAGCCCCTTTTTTGATATGTTAGTGAAGGTTAGCAGAATGATCCTCAGTAGCACAACTCAACCATTCTCTAAATAGAGTTGGTCTGATGCATAACCTGTAAGCAACTAGCAGCAAATCTCTATTTTTAAGTGATGTATTCAGGAAATTGGAGGTAGACAAAATGTCTGACATGTTTTGGATATTGTCGAGAACCACAGGAATTCAACTATGCATAGCACTAGATGAAAATATTCCGAATTTACAATCCATTAGTCAGTTGACAGCATATTATAATTGCAAACAAGAATGATAATACTACCTTCCGTAATCAGAGTAAAATTATGGCAGCAGAGATCTTTCCAGAGTGCTTATTTTTCGCAGTGTTGGCAAGTTATAGTATATTCTCTTCGATAGAATAATACGTTCAGATACCACACCTTTGGGATTGCACCATACAAAATTGAATATATAGTCTTATTACATAAGATATCCAACATCTAGCTGGCACACTAATCAAACGGCTTTCATTCTTCCAAAGGAATATCCTCCAAATAATCCGAGCCCGATCGTAAAGGCGACCAAGATACCAATATCTGCCGTGAACGAAAAATTTTGAACTCCTAATATGGCATTTCTGAGCGCATCCACAGCATAAGTAGCAGGGTCCATTGTGGTCAAGAAAGAAAGCCATCCAGGGAGATTTCTTAATGGAAAGAGAGCTCCACTTAGAAAGAAAAGTGGAAATACCACAAAGCTCACTATTAACTGAAAACCCTCTAGGCTTTCGAGATAGCTACCAATTATAAGACCTAATGAGGTTAGTGAAAATGAAAGAAGCAGCACAATTGCAATAGTCTGGACTAAAGAAAGTGCGGTAAAGTGAATTCCGATAGCTGCACCAACAGCCAAAAGTATCACCACTTCTATTAGAGATGTAGTCATGCCGCCTAGTGTCTTTCCCACAAAAATAGTATTTCTGCCTACAGGAGCTACCATGACACTTTTAAGAAAATCAAATTTCCTGTCCCAGATTATATATGACCCGAAAAAAACAGATGAAAATATTATAGACATGCTGATTATACCAGGAAATATGAACATCTGATAGTCTACCCCAGTTGAAGGATGCACGGCGGAACCAAAACCAGAACCAATAACAAATAGCCAAAGCAGTGGAGTGAAGATAGATGCTATTAGCCTACTACGCTCTCTTAGAAATACTTTGAATTCTCTAAGCCAAAGGGCATATAATTTGCCAAATACTATTTCTACAAGATTGATATTAATTGAACTTTCCATATTCCGCATATCTTTTCATGACATGATGATCCCATGTAGCTATCTATGGAATAGATTTCTGCGCCGAAGTTCTTTCGCCAATGAAACCGGATAGATATGTTTGAACACTTTCAGTTTGGATCCGAGGGCTGTCCAGCCCTTCGCATTCTCGATGCCGCCGAGATTGTGACCATACTATTTTACTTCTTAACATTTCTCCTCGTCTGTTTTTAACGTAACTTTGTAGTGTAATTTATTGATATATCTAATGGAAGAACCATCCAGAAGGGTTTTGCAAGGTGCATTTCCGTTTGATGGGAGAATGAGAAAGAGTGTAGCATCGGCAAGATGAAAAAGAGTCTATGTTAGTACCACATATACATCAGATTGATTATCTGTCAGTCTCTCACTTTGCCAGCCACTTCAACTAAGAGTATTCTTTGTTTTTCTTGTTGCATAATTTTTTAAATGGCATTGATGTAATAATAAATTATCAAATCCAACAAATTTACAAAAAAGAAGAAGGTAAGACCTATAAACGAGATCACTGAAGATGAGATAAACTTTTTCCTAAACAGTATTAAGAAGGTATCTGGGTTGCCAAAAGTCAGAAATTTGCAAAAGCTACTCCAGCCAACTTTGAACCTTGTGAAGATAAACGCGATTCTCAGATTTCTTGAGAGAACAAGAAGGTTAGAGATCGATCTGGATGGAAATATTATCTGGATCAGACAAGACGAGGTCGAAACCAATCGAGCTCGTCTTGCAGAGGTAGCTAACATTTCCAAGGACTTTGTTGATTATTTTTCAACAAAAAACATGGCCACAGAAGAAAACGATTCCTTAAATGGTTAAGTAAAGGAAGAAAAAGGTCAATTCTAGCCACCTAGCGTAAGAAAATGGAAATGATAGGGACAGGTAGGTTCAAACCAGACAAGGTTGATGAACCCGATTTTATCGGCTTAGAATTCGTGGACATGGAGGAACACTCGTTGCCAGATGTGTGTTGGTTTTTGAAGGCAAAAAATTGGATTTCAAGCCATTTCAAACTATTACTTTTGAATGTTTGTTTCTCATCAGAAAAAGAGACAGGATAAAGCCAAATGATGGTTATTCAGAGCCAAATGATAGTTAGAAATCGAGAAATTGCTGTCTCAAGCAAATTAAGACAAACTAAGAGTGCCAGTTGAGCAATAAAGTATTTTTCGTAGGTATAATTGCTTAACATTGTCTTCGCTGTAATGATGTGACGGTGACGGTTTACTCTCTATCCGTATATGTTACGTAGCAGGTATTCTGGATATCTTTCTAAAGCACCATGGACTTAACCCTTCTGTTTCAATTTCAATCGTCCTTTCAAAAAATATGGTGTTACCATACCTATCATTAGTCAACCTCTTTAGGCAGGGCGATATGAATTAGTACTAATGAATAACTTATATAACTGCTAGGTTTCCTGCTGGATACAAGTTTGACAGAAAGGAAAAGAAGAGGTCCCAACAAACCGATCAAATCAGCAACTAAAGATTATAGGAACACTAAGAAAGACAGTCAGAGTAATGAGACTCTCTATACAAAGGAAAAGACCAAGATTGTATTGGCCTATGAGAAACCAAATGATTCATCGTCGAAATCTGAACAATTAACTACCATAACTGGAGTTAGAAATGGATTCCTTCCTGAGAGTCTAGGTTCGTCAATCTATGGTCCTGTGCCACAAATGAAAGAATCAGCAAACATAAAGGAGGACGATTTGAAAAGCGCAATTTCGAATGTTCAAAAAAATGAATCAATAAAAGGGGAGGATATATGTTTGCAACGTTCAAATATTAACGAATATCAACAATCTATGAACCCGATTACAATTATGCAGGAGGAAACGTCAATATCAGGAGGGTCAAGAGAAGGGAGTTACTATCATGATAATAGTTTGAACGGTGAGAACCCATTTATGGATAGTATGATATTCTGGCATAGCAGTATGATTAGCTGGTTTGGAATGTACAATGATTTTTCTGAAAATGTTACGAAGATGATAAGAGATTACTGGAAGAAGGCTTCTTGGATATCTCATAAAGGTGAGTGGGAGACTAGCACAGAGTAAAAATGGAATAACGATTACATCCACGATTTCAACCATCAAATCCTATGATGGTTGTACCAATAATATAATTTTGTTAGGGTTTCTGCTGATGGTAAAGGAGCTACCTATACGTTCATCGTACCAATTACCTGACTAATATGCAACAAATCAGAAGTTGATCTTCATACCCTTGGGATAGCAGGACCGTCTTCGAATGAAAAGCCTGGTATTCGTTTACTCTTAGAGTGTTTAGAAGCGAGTGGAATAATCTCTGTCAGGAGTAAAGACTTGTTGAGGAGATATATTCAGAACAGGATCATTCAAACATCAGGGATTATGATGTAGTGGGCACGCTCATTTTCTCATAACATGTTTTGCAATAGTTTCAAGGCTTGGACAAAACCTTTCTCCAAAATTATGTCCATCTTTTGACTTTAGGCAATTTTCATACTCTTCACTGCTGAGTATCACAAATATGGTGAGTTCAGCTAGAGACATTGCTAGTATCAGAAAATATTTGTTATAGAAAAGGATTTCGATGTACAATAATCGGTATCCACATTATCAATATTTGACTGAACTGCAAATTACGGTTTCTAACCATGATATGTATTTCATTCGACGATACCAATTGCACGTATAGGTGATCCTGTTGCATGGACTAGTTTAAGAGGAGTAACTATGAAAGTGAACCGCCGCCCATTATCCAATTTTTCTAAATTACAAAGGTTTTCTATTACTAAGACATTATTAGTCAACAAAACTTTATGAGATATAAAATTATGGTCTATACCCGCATCGATACTAGGACCATCTATTGCAACCGCGTTTACCTTGCTCTCGACAAGGAACTGTGACGCATCTGCTCCAAGACCAGGATTAGCCATTACATAATCTTCAGTTTTTTGATTCTCTTTTTTGTCATAATGCTTTTCCCACCCTGTATCGAATATCACACAATCATTCTTTTCGATGCTAATTCCGCAATCCATGATATCGCGGCGGGTGATCAGCTCGTTTGCCTCTTTCTCAATCTTCAGTAGCACCGCATTCTTGCAAATAAATCTATTTACATCAATCTGATCTACACTTTTACCGGCAAGAATAAAATGACAAGGAGCATCCATGTGGGTTCCAGTATGGGTACTCAAAAACATTACTTCTGAATCATAGCCGTGGGTATCGAATTTCGACCATTTAATAAAGGCAGGCTGTGGAGAGCCAGGAAAAACCCTGATTTCCGGGGAAATTTCACGAGTAAGATCGATGACCTTCATAATCCTATGTTATATTAATGAGCACACAGGTATTAATCAGATTCCGATTTTGTCTATAATTTGCTAACAGTAGCAAAAGTAAATTGGTTAGGTGCATAATATCATTATATACATAGTCTAAGGGAAGAGTTTATGGCTCTGAATGAACAAAAGGAAGGCAGAAGCAGAGCTCGTCGATTCTGACCGGCTTGAACCCCCAGTCATATTTCTTTAGCCTGGCAGGCAGGGCTTGAAAAGAGTTTAATAACTGCCGTGAAAATATTATATGAGATGCCAACAGCATATGTCTTAATTAACTGTGATCTTGGTTCTGAGGAAGAAATCATAAAAGAGTTAAAGAAATTGACGGAGGTTATCGAGGTCAGCGGGGTGTACGGGGTTTATGATATTATACTAAAGATCAAATCAGAAACGATGGACAAACTGCGAGAAACCATTACGTGGCACGTGAGAAGGATTGATAAAGTAAGGTCGACTTTGACCATGATAGTCATCGAGGGTCAAGGAGAGAAAGGCAAAAAACAGCAGCTGGATCTCTGACATCGACTATCATAACAATAATCACTAGCTATTACACAGTCAAACATCAAACATCCGCAAGCACGAAAGAAACCTTATAGTAATCACTTTAGAATGTCTTTTAGATAACTGGCCGCGCGCACTGCTTCTTCTTCTGTATTGAAAAAGTGGGGCGCTGCCCTCACCGACTTCATTCCTCCTCCAATATCTCTTTCAGCAAATATTATCTCGTTTTGTTCGAGTTTATTTACAATGGTTCTGGAATCTACTATTGAGGAAGGAGACGGAGAAAACGAGACAATAGATGTCCTCAGGTTTTCATCGTCAGGCCCATGAATTTTTATATTAGGAATTTTAGTAAGTTCGTCTCGCAGAACATTGGCTATCTTTAAATTTTTCCTACGAATATTTTCTATACCTAAGCGTAAGATATAACGAACTGAAGACTCCATTCCTGCAACGCCACTATAATTACGAAAGCCTGCCTGAAATCTCTCAGGACCGTCTGCAAACGTGATTACATTTTTTTGCTTTTGGTTTTCATCCACTGAAAATGTTGCAGATTCACCTCCGATGAAATGAGGCACCAAAAATTCTGCAGCTTTCTTACTGCAATAGAATATTCCCATACCGACGGGGCCGCAAATCCATTTGAATGCCGGAAATGCCATGAAGTCACAGCCGATTCTCTTTACATCTACGCAAATCGAACCTACTGTCTGGGCAGCGTCCAAACAAAAGAGGGCCTGGTTTTCTCTAGCAATTTTACCAACATCAGTAACTGGCATTATCGAGCCATTATTATAAAGTGCATGGCTCAACGTGACCAAGGTTGTGCTTCCGCTATTACTTTTATTTTTATGGTTTCCGTTGTTAGTCTTCTTTTTGAGAAGAGCCTCTAGCTCCTCCAGTTCGAAATATCCGTTTTCGTCAATCTTCAGCTCGTGTAACTTTATCCCCTTTCTTTTTGATACGTGCAGCCAAGGGAGATAATTTGCATAATGCTCATGCGTTCCTCCTCTTACGATAATACTGTCAGCTGCTTTTCTATTCCAGTTTATCCCGCTGGAAACGTAATTGAGGCCCTCCGTTGTACTTTGTGTGAAAATTATATCTTCAGGTTCACAATTTATCAGATGGGAAATTCTCGTGCGAAGCTCCTTCATCAAGGTAGTTATATATTCGGAAATAAAAGTGGAACCAGGTCCCCCCTCAGAGGATTTCACAAGAAAATCAGTAATTGATTTGATCGTGGATAGTGGGGTAGGAGCGATCGCTCCGTTATTCATGTAAACTTTCCTTAGCGTGACAGGGAAATCTCTGCGGATAGAATCTGATTCAATAATGTCATTGGGATGGAATTTATCTGATCTGCCATCAATACGCAACCCCTCATAATTCACTATATATCCTGCCTCCGTTCACCACTATATATCCGTGGACGGTGTCTATAACGATATCCTCAGCATCGCGGGGTTGAATGCGCTTATATTTAGCGACCCCTATGCGAAACTTTGTTTCACGACCATGCTTGCATCGCGAAGTTGCCTTGGCAGAGTGGAGCAGCAGGAAAAACAGCGGTCACCTTACACTTTTAAAAAAAAAGTAAGTTACATAGACTTGGACACGACGTTCAGTGCATATGTGAAGGCCGGATTGTTATTAAAGGAGTTGACTATCCCAACTGCAGCAGGAACAACAGTAACACGGGTTGATAATCCACCTAAAATGGAGGATATTCGCAAGAACATCACTATTTACCTTCCTTCCGAGGGTAATTTTGAATCAATTTTAAGTAACGTCATAAATTCGATGGCAGAATCTTGTATCGTAATTTTTGATTCTGTGAATTCTTTCTATAACTTATATTATAAAAAAATCAATATAGAGTCTGGACTTGGACTCAGTAACGTAAACCATTTACTATCGATATTCCTAATGTTACTCGTCAAGCATGGTGTAACTTTGAAGGTTCCTATTCTTGCTACAAGCATGATTCGCTACAAAAAAAGTAAAGATTGGATTCAATCACCTTCCAGCAACCGACTTTTAAGGGGAAAAAGTGTTGTTAGATTGTATGTAGAAATGCTTAACGAAAATGATATCTCTGTTCAAATTATATCGCATCCTGTTAGGCCTCAAGAAATAGTCATTTTTCAAAATCAAGGAATCAAGCTTTGACACTAATAATGCCTGGAATACGGGCAGGATAATAATCAATAATTACTAATCTACCCTTGAGAGAACAGATTTTTGACATATACTACCAAGCCAAAGTCATGCTGAAAATAAAAGTACTAACAATACTTGTGCGGATGAGGATGACGTCTGCACGCTTTATCCCCGTAGTATACCAGATTGCGACTTATCGAATTCCACATCCTTGCATTGCTGTTCTTAAATCAGTAAAGCTGTTTCGTGGTAAGTGATAATGAATAAGTTTAGTTCGATCATATATATCAGTATCACTTATTACAAGTGCGTTGGATATTTGCAGTTGATTTCAAAGACGAGATTCTCTCAGCTGATTTCCTGCCTTTTTTTGGAGATAATCCCAATCAAATAGACCATTGACCCGCCAAATCCGATGCGAATTGAATTAATAACAAATGACGATAAATTATTAGCAGAGAAATTTTCCCAGGAATAATAAGTTCTCAAGCAATCAGTTAATTGCTGATTATTTGTCTGTGTTGTTTGTTTACATCAGGGTAGAGCGACTTTTTTGTGTTTTCAAACTGCATAATTAGTTGCTACTCTCAAGAAGCTAATATAACTATAAAGGTTGATTAAGTGAATTTGCATTCTGTGGAAGAAGATACTGATAAAAATGATTCAAAGGTGGAAAAAAAGAATACCGATCAAGGTCACCATAATCGTGTGAATTCAATGGTAGATATGATAATGGGTAGTGATAGCGGTAGTAATACCGGTAGTAGCAATTCTGGAGAACCACAAAGGATAACGGTTGATACAGAAACACTCGTTGCCCAAACTCAAGACAGAATGTGGAGGGCTCTGAAGAGACGTTATCAGTATGATTCAAATTTGAAGCCTGCTCAGGCCTTTCTCCTGAATCACATCAATTCAAAGATTCCACTCGTAATCATGTACGTGGATCTAGTGGGTTCAACCAATATGAGTATGACTTTGCCCGTTGATAAGCTGGTCAGCATAATCAGAGCATTTACGTATGAGATGTCCTCGGTAATACAAAGTCATAAGGGATATGTCCTAAAGTACGTCGGTGATGCAGTAATTGCCTTCTTCCCATCAAGCTATAACAAATTGCTCGCATGTGATAATGCCATCTATTGTGCCCAATCAATGATCACAGTAGTCAGGAATGGAATCAACCCTATATTGAACCAATATGACTACCCTGAACTCACTATAAAGATTGGTATAGATGAAGGTGAAAACACGATTGTCCAATATGGGCATGACAAAAGTTCTCCAATTGATATTCTGGGTTACTGTATTAGCATAGCTGCAAAAATAACTTCAATTACTGAACCTGACAGAATCACGATAGGAGAAGACGTTTATAACTTAATCCATCCAACTCTCAAAACGAGATTTAGAGAATTAAAGGACCGCATTCAACATTGGAAGTACACTAGTAGACAGACAGGACAGCTTTACAAACTTTTTTTGATGGAATATTAGTTCCACCATTGACTAAATTTGTATTTGTCCTATGAGAAAGAATAAAAATTAATGGAATCAAGACGCACTACCAATAACTATGCATCCCCGGCAAAATCAATGAGTGAACGCTGTGAACATGCCAGCTTGGCATCGATGTAGGAGTATGGAACGCTTCTGGAACTAGTTCTCAGGATGCTCATGGCGCCAACTGTCGTGCAGGATTGAATGCGGATCTAATCAACTTCGATGTTACTAACCCACAAAGTGCCTGCTCTTGCAACGATCGTTACCAAATAAAAAGTCCTGAGGGAAAAACGATCGGTCAATATGATAGAAGAGTTGGAATGAACAACATCAGGGTGGTGGACAGTAGTATCGAAAATTGTTGAGCATCAAGTAGTCTCGGCTATGTGGCGTTGTCTATGCATTTATCCCTTAATAGAATCTAAAACATATTTTAATTCAGGGTCAGAAACAAGTTTGTTTAGAAATCCTCTGACGATCTGTCTAGTAGTTCTGTCTGCAGCTCCCTTCCCTCTATGTTGAGTGTTTGCGACGTAATCATGAACAAATGGCCCTATGTACAATGAGCAAACATCTCCAATCCAACTAAACAATGTATCTGCGGTTTTATCCGCAATCATTTGTTCTCTTTTATCCTCAAACATCTGTCCAATTATTCGGACGTTATAAAGATACATTTTTTTCCCTGTTTTCTGCTCTATCCCTGATAGCAATATAGAGTCCCGCTGGTCGTGGATCAATCCAAAAGAGACATTGAAAGGCATCTTGACATGTCCCGACTTTGGTGCATATTCAAACAATTCATCCATTAATGTCTTCAACAAAATGTAAAAGCGTTCGACTTGTCTCTGTTTTTCATCATCCTTATTAGTATTCTTTCTATTAAACAAGCCTAACTAACTAGAACTATTACTGTAAACTCTATTAAACTACTCGAGTTTAATTG
This sequence comes from Candidatus Nitrosopolaris sp., assembly GCA_035691865.1. Lineage (GTDB taxonomy): Archaea > Thermoproteota > Nitrososphaeria > Nitrososphaerales > Nitrososphaeraceae > Nitrosopolaris. The sequence goes on along the minus strand of DASSIM010000148.1, from coordinate 45,878 downwards.
AGAACTCCCTTCAACACATATCCTGATAAAATACGCTACGAGCGGGGGAAACAAGACGTGTCCCATGGAGGTAGAATCTATATTCTGAATCGTCATTACTTATAGCATTCATAGCTCGATGTACGATAAAATGTTCCTCTAGTCAGTACATTTTTCAGAAATCTGAACGACTTCTCAGTGAGTTCGGAGTGAAGCCGGTATTATATGTTGAGAAGAAAATGTTATAAAATCAAAGTTGTAAAATCAGTATGTTATGTTGTTCCCAATTCTTTCGATATGGGGATGTATGCCAGAACTTGCTAAAGATTGTATCGATATGACAAATGCATCAAGTACGTATTTGGGCATAATCGGAGGAGCCGCGATAGGCGCAGTAATAACTTGGTGGATATATAACAGACAGAAGAAGACTTCTCGTACGCAAGATTATATACTCCAACGAATCGAGAATGTCGAAGAGAAGAATAGAACGATTTTGACAGAGTTGGAAGCATTCGCGAACCATCACGATAAAATCTTAAACGAAATTTTTCTCCTAAATCAGAGCATACTCGCATTAGAGAAAAAGATCGAAAGCAGAAGTATCACTGATTCAAACCAAACCAGCTGAGCATGCATAGAATTGTGTTAGAACCAATATTCTTGCTTGATTTTTCGAGTGCCATTATTTTTCTATACCAAAGTATAATGCTATACAATATATTTTGTAACCCATTGGCGCATGATGAATACGCACGCATAAGTAATTCAAAAAGAAATAGGTTTTGTAATGCAGACGACAAAAACAATTGCGGGCACTCGTCATAACGCGAGTGAACAGAAGTTCAGCCATTGTTAGGCTCTTCGATCATGCATTACATATCAATAAAATAAGCAATCAAGTCGAATCACACATAGATGAAACGATAATAAGTGGTACAGAGATATGCACACGACGCAGGAAGATATCGGTGCACGGTCAAGCGGTATAGATACATAATGTGTAGTAAAACCTACGGCAATGTCTTTTGGGTAGAAGTAAAATCTCCATTAATCGTATAATCTTGTGTGGCCACAGCAAAATCAGAACAACAAAAATGATGTAACTACGGCATTATAACTTCATTTGATTGAAGAATAAAAAAATAAATAATTAGCTATTCTACCTTTATCGTTTTTCCTTTAGTCTGCTCCTTTTTCTTAAATGTTATTTCTAGTATTCCGTTGTTGTAAGTAGATCTGGCTGTTTCGATATCGGTTTCTGGTGGTATTTCAATAGTGCGATGGTATTTCCTTTGAGGATCTTCGCTCTTGACTTCCAAAATACCGTCATGAACATTTATTCTAATCTTATCCTTGGCTATTCCGGGCATTTCTACTACAACTTTAACTTCCTTGTCAGTTGTAGTCACATCCACCAAAGGTTCCATCTCGCCGCTAATCTCCGGTCTACTGATACCACCAAATCCCCTTGATGATTTTACATTTCCAAATTCTCTTACTTTTGGTTTACCATCAGGTCCGATCGTCATCGAATATCCATAGACGATTGGTCCTACCTCTCTTACCTTTCCACCTTGTGGGGTATTGTATTCTCTTACCAAATCTTTTGGTATTCTTTTTTCTATATCTTCAAACTCTCTTTCCATATGTCGCCTCATTTGATCAAATCCTCTGAACATATCGTCAAAGAATCCTCCTCCAAGACCCTTTCTTGCTCCCCCAAAGAATTTGCTGTACCAATCATAAGGTTCGATGTCATCTGAACTCAATTACAATTATTCACCTATAGGAATTATAGTATTTCTGCTACTTAAGATTTCGCCTTACTTATCGTTGTACTCAAGCTTTGATACCAACTAGTCTAAATCCAAGTATCAAAGCTATCCCAATAATAGTGAAACCTGCTGCTAATAATCCTCCCTGCGTTTTCGGATTCATAGCTTTTCCTGATCTATAGAGCAGGAATGCGCCCGCCATTCCAATGAACAAGATCATTGTCGTCACCATCGTTTCTCCGATCGTTTGAACGGACCTGGAAGGAACAATGAATGTACTTGTACTTACATTTGGGCCCTCTATAATTGAATTAAATAGACCTGAACCTAGCAGGAAGAATATTACTATATAAATGACAGCGACGATAAGGGCCAGTTGGCCAATGTTTAACAGCATAGGCTACCCTCAAAATATTTTCTATAAATAGGTTTGCTATATCAATTTTCCTAGTTCATCAGCACCCTTACATTTTAGAGGGCTTAACACTCGTAGTCAATCCTTATCTTTAGCATCAAGCTTGATAGCTTCCTTTCTCCAAGAAATTATTTGTTTTTTATTGATATCTTTATCCGAATATATTTTAAGGTCGATCATGCATTTTCCTGTTCCCGCTAACAGGCGTTTTGGGTCTGGTAACGTCGTACCCCCTAAACTGACGCGATGTTGGTTTCATTGTATTAAACAGTAAGGTTACCTCATTTTATTCTCTCCACGATCTTAGGCTCTACTTCTGATAAGGTATCTCTGAGACGCAGAGCGCATTCTCTTTTTTTGACATGGAAGCGCCGCAAAGAAACCCTCAATGACAGATTCCATGAGGGATCTAGTACGATTAATACTAGATCCAATATAATTTAGATCAAATATTCTATCTACATTGCAGAGAAGAGCGTTTGGCGAAACATAAATCGCAGGAACTTCAAGAATTCAGAACATGGCGAACTGTAGCCGAACACGGATCAACGCTCTAGTGAATCGTGAAGTCTTTTGATACCTCTTCCCGATAATTGGGGGTAACTTACCTATGCAATACAAACACAGACCTTCTTTGACGACTATCGATGAGATTGAATATTGGAGACCCTGGTCCAATACAATAATAGTAACTATAAGTTTTAAAATTGGTTTTGGGCAACAGACTCTATGAAGATAATTGATAAACACCTAAATGTTCCAGAAAAGATATTAAAAATGAAGAATTTTAATGATACTTTTGAATTAGTAAAGTTAGCAGTTAACAGTAAATTCAATATGCACAGAGCAGGATTGAGCCTCATTCTCCAAAGGATGCCTAGTAGAATCGGAGCCTATCATATCCTAGGTTCTAACGTAATTGTCGTAAACAGAACCATTCTAAACATAATCCAACAGCACAAGTCTATCGAGGAATATAACTCCTATCTCTTTATGGTACTTGTACATGAGTATATTCATAGCTTTGGGATTACGGACGAATCAGGAGTTAGGCAAATGACATACGATCTATGCTGTTCACTTCTTGGCACTAGCCATCCTGCCTCAATAATGGCGAAGGGCGATCCTTCAACTTTGTTCCCGGAGCTTATTTTGCTCAGAGAGGAAGGGTTTGATGAACATTTTGAAGTCGTACAGAATTTTGATAAAACGACTCAGTCATATATACGGTAATAAGTTGGTTGAATCGTTATTAGGCACTGACAAAACATCGACCGGCCTCGTAAAACAAAAAAGGACTAAATGACTACTTTATCATGACAAAATAAGGAAGTAGGTTTTCCTTTGATAGATTACCTTTTTAGAATGACCTTCCTATTTGTTCATTTGTTACATTTCACCCATGCCGCCCATTCCTCCAGGTGGCATGCCGCCCCCTCCTGGTGGTCCACCAGACTTCCCGGAGGCTATTACATCGTCTATTCTGAGGATCATTGATGCAACCTCTGTCGCGGATTTGATGATTTGTTCTTTAACGACTAGTGGCTCGAATATCTCCAATTTAGATATATCAGCAATTTTGCCATTTCTTACGTCAATTCCAGTCCATTTCGAACCCTTACTCTGCTTTGACCTGAGATCCGTGATAGTATCAATCGGATCCATGCCTGCGTTTTCTGCTAAAGTCAATGGAATCACTTCTAGGGATTCAGCAAACTTTTCTGCGGCTAACTGCTCCCGACCGGATAGAGTGCTTACCCATTCTCTTAGTTTCGCTGCTGCATATGCCTCTGGAGCACCCCCGCCTGCAACTATGACCGGTCTCTCGAGTACGTCTTTTGTAACCATCAAAGAGTCATGAACTGATCGCTCTGCCTCGTCAACAACTCTTTGAGATCCACCTCGAATCAGTATAGTTACTGCTTTGGGGTGTTTGCAGCCTTCTACGAACACCCATTTGTCCGTTTCAATCTTTCGCTCTTCCACCAGATCGGCAGAACCTAGGTCCTTAGATGTAAGGTCCTCAAGGTTGCTCACCACCCGTGCGCCCGTTGCTCTTGCCAATTTCGCCATATCACTTTCTTTCACCCTCCGAACGGTTAAAACTTCAGCCTTCGCAAGGTAGTGCTGAGCAATATCATCTATACCTTTTTGGCATACAACAACATTGGCACCGGTCGCCGTTATCTTGTCAACCATATTCTTTAGCATTTTATTCTCTTCTTCTAGGAATAAATTCATCTGGTCAGGAGAGCTGATGTTTATCTTGGCATCAAACTCTGTTTTTTCAATCTCAAGAGCAGAGTTAAGAAGAGCAATTTTTGCTTTCTCAATCCTTTTCGGCATCCCTCCGTGGACTACTTCTTTGTCAAGAACAATTCCCCTAATCAATTTAGTGTCATGAAGAGAACCACCTGCCTTTTTCTCAACTTTGATGTCATCAATATCTACCTTGGATACGGAATCACTTTTTTCAGAAACCTGAAGGCAGGCACTCACTACTAACTCTGCTATCTCGTCTGCTTCCCTCGAGACTAGTTTTGTTTGCATAGAAGTCTTTGCGACTTTAATCAAATCTTCTTTGTCGTTTTCTTTAATCTTCTGTCCCATGCTGTTGAGAATTTCAATAGCCTTTATCGCACTCTTTCTGTAGCCGTCAACGATAATCGTAGGATGGACATCCTTCCCGATAAGCTCCTCTGCCTTTTCTATCAGGGCACCCGCTAGTATCACTACAGAAGACGTACCGTCACCTACTTCGTTATCGGTTGCTTTGCTGATCTCTACCATCATCTTGGCTGCAGGGTGTTGAACATCGATTTCCTTCAAAATCGTTGCTCCATCATTTGTGATTGTCACGTCACCTAGACTGTCGACTAACATCTTGTCCATGCCTCTGGGACCAAGACTTGTCCTTATTACTTCAGCAATCAATTTTGCGGCAGTAATGTTATTTTTCTGAGCATCTCTGCCTTTTGTCTGAGTTGCGCCTTCCTTCAATATTAACACTGGCATTCCGCCAGCTGATCCTTGTTGAATTGTAGCCATATTCATATTCCTCTTTAAAATTTATAAATCATATGGCAGAGTTTGGGATATTTTAAACTTACTGCAAATTTATCATTGCAGGCCCTATCGCTATTCGAACTCAGAAGCATATTCAAATGTTATAACCCACTTTTCTTTTGAGACAGATAATCAAAAGGAAATTAGCAGGAATAATTACTTGAAAAGTTCGTCATATTTTCCTGCTGAAACTTCAGAGTATATCTGTTTTGCAGGTTTGCCTTCAATCGTCATTCCGATGCTTTGACAAGACCCGATGACCTCCTTTACCGCCCCCTGTATGTCATTGGCGTAGGAACTATCAATTTTCATTTTAGCGATTTTAATCGCAGTCTCCAGGGTGATATCTCCAGCATAGTTTGTGCCTGCTGTCCCGGAGCCTTTAGTTACACCGGATTCTTTGATTATCAGCGCAGCTGTGGGTGGAACTCCTACTTCAACAGTGAATTGCTTTGTTGCAGTATCGACTTCTACTTTTACAGGAACTTTCATTCCAGGGAAATCCTTGGTTTTTTCATTAATGCTATTTACTACCTGTAATATGTTTACTCCTATAGGACCGAGCGCAGGTCCCAGTGGAGGCCCAGCACTTGCCTCCCCACCAGTAACTAATGCAGAAACGGTTTTTCTATCGCCCATGTTTCAAACACAGTTGAGCTGAAATATAAACGTCTTTTACAATCACGATAGCATATATATAAAGGGTGAACCTTCTGTGAGCACCTAGTTTTTCATGATATGTATAATAAAGTTTGGACAAGGCTAAACCTAGACTCATTCGCCAAATTTGCCATGGTGGCAATCATAATCATCTTTCTGTATATCTAAGATTCAGATCGTTTGTAGAACAGTATTGTCTTCACTCTAAAAAGTCATAACGCTAGAACACAAAAAGAACACGTACAAATTTAGTGCGAGACCTTTTTCAGATAATTTGCATCTACCGTCACGGGAATTTGGTATGGCGAATCAAGCAATACGACTGTAGCTTCCTGCTTTTCATAATCAACTCTGGTTATTTTCGCTTTCATAGCTTTGAATGGCCCACCGATAATTTCTACTGTATCATCGACATTCAGATCTGATACAACGGGTTTTTTCACGAGATAGCCTTCGATGTCCTTGAAGGGTAATTCTCCACGGATTTGGCCTCGCACGTGGCGGACACCGGCCAATGCCTCGTAGGCGATGTTTGAGTCAGGAGCCTCTACTATAATATATCCTTTAAAATTCTCTAGTATAAGAATTGAATGAATTCCAATCTTTTTCGCATTAATTCTATTTTGTATAATGTTTGCCACTATGTTTTCCTGGCCGCCGGTTATTCTGATAGCGAAAAATTTTGAGTCTAAACCTGGTCTTGTCGGTTCCTGAGTAGAAGCTCCAGCGACCCCCTCAACATTCACGGGGGATGTCGTGGCAGCAGCATCAGAATCTATCTGGGCCAGTGTATCTGATGTATCAGAAGGACTCTCATTATCATCAAAAATATCATCAATTTCTTCAATATCTCCTTCATTCTCTTTAACGCTCATTATTTTTCAATTCAGTATAGAACGGGTGTTGGATTTTATAAATTTACTTCGTTGGACAAGATCGGATTTTATGATCGGGACTTGTAACCATAAAATCATAATTGACTTCCACAGAAGTAGATGCTGACGTGCTGACACTAAGTAATGTGGATGATGAGGTTTAGAGACCCACTTAGTCGAGCGGTACTAGCCAATCAATAAGAGCGTCAAGCTCTTCACAGTCTAACGTTACCCTTATTGCACCAAGTGGCGATTCCTGATCATCTTCAATCACTACTACGATGCCAGTAGCAGCCGCCTGTTTGTTCAAAAGGAAGTGAGTGCTATCTGCAACTCGGTTATTAAGCAACATACGTCTTAAGACGCCCATTGCGGATCTAGACCTGATTTGTTCATAGATTGTATGAAGTGATTTGATATCAAGTGACCTGCCAATAACCCTTCTTCCGTATCGGAGCTCCGGCGAACATTCGATCACATTCGCTATTGCCGCAATTACTCTCTCCGGCGACTCTGAGGGGTTAACTGCAGCCTCAACTTTTAATTCGACGGGGGTTGTGATCGGTGATTTTCTCATTACTGCCTACCTTTATTATTCCGGAAACGAGCATCATCATAAAATTCTCCGACCCATTTTTGGACTATTCCAACAGCCTTTTCCTTTAATTCTTCAACCGTTAAATTATTGTTTGACAACATTTCATCGGACATTGCAATTGCTTCGCTGATCCCTACCGCCAATTCACGTTTATCGCGTATGCTAAAATCATTTTCGTTCAACGGGGCATCCCCTCTAGCTCTCTTTTTAATATGATCAAATCGGGTATTTGCAGATGCATATATAGAGAGTACCTTAACCAGACCAATAGTTCGTAATATCTCGACTTCAGGAACGCTCCTGACGCCATCAATCACAATATTCTGACTGGCATCACCTCTAACCTCTCTTTTTTCAATTTCATTTAGTATCAACTGAGCAATTGCTCCTGGACCCATCTCTCTCCTCAATCTTAACATTAACCTACCTAAGTTAATATCAGTCGGCTCTATTTTCTTTCGTTTTGCTTCATCTCTTATTACATCACCCATTGCTATCACGGAGAATCCTTTTTTCTTTAGTGACTCGGCAACAGTAGATTTGCCAGAACCCGGCATTCCAGTAAGACATACGATGAATATTGTCTTTTTAATTTTTTTGTCGTCAAAATCGTCGTTTCGGGTTCCAGTCTCCTTTCTTTGCGTGCTATCTTTTTCTGTCATACTTACGACACCCCTGCCGTCTACTCAAGGAAGCTATTAAATTTTCGCCGCGTTATTGGCAAAATGAAAATGTATATCTAGCTATTCTGGTTAGTGCTAGGTATCCCAAAATAATATAACAGGATCTGGAAGATACTTTGGGTAATTTGACCAACATACGGGCCTTTGTTGCAGTTGATGTATCAAACAGGCTCGGTATCGAGAAGCTTCAGCACGAATTGGTAGCTGACGCCGGATGGACACCAGAGCAAATCAGGCCCGTGAAAAACCAGAACCTTCACTTTACCCTTATCTTCCTGGGAAATATACGCCTAGAAATAATCGACGAAATTAAGATCAAAATGTCAGAAATACAGTTCGAGCCGATAAAAATAACGTTCACTAGGATCGGTGGATTCCCGCACCCTAACTATGCTAGGGTTGTTTGGGTCGGAGTAGACAGAAACAGTAACCAACAGCTTGTTAGTCTTGCAGAACAAGTAGTCATAAAATTGTCTCAAATAGGATTCGCGCCAGAAAAACCGTTTACGCCCCACCTTACGGTATTTCGCGTAAAAGGAGCAAGTTTGAAGCTCCGAACAGAAATATTGGATAAGTATGGGGAGAAAGAATTCACTTCGGATATTATTGACAAAGTCCACCTAAAACGAAGTGATCTTACTCCTTCAGGGCCGATATACACAAATATCTTTACGGTGCATTCTAGATGAAAAGTATTAACAATATTATTTCACAAGCTCTAGAGCAATGCCAGCCCTCAGCTGAAGATGCGGAAAAACTAACGAAGGTCGCAATTGAAACAAAGAACCTTGTGAGAGGTTACACTTCTCCCAACATAGTGGATATCGTATTTGGAGGATCGTTTGCTAAAGGAACATGGTTAAAGGACGAAGTAGATATTGACATTTTCATCAAAATTGATACCTCAGTCAAGGATAAAGAGTTTGGACAACTTGGCGTGCAAGTAGGGCTGCAGTCGCTTAAAGAATACCATCCATATCTTCGTTATTCTGATCATCCATATGTTGAAGCAGTTATCAATGGAATTCGAGTCAATGTAGTTCCTTGTTACGACGTACTGAAGGGTAAATGGAAAAGCGCTGCAGACAGATCGCCTTTCCATACTGAGTATATAAAAAACAATTTAGACGACAAAAAAAAGAACCAGGTAAGGCTACTGAAGACGTTTTTGAAATCCGTCGGTATATACGGAGCAGATATTGCTACCGAAGGGTTTAGTGGCTACGTCGCTGAAATTATGATCTTAAAATATGGTACGTTTGAGTCCCTGCTGCGTGCAATGGCAGATATAGGGGCTCAAAATAATCTGATTTCGATAGATAAGCCCGATGAACAAAGTGTCAAGAATTTTGAAAGTCAGCTAATCATAATCGATCCCATTGATCATAGAAGAAATTTAGGGACGGCTATTTCGGCTGAAAGTGTTGGCAAGTTGGTACTCGCTGCCAGATCATTCTTGGCAAAGCCATCCTTTGATTTTTTCATCAAATTAGAAAAAAAGTTCTCTGGAATTTGTGAGGGACTTTATCCTAATTTAGTTATAATCGAATTCAGTTATAAAAGACGTAGTCCTGATGTCATCTGGGGACAGCTTAAAAGAAGCCTTAATGCAATTTCCAAGCAATTAGAACTTGCGGATTTTAGAGTCATTAAAAGTATTTGTGCAACGGATCAACAAGAAACTGCTATCTTTGTATTCTTATTAGAATCCGTTACATTGTCTACTTACACACAAAAAGTCGGCCCGAAGATATTTATGAGAAAAGAAACAGCCAATTTTATCTTAAAAAATCAGAAGAAATCGTTAATCGCCTGGGCTGACAGCGAAATGAGGGTTTCAACTGTAATTCAAAGGGAAAGCACAAATGCAAAACATTTCCTGAGATTACTGTTGGCCAAGAAAATCGAAAGTACAGGTATAACTAAGGGACTAAAGGGAGACATCCAAAGGTTGTTTCGTATATATTCTGGCGATGAGCAAGAGATAAATGGGCTCGCAAAGGAGGCAGTTAGGGATCTTATCACGTCGGACCAACGCATTTTGTAATAAAGTCGATCTAAATTGTCCTGATCTTGTTCCTGTCATTTCGTATCCAAGACAAATCAACGACAGAGAATATGGCGGTCGTTTGAATGAGTTAGAAAATATGGGCGTTAACTCAATTTTACCCGTTGGAACCACGAAAATTGGCAAATTTAGTATTCTGGGAAAGGGTGGCGTGGGTTTAGTGGTGAAGGTCGAATCCAACGATAGAAAAACCTACGCTCTCAAAATCCGAAGAATCGATGCAAATCGCAAATCTATGGAGCGAGAGGTCAAGCTGCATAAAATTGCAAATTCAGCCGGTGTTGGGCCATACATTTACGCACACTCCGAAAATTTTATTTTAATGGAGTTTATAGATGGGTGTAACATAATTGGTTGGCTTAATAACAAAAATATTAATGCTGACCAAGTTCGCAAGGTTGTAATAAGTACGCTGGAGCAATGTTATAGCTTAGATATGGCAAATCTCGACCATGGAGAACTAAGTTGCTTAGACCGTCATGTGTTGGTTTCAAAGATTGATAACGTTCACATTATAGACTTTGAGACTTCCAGCATAAATAGAAAGACACGCAATGTTACGGCGGCTGCTCATTCGTTGTTACTACACGGCAAAGTTTCAAGGCGGGTCAATGACAGAATACTTTTTGAGCGAGAAGGCATTATTCAATTACTGAGGATGTATAAATGGAATCAAACTAGATCCAGTTTCTATAAAATATTACAGGCGTTCGGTTAGGCCGTCTACAAAACTTGTTGCCGCTAATCTATTCGTCTCATCTTTTCGGGGGTAGAGATACATAACAACATGATGTTTGTGCTTCCAACAGACTCCAACTATCATCCCGCAGGAATCTATACCAACGAAGACTTGAAACTTGCTATTTTATGACCTAAATAATTTTGAGCAATCTGTGTATTTCCCAATTGCGAAAACAATGACAACTTTGAGATGGGCAGCCAGAGTGTAAGCTTGTCATGAACTACTGGTTGTGATTGCTGATGCAAGCATCACGGCTCAAAGTGCCGGAATCCAGCAACTGCTTAACAGGCTGGATAATAAAAATTGCAGTAGCATGAGAAAGGAAGCTGCTCAGAATTATTCCAGTGTGGGAGGTAGAAATATTATGGTATGAAATTTTGGATACTATCCAAACCCTTCATGGCCAATTTGCTTTAAAGGATCTTGTAGATTGGGCACATGTTGTTCCACTCGTACATGTCATTAATTCAAGACCTAGTATTTGGTTTAACCCGGGAGTGAGGACTGACAATTTATGATAAGTAACGACCCATTTGTTAACTTATTACTAACGATTCGCACGAAATCCAGATATTGGGCTCGGTAATTTAGAAGTAGATATACACTAATGGCCGAAGATACATCATCGACCGCTTCAAATACGATTCCATTTCCTACTTTGACTATTCTATATTTGCCTGCTGAGGCAGAGAACGTCATTGAAGAAGTGAGTCAGAAGTATTGCAACATAACGGTAGAGGATTGTAATGGCTTCTTCCACGGCGGCGTGAAGAGACAATACAAGAAGATAACTATTTGGAGCCAAGGAATTGATAGCCTTTGGTTTAATGCAATTATTGCTAGAATTAAGGAGCTGGCCAGTGTGGAGTTTGTTCCGATTGTATCTGGGGGGATAATGTATTCTGTCTGAACTACATCATCGAGATGTTATGTAGCAAACTGTCGTGTCTAATCTCTAGCTAAAGTTATTATTTTACCTAGAACTAACTCAGTTGTTTAATATTCACATTGGCGACTTATTTCTGAAAAGACTAGTCGAAAGTAGTAATAATTTCATGTCTTTCGATCCTATTTGCATCAATACAGATGCAAAAATGAAATATATTATTGAACTGCGGAAGATGTTTCCATCATATTTGGTGAGACAATTATTTTTGTGTTGTTGCATGAACCTACCATTTGAAAAAACAACGAGATAAGCAAGAGGGCTAACTATTTCAACATCGGTGGTCTTATTAGAACTTCTTTTATGTTGAAATAACTGCCGGGAAGGGTAATTGTGTGTAATAGTATATCACTATTTATACCGGATTGCTATCCAACAGAACGCTATAATTAAAGTCCGTTGTATTCTCTCGCAGCACTTTGTCATTTACGAATTAGTTTAAGATTACATGTGTTAGCCCTAGGCGGGATTTGGACCCACGACCTAAGGTTTACGAAACCTTCGCTCTGCCAGGCTGAGCTACTAGGGCGATCAAATAGAGGCAGTTGATCATTCACTATTTAATTCTTCATGTCCTCGTTAAGAAAAAATGAAGATAAATTAAATATCACGGGTCTTTAGTCGTAAATAATATGAAGGTTTCAATCTCTGGCATTAGGGGAGTTTATGGTAAAGACCTAAATTTGCATGAAGTCATCAAATTTAGTAGATTATTCGCTTCTTGCTTAATTAGACCAAGAGAGAAATGCGTGCTAGCAAGAGATACTAGGGATTCAGGAAAAATACTTTTCCAAACTGTTTCGGCTAGTTTGATGGAGCAGGGGATTGATGTCTACGTTCTCGATGTAGCCCCCACTCCTATGCTATTTAGGGAGGCAAGGAAATATGGAGCTGGGGTGGTCGTCACAGCTTCGCACAACCCGATGGAGTGGAATGGACTAAAGTTCGTAGTTGATGGGAGAGGGATCTATGAGAATGAATTGGATCTTATGCTGAAAGGTACCACTTCTACATCATACAAATATGGCAAATCATATGATATAGTGTCAGAATATTTGAACGAAATTTTTGAGTTGGTGGTCGAAACAGGAGCAAGCAGAGCGGTTACATTAGGGTTTGACCTCGGCGGAGGCGCCACATGCAATTATGTCGGGGGGCTCTTTAAAAAACTCGGGCACAAATTCTATTGTGTTAACGATGTCCCTGGAATATCGTCAAGAGGTCCCGATCCTACTATCGACGCTTTAAATGAATTGCGCACTTTAGTACATGAAAATGAGCTAGACTTCGGATTTGCTTTTGATTTGGATGGAGATAGACTCGTAGTAGTTAATAGCAAAGGCGAGAAATTGAATCCCGATTCAACGCTGTTGCTATGCATAGCCGGTGCTATCAAGATGGGAATGAAAAAATTTGTAACTAGTATAGATACTAGTGTTTCTATAGAGAAATTAATAAAGTGGCATAATGGGAGAGTTGAATATTCTAAAGTCGGCGAGGCAAATGTTGTTAAGAAAATGTTAGAACTTGACGCAGATGCCGGAGGCGAGGGAAGCAGCGCAGGATTCATTATGCCCAAATTCAATATGTGCAGGGATGGATTTTTGGCAGCTGCGACGGTTTCTTCGTTGGATCAGGTAACGGTAAACGAATGTCTGAGATTGGCTTCGGAGTATGTCCAAATCAGATCAAAAATCTCTGTCAATTCTACTGTACATCTGAAATTGCTCGATAAACTACTTGATCAATTCGGATCAGAATCATCTCAAATTTTGATGATCGATGGTGTTAAAGCAACATTTGATGAAGATTCCTGGGTGCTTGTAAGACCATCAAATACTGAAGATGCGATTAGAATATCAGTTGAATCAAAAGCTAACAATGCACAATCTCTTCACAAGAAGGTAATGGACAAGGTCAACCTAATTTATGAGCGTCTTAAATGAACGAGCGATTATCGATATTTTTGTTTCTAATCTCGGTCTGAGGGGTAATAATGGAAGAAGGGATGATGACGTATCGATCGTTTCCCTGCGAAACATGAAACGCATGAAGAGTCTCATCATAAAATGTGATATGTTAGTCGAGAGTACTGATGTGCCTCAAGGAATGTACCCTTGGCAGATTGCTAGGAAGAGCATATCTGCCTGTGTCAGTGATCTATCAGCAAAAGGTATAAAACCATACGTATCGGTAATTTCTGTGGGGATTCCAAAGAAATATTCTAAGACTGAGATTGAGGATCTGGCAAACGGGTTTCAAATTGCTTCCAAGGAATTTGGTGTCAAGATAGTGGGTGGCGATACTAACGAATCTAAAGAGCTAATTATCGACTGCAGTATGATAGGATTTTCAGAGAATTATGTATCAGAACTTCCAGGCAGAAATGGTGCAAAACCTGGCGACTTGGTAGTCGTTTCGGGAGAATTTGGGTATACGTTATCCGGACTGAAAATTCTTACGAAAAAAGCAACAGCTTCCGGTGAATTCAAAAATAATGCTATAACGTCCGTGAAGAAGCCCAAACCTGCGCAAAAGTTTGGCATATCTCTTGCAAAATATTTCTCGGCATCAATGGATTCAAGTGACGGTTTAAGCATCACCCTTTATGAACTTGCAAGACAAAGCAATGCTAACTTTGTGATTGATAATATTCCGTCAGCAAAAGGTGTATTCAATTTTGCTAGAAACAATCATCTAGATTATAAACGATTGATTTTTTGCGGTGGAGAGGAATATGAAATTGTAGGGACTATTTCGCGGGCAAATTTGAAGAAAGCGAAGGCTACGGCCCGACGTCTAAATTTGAAATTGTTGATAATTGGCAAGGTAGAAAAAGGAGAGTCGAAAGTATTTCTTTTGGATAGAAAGACAGGAAAACGCGTTCAGCTCGAAAATACGGGTTATGTTCACCTAAATGATAGGAGAAAATCCGGTTAGTGGTTACTTATTATTGGAGGGCATTTTTTTGAATGTACAATTGCTAAATATCGGGCTATAATATTGGACCACGTAATAGTGCGGGGGTAAGACGCCGCCGTTTCCCATTCATTCGGCAGAAACCTCGATAAATAACTGCTGTTGTCGTTGGTATCCTTAGCAACACTTCTACAGATAATTGTACCGTGATCTTTTTAAATCCATATGGAATTCAAAACAATGCCGATATCGTCTATGATCTAATACTCGTTCGGTAAATAGCCGTCGCAGACTGGGTGTATGTCTCAGTATCGCCCCATTTTACTGGATGATTTTAGTTGGCCGCTCACAAACAAGGAAAATTCCGATATCTCCTTTACATAAAATCTCGGCAACATAACAACGCGGTCGATACCATCTGCAAAACCTAAAGATTTTGATCCTAACTAGTAGGAGAAACAAAGTAGCCTTCCTCAACCATGTCTAACAACCTATCACGTTATACCTACGATGATCGTCATCAGTAGCCTAGCTTCGGCATTACCGGCATCGAGGGTAGCCTCATCACAAGGGTACCACATTAACCAAACTTTTTTTAAACCTGTTTAGTTTTGCCTGGACCAATACCATGTTTTGCAAAGGTCTCTGATCTTATCAAATTTACAAGCATCAATATCACCATGTGTTAATCGTGCTATTCTTACACACTCTCTAGTGTTGTACTTTCGAGTCTAGTGAATACTGCGTGGGCAATTATACTAGCAACATCTCTATCTAGACCTTCCTCCCTATCTTAAATTTCCACAGCAATATTTACAAATTCTTCCTCCGTATGTGGCTTGAAATGCATCTCTCTAAATCTGGTTAAAGGTGGCGGTAATAGCCTCTCAGTATTATTATATGCGGCATAAACCCATGTCTTCAGTTGAGTTATTCTTTTTTTATTGTGTTGTAATTCAGATAAGATACCGGACTCCATCAGATTCAGGTGGTCATACCAGGAGTAGATGTACTGGCTTGTCTGCCATTATAGACGTTTCAAACAGTTCTTTTGCATCGTCGAAACCCACGATGTCCTTATATAGATTACGTTTTTGCCATACAGTAGGCTTGGAATATCTTCTATTACCATCAAATTCTGAAACTGGGATGTTATTACTATTCTTCTCTCCAGCGACCAAATACTCTCATTTCCCTAATCTCATGTCTCAAATATAGTATGAATCAACCCTTATTCAAACTAATTTAGCATTATCCCATCACTTTGTTCCTTCATTTTTTCTTATCGATACTTAGTAACCCTCATCCAGGCTAGCCCAATCTACCTCATTGCCATTATTCCTATAGAATAATCTAAGACACACTATGTCAATTATAGGAGAGGGAGTAAAGTAGCTTATTTTTTTGGAGGTGTTGGCAGGAAAAATGTTTCTCCACTTTAACAAAGTGAGTTTGGGCATGATATCAATCTCTTTAAATGAGTCAATATCTGATGTTATATGGTCATTTCATGGTGTTGGGGGTCACCTTACCACTTAATTTTGGTTTAATCTTTGATAACAGCATTAAGAATATTCGCATTTCCAACTACGTTAATATAACCGCCATGAAATAAAAATACCTCTCTATTCATGTCCACAGATATCACTGAAGTTACGCAATATAAGTGGGGCGTAGCCCATATTTTCAGTAGTTATAACAATACACTAGTCCATATAACAGATGTTAGCGGCGCTGAAACAGTTTCTTTCAGTTCTGGAGGGAGACATGTAACAGCCGATCGATACGAATCTTCACCGTACGCTGCTATGAAATCTGCAGTTGCCGCTGCCGATGCAGCCAAAACAAAAGGGATTACAGCCCTTCATATACGCGTAAGAGCAGTTGGGGGTGTGGGCCCGAGGATTCCAGGCCCAGGCGCTCAAGCAGCAATTAGAGCTTTGGCACGGGCGGGTTTCCGAATTGGTCGAATTGATGACGTTACTCCAGTTCCTCATGACACAACACGAAAGCCCGGAGGAAGGAGAGGGAGGAGAGTTTGAGATCTCTCACTGGTACCACTCTGACCCAAGAAGACAAGCGTGCCTCGGCGAAAAATTAAGATCCTTATTTGTTAATAAACTGGATAAAGCATTCTGCGTCAAATGAACCTGAATTACGAGTTTGTGATTATTCTAAAATTACCCACTAAAACAGAGGAAGATCTATCTGTTGGCTTGTCACGTGATTAAAAACTGCGGCTGAAGTATTTCCAAGGGGATACAGATCGTCGCAAACGAAAACTATCATATAGTACCTGACAAGTACGGTATATTACCAATTATTGAAAATCCTCCCTCTCCCTATCCTAAGGTAGCTCCCTTGGCTATAAGGGAGGAAAAACGGTTACAGAATATCCAAAGGAAGAAACTATGTCTCAAAAAGCTACCCCCTTGAAACTGGAAGACGGATCTGAAATCGAGCTATATTCGATAACTATACGCAAAAAATCCAGAATATACACAGTTGTAGAGGACAAGAACGAACCTATGACTGATGGCATACAGGATTCTGTATTCATTCAGGATTATTCAAAAGGTTTGTGTGAAAGGTGAGGGATTTTAAAACGACTGGAAAGTTATTAACTGTAGTTTTTTGGGACATAAAGGGATTTTCCAAATTGTGTGACATTCTTAAGACTTATTCGACTTCTCTTGTTCCATTTTTGAGGGAATTTTTTGACATGGCAAGAGAAATAATTTTTGAATATGGTGGAATATTGGACAAGTACATGGGAGATGGGGTAATGGGTCTTTTTGGATTTGAAAGTAAATCCAGAGAATGTAGAGGGAATGCTATTCGTGCTGTTGCGGCAGCTCTTGAATTAAGAGAACGGTTCAAAGATCTCCAAACAAAATGGATACGTATATGGGAAAAACATGTTCCACATACAATAACCATCGGATTGAAGTGCGGAATTAATACAGGTTATGCCATTGTTGGCAATATAGGAACTAAACGGAGAGCTCAATTTACTGCGCTAGGTACTACTGTAAATATTGCAAGCAGGTTAACAGATATGTGTGATAGCGGACAGATCATCGTCTCCGCTACTACAAAATCGAAAATTTCAAATCAATTTGAGCTAAGAAGTTTAGGTATCCTTTCTGGACTTAGAAATATCCCAGGCCCTTTCGAAACCTTCTTCGTGCTGAAAAAGAAAAGAAATGTTTCTTGAATTAACAAATATTGGCGCAGGATGTATGAAAAGAGTCTACCAGCTAAACTAGTACAGGAGTTAGGATAATAGTTATGATTATCCCATACCTGCCTACGTTCTATTGGAATGGGCATGCCTAGTAGACCCTTCCCTTGATCGCATAGAATGTGTGACAAGATTTTAGAGACTTGTTATTAGTGCTTTGTTTCTGTCAATGTTGGTGGACAAAATAGGATCCCTATTTCATTTCTGAAGCAATTTTTAGGTATGCCTCGCATTTTTTTTTTTTGAAATTCGTACTTAACCACGAAACAAACTTGTCCTCGAATTTCTTACCTTTTGAATTATCAATTTGATCTGAATTAAGGTCATACAACTTTTTTACAAATTGTCCGGAGAGGAATAACTTGGCAAAATACCATCCAGCACTAGGGATCGGAGAGTCTAGAACGAAATTGCGATTATCACCGAATTCATAATCGCAATTCTTCTGAAATTCGTATAATACCTCTTTTGCAATTTTACTGTCGGATTCAAAATCGACAGTTTCAAAGTCCAAAAGGAAAGCATCGATCAATGGCATATCGTCTTTATTATGCACCTTACATGTCTTCGTTCTCGTACTTCAGTTTATCAGAAAAGGAAACTAACTTACCATGATCCTCAATTCTGATATTTGTATTAACCCTAATATTCATGCCTACGGACCGGAATAATGACAACAATTCTCCTCCAGATATTCTTTGGTTAATCTCGCCTGCTTTGATTAATTCGACAATTTTCCTCAGTATAGCCCTAGTTTGAATTGGGAACTGAGATTTTGCAAGATCCAGTACCTCCTCGCCCCTGTCGTACAGGTAACTAGATATGATTTCCATGTCTGTTCGCGGTTGACTTTGGTGTTCCTTGCTTGCTTTCATCTTCTCCTGTGTGGCAGCTTTCTTCTGCAGCTCTTTCATTTTTCGAGCCTTGATAATTGTGAGATCTGGATCTTCTTCCTCTGACACTAACCCTTTATCACCCCCAATGGGACTAATCTTACTACTTTGGTTGCAATTCCGAGCGAGTCAGAGACGTCTACTACGGCGTCAACGTCTTTATATGCATCGGGTGTTTCTTCAACTATTCCATCCTTAGTTAATCCCTTGACATAAATACCTCTGGATTCTAACCTGGTTCTCACCTCTTCAACAGTATGACTTCTTTTTGCGGCAGATCTCGACATTGTTCTGCCTGCTCCGTGTGCAGTTGATCCAAAACTCAAATCAAGAGACTTCTTATTACCTATAAGAATCCAACTTGCAGTTCCCATAGATCCTGGTATAATTACGGGCTGACCTATTTCACGGTATTTTGCAGGGATTTCGGTCATGCCTGCAGGAAAGGCTCTGGTGGCACCCTTTCTATGAATAACTAGATCGCGCATTCCTTCTCCGTTGATCCGATGTCGTTCCACTTTGGCTATATTGTGGGAGACGTCATAAACAAGTTTCATATCTAGCTGTTGTTCAGTCATACCAAACACCTTTTCAAATGTCTTTCTTGTCCAATGAGTTAGCATCTCCCTGTTGCACCATGCAAAGTTTAAGGCAGAATACATTGCCCTTCGATAATTTTGGCCTTCTTGTGATTGATTAGGCACGCACGCCAGTTCTCTGTCAATCAATTGAGTACCGTACTTTTTCAAAGCAATTTCGGAAATACGTAAATAGTCGCTGCAGACCTGATGTCCGAATCCTCTCGAGCCGCAATGAATCAAAACAGTCAACTGGCCTTGTTCGTCAATGCCCATAGCTTTTGCAGCTCTTTGATTTACGATTTTGTCAACTCTCTGTATTTCGAGAAAATGATTACCTGATCCTAAGGTACCTAATTGTGGCGCTCCGCGTTTCCTAGCGATATCTGAAACGCTATTTGGATCGGCTCCTATCATTCTTCCTCCTTCTTCACATACTTCCGCATCCTGTTCCCATCCGTATCCTCTCCCTATTGCCCAATCTACGCCTTCAACAAGAAGTTCATCCAGTTCAGCTTTAGTCAATTTAACTCTTCCCTCACTCCCCACTCCCAACGGAATAGACCTAAAGAGCTCGTTTACTAGATCTTTTAACTTGGGTTTGAGATCTCTTTCCGTCAAACTCGTTTTAATTAACCTCACTCCACAGTTTATATCATATCCCACTCCGCCAGGGCTAATCACCCCCTCGTCCAGGTCAGTAGCTGCCACACCACCTACGGGGAACCCGTAGCCTTCATGTCCGTCTGGAAGAACAACCACATGTTTCTTAACCCCAGGCAATGTAGAAACATTTGCAGCCTGATGAATAGTTCTATCAATCGTCATCTTGGAAATAAGATCGTTGTTAGCATAAATCGTAACGGGGACCTTCATGTCCTTAGAACCATCCATTTCTACTCGGAACTCAAACTCATTAATCTTAGTGACTTTGTGGTTACCGATTTTGGTTACTAATTCACTCATAGTCGTCTGAGGATTTGGGGTGGAGTCATTATAAGCCTTGCTTAAATAATATGCGTTCTAGTAGCAAGAATTAGGAAAATGATTTGTTGTTTCCAATAACATTTATTTTTCTTGTCTTCGGCGGACTTGTGTATATGCCAATTCTTCCGATTGATACTGGTCGCTACGGGAGTCCTCAAATCAAGCGAATATTCGAAGAAAGAGAACGATTACAATACCAGCTAGAGTTTGAAGCTGCTGTGGCAAAGGCACAGGCTCAAATCAATATGATCCCTGTTGGGGTGGCAAAGGAAATTGTCAAAATAGCGAAGTCTGATAAGATTACTTTAGAACTAGTGGGTAAATTAGAAGCAATTAGTGAGCATGATACAGCTGCAGTTGTGGAAGCATTAAGCGAGAAGTGTTCGGCGAAATCGAAACCGTGGATTCACTACGGTCTAACCAGCAATGATATCGTAGATACTACCATATCGATGCAGATGAGAGATGTTTTTCGCATTATTGAACCAAAAATTTTGAGACTTGCCTTAATTTTGGCTGACCGCTCAGTCGAATTTCGGGCACAACCAGCAGTTGGAAGAACACATGGACAGCATACAAGTATTATCGCATTTGGATTGAAATTTGCGGTTTGGGCTGCAGAGATGGCAACACACATTGAAAGAATTGAAGAAGGAAAAAAGCGTTTCTTGCTTTGCAAGACACTAGGTGTCGTGGGTACCGGTTCTTTAATGGGAAAGAGATCTTTAGAGGTGCAAAGAATAGTAGCAAAAAACCTGAGTTTGCATCCGGTCGATGCGGCGACCCAGGTGATTCCCCGTGAGCGAATTGCAGAAATACAATTTTTGATCACACTTGTTGGGTGCACTCTTGACAAAATTGCGACTGAAGTTAGGAATTTACAAAGAACCGAGATAGGTGAGGTTGCAGAACATTTTAGAAAAGGTCAGATGGGAAGCAGCGCAGTTCCTGTTAAACGCAATCCTATTAGAAGTGAGAAAGTTTCTTCACTTGCAAGGCTTCTCCGATCTTTAATTGACGTTGCATTAGAGAATATCCCGTTATGGCATGAAAGAGATCTATCAAATTCGGCGAATGAACGATTTACCATTCCAATGGCTGCAATTCTGCTAGATGAGATGTTGGATTCATTAATAAATGTCATCTTTAAACTAAAAATAAATACCCAACGTCTCATCACAAACTTGGACATGACGAAGGGTCAGATTTATTCAGAATTTGTTTTGGATGCCTTGGTCAAAAAAGGAGTCCCTAGGATTACGGCATACAGAGATATCCAAAGAGTAGCATTTTCAGCATTGCAAGGCGGACAGCATTTCCGTGATGCTATCAAAAGGGACTCCCATTTAGTAAAGAAACTGTCATCAGATGAGTTACAGTATATATTTACACCAAGTAACCATCTAGGCGCCTCATCAGAGATCATTGATCATGTCGTGAATAAGGTGAGGAATACAAGAAGCAAATATTTTGATCATAATTCTGAACCTTCGCTATGAATCGTTATGTGCACTCTTTACGTTTCTCAAGTCTCTGAAATTCTTGTGAATTAGCGAACCATACTGCAGAGCTTTCTTGGGCTTCACTGCAGCTTCGTATGGAACACCTATACTTACAGCAACTTCCCTGAGGATGTGTTTCCTAATGAAATCATCGCAACCCTTTATCTTATTATCAATTGAAATCTCCAAAGCAGCTGAGATAAATTTTTCTGACAGAAAAGGATGCTTAGTTTTTATGCCAAACTCTGCTGTTATCGATTCCACCTCCTTCATGAGCAGGATCTCATTTTCAATCTTTTCATGTATTAATTGCATAATTCTCGCATCACCATATTTGTAAGTTGATCTAAATCTATCGTAACCACAGAAAAGCTCATCACAACCATTTGCAGTTAAAATCAATCGTAAACCATTTTGTCGTGCGAGCAATCCAAGATAAAAAAATGCTATGCAGTTCTCAATATGTGAGATATTCCCACAGCCTAATTTCTGCGATATATATCTCTGTTTATTGTGGAAATCCTCTTTTTTCAGCTCCAACAACTTATGAAGTAACCCCAACCGTGTCGCAATTACCTTTGAAAATTCTATATCTGGAGAACCAGGAAATCCTACAGTCAACAGTGTAACTTTAATTCCTTTGTCATTGCAAAGCTGTGCAAGCAAGCTACTGTCAATGCCACCAGAAAAGGCAACTGCTAAAGAAGATTCCTCGTTTACAGTCTCCGTCACAGCATCGACTAAAGCGTTTCTTAAGCTCTCAACCGACACATCCTGCTTCTAAGATAGATGGCTTTATTAAATTTGTAGTATTGTATAAATCATCCTCAGAATTCAATAAATGCGGAAATGTGGGTATTCCAACTTTTGCATGAAAACTACACTCCTTACCCTTTCGTTTTGGTTGTTGCAACTGGCTCGTTCAGTGCTGTACCCGCTCGCATTTGCTTTCCGTTGGTCTGTTCCACAGCACTCACTTTCTTAATCTATATTTCTTAACTATAAACAATGTCAAACTGAGTGGACAGTTGTAGTCAATAGCGAGCTTTGTCTAGTAGTCAACCTGAAAGACATAGAATAAAATCATTTCATGCAGCAATGAGATGCCGATACTATGTTGGAGCCTTCATTATCGATTTTATAAATTGCAACTGTCTTATTCTTAGTCATTCAGTTGCTAAATTTATTTTTTCAGAAGTCATCCATTGTTCTATTCCCATGTAACTGCTCAGCCCCCTTGTCAGGATTGTTGGATCAACTATTAGCCCTATCCAAAGTTAGTAGAAATATATATAATCAAATAATATATTGTAACACTTGGTATTAGATATTGATCAGTACATATTATTCACAATATATCCTACCTTGGCTATTTTCGGACTCGGATTGTTTGCTAGGAAGGCAAAGATGGGTGAATCATGGAAATATGTGTTTCAAGCCTCAACCAGCATTGTATTTTCAATAATTTATTTTGAAGCCGTGCCAGATGGAGGGGCGCAAGGCCTTGCGGTAGTATTATTCCTCTTCGG
This sequence comes from Candidatus Nitrosopolaris sp., assembly GCA_035691865.1. GTDB lineage: Archaea > Thermoproteota > Nitrososphaeria > Nitrososphaerales > Nitrososphaeraceae > Nitrosopolaris. The sequence goes on along the minus strand of DASSIM010000148.1, from coordinate 22,416 downwards.
TATACTTTTGTTCTTCATGGCACGGAAGTATATGATACATCCGGAACCCAAAGGACACGACGAACGCACCGCCACTTCAGCTAACGAATCATAGAGTTCGCACCAAACTTCTAGCCACTTTCCGCGACGAAATCTAATTCCCAACCGTCCCAGCCGCACACTTAATTTGAATATCGAGACAAAATCAAATTCTGAACGATGATCGATTAGAGAATCAATAAACTATCGTCACATATTTTGGTATTCTAATGATGCCCTCTCAGAAGGAGAATTATCTTAATTATTTTCCAATATTTTCACAATAAATACGTGAGATATCATAAGGTATAGGGTATAAAAATTGATTCATTAGTATGGAATAGTACAATTATTGTATACTTTAACATAGATGTGCAAAAATCTAATTGCAACTGCTTATATGGCATGTTTTAATCATTCTTTCGATGTATTCAAAAACAAGAGCAGCAATCGTTAGTACCTTGGCTGTAGTAGCACTAGCAATGATTTTTGCAACAGGTCCACTTGTTGCAAATAATGCCTTTGCTCACTCCTACCACCACTACTATCACCATCATCACCACCATCATCACCACTACAACCATCATCACCACCATCATCACCACTACAACCATCATCACCACCATCATCACCACTATTACCACAAATACCATCACTGATAACGCAAAACAAAAGATGATTTAGTCACAACCTTTATTTTTTTTCATGCTATCTTAGTATCTGGATTATGACGTGACAAAGATTACGGATATCTATTCTTACCTTACATGATGGTTTCTGACAAGTTCCTACCCTGAAATTCAGGTAATTTACAGCTTTTCACCTTGTTTTCGAAATCATGAAAATTCCTTTTATTCTCCTTGACGAATATTATCTCGAACTATTATAAAACATGTAAAGTCTCGGTACCGAAACGACCATTTTTGGAAGACGAACATATTCTAATATTGTCTGCTTCAACCATTCGAATACGTTATCGTTCAGATCATCAGAATTCTTCCTTTTGCGATCTGTGAAAAAGGGAGCAGTGCACCGCAACACCCATCAAAGTGGAAAATGCAAGCGCTACGTTCACAATCACAAGAATGAAAATGAGGAATTTGATCTTGCCGCAGACTATTGCATCGTTTGTCCGACGATGGATAAGAATCACTCGTAATTATAGTGTTATATTCTCCACGGTACCAGAAGAAAGGTTTTAATTCACTCTTATATTCAGCTACCTTGGACAAATAATGTTCCTAAGTCGCCGCAGGATTGTTCTTATCGCAGCAATTGCAACAGTTGCGATAACAATTGTTTTCTTGCCATTGATTCTTACTATTACTCTTCCAACCAATCTAAATACAGTAAGCATAGCACTTGCCAAAGTAGAAGTCGTAAATGTGACTGGCAGTAATTTGATCAATCTAAATGTATTTTTTAGCGTTCTCAATCCGACAGAAAAGACACTGACAACTGACGGAATCGATTATCAGCTGTTCGCAGATGGTACTCTGTTAGGTCAAGGATCAATATCCTACGCGGATGTTCCAGTTAACGGAAGACCACAGCTATTGTCTAACACTACAATAACAATACAATCGCAATTCCAAGTTGTCAACTCTCATTCCAATCCTCAGATCTTCAAAGCAATACAAAATCCTGTGACACTCAAGCAGATCAAATGGAAAGCCGAAGGCGTACTAGGACTGGAATCAGGATTTAGTTCGGCATCAAAGCATTTTAGTAGTATTCTTTAGTTTAATTCAGGATCATAGACAGAGCTCGCACTAGCCAGCCTGTTTTATAAACGACCGTAAAACGCCGCACTTATAGAAATCAGAGTCTTGAACGTAGGCTAACACTAACACACTCAGTGACAACTCTAAGAGATATTTGTGGACAGAACCGACTTAGCTCGTTTCAATAAGCTGGCCAAAATTGATGAACTCGTAATTTGTAAGGAATTATTGGTGACTGTGTTATGAAAGAATGTATTGCTAGCCGTGTGAAGCACCATCGCAATGTAGTCTATAGTGAAGAGCAATTTTAGAATTAGCATGAATATCTATGAGACTCTGGAATAAAGCAATACCGGCCAACGGCGCAAAAAATAAAGAAATTGAAGGAGTTGATTCCTAGCTATATAGATACTATTGCAGATCCCAACAGGATGCTATCTAAGCTGCTGATCTTCAAATATTGATAACCTCCCCAACAACTTGTACTTTTCATTGTCAAGGACGCTTCGAAGTAATAGAATTATAAGAAGCAGCGGCAGCAGAGTTTTTGACACATCTGAGTGATAGAATCAAATAGGTAACATGAAAATTTTTAGAAGAGGGATTTGAAGAAGAAAAAGGATTACAGAAACAACAGATTGAGATTGGATATCTTGAACAATCTTTGCAAACCAAGATCACAGCCATTGTACTAGCAAACACCTGCGGAAATCAGTATTCCATCAGTTCTTAGCATGTGAGAGTATATCGATTTGTATTTATGGTGCGGTCACCGGGATTTGAACTCCCGCCCTATCTTTAACAAGGTAGAGTCCCGGGTTACGGGCTGTCCTCGTATTCATGTACATGAAATACCTGGAAGGCCAGTGTCCTGACCAAACTAGACGATGACCGCACGTCCAAGTAGCCGAACATATCCTAGATATTAAATCTTAACGATTTAATCTGATTACCAGCTATACACAATCGTTATTTTTCAGGAAATATGTGGTTTAGAAGCATATTGATTGCTTTATCTTTTGCTTTCTTTTTGTAATACTCAGAATTCTTTCTCGGAGCTTCAAACGCCCTTTCTTGCTCAACTTCTTGGACGGGTCTGTGATCTAATGCTCCCTCGAATTGAACCCTATATTCCTTAAATTTGGAGACTACAATAGAGTCGTAAATGTCTCTCTGCCATACTGAGCCGACGAAATAGATATGGGGAGGGTTAACCCGAGATTTAATCATATCTAGAACTCGGTCGAAAGTTTGGGCAATATTCTTTGGCCTCGAGTCTATCACAATTATATTTTCGTCAACTCCCTCTTTCAGCAATGCTTCTTTAACCACTTTTACAGATTCTAGTTTTGCGACGACGACTATTGTGGTCTTATGCTTATCTGGCTTCGAACGTGTAATAATCCTCAAGGCGTTCAAACAGACTTTTACCCGTTCGAGCATGTACTCAGGTAATCTACGTCCATCTGCGGATCTTCCTCGATATATTGCATAAAGTATGATCAGATTGCCGTCCGTAAATCGGTGTTCCGACATTATGTCTATTGCGGGTCATCAAACGTTTCACATTTATGTATTACCCAAGGATGCTACATGGCATTAAATGAAATATATTCCGTTGATAGACGAGAGCTGCGGATGTTTAGTGAGGAATAGATCTCTTCCCTTGAGAGAAACAGATTAACTGCATATCTATTTCGAACTTTTAATACTACCAAGAAGCGACTCTTTTTGGAGCAGAAACGTGCCTTTCCAACTCGTCTAATCGTTGTACTGTTTCAGGATTCTCGCGTAACTCGGAAAAAGATTTGTCGTATCTGATTTTTTGCATGACCGCCAGAACCTCTTCGATTGTCACACCATGTTTGATATCGTATTCTATCTGCTTTGCGCAGCTCGAAATAGTACTGTATTTTTTGAAATTACGCTTTTCAAAGGATGACGCATCGGGAGATATGCCTTTGATATTACGGATGATAATCTTTTCAACATGTTCTAAATGCCAGTCTTTCATGGCAAAATTATTGGGTTTCATTAGGGCGAGTCCCTCTCAATCTTCTATTACCAAAAAAGGATATTTAAATTAATGTATGATAGAATAATCACGTTGTTAGCCAATGTATAGTATGTTCCTATTCTGCTCTGGCTTTCGTCCAAATCCGCCTCTAAATACATGCAATAAAAGTATATAACAGGTGATGACGTAGTTTTAATGACTTGCAATTCGACTACGAGTTATTGGATGATGTAAATCTCAAAATTTTGGACAAGTTAGGTGAGGATTCATCAACACCATTCGTAGAAATTGCAAAACAAATAGGCGTATCCGATGCGACTGTACACATAAGGGTCCGCAGGATGGTTGATGCAGGAATAATCAATAAGTTCACGTTGTCTGTTGATAATGATAGACTTGGATACGATCATCTGGCATTCATGGGTGTCAACACAGATCCGGGTTTTGTAGAAAGCGTAATTGCTGACCTCTGTTTCGTAGATGAAGTTTTAGAGGTTCATGAAATGCATGGCACCTTCGACCTCATATTAAAGATCCGTGCCAAGAACTTAGAACAGATGAGAGATATTGTTGAAAATAAAATTCGCACTTTACCGAACATTCTAGAAACTGAATTGATGCCTGTATTGAAATCTAGGAAAGAAGAACAAATAGTCTCCCTGAAAAAGGACATTGCTACCAAAGCAGAGTCTGCAGAACGAGCTACGCTTCGGTAAATAACAAGAACTACATCTAAAGCAAATTTCTAATAATCAATTTCATGTGTGCACATGTACTATAATAGCTATTCGCACAAATACACCGATAGCGAACATGTACCAATGGTATCGTGAGTCTTCCAAATTACGGACTAGCACTACGTCCTGAATAATGCATTACCTGTTCTCTGCTGATTGGGTTTTCGATCACTGATTCTGGCATACTAATATTTTATGCATCTTTTCATTCCTTGCCCGGGCGGAAAAAGTCATGACCAAATACTTATATTAATACTTTACAAAAATCTTGGAATTGTAATGAAGGATAGAAGTGTAACACATTGTGACTCGATGCGAGATATAGGAATACTATTGGGTTTTCGGAATATGACTTGAACAACGATCATGTAAATTATATCGAAGTGGACAATAATACAATATTCGCAAGATGTTGCATCTAAGAATTCTAATGGCAGAGGCGATATTAGCGTATTAAGATTAACCCTCGGAAGAAACAGGAAGGAAGCTCGACCAACTGAACCACTGCTCCAAAGAATGTTGATTTCAGAGCTTCATCGATGTAATGATCTATCACACATCGGCGTACATAGAGAATTCGTGAGGATGCGGTCTCACTGCTACTTCATTGTGTTCCTTTACTTCATGTTCAATTATGCTATCGATGGCGTCGTCACCAAAAATAGGTTTCAGGAAAGTTCTATCACTCTCTAGCGCCTCATATGCTTCTCTTAAACTTGCAGGCAACTGCTTAACCCCAAGTTCCCTACGTCTCTGTGGGGTCATTTTAAAAATATCTTCATCAACAGCATTGCCCAACGGTTTCTTCTTCAGGATACCGTCTAGTCCAGCAGCAACCATTGCTGAGAATGCAAAATAAGGATTGCAGGAGGGGTCTGGAGCCCTGAACTCGATTCTTTTCATCGAGGCAAATTTTCTGCCTTTGTAATGAGCTGGGATCCTGATAATTGCTGATCTATTACCCCTACTCCACGCAATATATACAGGCGCTTCATATCCAGGTACCAGCCTTCTGTATGAGTTGGTAGTCGGTGCGACGATTGCAGCCAATGCAGGTGCATGGTCTATGATCCCTCCGCCAAAATAACGAGCAGTTTCTGACATTTCCGCATATTCGTCTCTATCATCAAAAAAGAGATTTTTCTGTTTGTCCCAAAGGCTAACATTAACATGCATGCCTGAACCGTTATCAAGTGCAATAGGCTTAGGCATCATCGTAGCAATCATGTTATATTTTTTAGCGATATTTTTAACGATATACTTGTAACTTTGAACAGAATCGGCTGCATTCACAAGTGTGTCGTACCGAATATCAATTTCGCATTGACCTGCAGTTGCGACTTCGTGATGATGAGTATCACAAATGATACCAAAATCGTTACTCAGAACGTCTACACATTCATTTCGATAATCCATCAGTGTGTCACCAGGTGCACTTGGAAGATATCCTTCTTTAAGTCTCAAAACATATCCTACGCCCTCGGTGGACCACGGCGCTTCTCTCGAAGTTATGTTATAGCTCTGGCCGTGATAAGGTGTCATAGTGTTAACCTCGAGTTTATCGAAGACAAAAAATTCGACTTCCGGCCCCCAAAAAGACGACTCATAGCCTCTTTCTCGAACATATTTGGCCGCCTTGGTTGCGATCCCCCTAGGGTCGCGGGGAAACGGATTTCTTTCCGAACCGCCGGTTAGGATATCACAAATTAGCCTTGCTGTGGAATCCTTTTCAATCCATGGAATGGTGGCGTATGTCGATGGATCAGGCCTAAGAATTAGATCTGATTCATGGATCTCTGTAAAACCACGGATCGAAGAGCCGTCGAGTTTTGGAAGACCATCCTCGAAGTCTTCTTTGTGAAACATATTAGATGCCATGGTTGTATGGTGGAATCTTCCGGTAAGGCCGGTAAACTGCAAATCAAGAAACTTGATCCTCTCATTCTTTAGTTTTTGCATAACCTCTTCGGATGTAAACGTCATAGGTTCAATTTTGCCGTCAATTACTTTATATGGCAACCGCAGTATCTATTATGATAGCAATTAATGTCATAATTAAGTTTTCAAGTCGTGTGCTATATCGCGACGGATTCAGCGGGGAGGAGTTTGTAAGCATGTTGAAGTTATAAATATCTTCAATCTATTGCGCACCCCTTATATTTATGCTCGTAGCTTCAGAAGACTGAAAACATTCTTGTCTCTTATTTTATTTTGTAGATGCCCACGATGTAAAAATCTGGATCCTTTCGGATTAAATCTGTAGCCTGGGGCCTATTTAGGTCTATATTTATTGTCACAAGGTCTCTCGTGAAATGCTCATCCGCTGGATTGAACCTACTCTAGTGTCTATGCGTGTTTACTTTATCCCGCCGTTTTTTCATTATTCAGTTTATCATTATTGTAAAGGAGGCATTTAATATAATAAAACTAAATTGTTAAGTTGCCTGACAAATTTTAATTGTCATTTCGTTTCTTGTCCTTCCTACGCTCAAGAGATTCAGAGGATTCTCCAATCAATGGGGAGTTCAATTATCAAGTGGAATTTCTATATTCCGCACCTGAAAGATGCGATAGCTTGTGTATGTTAATACTCCGGTTGATTTGACTATTTCTATTTCTATGCGACTGACTTCATAGTAATTTTATTCAATTCTTTCTTGCATAAAAATGGGAAATTTGTGCCATCTATTATGCCTCTCAGTTTCCTGCGGATTATTATCCTTAAAAAGATAGGCTCTTCTCATTTATCCAATACCCCATTATGTCAATTCCGCTGTATTGTTCTGATGTCGTACAAATAGTTAGCTGCCTATCAGTGTTTGCCGAACTTTTCTATGATGGCGGCAATGCATTTAGTTGCCTTGTTAAGTAGATCAACCCTCGCAAATTCATTCGGTGAATGGATTCGAGCATAAATAAAGGTACTTCCCACGGAGACACATGGAGCACCTAGTAGTTTAACAAACGAATGCATAGGTCCAGTTCCGGAAGATGAGACGCTAATAACAGGTTCTGTTCCAAAAGTTTCCTTCGCGGAATCTTCTACCAGTTTTACAAAAGGTTGATTGATAGGTGTTCTAGATGCCCATTCTCCATGGATTAATTTTATATCGATATCAGGATGAAACCCGTGATTTTCTAAATGAGTAATCAGTCGCTGGAATTGTCTTGTGGGGTCCATATCTGGGACCAACCTAAAATCAATCTTAGCCTTAGCAGTCGACGGAAGAACGGTTTTCGCGCCTTGACCGACATACCCTGCTACAAGGCCAGAAATATTGCATGTTGGCATACCCACTAATGCCTTTCTTACTTCAATTTCTTGTGCATCATTTACGAATTTGTCGACAGCATGCTGCTTTTTGAATTCCTGTGCATCAAACGGCTCTCGGGAAATACTATCCAATTCTTCCGAGGTAAATTCCCTTATCTCTTCGTACCAGTCCTTGATCAAAATCCTTCCATCCTTGCTCCTAATGCTGTTTAACGCTTGGACCAAACGCCATGCAGGATTTTCAATCAATACTGCCAAGCTGGAATGAACATCTTGTGATGGTCCCTTTGCGACTAGCTCCACATAAAGAAGCCCTTTCATCCCAAGGCTTATCAATGGTTTATTCTTTTCGTCAACATATCCGAATTCCCAAATTACTCCGTCGGCTGCGAGTTTCTGTCTGTATTTGGAAAGGTACTTTTCTAGGTTCACGCTGCCAATTTCCTCTTCACCTTCTACTATGAATTTTATATTACAGGGAACATCACCTGTTTTTTTTAGAAAATACTCTACAGCCTTAATACGGGTTATTAGCTCACCTTTATCGTCGGCAGAGCCTCGCCCATAGATATAATTACCCTCCACCTTACCACTAAACGGGTCTGTATCCCAGAGTTCTACAGGCTCTTCTGGTTGGACATCATAATGGTTGTAAAACAAAAGTGTTTTCGATCCTGGGTTCATCTTCGATTTAGCTTCGCCGTAAACTATCGGAGGGATAGCCTCTTGATTCCGAATTGAGTCATGATGACAGAGATACAACACTTCCGATTTTATTCCTGCTTTGACCATAATCTGGGATACCAGGTTAGCACATTCAGCCAAGCCCTGCTTTTTTGCTGAAATACTGGGCTGTCTTATTAAGATTTGAAGGTCAGAAATGAGGCCTCTCATTTCAGAGTCCACCGCGGCATTAACGCTCTCGTTCAATAACCTGCAGCTTTACAAAATCAAGTTAAATGCTTTCTAGTTCGTTTATTTCTAACCATCTATATTGTTATTCTAGACAACTAGGCCTAATAGAACAACATGCATTTATAACCATCATGTCTTTTTTCTATTTTTTATATGGGTTCGTCGTCGTCATTGACTAGGGATGAGAAGCGGGTATTTCTTTCTCCGCAATCCATCGCTGTTATCGGAGCCTCTGAGAAGTCAGGAGTCGGGAATGCTATATTTTCCAACATATTGAACGGATACAAAGGAAAAATCTATCCGATCAATCCTTCCAGTAGTACTGTATTAGGCATCCAGGCTTACAAATCTGTCCTTGAGGTGCCAGAGGATATAGATCTCGCGGTGGTTGCAACTCCTAACAGAATTGTGCCTGCTGTAATGGAAGATATAGGCAAAAAAAAGATTAAAGGAGCAATTATTGTGACTGCTGGATTTAAGGAAGTTGACGAACACGGTGCAAGGTTAGAAAAAGATATTGGGTCACTTGCGAAAACATATGGAACTCGAATAATAGGGCCAAATTGTCTCGGGATTATGAGTTTATCTGAAAGCAATATCATGAATCTAACATTTTTGAAAATTACCCCGAAGCATGGTGGAATAGCGCTCGTATCTCAGAGTGGCGCAATTTGTGCAGCGACAGTGGAAGACGCGATAGAACAAGGAATCGGCTTCTCAAAAGTGATAAGTATGGGAAACAAAGTGGATATGGATGAAAATGATATTCTCGAGTTGCTAGCTGACGATGCCGACACCAAAGTTATCGTGATGTATCTTGAAGACATCCATGACGGAAGGCGATTTATGGAAATTGCAAAAAGAATCACAATGGAACACAAGAAACCGATCATAGTGTTGAAAGCGGGTCGAACTCCTGAAGGGGCAAAAGCCGCGATCTCCCATACCGGTGCACTTATGGGCCCTGATGAAATTTATGATGCCCTTTTTGCTCAATCTCGCGTAATTCGAGTAGATACCATGCAAGAGCTTTTTGAGCTTTCCACTGCATTTTCAGAGCAGCCCACGCCTCCCGAGCAAGGCGGAGTCGTAATAGTTTCTAATGCTGGTGGACCTGCCATCATCTCTACTGATGCCTGTTCAAAGTACAGTTTGGACATGGCAGATATATCATCATCGAGAGAAGCAATTGCTAAGGTCATACCGCCACATGGGTCGGCTAGAAATCCAATAGATATAGTGGGAGATGCCGACTTTAATCGGTTTGAAAAAGTCCTAGTTGAGGTAATATCAAATCCCAGTGTCGGATCGATAGTTACAATGTGTACACCTTCCGCAACTTTGGATTATGACGATCTGGCTAGAATAATCGTTAAGACATCAAAGGGTAGTGGGAAGACAATGCTTGCTGCATTAATGGGGCTTGCAGAGGGTACTAAAAATAAGGAAATTCTATCCGAAGGGGGGATTCCACACTTCATGTACGCTGAATCTGCTATCAAAACTCTTGAAGGAATGTATCGCTTCAGGGATTGGTTAAAGACACCCGTCAGTAGACCAAAGGTATTCAACGCAGATAAGAAAAAAATAATGTCACTTTTTGATAATATGCGGAACTCTGGAAGAAAATACTTGGTTGAAGAGGAAGGATATGAAGTCTTGGCAGCCTATGGTTTCACTACCCCAAAAACCATTCTCGCGGATAGCGCACAGCGCTGTATAGATGCCGCCAACAGAATCGGCTATCCTGTCGTAATGAAGATCTCATCTGAGGACGTTATTCACAAATCTGACGCAGGAGGGGTCAAAGTTGGGCTTGCAAATGATGAACAAGTGCGTACAGCGTTTAATACTATATTGCAGAATGTGAAGGTGTACAAACCAGACGCGAACGTTAAAGGGGTACTAGTTCAGGAGATGATAAGATCTGGCAAAGAAATAATCCTTGGTGCCAAGCAGGATCCAATATTTGGTCCCCTTGTGATGTTCGGGCTTGGTGGAATTTATGTAGAAATTCTTAGAGATGTTGTCTTTAGACTGGCTCCTATAGATGAGAACGAGGCCATTCGAATGGTTCACTCGATAAAAACACTTAACCTATTGAAGGGTGTCAGGGGGGAAAAACCCTCGGATCTTGGAGCCCTAGTAGATAGCCTCCATCGCCTTTCTCAACTGGTGACTGATTTTCCTCAAATTGAAGAATTTGATATAAATCCGTTGCTGGTTTTAGAAGAAGGCAAAGGAGTACGGACAGTAGATGTCAGAATAAGCCTAAGGAGCTAATCCAACTTCTTTCCGCATTCTTCACAAAAAAATGCTCCCACATCGCTCTGGTAGCCACATGATGCACATTTGGAGGGACTATTTGTGGCAGAAGTGCGCATTCTTTCAGCAAGGAGCACGATGTCTCCAATTTTCGAAATATTCTTCCACAAAACTTCTTCTGTCACCACAGTCTCAAAATTCTCGTGGCCAGCCTCCTGCTTGGAGATTTTTATACTAATGTCCATGTTTCCTTTTGACGACTTTCGTAGTCCAATTTCTAAAACCCTGCCCACTAACATAGCTTCGCTATCGTATGCAGTCATCCCAACTAAAGATTGAATTGAAATGAACCCCTCATGTGAGACATCTGTTGTTGCTTTGGTCGTAACGGTTGCCTCTGCGCCTGCTGCTATTGGTGCGTGGCGAGTATTAGTATCAATCACGCTCATTGATTCTTGAATGAAATCAGTTGTGTTCTTTCTTCCATTCTCAGAACCAGATGCTTGTAACCGTTTAATTGTAGCTGACGCATCGGTTGGTTCTTCAGGAGAATTGAATTTTCGGTATTGAGCTATCGTATTGTTGCATCCCGTGCATCTGTACTCCCCTGTTTCAATCAATGTGACTCCTTCACCCAGGGCTTCATTAGGTTTTTCATAATTAATCGTTGGAGACCCTTGAAATTCTTTTTCACATTTGTTACAATAATATTTTGAAAACCTATCCTCGTTCAGTCTACCTACTCCTGCAAGAAACAGATCAGGACCTCCAAGGTTGCCCTTCCTTTGTTCCTCGTCAGTCACTTTCGCAAAAACGTGGCCGCCAGAGCCACGCAATTTTTTCTCAGATAAATCGTCGCCTTCAATCATCATTTAGATATACAACCTCTAAGACAAATCAATCGTATTAGTATTTCGTATCTGCAAAGCTATTTTACGAATTCTGCACATGGATAGCTCACAGAACATATCCAAAACAACCAAAACCGGTATAACGGTTTTTTTGGGGAAGAGTTTTTATGAAAGAAAAAAATTTTCGTCTTTTTATTGCTATAAATATTGTATTTGACTGTCTTGTACGCTTACGAGTTGGCTATTCCGAAGGAAACTTAAAAATACACCATTGGCCTTCTGTTATGTTTTAACCCTGGAACATTATGGTATATGCAATCAGATAATAGACCCGGGGTTGAAGGTCATGAATTAGTTTGGGTACGATAGCTCGATAAATGATTTATCGCCGTATACCTTATATTTGTGTTTTTTATTCGAAATGCGAGCAAGAGACATACGGCGAATCTGTTAAGTAATTAGAAAATGCTTCTCGTCCGTGACTTTTGTAATAACATATGTGAGAGGAGAAATTGAAAACTTTCAAAGAGTTAGGAATGAGTACGGAGATAGTTAGAGCTCTCGAGGAAAATGGATTTGATATGCCGTTTCCTATTCAAGAAATAGCTATACCATTTATTTTAAAAGGTATCGATGTGATAGGCCAGGCACACACAGGAACAGGTAAGACAGCGGCTTTCTCTTTACCAATATTAAGCATATTAAAGCGCAACGGGCCTGTACAAGCCCTGATAGTGGCACCGACAAGAGAGTTAGCAGTTCAGATAACCACTGAAATCAATAAGTTTGCAAAATATATCAATATCAAAGCAGCATCCATATACGGCGGACAGAGCATAAACCTACAACTGGATCGATTAAAGAGGGGAGTCCAAATTGTAGTTGCAACTCCTGGCAGGTTGATTGACCACCTAAAGCGCGGTTCAATCCAGCTAGATGCTGTCAGGTTTGTAGTGCTTGACGAAGCCGACAGGATGTTGGACATGGGCTTCATCGATGATATAAAGTTCATCTTGTTTTATGTATGTAAAGATAGGCAGACGTGTCTTTTTTCTGCGACCATGCCTCCAGAGATTTTCAAACTTGCGCAAGACTACATGAAAGAACCTCAAGAGATCAGATTAAATGAAAAAGAGTTGAGCCTCGATACAATTGAACAATCTTATTTGATTGTCCATGAGAAGGAGAAATTCAAGTATCTCTGTAACTTTATAAGAAAAAGAGATCATAAACAGACTATTGTTTTTGCCGCCACGAAAGAAAGGACGCAGAGACTCGCAGCGGAACTGAAACATGAAGGATTCAAAGCAATAACAATTCACGGTGATCTTTCTCAAAAACAGAGAGATATCGCAATGTACAGGTTTAAGAAGGGAAATGAAGACATTCTGGTTGCTACAGACATAGCTGCAAGAGGAATAGACGTGCCCGCCATTGGTCACGTTATAAACTATGATATTCCTGAGGATCCATTGATGTACTTCCATAGAATTGGAAGAACTGCGAGAGCTGGGGCAACAGGTAGAGCTGTCTCATTAGTTTCACTGGATAGGGTTGAGAACTTTGGAAGAATTCTCAGACAAACGCAACACCGCATCCGCAAACTTAACGAAGAGATGGGAATCTCTGTTCCTGTTGTCAGACAGCAGCGGCGTTGGAATAATCCTACAAGTTATCAACCAAGACAGGGGTATGGTGGGAGCCGTAGGTCCAGGGCCGGCTTTGGATACAGGAGGGGCTATGGTAATAGAAGACATACGAGTAGTAATGCCGACAGTTATCGGGGGAGCAACAGCGGTGATTGGGGAAGACGCGGCAAATTTGAGAAAACAAGATAATCCAATGTCTGCGTGTAATCCGCACATTTTTGAGTGGTTTTTAATAGTGGTCAGCCAGTTGTAATTTCGGTTTGGTTTGTCTTGTAGAAAAGTATTCAAAAATACGAAAAAATTTATTTATGAAGGTAAACGCAATGTTGAAGCACGATGCAACAATCGCCTAAAAACCTGATGTTTATATAAAATCCCTTTGTATCGCTAACTATATATCCAAAAATAGTGATACCTATATATGTACATGCCCTCGGCTGAATACGAAGATTCCTTCGTTAAAATTGCAGGTCTGATTGGCGGAGAAGAGTACCTAAAGGTCGCTCGTGGACTTCTAAATACAGATGATGCTACAGATGAAGAGATTGCAAGTGCCACGGGTCTGAGGATTAATATCATAAGGAAAGTTCTTTACGATATGTTTGGTAAGGCTCTAATCACAGGAATCAGGGTAAAGGACGAAAAAAAAGGCTGGTTCGTATATAGATGGAGAGCAAAAAAAGATCAGGTCGATAGTTTTATTGATAATCAAAAGAAAAAGATCCTTGACAGATTGCAGATCCGTTTGGAATATGAAGAGTCTTCGGAGTTCTACCACTGCGGGAATAAAGATTGTCCGCGCGTGAAGTTTGATTCGGCGGTAGAGTTATTCTTTAAATGTACAAACTGCAAAGGGCCGCTTAATATGGTTGACAACGATAGAGTAAAAGAAGCACTTCGCTACAAGATCGAACAAATAACTGCCGATATATCTTCAAGAAAGCAATAAACCTTTTTTTCTACTATTACCGTCTGCCTTATCTTTACCATAACAGTTTTGGGTTCAGTTCTATGTGAGAAGCGAAGTAGTTAGATATTACTCAGCGCTTTTGTAAAACCAAATGGTAAGTATATATTCTGTTGCGAGAGCTGATGCAGTAGTCAGTATATGGGGTAGGTCTTTGTTAGTCTTAAAGAACCTCACCAATGAAGTAATACGTTTCACAATGAATTCAGGAGACTCTCGTCAGGGATTAGCCGTACTGTTTTGGCTGATGGGTTATTGGAGCGACGCGAAGGGCTTGTGTCTAAAAAGATTTTACCCACAGATTCCACCAAAAGTTGAGTATAGTCTAACTGTTCGGGAGAAAGAGCTGGGAGAAATACTGAGAGAATTAGGAAAAGGGCAAGCCGGTGGAAAGTACCTAGAGTCACAACGAACGCGAAAACGACGACGAGCGCACCCAGATCAGTTAAGTAGGGATGGAACAAACCGTTAAACTTCAACGTCATTGATTTATTTTGAATATTCTCAATTAATGACTGTCACACTTATGGGTATCTTGCGTTAGAATGAATAGTATATACTACCAACAGTCAGATATGCCCGATTTCCCTAGAGCGGTAGTAGCGTGTTGCTAGGAACTAGCCAAGATTCACAAGAAGACCAGGTCGAGTTAGCGCGCTTTGTTTCACCATAAAAAGGTTACAAATTCCATCCCTAGCCGCAAATGAATGCGGAATTAAATTAGAATTAGAGTTAGCATGAAATTTGCAATTCCTATTTCCACTT
The DNA here is from genome assembly GCA_035691865.1 of Candidatus Nitrosopolaris sp. Lineage (GTDB taxonomy): Archaea > Thermoproteota > Nitrososphaeria > Nitrososphaerales > Nitrososphaeraceae > Nitrosopolaris. The sequence continues at coordinate 7,234 of DASSIM010000148.1, read as the reverse complement.
CTAAATCTGTAGGCTTTATGAAACCGTTAGTGACAACTTACGAATACAGGTCTGCAGTATTTTATATTATTAGATTCAGCATGGAATTTAGAAAGGCTTTAAGATATTTGGTTACTAACCTTGTTGCAGAGGAAATGGACACTTTCGAATGTATAACAACGAAACTAGAAGTAAGAGAATTCAGTAACAAGGATATTCCATTTGAAATAAGGGCAAAGGTGCTTGAGGCGGCAAGATCAACAGGTACCGGCCTTAATACTCAGCACTGGCGATTTATCCTAGTGATCGATAAACAGAATCTGAAGAAACTTGCAGAGGATAGTACAAGCGGAAGCTGGGTTAGGGATGCCAATTTTGCAGTAATAGTACTCACGAATCCAGAGTACAATTTTCATTTGATTGATGCAGGAAGAGTATTACAGAATATGCAACTGGCCGCATGGAATCACGAGGTGTGTTCGGGGCTGTTTACAGGAATAAGAGCAGAAAAACTTCGAAGCGACTTTGGAATACCAAACGAACTGAGCCCTACCGTCATAGTAGGTTTTGGATATCCGGCAAGGAAGTTGACCGGGAAAAGTAAGAAGCGTATGCTCCTCGATAAATTAGTTTACTATGAAAAATATGGCAACTCCAAAATTCATGCTAATCCAGATTCAGGACGATAGGCTGTCAAAATTGACCAGCACTTCTCGAGTCGTCTTCACCGTCTGATGGAACAACGTTCCTGCACCAAGCGGGTGAATGCAATGGTAATTCAAAACGTGGCTCAGATCATTCCAAAATCCATTTAGTTTGCTAAATGAGAAAAGTATGAAGAAGACAAGAGTTGTTGTCGTTGAGCCCGGTTTAAAATCGTTAAGCCCATAACGCATTCTGCCAACTTCAGATGTAGTTTGGGCAGCACCGAATATTTTTATTAGATGAAATTCCTTTAGCCTGTCATGTAGCGTCATAAGAACTAAGGCAAAAGTGACAGGGTGGAATTTGGGGAAGAACCCAAGAACAGGAAGAAGTAAATTAAGTTATTTTATTTAGAAAATTATAAAGATTTTTGTTCGTAGTTGCAGGGAAGACAAATCATCCTGAGTCTAGAGCTTGTAAAATAAGACTAGTTCCCCGTTATTTTGTCTGAGTACTTTTTTCAATTCCATGCGTATTGCCTGCGAAATCTTTTCATACCCATCTCCTTCGACTAGTGTAGTTGCTAATCTGCCACCCACTAATTTCGGCGATACTGTCACAATTAGTTGGTCGACAACTCCAAGGTCAAGAAGAGACCAATTTAGCTCTCCGCCCCCTTCAACGAGCATGTTCTCAAATCCCATCTTTTTCAGACAAGATAATGCTTCTCTGAGATCAACCATTTCACTTCCTGCAATAATAACTATTGCACCAGTACTCCTGAGTTTATGGATTTTATTGTCATGTGCTCGTTCTGATACAACGACTATCGTTGCGACTCTATGAGCAGTCTTCAAAATCCTTGAGTCTAGTGGTATCCTACCGTCGCTATCTACAACTACCCTAGCGGGATCTTTTCCTTTTTTAGCTTTGATTAATCGGACTGTGAGCAACGGATCATCTATTAGGACTGTCGAAATTCCTACTATGATCGCATCAACCGAGGAGCGTAATTCATGGACTCTTATTAGATCTTCTTTCGAAGAGATTCTTGAATTTCCACAAGTCGTTGCTATTTTGCCGTCAGCCGTCATTGCTGCATTAATTGTTATTCGCAAACTCGAATTGTGCTCCGTCTACAAACCTTCCATCTATCATGACAGCCTTGATCGAAGCCTCGGTAGTTCTCTGAACTATAGTAGCGAATGGATCATGTATAGGATACAGATCTAAATGGCTCTTATCAATAAAAATGATATCTGCTGACCGGCCTGGATGAATATACCCTGAATTTAGTCTGAGAATTTCCGCGTTATTTACTGTTGCCATCTTTAGTATATCTTTGGCCCTCAGAAAGTTAGGTTCGATAGACCGTGAAACCTTCCAGATATAATCTAGCTCCCGTAAAATATCTGGAGAATTCAACATCACGTTATCACTCCCAATACCGATGATACAACCTAAGTCTAACATTTTCGCGACCCTTGGGGCACCAGCCCCTATAACCCCGTTCGCTCTAGGACAAACAACTACTCCTGTCTGGTTTCTCGCTACCATTGATATATCCTTTTCACTAGCATGCGTCATGTGAATAATAATATCGGGCCTCAGACACTTCATTATTCGAGCAACTTCTGTGGTACCTGTATATGATTTCGAAAATTTTACAGTGTTCTCAGATTCAGCGGCATGAATCGCTGTGAGCAGCTTCTTCTTATCTTTCGTTGCATTCTCGTTCCAGATTCGAACTAAATTTCTATATTGTTGCAGTGCTTCGTCGCTATTTTCGTTTGCTCCGCTGATTCCCAAACCGTCAGAAACCTCTAGAACTTCGGAAGTCATCTGCGATGCACTCGAAGGAAGATTTCGTTGACTTGTGCCTGTGGCAGATGATGTGATATCAATATAATACTCAGCTCGGCCAAATATGACACATTTGATTGGTAATCCAGAAATTGCCTCTCTTAATAATTTGACCCCCTCAGCACCACCCTCGCGAAAGTCTGCGAACGTCGTTATCCCTTTTTTCATCATAGACAACACAGAGCTTCTGATAAATGTCCTTAAATGATCAGGTTTACTTTGTAATATTTTCTGTTTTGCTCCATGTATGGGATGAACTCTTGCATCCAGTCCTGAATCCACCGCAACATCTTTCCCCAGTGAATCGCCTATGTGTGTGTGTGCGTTGATAAGACCTGGGATTAGAAGAAATCCTTCTGCATCAAATATTGTATTATTGTGTGCTTTCTTGTCATTGCCGCGATCGTATAGGCCACGTTTTGCTTTTTTTATTATACCATCTTTCCCAATCTCCAGATAACCGTCTGCAACAAAAGTTAGGTCTTTCCCGAGAAGCAAGCTAACATTTTTGAGAATTAGAGACATCCTACCTCATAAACTGGTAGATCCTTCCCGACATTTCGTAGGTTTCTAATCGTGTCAAGTGCTTTTGTAGCGGCCTTGGCAGCTTTTCTCCCAGTCCTCCCAATCCCTATCCCACAATTTAATTTGATATTCGTGCCTTGAGTAACCTTCGTTATTGTCTCCTCTGCGTCTTGTTTTGTAACAGCATTTGATACAACCATGAAATTGTCTCCTCCTAGAAAAAAAGTCAACGATTCTTTCTTAACAAATTCCTCTGAGAGCATAGCGTAGATCTTCATGATTAGACAAGTGATCTCATAGGGAGACAGCTTGGAACCTATATCGGTAGAATTATTCATATCGATATGCATTATCTGCACAAATTCGTTGACTGTCGGGATAAAGTTCACTATTGAAGATGGCAGCGCGGCGCTTGCGAAAATTCTTGCTTTTTTGGTAACTATTTGTCCCATTCTCCGTGCGTTGTATGCGTCCAAATTTGCTTGATACGGCGTTTCGCCACTTCCAATGGCCATAGACAGCTTCATTTTTTTATAAAGGCTGGAAAGTTCACTCTCGATTATTTCATGATCTGCAACTGAAAGACCATTAGTAATTGCAAAATACTCATCAAATCTATTTAAATAAACAAGACAATCCTTCGCCGAAAATAGTCGCTGCAAATCGAAATAGAAATTTGCCTGAAGCATCTGAAGCCGAGCTTCCCTATCGCTACCAAGAGTAATAGTCCAAGGACCATATTCTTCGATTCTAATAATTGTGAGCTGAATCGTCAACCTATAATTTTCATCTTACCTACAAGCCTTGCGTTCGGTTCTCTTATTTTTTTAATTCTCGTTGCCATATTAACTGCGCTTATTACTGCACGGATGGGAACAATTTCGCTTCGGTCTTTTGCTTGTTTAAAGTTCATATTAGGACCGGTAATCCCCAGCGCGACTGGCTTGCTATGTTTAACGGACAAATCAGCAATCAATCTGGCAGCATTTTCTGCGACTATCTCATCATGGCTGGTCTCGCCTTTGATTACTGCGCCCAGGGTCACTGCAGCATCCACGTCTTTTTTTTTCAGAAGCTCTTGAATTATCACCGGCATATCATATGATCCGGGAACAAAGCATACATAAGTGATTATTGCATCCATCTTCTTCGCTTGTTTTTTTGCATTACCCAGCATCTGGCAAGTAATCTCTCTGTTAAACTCTGAAACTACTACACCTATTCTAACTTTATCCAATTATAATTCATGACACCTTAGTATACGTCTTGGTACACATCTTTTTTTATTTGATTAGATTCCAGTAAGGGAATATTGTTCTTGCTTGCATATTTTTTTGCCTTCTTTATCGACAGAGCTCTATGGTTAGAAGAATCTAACATTTCGCAGATCGCTACGGCAGGGACTAGGCCCGCAATATTCATTAGATATACGCATAATTCAGTATGACCAGTTCTCCCATATAGCAAGTCCTTTGAGGCTATTAAGATTGGGACATGACCAGGAGCACGGAAATTGTTTGAAAATTCGTCAATTCCAGTTGAATCAATTTTTTTACAAACCTCAGCCATCTTTTTGATTGTCAATGCTCTGTCAATGTCAGTAATACCGGTGTAGGTGTGGCGATGGTTAACTGATATAGAAAAACTAGGGTTGTCGCCATACGGCGATCTCCCTGCAGCTAGTTTCTTGAATACCGGGTTGACCTTTGAGAGATCTTTTATGATCTCATGCATGTAGACAAGCCCCAATTTCACTGCAATTTCATTCGCAACTGCTAAACAGATAAGGCCGCCAGCTATTCTTCTAAATGTAGAAATATGACCCGGATTAATTTGCTCTGCGGCTATCACCATATCGATCTCGTCTTCTCGTCCTGTTTCGTCATGGACGAGTACGAATCTCCCGTTTCTTAAAGCGGTAACAGCTCCCTCAACTGAATCCAAACGGTTAATCTGAGGCTCAAATCGATTATATAGTTTACTAAAAATCAAGTGTTTACTATTTTACTGGTAGTTGTTTTGATAAGTACTTGCCAATAATATCTGTCTCGACATTAACTCTCTCACCTATCGATTTTAATGTAAGTGTAGTCGTAGCCAGTGTATGTGGTATCAACGTCACAGAGATCGTCTTTTTTTTATCTTCTATATCTACTATTGTAAGACTGACTCCGTCTATTGCTATTGAACCTTTTGGTACTATCCAAGACATTAGTTTTTTATTCTGAATTCTTATCCACACCTTGGTTTGGGTCGGCGATTTGATGATCTTCTTAATTACGCCTATTCCGTCTACATGACCAAGGAGGAAATGCCCATCCAATCTATCACTGAGCCTTAAGCTCCTTTCAACGTTTACTTTGTCCCCATCTTTTAATAGCCCAAGACACGTGCGATTCATAGTTTCATTTATTATTTCAAAGTCGACAGTCTTCGATATTCTTGTAGCGGTTAGACAGGTTCCATTAATACTTAAGCTATCGCCAACTTTTAGATCTTCTTTGAGTTTTCTTCCCAGATTTATGCACAGTTTGGTATCAGCGGATTTATTGTCACTATTGATTTTAGAGATCGATTTGACTTCTGCAAGACCGCGTATAATACCGGTGAACAAGTGAATGTTTCTAACTCAGCATCACGTGTGCTTGGTTAAAAATATACTGCGTGATGAAAGGTTTTGGGAGTGTTTGAATGCTAAACTGCCCTCGCCTTATATTGGAATACCTATGATTCTTCTTGTGTCGGTGATCGATACATGTGTCTTCGTGCATGAAGGGAACTATGGACTCAAGCATTTGAGGTTGGGTACTCGTATTTAGGATCCCTAGCTCAGTACATAATCTGATCCCAATTTGATTTTCTGGTTCTTAGAAACAATATACTTACAAATGCCTCATTGGTTGATACTATCCAGAATGTCCTTCGCCTGCTTATAATGCGCTGCGTCAATCATTTTTCCATCTAGCTTAACTACTCCGCCTTTTCCCTTTCGCATCGCCGGGCCCAAAGCGTTTACTACTTTGGTAGCCCATCCAATTTCGATTTTGCTCGGCTTGAAAATCTCATGTACTGGTTTTATGTGATTTGGGTGAATAATGCTCTTTCCTACGTAACCCAATCTTTTCGCACTCGCGGCATCACTTCTTAGCCCATGAATATCGTCGACCTTTTGCCAGATGGCATCGATCGCTAGCACCTCGGCAGCTCTGGCATCTACGGGAATTTTCGATCGTGCATAGGAATATCCAGTTCCATCATTGTCTGTATGATCGAGGTGCATGTCATAGAGGAAGTCATAAAGCCCGAAGATTAAAGCGTTTACTCTTAGGTCGGCCTTCGCAATGGAGAAAGCATTCAATACCCCTTTGGCAGTTTCTATAGATGGCATTAATCTTATAAGATTCTTTTCGATTCCCCTCTTTTGCTCCAACTCTGTAATAAGGCCACACAGTTCCACTATTTCGTTTTCCTCACCTACTTTTGGCACAACTATGCCGTCAAGCCCTTTCTGAATTATAGAAATTAAGTCTTTACTTGAAATACCAGATTCAGGCGAGTTTATCCTGACATACACATTTCCTGTTAAGTTATAATCTGCTCTCTGGTTTAACGCTCGTGTGATCATCTTTCTTGCTGTAACTTTTTCAGATGGAAGCACAGAGTCTTCTAAGTCAAGACAAATAATATCGGCATTCAATTTCTTTGCTTTATTAACAAACCGTGGATTAATTCCCGGAACAAATAATAGACTTCTAAATCTTGACATCGAAAAATGGAAAAGAGTGAGATTAGTGCTTCTGAGGTGTAGTCAAGATCTTACCAATCTGTTCGGCTTTGGCCATCATTACATGCCCTCTAACCATGTCGCTAAATGGTAAGACCGTATCAATTACGGGCTTTATCTTACCTCTGCTCGTCCAATAGATTACTTCTTCGAGTTCGGCTTTAGTCCCCTGTGTCGACCCCAGCAAATTTGTTCCTTTAAAGAAAAGATATCTCAAGTCGAGAGTTGAATCGTAACCAGTGGTTGCGCCTGTTGCGACAAGTGTTCCGCCAATCTTTAGAAGCGAGACTTCTTGTGGAAATGTCGCTTTCCCGATATGTTCGAAGACAATATCTACTCCTTGTTTCTTTGTAATTTCCCTTACCTTCTTAGACCAATCCGCTTCTCTGTGATTAACAACGTCGTCCGCGCCGATCTCGATACATTTGTCCATTTTTT
>DASSIM010000147.1:0-27141 GCA_035691865.1 Candidatus Nitrosopolaris sp. | reverse complement strand
TGACATCTGCTGACTTAAGAGGAATGCTATATTGGGTTTTCATTTAGTACTAGGGCTAGAATAGCAGCCCTTAGCTCCTTTCCATAGGCAGCTTGTTTGAAATAAATTGCATTTTTTGTATTATCGATAGAATGTGAAATTTCATGCATTCTCGGCATTGGATGCATTACAGATACGTCTGGCTTTGCTTTGCGAAGAGTATTGCTATCAACTGTATACGTGCCCTTCACTTTTTCATACTCCTGTGGATCTGGGAATCTCTCTTTCTGAATTCGTGTTACATAGATTACATCAAGTTTAGCTAAGATATTGTCGTCCAGCTCTTCATGTTCTGAAATTTTCAATTCTTTCTTCTCAACATCATATATTGACTCTTTTCGAATGCTCAACGTCGGGGGCGATATTAGGTGAATATTTACACTATAATTTGCGAGGCCGTATAACAGCGAATAAACTGTCCTTCCATATTTTAAGTCACCAACTATACCTATTCTGAGGCCATCAATCCTATTTTTCTCTTTGAGTATGGTATATAGATCAAGCATGGCTTGAGTAGGATGTTCTTCACTTCCGCTGCCGGCATTGATTAGTGGGTTTTTTGATAACTCTGCAGCGAATCTGCTTGAGCCGTCGAGCGGGTGTCTGAGAACGATAACATCTGAATAAAGATCCATTATTCTGATAGTATCAGCAAGGCTTTCGCCTTTTTCGACCGACGAGAATTTCGAATCAAAAATCCCGATAGAGCTCCCTCCCAAAGATGCCATGGCTGCTTCAAAACTCATCCTTGTTCTCGTGCTAGGTTCGTAGAAAATATAACCCAGCGTTCGTCCTTTGCCCAATTCGGCCTTTTCATTCGGTCTTAGCCCGCTAATTCTATCTGTACAACTGAAAATAAATTCAAGGTCATGTCTGCTGAAATCTTTGATTGAAACTATGTCTCGATTAAAAAAATGATCAATAGACATATCCCTTGGCTTCACCTCATAGATAAGAAAAGTTCAGATAATTAAGGCTACAGACCCCAAAATGGTACGGTAAATGACTTTCATTTTGTTCGCAATAATTATTTACGTTCAAATTCAGATTGATATAGTATGTTCTGTTGCTACGTTTTTATTTCTACTGGTGACGTCTATCGTCAGTATCTGAACCAAACTTGACACAACGTTAGTGGTCGACTTGGTATAAGTCTGTTACGCTAAGGTTGATATTTGAGTTTTTCCCGCCGCCTATTGAAACTAAGTCTACGGCTACCAGATTAACACAAATAGATCGTTCAACATCCGATTCAAGCTCTCTTTTTCAGTCCAGGGGATAGAGTAGTATTTTTTTGCGAAACTCGCGCATCTTGTTTCCTGTCTTGTGTGATGAATTTTAACTCTTTTTATTCGAGCACTTATTTCTGTCACAAGAAACGGATTGGATTATTTAAGAGGATCACCACATGAACTATTGGAATTAGGAAGCAAGAGTTTCAAAATTTGACGATTAAGATTGTCGGAGAATACATTTCATTTTGCAGTTTAAATTCAATAGGTTCATATTCATATTTTTACACAGAAATTCCGATACTTGGGAATTTATAAGTATGGCGTATATAAAAGCCCTAATCTTGGATTGTTTGCAAAGGCCAATGATAGTATTATAATAGTACCCTTTGGTTTTGCGAAAACTAAAACCGCTAAACTGATGCAATACCTAGGTGTAGAAGAGGAGCTTTATACCTCTGTTGCGAACACAAGGCTTATCGGTCCGATGACTGCAATGAATAACAACGGGATTTTGGTTCCCTCTATTGCTACAGATGAAGAGGTTATCATTCTGAAGCAGGCAACCGGTCTCAATGTTGATCGTCTGAACAGTAAATTTACAGCCGTTGGAAATTTGATTTCAACCAATGATAATGGAGCATTAGTATCTCCACTATTCAAAGGCGAAGTAGACCAGCAAATTCGAGACGCTTTGGGTGTTCCTGTCCATTCGATGACGGTAGGTGGTTTTATTCAAACGGGTTCTATGGTAGTTGCAACCAACACGGGCGCCGCAGTTCATCCAAAAGCAACTGAAGAAGAGATCAAGGTGATCTCCGAGACATTGCAAGTCCAAGTCGAACCTGTTACAGTTAATGGAGGTATCCCGTTTCTATCTTCTGGAATACTGGCGAATTCAAAATCAGTGATTGTAGGAACTTTGACGAGCGGCCCTGAGTTGATTATGCTTAGCAGAATTTTCAAAGCATGAGACAATATTGATGAATTTTGGGTTGCGGCGTCGTTGCAATAAGAGGAGATAGTTTGGCATATAAACAACGAATAGACAGAGCGATTGCAACCACGGATGCAGTTCCGAATAATAAGGATCATTCAATTTCGCGTTGTCATTGGAAGGCTTTAGTACATTGTGATTGATTCTTTGCATCACTAGTGTGCTCGGGTTAGATAGTCCATGATTGCCAGGTCAAGCTAACCGCTTATTAATAAATGTCCAAAAGTTTATAGATATGTATGAAGCTGCTTTGTGTACACGATGGCGCAGCAAAGCCCTCCTAATTCTGGAAGGAAGGTATCGCGGCGTGATTTTCTCAAGCTTATGACAGCCGCTGGCACTGTTATGACTTTCATCCCCTTTATAGATTGGGGTAAGTTCTTACCAAATCCTGCCGGGAATATATCTGCAAAGGCTAAACTTGAGCTACCTGACGGTTCGCAGGCCAACATTAAGACCTTTCCAGTTAATCATGCTGAAACTGTAATCTACCCGAAAACTAGTGATGAAACATTGAACAAAGAATCCTTCCGACTTTGGCAATTTATACGATTGCCTCCGGAGCTCGGGGGGAACACGAACGATGTGTCAGCCTTTAGAATGTATAGTCAGATATGCTTGCATCTTTGGTGTCTATGGAAATACTGGCCTGACCCTGGTAGAAAGCGAGGCGAATGCCCGTGTCATGGTAGTATGTATGATCCTATAAATGGTAAGGCATTTGCAGGACCAGCATCCCTACAATCACCGCCCAGTAATGTTCTTCCGATGTTAGATCTAGAAACAGATGGAAACGGAAACATATGGATTTTGCCTCCGGTCTGGAGCCCAAATAAGAACGGAGTTGTGGGATTCGGGCGATTTCTAAAGGTGTAAGAAAATTTGGTTGCCACAATTAGGGATGAAAACAGTTTAGTCACCTTTCTTAAGTGGATTTATGCCGGCATAGATAGAACTATCTTCATGGGGCTCAAGTTTACATTTCCTGGAAGATTCGTTAGCCCCCTCGGTTTCCTTGGCATGATTACCTTTGTCCTATTCATAATTCTAGGTATTACAGGAGCTTTGCTAATGCTTTGGTACGAACCGGAACTTGATAGAGCGTGGAATAGTGTGCAAAATATTAACAACACAATTCCTTATGGCTTCCATATACGCAATATACACTACCATGCATCTAACGCCATGGTTATGGTAGCACTGCTTCACATGTACTATCAGTATTTTAGTGGCAGATACAAGATCAGGAATGAAATTATTTGGGTGACAGGAGTTATCATAGGTGTACTTACTATTCTTGAGGCGTTTACTGGTTATGATATTATATTTAGTGAACGCGCTGAGCTTGCAATCTCCATAGCGGCTTCACTGACTAATTCCATACCAGTTCTAGGGCCACAACTTAGAGATGCATTCTTTGGTGGAGGATTTCACGATTTCGTCCTAAGATTCTATGCTTTCCATGTGTTTTTCCTCCCGATCGCACTGCTCGGTTTAATGGTTGTGCACTTTCCAAGGTTCCTGGTGTTCGACGTACCTATGGTTATGGCAGTCGCAGGGGCAATAATGATAACTGGAGGGGTTTTTCCCATAGATTTAGGAACAAAATTTGTTCCCACTTCACCCCCTGGTATCACGGTACCAGAATGGTATCTGACAGGATTGTATGCATTCCTTAGAACCCAATACGATAAATTTGTGACAGGTGTTGCATGGCCTGGTTTATTAATATTGACGCTATTGGTTATGCCCTTTGTTGATAGATACAAGAAATTCTCATGGAAAGATCGGCCTCTTGTTACTGCAATAGGGATAACCAGCATTGCGCAGATTATGGTTACTACTTACTGGGGGTTCTACATTGACCCTAATATACAAAAGTCTCTGCTCGAAAGGTTAGTTATTGATCCGATTTTCTTTTACTCGGTGATGTTGATGCTGGTGCCCCTGTCCTTTGGTTTCACATATATGATGATAAAGCTAGCCAAGAATGCAGAAGTTAGGTCAAAATCACAAACAAAAAAACCTTCAGGAAAGAGTTCAATTAACATTCCAGAAAACTGGATCTATATCGTATTTGTGGCATTACTGGCTTTTCAAATTTACTTGAACATTGCAGCCTATTATGCGGTTCTTAGTGGAATGAAGAACTTCTCCCTATTCATAGTAGGTATCATAATGCTTGTGTTTGCGGGTATGTTTCACATTTTTAGACATGCTAAAACGATGGCAAGGACCCCTCCTCCTCCACCAAAGCCTATGGCTCCGCCCGGCGGAGCAAAGCCCATACCTGCTGCCCAGAGCCCCATTCCGGTAGGTCTACCAGGCACCTCTACTTCTGGTAAACCGTTATCCCCTCCTCCTTCATCAAAGAACGTGGCAACAACAACGCAAGCTCCAGCCCGCGAGACTACATCCACAAAGCCAGAAGGTTCAGGCCCAGCTAACATTTCGAGTGCAACAAACGATGGACTGTCACAGAAAACTCCCTCCTCAATCGAGAAGTCCACACCAAATACAGCAACGGGCTTGAAGGGCAGCGCCCAAGATACAAAAAACATAAGATAGCCGACCGCAAATTATCCGGATTTTTCTGGCATTTCAAACAAACTTTATATGTGAAAAATCATTAGAATCGATTGGCAAATAGAAGAAGGAATGGAAAAACGGAGTCTTCTAGAAAATCACACTGCGGGAATAAGTATTATTGCATTCGTTATTGCTGTCGCAATAAGCATGGGATATTATCAGTTCCTATATGTTCCTCAATCGAATCAGAAGCCGGTACTTCCTCCCGAAGTGTTAAATCCCCCACAGACTATCCAGGTTACAATTGTACCGGGTTCATCATCACCTTCACAGACTAAAAACTTTGTACCCAAAGAAATACAAAGCAGTTTGGGACTGTCAAGTAGGGTCGTGTGGACAAATACAGACTCAGTCCCTCATTCTGTAACCTCGGATACGAACTATAAGGACTTAATTTCTGGTTCATTTAATTCGATTGACCACATAGGTCTAATCCCTCCACAGCAGAAATTCACGTTTGTATTCACAGCTGACGGGGTATACCCATACCATTGTGAGCCACACCCTTGGATGCAAGGAAAGGTTACAATTCTGAAACAGAAATTCTAACCGTCAGTAGGGAGCACAAAGAACTAATATAATTATTTTCTGATCTTGACGTAAGTAACGTCGCTTGCGACTTCTTTATGTTCTTGTATTATCGCTACTCGAAACTTTGCGTTGGTGTAATCGGTTGTTGGGGTATGTTGTGTAATCGCAGTAAATTCTAAAGTTTCCGTGTTACCTATGTCCTCCCTAAAGATAGAGAGCCTGGCATAAGGGTAGCTAATCTTCCTTCCATTAAGACTCGTATAGCCAAAAATGTCGTTCGAACTTTCAATTTGTGAATTGATCACGATGCTATCGAATCTACCGAGATAATTGAGATCAACTTTTCCGTGGACCTCTTGACCGGGTGATATTTCATTTTGTTTTACTGCTATCGAAATCTCAGGCTTCGTACTCAAAGTTGAAGTAACTCATCTCCTTTGTAGGTTCAGGAATCATATAGGACCTAGACATATGTATTTATTTCTTAGCTTATGCTGTTTTCCACCGGATTTTAGATATATCAGGTTAGTTTTTCGCCTTTCACTATCCATCTACCGGATCGTGTAGTTAATTCTAAATTTCCTATAATATTTCCGCCGCTGTATACTTTTGCAAATTCTCTGGAAATTCCAAACAGGGAAGAAAGAAGCTGACCCTTCACATGGTAGCCGGCCTCTACCACTTTTATATTTAGCTTTTTACTTGCCTTAATTACCATATTACGGGCAGTAGACCATTCGCCATTCCAGGATACGACCTCGAAGTTCCCGAATTTTGTCGTCGAAAGAAGGTATCCTTCTAACTTTACCTGCAGCTTTCTGTCGTTTTTCGCAGCCTCGGAGTTCATCCATTCTATCGCTCTTTGCGCTTTACCTTGCTCAATAGCAAAATTATCAGTAGATGCCAATTGCTTGCTTACCTACGAGGTATTCACCCTGAGTTATCAACTATCGTATTGGTTAAGCATCTCGGCAACCCGCGGCCGGCCAATTACAGATGAATTATGTGTTTTTAGTTTCACGAATTATAAACGATAAGCTTTGATAGTAGTATCACCCATTCATTCATTCGATTAGTGATCCATCTGCTGTGTGGCGCGCCTGATATCTACTAATTAACTGTTATCCATTTGTAGCTTGTTTTCCACTCAGCTAAATGCAAGTCCAAATAAATAAAGATAAATCCCAAAGAAGGTGTTATTCAAAGTGAATTGTAAATGTCTGGATAATATAGGGCAGCAATTATTAAATTACTTCTGTACGTTTTCTTGGTATGGACATTTACTCCGAGGAGAGACCTTGGGGAAGCTTTGAAAAATTTCACGAAAACCAGCTATGCACAGTCAAACTAATATATGTTAATGCAAACTCCAGACTTAGTCTTCAGTATCACAGCGAAAGATGGGAATTCTGGAAAATCGTAAAGGGTATTGCGGAAGTTCAACTCGACGAGAAATTGATGACTTTGAAAGAAGGTGAAAGTATTGTGATTCCAATGGGTGCAAAACATAGGGTGAAAGCAGTGGGAGGACAATGCATTATCCTTGAAATATCCTATGGCAGATTTATTGAAGATGACATTGTAAGACTTGAAGACGATTATCGGCGAGGAATACCAAACTGGGTCAATTAGTGCCTCATCAGGTTCAGAGAGAAGATATGAGGCCATTGCATTCTCTTATCTTGGTACATAACATTTGATTTGGACCCTACTGGTCGATCTATCCTCTTTCTGCTAATACATTACTTATTATTGCATTCTTTAAAGAGCTCATCATAAAGCAATTTCTTTAGCATCGACATTTTTTCATTATATCTGTCACAATATTTAGGAAACAATTTTATCGAAATACAAATAAAGCCCCTTTGAATGTTTACCCGATATGAGCGCAAGCAAAAAACCACACATGAATTTGGTGGTTGTAGGTCATGTTGATAACGGTAAATCAACTATCGTGGGCCATATGATGGTAGATTTAGGCGTTATCGAACAACGTACCATCGATTCATTTGCTAAGGAGTCCGAAGCAACAGGAAAAGGTGATACATTCAAGTATGCTTGGGTTCTAGACAGCATTAAGGACGAAAGAGACAGGGGTATTACGATAGATCTCGCTTTTCAGAAGTTTGAAACACAAAAGTATTTTTACACTTTGATTGATGCTCCAGGTCACAGGGACTTTATTAAGAACATGATAACAGGCGCATCAGAGGCAGACGTGGCTATTCTAGTTGTCTCGCTCAAGCCAGGTGAAACAGAAGCAGCTACTGAGCCCGGCGGGCAAGCTAGAGAACATGCGTTCTTAGCACGAACCCTTGGAGTGGGGCAGATGGTTGTCGCACTCAATAAGACTGATGACGTCGGCTATGCTGAGGCTCGGTACAAAGAGGTGAAAGACATTGTCGAAAAAATGTTAAAGTTAGTGGGCTACAATACGACAAAAATAAATTTTGTCCCCGTCTCAGGATGGAAAGGAGACAACCTGATCAAGAAGTCTGAAAACATGCCGTGGTACAAAGGACCCACCCTTGTTGATGCTTTGGATATGTTTGATCCCCCTGAAAAGCCTGTGGGGAAACCACTCAGAATTCCAGTTCAAGACGTGTACTCGATCACTGGGGTAGGCACGGTTCCTGTTGGCAGAGTGGAAACCGGTAGAGTTAAGGCCAATGATAAAGTCATTGTTATGCCCTCCGGAATTACTGGAGAGGTAAAGTCAATCGAAACCCACCACACACAGATGGACTCTGCGGAAGCTGGTGACAACATTGGTTTTAACCTCAGAGGCGTAGACAAGAAGGGAATAAAGCGCGGAGATATAATCGGCCCAACGGATAATCCTCCCACAGTGGCGAAGGAATTTGAAGCACAAATCATAGTCATCCATCATCCTACTGCGATGGCCCCTGGATATACGCCAGTATTGCATGCACATACAGCACAAGTAGCGGCAACTCTATCAGAGTTCCTCGCAAAGATTGATCCCAAAACAGGAGGCACAGTAGAAGATAAACCAAAGTTCTTGAAGACTGGTGATGCCGCAATCGTAAAGATAAAACCAGTAAGGCCACTAGCGATTGAAACGTTCAAAGAATTCCCGGAGATTGGAAGATTTGCTTTGAGGGACATGGGCACCACTATAGCTGCCGGCGTAGTCAAATCGATTACAGAGAAATATGACCCGTCAAAAAAATAACAAGTGAAACAAGATGCCGCAAGAAGCACGAATAAAGCTTACGAGTACGAACCTATCCACTCTTGAGGGAGTATGTACTGAAATAAAAGGAATTGGAGAAAAAAATGGAATCAGATTGAAAGGCCCGCATCCTCTCCCGACCAAAAAGATGAAAGTCGTTACCAGGAAATCGCCTTGTGGACAAGGAACAAACACTTATGATAAATATGAACTTCGTATCCACAGACGGGTAATAGATCTAGGTGCGGATGACAGGTCGATACGACAGCTGATGAGGTTGAAAATACCTGATGATGTTTACATAGAAGTCTCGCTCACACAGTAGATAATCATCTCCCTTCGTTCAAGGAGGGCATGAGATCGAATACGGCAACAACAGAAATTTAGTTTTTGGCTTCTGCCCCTCATAATCAAGTAATAATGGAAAATTCCGCCGTTATTGTTCAAGTAATTGATTTCCCTGATTGAGGCCTGAACGATAGATTCAAAATACAGAAAAACCGAGTTCAAAATATGAGTCTTGAAGAGCTTCGTTCCAAAGCTCTCTTCCAGAATACCATAGATGTCTGGATAGTGTGTTGTGAAGAGAAGGCGTGGGACTGGTATGATGTCGAGGCATACAAAAATTTCATTAGTTATTTAAAATCCAAAGAAGTAAAAATGCAAAAATTCCCACTCTGTATAAAGGAGTCAGGCGGCATGTATGAGAGAGGCCGAGATAAGTCAAAATTCCTTGAACAATTGTCTCATTACAATTCAGACGAAGGCGGTGCCCACACTATAAAGTTAAGTGCAGAGGTCCTATCTACCATACGTTCTTTTGAAAAAACCAAGCCGTGAGCAATTGGTACGGACATGAGATCCACCTGTGGATTTAAATGACGATAGCAGCCTATGAAGTCGTGTGAGTGAGAGCATAAAGAGGGTTCTTGCCAGACTTCTAAAACAATCCAATCGAGAGCGTTCCGGAGAGATGAAGGTTCCACCGGAAGACGAGATGCTAGCAATCACTCCTGACACTGGTATGTTTTTTAAAATACTCCTTAGCGCCATGCATGCCAGGAGAATTCTAGAAATAGGGACTTCTGTTGGTTACTCAACGCTATGGTTCGCTGAAGCGATGATTCAGGACGGTAAGACCGGTCCAGAGGGAGCCGAGAAATCCATTATCACTGTAGATATGAATCATTCAAAGATAGAAAGAGCCACCAAAAATTTTGAGGAAGCCGGTGTCGGAGGACTGATTGAGGTGCTTGAGGGTAACGCAGGGAACTTACTTCGTGAGCTATCCAAGAATTTCAAACGGAAAAGCCATACCAATAAAACAGACGGCTTATTCGACTTTGTATTCATCGATGCAGACAAAGAAAATTTGAGAGAATACTTTGATTTGGTTCTTCCTATGCTAAGAATCCAAGGCATTGTTGCAACGGACAATATGTTGTATCCCGAAGTCTACCGGCCTCTTATGGCGGAGTATGCAAATTACATTCGCAGTAAACCATTCCTGCAGTCAGTAACACTACCAGTCGGAAATGGCGAAGAAATTACTATCAAACTAGCTCCAGAGGTCATCTAATTAATTATCGGACGACGTGAATCCATTTGATCTAACAATTGACATGGTTCTCATCTAGAATGTGACCCAGCAGCCTTTCTAGGTCTATCGTTGCCAGACAACAAACTTTGTCAGCTGCTCCGTAATAAACAAACAATGTATCGTCGATGGTGCAAGCCCCGGTGGGAAAAACCACGTTGTTTACATCTCCATTCTTTTCATATGGCTCTAGCGGTTCGAGTATAGGTCTTTTCGTCCTTCCGAGGACTTTGGTGGGGTCATTGAGATCAAGGAGTGCGGCGCCAGCCCTATAAACAGCCTGCGCATCTTTTCCGTGGTATATCAACAGCCACCCGTATTTGGTTTTCACTGGAGGAGGTCCTGCACCAATCTTTAATGCCTCCCATTCTTGCTCCGGTTTCAGAATTAGAGTATGTTTTTCGAAGTTAGTTAGGGTATTACCCTCCCCAAGCCAAATACTGGGTCTATCAACTCCAAATTTTGAACCAATCCAACTGGCTGGCCTATGTAAGAACAAGTACTTATTCACATTTGTTCCTGTTTCCTTTGTATTAACGGACTTTAGCTTTGTTTTTTCTGGGAAAAGAACAACATCTTTATTGTCTGAACCTTTCGTTGTAATGATGCCCAGTCTTGTATAATTCTTAAAATCACTAGTCGTTGCCAAGGCAGTAGATGCTATCGGCCCCTCGCTCACATAATTCGAAAGTATCACATAGCTTAAAAATATCTGGCGATCTATCTCTACCAGCCGAGGATCTTCGATCCCATATTTTTCATACTCCTCTTCCGGGGCCATAGCAACGTCTTTGGACCTATCAAACCAAACCCCGTCTGTGCTGTAAGCATATCCTATTCTTGAAATATACTTTTCATATTCACCTATCGCTCTATAAAGCATGTGAATTCTATTATCATAGTACAGGATTGCACAATTAAATGCGGCTTTGGATTCCCACATATTAGATTTATCTGGGACGAGAATGGGATTATTCTGGTTTCTTTCTAGAAGAATATTATTCATGGAGTCTCAAAGGTTGCAGAAATTTTTACAAGAATGACATCTGTTAAGACAATAAGCCAGCACTTTCGTTCGGATATCGTGTCGATCATTTGAACCACCAATCATGTGATTTAGCCACTCTGTTTTCAACCATTATGCACAACTTATAAGACTATCTAAAAAAATTAACTAGACAACGTGAATGAAGTGATATGTAAACTAATTGCCCCTCGATGCGAGCATTGTCTGCATCCGTAGCCGATGATATTTCTTAAATTCGTCGGATTATAGATATATTCGGCGGATAAAAATCAGCTGGGTCTTCTTTTTCTTATTTTTTATAATGTCCAATGTAGCTTGAGCAGGTTGATTAATAAGCTAGAATTTATTTACTGATGCACCCCTCACAGCACATTTAGGAAGAAAGGATTTATATCAATAACATCTAATTTAATCTATGGGTTTTGCTAAATATATGGCCAAGGAGTTCGTGAGGGAATTAGGAAATAGATCTAGAGAATTTTATGAATTCATAATGCCAGCCATCGATATGTTCGAAGATGGGAACGAGTTAGTAATAAAGATTGACCTGCCTGGATTTGCAAAGAAGGATATTAATCTAAGGATAATCGGAAATGTTTTATCAATCAACGCCAAGAGAGAGCCTGAGGAAAATCTCGGAACTGTATATTACCGACAAAGACCTAACTACATAGACAAAAAAGTACCATTACCATTTTCGATCGGCGATGATGAGAAAGTGATTGGGACGGCGAAGTATGTGGAGGGCGATATCACACTTAAGCTTCCGATTCCAAAATCAAGCAACATTCCGATAACATAGCTCGGAGGTTTTCTCCTGTTTCCTGCTGTTACCAATTTGTTGCCTGTCGTTGTCACTGAGTTTCCATCTGTTTTTGCCTGCTACCCTCTGTTTCTGAAAGGATCGAGTTGTGCGAGAAACACCTGCCCCCACATGTATTGTACAGAAAAATAATTTAAATCTAGAATTCCTGGCAAGAATAGGATGACTGAAATGTGTGAATTCTGCTTCGCCATGATATCAACCCAAAAAAAACTAGTTTTGAAGTTGACTCTATTTTAGAAATAAAGAGCTTTATGCTGAGTCCAATAAAAGGAATTTCCTTCTGAGATTTAGTAATTAAGCCACATATGCATCTATGACCGTACTGGTTAACCTTGGTGTCTTTTCAACGGTATCCTTTTTCAGTGCTCACTTTGATACTGGGATAAGAGTTGCAGTTCTGTTTCCCCACCATGTTACATTCGTATACTATCACCATTCTCTTCCACTTTATCATTTTTATGTCCGTTTCTCTTTTTTCTAGTCTGCTCAATCACAACCTAAGCTTATTCAGGTCATTTAGTCTATTGTTATTGTGATCTCAGAGCTTGGATAGGCAATAATCGTGATGCCTGTAGCGCCGGAACAACACCTGCAACTATACTAAGACCTACAGAAATCATCCATACCCTAGCCATGTCATTTGCGGTATAGATAGGAGGACTAGAAGATCCATTACCAGGAACTACGGTAACGCTTAAAGCGTACCCGAATCCAATTCCAGCTAATAGTCCTATTGTTGCTCCAAAAATACCAATCAATAATGCCTCAACCAAGAAAAGTGCCAAGATATCACGGTTCTGTGCGCCAATCGCCTTTAAAGTGCCAATCTCGCGCGTTCTCTCAATAACAGCAGTATAAAGCGTGGTGATAATCCCAACTGCACCTACGACCAACGAAATAATGGCAATACTATTGAGAAACGCATTGATTTGACCGGTGAATTGCGCTATGGTTTTCAATATAGCCTTCACGGTAGTAATTCCGATATTATTACCATATAGGCTTCTTATCTCCTGCTCCACAATATCTACAAAATCTGTTGTTTGAGCAATCACAAAGAGAGAGTCAAATTTGCCAGACTTTTGTAGTAGTGAATTTCCGGCTTGCAAGTTGATAACAATGGCGCTGTCTATTGTTGGATTACCGGTTTCTTTCATAATCCCTGTAACCACAAAATTTTTTGATTCCTCCATTTGTTGGCCTGTAGTTGAATCTACAAATGAATAAGTCACCTTGGCGCTTTGACCTAATACCAAAAATGGATTCGCATCCCCTGGCGGATTAGCGACATTTTGAGCCACAATCATTGAAGCTGGATTATTTGGCTGTAATGTAGAACCATCCATATATTCTAAAGTTGGCGCAATGACTAAAAGTTTTCGAGGATCTATAGACAAGATTGAATCAGTTTTGGATTCGCTTTGAGATTGAACTGTTGCCGAACCTCTATAAGTAGATATCACATCACTCACGAAAGGAAGTGAATGTATTCTATTTATTATTGCGGCATTTAAAGTAATTTTTGGGGCAGGCGGTGGAGTACCTCCTTCCCCGACGCCTCCGCCAGGACCTTGTTGTGCTTGTTGCGAATTAGATATGAATAGTATGTTTGGTGCTAAATTCCTGAACTGTTTACTAAATGCTTCTGTAAAAGATGCACCAATACCACCTACAGCAATCAGAAGAGCACTCCCCACCATCACCATCAAAATCGTCAGAATAGATCTGACTTTTCTATCCAAAAGAGATTCAAAAGATAATATAAAAATCTCCTTGATATTCAACATATTCCTGTCGCTTCTTCTTTATTGTCCATTTTTTATCTCGTCTTCAAATCCCGACTTGTATCCTTTTCTGAAGTGGCAGGCGGTACATCATCTAAAAATAGATCTACATCTTTGCTGCTCTGCAATTTTGTACGCTTTGATTTAGATCTCCTTCTCCTTACAAAAAGAAATACTAGGACAACGGCAATAGCGGCAATGAGGAGTATACCAAGGCCAACTGATCCACCGCCACTGCCTCCTGCGCCGTTACTTGATTGAGCATGCTTGGGTTCAAAGTCGACTGAAGTATTTACTAGGAGTACATGGGGGGTCTTCAAATCATCACTATACGTAATTTTAAGTGTGATAGGATAGATTCCTGGCTGAATACTGCTTAAGGTCCGATTGTCTATGTTTAATGCCATGCTAAAGGGCAAAGGAGAATCGACGGAAAGGTCACCAAGATACTGTGTAGGAGGGGTTATCGGAACAAGGCTTTTGCTAGAATTAGACTTTACCAATTCAACAGTAGTGAACAATCCAACCGTGTTGCCTTCATTCAAGAGGTTTCCTATAATGTTAGGAGTGCTGCCTAGGAAGTTGACAGCAACATCATATACTCGTATTTTGATGTCACCGCTAACATACGTTCCTATATTAAGAGAATCTGTCTTCGATTGTCCAGCTGATACATAGTCAACAGTTAAAGTAAATAAGGCAGGTTTTCCAATCAAATCAGAAGATGCAAAGACTTTTGTAGACAAATTCAGTCTGGATTGAGATAAAATAGATTGGAATGTCCATCTCGAATCTCCAAGAATCTTCATTGAATTCGATTGGGAAACAAGAGAAATAACCACATTTGTTATTGGTTTCTTGTTATCACTGTTAGCAACTGTAAAATCAATATCCTGAATTTTACCGGCTGCTACGATGAGTGCATTTCCGTTATTTGCAGTAGCATTCACCACAGATTGTGGTGGGTTTGGTGATATTACTAATCCAACTTGCACATTTGATGTCTGCCGGTTACCGTACGCGTCGCCGTAAGATATTTGGAGATTCAAATTCTGTACAGTTTCGCCAGAAGAAGCAGTAGGATATACTACAGGATTTATTTCTGCTGATCCGTTTACTGGTATAGTACCAATATGAAAAACTGTGGCTCCAATGTTGACTGCGGGTGTAGAGGAGGAGGATGGAGAAGAAATAGATGAAGACGATGGTGAATTTGTTGTGCTTGTGTTTGTATTACCAGAATTAGTATTACTGAAGCTACTACTAGCACTCTGAGTATTACTAGAAGTAACGCTATTCCCACTAGTTATACCTGTAACTGTGACAACTGCCCCCGCTGCATTTGCGCTCCCTATGTTATGAATTGATAACTTTAATTGATTCTGGGTACTTGGAATTAGCTCTGAGTTTTCAGACACCGCATCCAAAATAACCCTCCCGGTGAGTCTAAAAGGTAAAGTATTTGTTGTAATCAGTTGACCAATTTGATTTATTTTGGTATACTTCAAAATAAGAGAAGTGGAGTATCCACCAACTTTAGCCTGTTTTAAAACATTCATATCGAAATACAGAACAAATGTACCTCCTGCTTTAACAATAGAATATGCACTTGCCACAGACTGCGACGTCCCATTATTTTTACCAGGAATTGGGCTAAATCCAATCGGAAGAGTGAGATAGCCCGTAACTCCAGTGATATCCGAACGTCCTCTATTTACTATTACCACTGCCAGAGTGGAGGCACCATCTCCAGGACCTACCTCCTTCTTTGCTGAATTGTTATTATCGGATGTTGAGGAGGCTGAGCTTAGATAATTCGTCCAGTATGCATCCAATAATCCTGGAGCTCTGTCGGTATCTGCCCCATTACTTGGGAATGTAGAATTGTTGGTAACATAGTTAGACAATTGAGCGTGGGTTGTCATATCTGCATTCTCAATAGAAGAAAATAGGAGGATTCCCGCAAATATGAAAGATAGAATTTTTGTCGTCGTGATCGATGTAGTTTTTATGCGAGTAACTATTTCCATTCTAATCGTAGAGCGACTCTGTTCCCCGTGGTTTAGACTTTTTGCCACGATTATGGCCATTTAATAAAGAATCTCTTTTTCGATCTGTCCATCTCTGATATATATAGATCTATCTGTTTTTTTGGCAAGTTCAGCATTATGAGTAACCATTATTATTGTTCTTCTGTATTTGCTTGAGAGTAATCTAAGCAGGTCAAAAACCTCGTTTCCTGTTTTTGTGTCGAGGTTGCCCGTAGGCTCATCGGCAAGAATTATAGTTGGATTATTCATAAGTGACCTTGCGATAGCCACTCTTTGCTGTTGGCCTCCACTTAAGCTCGCGGGTTTAAATTTAGCTTTTGTTGCAATGCCTAAAATTTCTAAGAGCCTAGAGGAGCGATTGGTCCTATCTTTGTTGTTCATCCTAGCAATTATGCTAGGAATCTCCACATTTCTTTGAACGGTAGTTCTATTAATCAAATTATAAGATTGAAAAATAAACCCAATTAAATTATTCCTCATTCGTGCAATCTCTTTATCACTTAACGAAAAAATATCTATCCCACCGATGAAAAGTTTACCAAAACTTGGTCTATCGAGAGCTCCCAGAATATTTAACAAAGTAGATTTGCCACTCCCAGAAGGTCCAACTATCGATACAAACTCGCCTTTGTTTACCGTAATATTGATCCTCCTAAGAGCAACTACCCTGCCTGCAGCGGATTCAAATACCTTGGAAAGGTTCTCGACCATTAAGGTTGCATGAGAAGAGACATCTATATTGTGATTGCCACCTTCGGATGGGTGATAATTCTTGTTATCGTTATTGCTGTCTTTATTCGTATTAAGCGCCATTCTGCAATCTGGCTTCCTTTCTAAATCTCTACTTCCCCTGCTATCAGCTGTGATTCATATCTTATATTTGATTTTTTTGAAACCATATCTAGACTAATTTGTATCCATACTTTCTGATATTTATGATTGTACGCCTTGCATCAGTTAATGTTAGGTTGTACGATGAGCGGGATTCTGGACATAGATTGACACAGGTATTGTCAATGCGATTCACTCAATCGAATATCGTAACCAATATCATCGTACTGCATCCTGACAACGAGTTGAAGAAACAACTTGGGAAACTTGTTTTTTCTGTCGAAATGTACCTATGTTATCAGATTAAAATGCCCAGGACCTTTTGAGCCCTCTTTGTCCACTTCTGGAGCTGCTATTACTATTTGGATTCTACCAGACTTGGATGATTGCAAGAACATCTTTGTGATGAGATGAAGAGATAAGGAAACGTCACGAGTTGGCATTTCCTATTAAATCGCTTCCGTTCGGGGCTTGCCACTCCTTTGCTTCCCAAACGGATGTATCTTGAATTGCCTTCCTAATATCATCCGTTTTTTGAAATAACATGGGCCAGGATGTAGAGCCTATTATTGATTCTCTCGAGAAAGGCGCCTGGTATGACTTATTATGTTATGTTCCCTCGCGATCTCTCTAATATGCCTGAACTCCCGTTCGAAGTTGTTAACTGTTTTGGGATACCACAGGTCTGGTAGGTGATATCCGGCTCTGCGGCTGCAACCGTATTGAACATCCTTATAACCTGTTCAATCGATTCAGCTCGAGTTTTTCTGTGACCGTACCTGAAGTAGAGCTACCTTGACCATGATGAAGGTATCCTAGCGCATAATTATATTTATTCAGTTCATTCAACAATTTTTTTTGTCTTCTTCACCTATCTCGAAATATTTAATATCATATAGCATAATTTCGGTTACTTAAATAATGACCACTAAAGATCTTCAGCATTTCGCGCCGTAAAATATATGTGTCTGATTTTTTCATTTGGTTGAGAGATTTATCGTGACATTCGTCCCTTTTTTTTACTTACAACGTTTTCCCTGTACTATCAGTGAATTAAATTTTCTTGATTATATAAAAGGTCTTGGCAGTGCCTCAGGAGGTAAATAGCAAAAAGTTGGACAAGAAAAAAGCCATTTTTATTGCAGTTGTCATAACCGTAATTATTCTTGGAATACTTTTAATTATCTTACTAAGTAGAGACACAAGCTCGAAGGCTGATTTAATATGGAATATCGGAACGATAAGTTTTACAGACTTGTTGACCGATTCTATATCATCTGTCTATAGGATGTTTGTAGCACTAGCATTGTCGTTCACTATTGCTATTATTGTTGGAATTACTGCAGCGCGAAAACCCTTGGCATCCAGAATTATAATACCTATCGTGGATATTTTACAGGCAGTTCCAATACTTGGCTTCTTTCCTGCAGCTATTGCATTTTTTATCACTTTATTTAGCGGAAGTCCAATAGGAGTAGAATTAGCAGCAATTTTCTTAATTTTTACCAGCATGGTATGGAACATGATATTTGCAGTCTATGAATCAGTACTTTCAATCCCGCCAGAGTTGATAGAAACGAGCAAAGCGTGTAGAGCAAATCCATTGTTGCAATTCCGAAGACTTTACTTACCTGCAAGCATACCCAAATTGATTTACAATAGCATTCTGTCTTGGGCTGCCGGCTGGTACTTCCTTACAGCAGCAGAGATCATATCTGTAGGTTCGAATACCTTTACGCTTCCAGGCTTGGGTAGTCTACTTAGTAGGTCTGTAGCTTCCGGGCAATACATAGAGGCCTTGGTAGCAATCGTGGTATTGATTTTGATCATTATGTTAACAGACTTCTTCATCTGGAGACCGCTAGAGTCATATTCCTATCGTTTCAGATATGACTATTCTACATCCTCTCCTGATCTTACTAGACATCACATTATGCAGGGTAGTAGCAACAACATTGCACGACTCTTCTTAAGAAGAGTTGCATTCCAACCCATTCACTTACGTATTATAAATCCAAGGCCGCTGATACATATAAAATCAAACCTGTTGATACGAACCTTAGGAAAATTAGTATCTGCCTTTGAATTTCGATTATTTCCTACTGTCCACCATTGGTTCGACAATAAGAGAAATCTCAGATTATTTGTGGGTATAACGCTATCTGTCCTAGCGATCTCTATGATTTTGATTATTGTTTTGGAAGGCGGAGTAATCAATAAGTCATTGTCTGCCCTTTCCAAAATGTACTTCTCACTTTACAATGATCCACAGACTGCAAAATTTGTCTCACAAATTCCACTAGCTCTATTATTGTCATACCTTAGGTTGGCCTCAGCCTACCTGATAACCTTGGCTTGGACCATACCTGTGGCCATCAAGATTGCTCACAATCCCAATTTTGAAAGAATAATGCCTCTGTTCCAGACCTTTGCAGCCATACCTGCGACTGCATTCTTTCCTTTTATGGCGATCCTTGTTGCGTATATACCAGGCGGACTTGAATTTCCTTCTATTCTTCTTATACTAACAGGAATGCAATGGTACATTCTATTCAACCTTATTGGCGGAATACGGTCGATATCTGGAGATATAGAAGAAGCGGCAAAGGCACTCAGGGCCGACAAGGGCCTGTACATTAGACGGGTCTTGTTTCCGTCGTTATACCCCTCATTTATTACTGGTAGCATTACAGGTTGGGGAGGAGGATGGAACTCCCTGATAGTCGCAGAATTCCTCATATATGGAAACAAAACATATTCTGTGCTTGGTATAGGATCCCTTTTGGACAAAGCTGCATACACCTTAGGAAACACGATACTGCTATTCTTGATCGTGGGGGTCATGATAGCGGTGATTGTCGCAATCAATCGATTCGTGTGGAGACGGCTTTATAGAAAAGTGGTTAGAAAATATAGCATGAGTAGCTAGTTCACAAGTAATACTTGATTCCTAAAAATGCTCAATTTCTAGAACAATTGTGAATTCAAGTCAAAAATTATAAATTCTCTAGAGGAAACGGTTGTCTATATATAACAATGTAATATCCGTTCTAATGTATCATTTGCATGAAAACACGCAAATATGCCCATGTTAAGGATAACTACCACGAAAGTCATCCTAGCAATAATAATAATAATAATAATTATTCCGACGAAAGAGGCGGCGATTACGTTTTAGACAGCACTCCAGTTTTGAAGAACTTAAATAAACCAAAATCCTTTGAAAGCGGGCCTACACCTTTGCTCGAGCTCAAAAATATTACTAAAGAATACGTTGACGATCGGGGAAAGAAAATAGTAGTCCTCAATAGTATCAATCTGTCAATAAATCATCACGAATACATATCTATTGTTGGACCCTCTGGCGGCGGTAAATCCACACTGTTACGGATAATAATGGGATTGGAATCTTGCACCACAGGGGAGGTGTTATTGAAGGGTGAACCCCTCAAAGGCAAAGTAGATCCCCATATGGCAATGGTATTTCAATCATTTGGACTTTTTCCCTGGCTTACAGTAGCTGAAAACGTAGAATTTGGTCTAGAATCTAATCACATACCAAAGGATGAGAGAAGGAAAAAAAGTCTCAATATCATCCAGGAGGTGGGTCTCGAAGGCTTTGAGAATGCTTACCCACGTGAATTATCTGGCGGAATGAAACAAAGAGTCGGTATTGCAAGGGCACTAGTACTTGATCCAGAGGTCCTTCTTATGGACGAACCATTCTCTTCTCTAGACCCTTTAACTGCCGAGGCCCTAAGAGAAGAAATTCTGAAAGTTTGGAGCAACCGTCTCACTACACCAGATGTAGTTATAATGGTATCTCATAACGTCGAGGAGGCGGTCTATCTCTCAGACCGAGTAGTAGTCTTGAGCCATAGACCTGCATCCGTGGTGAAGGAAGTTCACATAGACATACCAAGACCGCGCGAGAAACGTGATTCTTCAATATACGACTATACTGATCAAATAACGACGCTTATTGCATAAAGAATAACAATGCACACTCGGCTCTTCGTACATATACACTCGGGATCATGAAATTAAAAATAAAAATTTAAATCACTGGCATGTCAAGATTATTGTAGTATATAAAATAACTTGGTTATACCAAAGGTTCATTACAGCGTTCTTCTCGGATTCTTGGAAATCTTAGATGATCTCGGGGGAAAATCAGACGTAGCAGGAATTGCATCTAAACAGGGGCTGGAGTTAGATGACCTCCTGCCAATACTTGAATCAGGGGAAATGCTAGGTCTAATTCACGTAACAGCAGGCGATGTTTCTGTTACTGAAAAAGGACATTTGTTCATAGTAGCCAGCCCAAAAGTTCAAAAAAAAATGCTACGAGATGTAGTTATCAATTTAGACACATTCAAGAAATTAGTTGATCTCGTAAAACGAAGCGAAAAGGGCCGTATCAGTAAAGATGAGGTATTGGAATTTGTTTCAAATCAGGATGTGGCGACGCAGAGTCATGATGGCGATGGTTCAAATGAGTTCGACTGGATCGTTGAGTGGGGAAGACAGGCACTTATTCTCAACTATGATGCTAACGAGGAGAGCATAAGTATTAGGCAACGTTAAGTAGTACTGATAATACTTTCTCTACTTTGTGATATTTGAGGAGAGGACAATGACTGATCTCTTTCAAAATGTTAAGCCCACGAACAAAATACATGTTCGTTCTTATTGTCAATATGGTGATCTACCCTAAACTAGTAAAATATGCAGGTAATGATATTAGGAGCTATTAATTTATGGGTAATATGATCTTATTCATCTCGCCTCTGCTTTTACTAGCTGCTTGCAGAACGGATCGATTCAAGTGGATGTGGCGGCAAATAGCTATGAACAAATAGAGTCTGTCGAATCAAGCAGTCAGCAGTCACGTGTAGCGTCAGATACAACATTAGTTTATGAGATAATTGGTCTTACTTGTCATAACCCTCTTGGCGTGTCTGATCTCTAGAATCTTTTTTTCAGAATCGCGGCTAGTGCAATACCAAATGTCGCAGCTGACGCGATAAAACCACCGTAAGCAATATTGGTGTTATGAGGGATAACGAAAGCAGACCCTAAAAACAGAGCCGCCGCAAACACACTCGCTGCCAAAAAGTTATAGCTGTTTTCGCGCTTATTACCATAAATCTGATGGGTTTCCAGATACGATTTTAGCACTGGAGCAAGATCAACTGATTGTTCAACACCCCTTACAAATCTTTTAATCAAATCCTTTACCTCCTCGAAATATGCCTCCCTTATCAGTCCTTGTTGCTCTAAAAGTTGTGAAAGTACTTTCACAAATCGCAAATTCACGTTGTGATGCTGATAGATTCCTTCCACGATCGATGTCATACGCATATATAGAGCAAGGTTCTTGGGTAATCTGAATGGAAATTTGCTCAGTGTTTTATTTGCAAGATCCATCAATGCTCTTACCTCCATCCGATCTACTTCTTTACCGTGCAATGATTGAATGCTAAGCGCGAGGGCTTTTTCGACCACATAACGATTCACAGTTGGCTCCAACGTCCCGAGTTCTATCAAGACATTAACGGCCCTGGAGGGATCTTTTTCCAATAAGCTAAGATATAATCTGATTAGTTTGAGACGAGTTTCATTTTCTAGTCTACCAACCATCCCAAAATCATAAAGAATTATTTCGCCAGCGTTTGTTACTGAGATATTGCCAGGATGAGGATCAGCATGAAAGATGCTGTGCTGTAGTAGCATTTTGAAAAATATATGATGCACTCTAATCACTAGCTTTTCTCTGTCAATACCTGCCCTATCCAATAATGCGATATCAGTAATCTTAATGCCAGGGATATATTGCAAGGTAATGACGTGTTGAGTTGTTCGCTCTAAAATCACATTGGGAATGATCACCATACGATCGCCCTTCAGATTGTGTTTGATTGTAATTAGGTTATTTGCCTCTATTCTGTAATCCATCTCTTCATGAATCGTTTCAATAAATTGCGAGAGCATGGCTTCAGCGGAAAATCGCAAATTTGGATCGATAAAGCGAGTTGCGACTGGCAGAATGCTCTTTAGAATGGCAATATCTTTTTCAATAACTTTTTCAATATATGGTCTGCTCACTTTAACAATAACTTGTTGACCATTATAAGTTGCCAAATATACCTGACCCAGACTCGCTCCATGAAGCGCTCGTGTTTCGAAAGTCCCAAATACTTTTTCAATTTCGCCAAGCTCTTCTTCAATTATCGGTCTCGTTTTTGAGAATGGTGCAGGTGGGACATCATCCTGCAATGTAGCCAATACTTCAAGATAAGGTTGGGGTAAAATATCAGCCCGAGTGGATAGCCATTGGCCTAGTTTAATATAGGATGGACCTAGCTCTATGAAAGTTCTTAGTGCTTTCTCTGCATGTTTTCGGTACTTTTTTTCGTTGACATTTTTTCCTTCTTTTTTTACCCACTCACGGCGATCCTTTCTGAAATTGATTACAAATGGTAATAGCTTTAGAACAACTCTTACGACCTGTATTTTTGAAGGGTTTTTTTTAATTGTGGTTGCAGTTATCTTCTTTGATTCGTCTCTAACACGTTTCCGAATCTGTGTTGGATTTTCCATTTAGCCTATATGCCCCTATATATTTTCTTGATAACGCTGACTACGATGTAAGAACTCGTGGCAGCGACAGTACCAGCCAGACAGGCTGCCCTAAGACCCTCTGCTAAAGCGTTGTTTCCTTTTTTTTCTGTATGCACAGTACAGCCGGCTTGCTTTGCCGCTTTCAATCCTGCTATAGTAGCTGCCAAGAATTCCGGAGCATCTATCAACAAATGTCCCATGGGATCTTTCGCTGGATCAACTTTATCCATGTGAACGATATAGTAGTCTTTGTATTCTCTAATGTGTAGTTTACCATATCGAAACTGCTTCTTGGCTCCTTTTTTGGTGCCGAAGAAAGTTTCTTCATAATCAATAATCGGTCTGACGGATTTGGGTACGATAATGCTACCTTCACCGTCAACATAGTTCACATCTCCCAGACAATCAAGATGACATATAAAACTAACTTTTTGGGTAACATGAACTTCCATCTGGATGCAATAAATCTAATATGTCTACCCTTGACAATGAATGCCTCGGTATCCTAGCCTCTTTTGCCGCTAGTCAATCGCTCTTGAATACCTTTAAGCTTCAGAAGCAGCATGTAATGACTAATACTATGCAAGAGAGAAAGATAAAGGTAATAGACACTAAGAAAATATACACTGGTATCGTTTCACTCAGGCTTGACAAGTTCGTACTTGGTGATAAAATAATTAAAAAGGAAATCGTCGAACATGTACCCTCGGTAGGACTGATTCCGATTATAGATAATTTGGACGTACTCTTCGTAAGTCAGTACCGGCATGCAGCCGGGAAAACATTGTTAGAAATTCCTGCAGGGAAAATAGAGAAAGGAGAAACTCCTGAGCAGGCTGCGCTTAGGGAAATGGCGGAAGAGATTGGCTATACCGGAAAACTGCAATCACTGCTCAAAATGTATTTAGCACCCGGCTACGATACTGAGCTGATGCATGTATACGTGGCGACAGATCTAATACGAATAAAGAGAGCAGCTCGAGATGATGACGAAAATATAACAATAAAAAGGATGAGCCTTACTGCCGCTATCGAAAAATGTATTAATGGTGAACTGGAGGACTGCAAGTCCATCGCAGCAATACTTGCTTATGCGAAAGTAGCGTCAATTAGCAAATAAAAGTATACACTCATCTGTATCTTACAGACACGGAGCTTGCCGTTAAGACCCACCTTGTACGATATCAACTAAGTAATCTGACATCAGTAAGAGTGTTAGTCAGTTTCGAGATATTCCTTGAGCCATTAACGCAAAAGTTATTGAAGATGTGGTAGCCAAGCTAAAATACTATTTATTGACACAGATCCTGTTTACAGCACGACCTGTACTGAAGAAGGAGTAACAATAGAAGGACCAGCTTAGCAGACCAGGACCGCTTCCTCGAACGTGCTCTAGGATTGATGTTTTTAGATATCTAGGAATGACATGGGGATAAATACTAGATCAGCTTCCATTAGTGTCATATCTTAGAAAAGGAGTGAAACGGTTGGCCGAGTTTAGGTAGGTGGGATAATCTCCCTTACACTTGCATCTTTGATATCCATATTGGGTATATTGTCCCATCTAAATAGTGCAATGGGTCCACCCCAGGACGCTACCTGAAACTCACTTCCGCCACAATGATTGCCACCTCTTGTTGGGCCCCATTGTCCGTGGTCGATAGTCTCCAAGACTTTACGCCAGTGATTTCCTGGTTGGATGTTATTCGAATGGTCATCAACCCATTGTTCTACTTTTACCGAACCATTGCCGATATCATAAGTCACCATTTTGATCCCTATCCAATTTCCTCCTTTGAATTCCGTTGTATTTACTTGATTAAGTTTCTGAGGATCTGCGCTCTCTACAGAGTAACCGTTCGTGTGCTGTAGGTCTTTTTCGAATTTAACCCTTCCCGTAAGATAGGTGTTTGAATGATATGCGGTTGCTTCGCAGCTGCTGTCAAATCCACCTACTGTTCCTCCGTGTGTATTCCTTGCTCCATGTGCTCCGAATTCTATGTGCGATGCACCATTGGACGTTGAACTTGAAGCTGATACCACCCTCAAATACGCCGTTAATTCTACATTCTTCCAATCATTAGGTCTCAACATGTATCCTTGAGCTGCCATTTGTTGTTGATTAAGAGTCTTTATTTGATTCTCCTGGAAGAAAGTTGAAGTCAATATCCCATAACGTACTTCAGAACTCTGTACCTTCCAGCTACCATCAGGATTTTTCCCTGTAAAAGTGGTATGCGGTCCTTCGTTTGGTGTGCCCGTTCTAGGGTCGTTGTTTGGATTGCCAGTCGCGCCGTTAAAGAACCATTGTTCCCCTCCTGGCTTTGATGGATTGAGCTCTTTTATTCCGAATTGATCTAGTGTGCCTGAAGTTGCATTACTAACAATTATGGTTACTGTGGCGATGTTGCTGTCTACTCCCCGGCCATCAGTGGCTTTGTAGGTAAAGCTGTCAGTGCCAATAAATCCGGTGTTTGGAGTGTAAAAGACGTTACTAGAGACCGTACCAGGAGCAACTGTACCATGCGTCGGGCTTCCTACTATGGAGAACTTTAGCGTGTCTCCTGGAATTGGGTCAGTGCCTGTTAGAGTAATTCCAATAGGCGTCTCTTTGTTAGTTTGGATGTTTATGTTATTAGCAGTGGGAGGAGGGGGTGGTGGTGCATTAACTGTTATAGTTACTGTTGCAATATTGCTAGATACTCCTTGACCATCGGTGGATTTGTAGGTAAAGGTATCTGTACCTGAGAATCCGGCGGTTGGAGTATAAGTTACGCTATTAGAAGTTGGGTTGGTCAATGTACCATGTGTTGGATTAGCTACCACGGAGAACTTTAGCGTGTCTCCTGGAATTGGGTCAGTGCCTGTTAGAGTAATTTGTACAGGAGTTCCTGCGTTAGTTGAGAGGGTTTTGTTATCAGCAGTGGGAGGATTGTTTTGTGCTGCATTAACTGTTATAGTTACTGTTGCAATATTGCTAGATACTCCTTGACCATCGGTGGATTTGTAGGTAAAGGTATCAGTACCTGAGAATCCGGCGGTTGGAGTATAAGTTACGCTATTAGAAGTTGGGTTGGTCAATGTACCATGTGTTGGATTAGCTACCACGGAGAACTTTAGCGTGTCTCCTGGAATTGGGTCAGTGCCTGTTAGAATGATTGAAACAGGAGTACCTAAGTTAGTATTAACGCTTTTGTTGTCGGCCGTAGGAAGATTATTGTTACTAAATCCATCAACACTTAATTCGGTTATACTTGCCCAGTTATTCTCTGTATTTCCATTAACTGTAACTCTTACAAATCTAGTAGTAACACTTGTTGGTAAACTATACTTTTCAGCAGATAGAGTTGTTCCACTGCTTTTACCTGTGAATACATTTGTAAAGCTAGTACCATCACTTGAAACTGATATTACAAAGCTATTTACTCGCGGATTTCCTCTATACCAAGCAATATCTACACTGCAAATAGTCTTTTGTCCACCTAAATCAGCCTGAATGAATGAACCAACACCTAGATTTGACCATCTGGTGCCAAGATTATTGTCCAAGACATTTGCAGGTACATTCCCGTCATCGGCATCATGATCTGGACCATTGTGATCATCAGCATCGCCGGTGCCACTCGCTGCGACACCACTAAAAGGTAGCTTAATACAATTCGTGTTGGGAGTACTTGATGATCCATCAACACTTAATTCGGTTATACTTGCCCAGTTATTCTCTGTATTTCCATTAACTGTAACTCTTACAAATCTAGTAGTAACACTTGTTGGTAAACTATACTTTTCAGCAGATAGAGTTGTTCCACTGCTTTTA
>DASSIM010000146.1:0-2375 GCA_035691865.1 Candidatus Nitrosopolaris sp. | reverse complement strand
TATTCTGAGTCTTCCACAGGGAGCAATTCTAATGGAACTAAAAGTCGACCTGCTCATGATCATAGCGATCACTGCTATGACTTGATATCCCTTGACAACGACCAACTACGTGCTATCCTTATTACTACAATCACAGAGAGTGCTATGAGATCTGATTCTGATGAAACTAGTATCGTTTTTATAATATCGTTACCTACTTCCAGGTCTGATGCAAGAATCAGACCATTTCCTACGAATCGTTTTATACCTTCCTCTTCGTTTGTCTGCTCTAGCGGGAATCGTCGTAATAGTTTTATGTACATAATAAATCCCCTTATAATGGATATTGCTATAACTACTCCTGCAGCAACATCTATGCCAAGTGTTTCTCTATTTTTCCGATATCTTTTCCTTTCCTTCTTTAATCAAATTATATCGGATAAGTATTCTTCTATTTATCCCTATTAACAAGCCGACAGAAATCATTAATAACAAATCAAATATTATGGTTGCAAGTACTGCTGTTGAATTATCAATGTAAATTATTCCTCGTCCATTTGGCGTAAACAAACTGCCAATAAACAAGACCGATATTATAATGCGTGATGTTGTTCCTATCACATATGCAAGATGGATGTGTGATCCGCCCTTTACATAAATAGAACCAGACTTTGATTCCTTCCAGAAAGACATTAGTCGATTTGAATGTAAATAAGAATAATATGCTAAACCAAGAAATAATATTAAATACGGAATAAGATATAAAATTGGAATACCAACATCATAAAACGAATCGAAGACAACAATAGAACCTAATATTAAAAAGAAAATAGACTCTGCCATAATTTTTGGCTTCGTTACTCTTCTTCCGTGTCTGGTCCATTTGAGTCTGGTAACGATTACAATAACGATTACGATGCTGTATAATATTATCCTGCCTATATTGGCTCCTCCATATTCTGCTATCGGCTTTTGTACACCTGACAGATGGGGTTTTAGAGGATCAATATTGTTAAACGTAGAAGCATGTGCAGTTTGTATTGTGAAGAGTATGATGAAAATAGTGATTATAGATACTAAGACTATTGGCTTTGAATCTTCACTATGGATGCTATACCTAAGGGAATTGGGACCAGAGGACAATGATAATGATGTATTTTGTTCTCCACCTTGTAGTTGTTCTTGCTCAGTCATGGCAAACAGGTAATGAAAGAGTCATTCATAGGCTTTTCGTCTTGTAGGTTAAGGCGCGTTATGATGTGTGCTTGGCGCTCTAGTTCCAGTAGCGCTTCATTTGAATGTCAAGCGCGTGCAATTGTCAGTATTTTACTTGTCATTGCTTCAGTTCAACTAATGCTCGCTATCATTTACCAAAGATTAGTATGCTTTAAAAGAGGCTAGAACAATATTTTACTATTAACGTTCTTGCCCATGGTAAGGTAATCTGCCAAAATATGTTTTGGTTGTCATAAGCTAGTCTCCCGCAGTATACGTGTAATTCGGCTCTGTTCACTTAACAAAAAAAGCTATAGCTTGAAGATGCTCTATCTCTTTTGTGAATTCAAGAAGAAACAGAACACCTTCAGAATATATTGGATATGCTCTATATTTTTATTTTTCAGGCCTATCGTTAAGAAGAACCTCTGAAAGACTTGCTTGTTTTATCAGACGAAATCACGTTTCTATCTGGAACTGGATTCAAAAATACAAGCCTCAAAGGATATCGTCAAAGAAAAAGAACATAGAAGAATATGTTCTCGACGAAACTATCATCAAAGCCGGCTCTGAATACATTTGGTTGTGGGTTGCTATTATGCCTAAAAACAAAGAAATCCTTGGAATAAGCATCTCAAAGGAAAGAAATATGTTTGTAGCAGAGCGTTTTCTGTCCAAGATAGTAGAAAAATGTGGAGATCATCCTGTTTCTACAGATGGAGGCACTTGGTATCCACAAGCGTGCAAGTTTTTAAATATGGATCATCACATTCACTCCCAATTTGAAAAAAGTATCGTAGAAAGGACCATACAATACATCAAGGACAGAACTGAATGTTTTGACGATTACTTTCCATGCAGAAAAAAGAAATGTAAATTAAAGCATTTAATCAATTGGCTGAATCTTTTCAAAGATTTCCATAACAAAGAATTGTGTCTTAAGTGAACAGGGCCATTATAACTAAAGAACAGATTAAATATATCGTTTGAATGAACGTCAAATCTTCAGAAAACTGTTAAATATTTTGTAATTGTCTAACTTGGGATGTTTGAATGTCTAAACTAAAAGTTATCCTACCAGCGATGTTGATGATTTTTGCACTTTTAGCTTTATGCAGTGCTGCATTTACATTATTATCATATTATTATCAGGTTTATGCACAGAACAACAATAATAATAT
>DASSIM010000145.1:0-14909 GCA_035691865.1 Candidatus Nitrosopolaris sp. | reverse complement strand
CCATAAGTGGACAATCTGGCTCAACTGTTGATACAGTGGATAATAAAAAGATGTTGGTAACTTATCAACCAGTCAATGCATTCCATAATACTTGGGTAGTTCTTTTGATGCAACCACTACCTCAGAAATAGGATAACATCTAAAAATGTCAAATATCATGGTCTCTAAAACCACCGTTGGTCAGGCTAACATTTACACCATCTTTATCTTCGGCTATGGGACACCATAATCCATTCTGTTCTAAGAAGAGGCACCATAATGATAATTAGCTTGTCAATTATTCCTGTTTCTTCCAACTCCTATAGGAGCCCATTTTTATTATAATTATAGTCGATAAAACAAACCACAGATACAAAGCCATTGTTTCCTATCTGTTGGAGTTACAGTAAAGCGCTATTATATTATTGCCTTATGTTCAGCTTCTTTGCCAGGATCTAGGTTTTGGTGAAGAGTAAAAGCTGCCTGAGCCGTATGCAGCATTCCCAGACACTGTTTCTATGAAACATTCTCCGAATCCATCCCAGCTTCTTGTTTCAGTTCCAAGGATAGAAGACGCTATGTTACTGGCTAACCTGACCAAATGCAAAAGTGGCAGCCTTTGGAAGCATCATTCCTGACTGAAGTTTTACAGCAGCAACATCTCCGATCCAATCCATCCCGATGCATCGGCAAGAACTCTCTCCCTGACGACTTTGGGGCTGGTATGTCGAGGTATCGCTATAAACAGGTCGTACTTTTCCCTGAGTCCGCTGTCGAATATAATTTCCTTTGAGACGCCATCTACCGCCTTATTTTAGGTATCATACAGAGGCAAGGTAAGCCATATACAATAACAGAGAAATATGGCAGTTTTAATTACTATTACTTTCATGAGATGAAGATTTGAGAGAATTAGGTAATAGTCTTAAAGAATTGGTAGAATAGGTTGCTCAGCTTCAGAAATATGCGCAGACGGTGTGTCAGCAGACAGACCAGGGTTTGACCCAGACCATTTGATAAGACACACAGCCGCTGTAGACACTGTTACAAACACATGTCAAAACTCATATGAAAATTATATCGCTAAAAAAAGTTAGGGAATCCTTTTTGGATATAGTGTTAAAGGGCTACATAGTGTATTTTACACACTATAGTGAATGCTATATGTCTGCAAGAGAGACATATAATAAACAACCGTCGAAACCTGAAAATTAACTAGTTTCGACAAAAAAGGGGGTTCCTGTGACACACTCTCTGAAAAGGACTATAATATTTCAGAAAAGTGGATGGGCTTATTGATGCTTTTTATGACAAATGACTGAAACCAGTATTATACGGCGCGCTTATACCTGTTTCCATTGGCTCGTGGGCACATCCTTCTCCATTAAATTTGCCTAGCGTGACGAACGTATCAAGTGATTTTACATGTTCTAAAGAGTGCCCAAAGTGCATTCGAGTCTGGAAGAATTATAAGTCTATTCAGTTGTAGAGTAACTTGAATAAATGAAGAAAGACTATATTGTTTCAAGAATTGAAGCCTCACAGGATGGCTCGCCTTATGTCTATGTTGCAATTAGTGATCCGAACGACTACAAAGCAGGTGGCGAAAAGCTGCAAACTCCTTTCGGTCCGAATATGATGGCATTCACGTCCCCAGAAGATTTGATGAAAAATTTACCGAAGATGATGTCAAATATTTCACGGATGACAGGTGGTGGCGCTATCACCGATTCACCTATGTTTAAAGTGAGTATGAGAGAGTACGAAGATATGGCCATAAAAGTAGGCGACAAGGTTACTATAGAAATTAAGAAATCAGATAGCAGTGGAATCTGAATATCACTCTCTCGCATCAAACTACCAATACCACGTTACAGCCCGGCTCAAATGGTAGTAGTGCGAGTACTACAAAATATGTACTTGAGCATCAGTCTGTGGAAATCTCATGATAGTAAATTCTATCTCTACACCGCTTTAAATGACTGGTAAGATTGCCATGGTATTAAAGATGAACAAAGTCCAGAAAATTATTCTTTTTTTTCTAATTTTAACATCGGCTGTTTCGTGGTTGCTGCTTAGTAGACAATCTGATGCTGAAAATAACAATATTATGATGAGGGCAATGATGCAATACGATCCAGTTGCGATTTCTTTATTCACCGCAAGCTGGACTGTGGGTATGGCTGCGATGATGTTCCCGGCTATAACACCAATGGCTCTACTGTATAATCAGCTGATTAGTGGAGGGAATAATACGACTCGAGTGCAAAAACAAACAGAAGAAAATTTGATAGCAGATCAAAAGCCAAATCACGAAAATAGAAAATCTGTTTCGCTTAAACTGACTCTGTTTGTAACCTGTTACCTTGTAGTATGGGCTTTGACAGGAATTGCACTTCTTCTAGGTTGGTCTATTCCTATGAATTCATTTTTGGATGGAAATGGAAAACAACAACAGTCAATCGACATAATTTTTGGAATTGTATTAATTTTGTCTGGCATATATCAATTCAGTTCATTAAAGACAAAATGTCTCGGGTACTGTGAATCTCCATTCAGTTTTTTTATGAGAAGATGGCGACACGGGGCATGGGGAGCAGTTAGGATGGGTGCATATCATGGCCTTTACTGCCTTGGATGCTGTTGGCCATATTTTCTGTTAATGGTTGCTTTAGGATGGATGAACTTGTTATGGATGGGACTCTTTGCTGCAATAATCTTTGGAGAGAAAATTTGGTCGCGTTACGGCATTTGGGTTGCAAGAATAGCAGGTACGGTATTTGTGATTACCGGGTTATTTACGATGGTGGGAATAATCAACTTACAGAATAATGTCACCATGCAGGGTAGCAGCAGTAACGGTGGTGGCAGCATCAGTACTCAGGACGTGAAGGATAGCAAATCTAATGAAAATAAGATGAAGGGAATGAGTTTTATCACAGTTAGTAACCGTAGTGGCAAAGTTTGACGATTTAACTGTAAATTCTAGACGGCAATGATGAAACAGTCATCGAAAGAAAAGTAGCTGCAGCAATAGTTCTCGTTACTTTAATAATGGCTTTCGATTTGTGCGTGTAGCACGTAGTAATTGCGCCCATCCCTGGGACTGTTTATAAAACAGCTAAAATGAGTTAGCAAGCTACAATAATTGTCGCAAGATATCCAATTAATCTTTACCGAAGGCCGTACTTCCTAGATAAAACTAATGTGTTCTGGTAAACCTATCATAGGTAAAAATTATTAGAAACCGTGAAGGACACAGAATATCGGTGGCGCTGCTTAGTGATAGTAACAAACAGCTAAATTTTCAAAAACAAAATCGCGCTTCATGTTCGATTTCTGCCAAATTGTTAACTCATGTTGGCGTAATCATCCTATTAAACAAAGTTGGAGAATAGGTGAATCAAAGCAAGTCAATAATGATTCATGTAACGCTAAAATATTAGCTCTATCTAAGATCATATTGCAGCAACGACTACAACAACAAATCCCTCCAGTGAAAACAACATCCCTTCATGGAGTGGATTATGCACTGATTAAGTTTGAGGTAGCAGATGATCTAGCTAATTGGAGTGCCGAGATACCAGGAAAGGTTCTTGCAGGAGCTGAAGCTTCAACTGGACCTATGACTTCACCTGGGAAAAGAGTTCAGACTACTGCAACATGGGGGAAATCTTTAGTGGATGAAGCTGACTCAATGGGTTTTAAATGGGAAAAAAAGGTAAGTCAAGCAAGCATATTCGATTTGAATGGAATGGACCACGAATCGTCTATTGTAATCACACCGAACATTAATCTTGACCTGCAGCTTAAGACGAGTCTTTCCTAGGCAATGAGATCAAGATATTAGAGTTGTTCATTTGCAGGTAAGACATGAACATTATTCTATCCAATAAGATTTAGCTTTGATGTAAAGTCTTTTCAAACTCGTGTTGCCTTTGGGCACTTGAGAATATCCATTTCTTCCCATCCATCGCTATCAAAATGCAAGGGCTACGTGTGTTAATTTTTCTAATGGGATAATATTTTCCTGTCTCCTATATTTTGTCATTTTCCAAGAGGTCCTGGGCGAATAAGCCTTGACTAATTTGGAACTGAATCCCTTCTCATTCTCGAATTACCTCTAATAATACTCTGAGCGAATCCGGATAGCAATATTCTAACGGTTAGAAAAATATTAGAAAATATTAGAACGATTTGTAAGGCATAAAGAGGTTCTCAAAAATAATTGACAACTGAGTTCAGGCAATATTCCAGTTAATGCACGATACCCGCAGTTGAAACCACACAGGTAGTATCTTGATTGAAATGATAACCTGCGGTAATATATTAAAATAATGTAACATTCAGCTAATTGTCAAGAATCATAATTGGACATTAACGGAAAATTATCAAAATCTTGCATATTGTACTTTCTTGTTCTCTTTGCACCGATGGCATTAATATTAGAATATACTCATTCTGAACCTCTCTTAATTTTCATTTTTGCAGCTATCGCATTGATCCCCCTTGCGAAGCTAATAGGTGATTCAACCGAGCATCTGGCGGAACACTACGGACCAACTGTAGCTTCTTTGCTGAATGTGACTTTTGGTAATGCTGCCGAAATTATAATAGGAATAATTGCCTTGTCTGCGGGATTAGTAAATCTAGTAAAAGCATCCATTATAGGTTCAATAATTGGCAATATACTTTTAATTTTTGGACTGAGTCTTGTTGTAGGTGGTCTAAAGCAGAAGGAGCAATTTTTCAACAAGGAGAATACAAGCTACCAGTCGTCAATGTTGTTCTTAGCAATAATCGGATTGGCGATTCCTTCTATTTTATCCATCACTGTATTAAGTCCTACAACAGGACTAAGTTTAGTGGGAGGGCAAGGGAACATTCAATTCATGAGCAATGTTCTTGCTTTTGTCTTGTTAGGAGTATATTTAGCGAGCATAATATTTACATTTGTTACTCACAAACACTTATTTGCAATTCCTTCAATGGGAAGTGAAGAGGTCAACCAACAAAGAAGAGGACTTGAGAGTAACAAGGTTTACCAAGGAAATGATTTTCAAGGAGATCACACGGTTGACTTGCATTGGAGTAAGAAGAAATGTATCATTTTGCTTGGAGCTAGTGTGGTTGGGGTTGTTCTAGTAAGCGAAGTATTGGTTAGCTCTGTAGAACTGACAATTAAGAAATTTGGATTTGGTGAGATGTTCGTAGGAGCAATTATCGTAGGTATAGTAGGAAATGCTGCTGAACATAGTAGTGCAATACTGCTCGCAAGAAGAGGTAAACTTGATTTATCAATAGGCATCGCAGCTGGTTCTGGAACACAAGTAGCCATTTTTGTAGTTCCGATACTTGTAATAACCGGAATCGTTCTTAATAGACCATTTAACCTAGTTTTTACAATTTATGAATTGGTTATGGTTTTTCTTGCGACATTAATATTGAACTTGATTGCGCGCGATGGGAAGAGTAACTGGTTTGAAGGGATCATGCTAACTGCTGTATACATTATGATCGCAGTTGGATTTTTCTTTGTGCGATAAAGTCTCGCGCCTAAAAATAATTTAGTAACCATCATC
Organism: Candidatus Nitrosopolaris sp.; assembly: GCA_035691865.1. GTDB lineage: Archaea > Thermoproteota > Nitrososphaeria > Nitrososphaerales > Nitrososphaeraceae > Nitrosopolaris. Next base: position 9,348 of record DASSIM010000145.1, on the reverse strand, counting down.
CACATGTTATAAATTTGAATTAGTTTTTTTCATTTCGGCACTCGCATTTGTCACTTCTAGAAGTCTCATTGATAAATATTCATCCTGGTTTCTTAAAGTCCTCTGACTTGAAGGTAGTTGCAATACCCATTTGGAATGATGGATTTCTTAGCGTATCATTATTTTTGCAAAGATTTAGAACCAGAATTCAAATTACTCCAAATGCCTTGAAAGAGTCTTCGGCTTATTATGCGTCGTGTTATTTTCTAAAACGAGTAGTTGTCAAAGACGTAGGTGGTGTAATTGGTGCCGGAGCCACGGTATTGCTTTGATTTGCCAATAGGACTCTATCGTTGATCACAATAGTCATGAGCGGGTAAGCTTCTTGGTTTATACTATTGAGTGCTTGCTTTGACATGCCAAGTAGTCATGTCGCCTTCTTCCTCTTTGACTATATCTTTTATACCCATTCCTTTTGCAAGATCGGAGAGACAGTGCAGCTGTAGTTCTTGGCGCTAACGGGGTTCCCCTTCTCTCTTTGTAGATTCTGGAAAGAGCGTGGCAAGGTCAGTCATTTTCTATCCATAAAGTCTGGAATCTTCTGAAGTAAATCAGTTATTCCCTCCATCTTCTTTGATAGTAAATCTAACTTCCTTTCACACTCTATCCACAAATTCTCCATATTCTCCATCCTTGCTTTGAGTTGTTTTATTTCTGGGTCGATCATTTCGCTTTCCGTCCAATGATGAAGCTGGGAAGGACGCTTTATACTTTCTATCGAAGGCAATACCACAGACTAACAAATGGTGCCCACGATTGAGTATGTAATCAGATCATATGAAAACGAGTCCTCAAACTCTCGGGCAGTGGGTCAGGAAGATACAAGAGGTAGACTGAAGCGTCTGCACTTCGCTATCGGAACAATAATAATTCAAAGACCTTTAATGTAAGCGCAACGGTCATCCCCCTTCGCGCTGATAATAAGAATCCTACCACAAACAGTCCAACACCTAGATCATTTGAAAATCATATAGTCTCGGTAGTCTTTAATCTTCAACTACCATGCTAGTTATTTGATCATCACAACGCTGAAAAAAATTAATATGAATGTGCGTCGTCTTTGTGGTCCTGCAAGTATTTTTTCCTTTTGAATCGTTCACCGCACTTTTCGCATTTAAATGGGTTTTCGAATTCAAGAAGAAAACGTGCCCTTCTTTCTTGTGGATTTTCAACCATGCTGCTGTCCAACCCTATTATTGAAAATATTTGATCTTATTAGCATTAAGCAACTGTAATAAGTACGTTTAATATCTTACATTGTTAACTAAAACTCATCATCAATAGTAATACGCACCTGACGTCTCTTAAAGCCTTTTGCTTGATCATAAAATTTCTTTGAAATCCAAATGTAGTGATAAACAACGAAGCAGATAGACAGATTATGGCGATAGCTGATTGTATATGGCACCACAAGATATTAAGCGGTAAATATGTCAGCATCAGCAAGCCCAACTTGAATGGGAGAAAGGTCTTGCAGTGAACGGTAACAATATAACAATCTCTCCTGCTGCGCTCACTCCTATTCATTTTAATATGACGCAATGGAAAGGACAATTCGATTGCACAACAACTACAAAACCGCAACGTTTAACGCTGCCGGAATAAACGCTTAGCCAACTTTATACGATTTAAACAATCGACGCATTTTCAGCAGTACATTCATTTAATTTTCTATCCTACTATAGTACGTTTTAAACTCTCTCTTAAGAGAGATATTGCCCATATTTCTCGATGTGGTATTGAAAAGGTAATAGTAGAAATAAGTAACCTGTGTCTAATTTTCACCAGACGTTAGTTCTTCCTTTACTCTGTTGACTAGACTGTTCATGTCAAAGGGTTTACTAATGAAACAGCCTACATTTAACTTTGGGTATTCCTTTTTTAATGATTCATAATACAATTCATATACAGTTATAAAACATGCTTTGACATTCTCGTCCTTTTTCTTTATCTCCTGATATAGTTCAAAGCCGTTCAACTTTGGCATTTTAACATCAAGAAGAATAAGGTCGTAATAGTCAGGTTTGAAGTTGAATAATGCTACTATGGGATCATTGAATACATCTAGCGAGAATCCGCTTAGTTCCAGTTCTTTCTTTAATGTGAATGTAATGTCGGCTTCATCGTCTACTGCCATGAGTTTACCAGAAGCACCACAAGTGGAAGGTTCCTGTTTAGACTGCATGTAGTAGAAAAATATTAAGACACTCTTGTTATTATCTAGATAGGTAGAGAATTCAGTCCAATTTACACTTATTCGTATATTTCATTCAGCAGTTTCATTTTTTGGGTACATTAAATCAATGATGGATTACGTAATAAGATTTGTTTGCTACTTTTGCGATATATTGTATTGTCCTTCACATCACGCATAGGCCAAGGTGTGTTGGATACTTGCAAATTGGCTAGGGCTTGCACGCTCATGGCCGATTTGCAATTTATCATGGTCAATTATAACTGAAGCTGAAATAGACGAAATCCCATGATGGTGCTTTCTGTCCTTGTTGCGGTATGGCATTACGAATGTCACCAACTAGTAAAAGAGATAAGGAAAGGCTTAGGCAATTACGACTTAGAAGAGAAGAAGAGGATAGAATAATCAGAATTATAAAGGGAATAAGGAAGTAGTTACGAAAACATTGTATACATATGAATTACCAACAACTAAATGTCAAATCACGTTGTTATATTAAATATAATATAGGCTGAACTCCTCTGCAAAACACAATGAGATTGATTGCCAATAAGTACTAGATCACAGTACTGACGCTTAAAATTTATACCAAAGATGTCTTATTCAAGAATGCGTCTATCTCTTTCCGCATTATCTGCCTTGATAAATATTGGAACGTTTTCTATTCCTGTCGCAATATAGCTGGATAACAACCACTGTCCTGGAGCATATTCTAACGTCTTTTCGAGGATACCTTAATCTATCGTGAAGGTATTACTGACTAGATTTCTATCATATGGTCTAGGAAGTGTTTCAAAAGTACGTATGCAATTGCTGCAAAGCATTTGTGTTTAGGTAGGCAATTCTTTGTGTCGCAATACATCCTCCAAGACCATATTTTCTTCCTTGTCTGAGCAGGGTTTCGACTGCGATGCTACATTCCTTCTCAATTCCTCTAGCATTTGATAAATCCGCAACAAACTCCTGCGCTTCGTCAAATACAAAGAGAATGTATGGTTTCACTTTGAACTGCTTCTTTCTCTTGTATAGAAAGTCGCTGGTCAGATCAACTACAAGGTTTTTTATAGTGTATGGATCGGAGATCGAAACGCAGGTTAGTCTTGTATCACCTTCTATTATTTCCCTGAGTGTATCAGGCAAAAAGCCTGTTTTAGTTATACTAAAAATGATTTAGAAAAGATTTTATCATATAATTTTCTGCAATAAATGAAGGTGTTTGTATGGTCGCAAAAGACGAACATCCAGATAGCTACGGTTGATGGCTAAATGTATTGGAATCGCTTGGTATCAGCTCAAAGAGAATAAACGAGCTGAATGATTTGAAGGAAATCAGCAGCCTAGCCGAGAACACAAAAAAGGCCTTTTATCAGGAGTATGGAAGCCTGCTACTATTAAGCTCTACGAATGAAAGTGGCTAGTATATTGGTTCCCATTAGTCGGCTGATTGCTGACTAATTACCGAGCTTCCAATTAGAAATTAATAATATAACCTCGAACCAACTCAGCTTTTTGGTGCTTTTTGGTGACCTCTTAAATACCTTGAACGTTAACATTAAGCAAGACAACAATACTTTGTCTTCAGTTTAGAATTGCAGTTATCCTGCCTAATGATGTGGTGCAATAATAACACTAGTCAGTGTACAACATGTACGGATATATAACAGGTCAGCAGATAAAACTGACCTTGCGCCGGTAGACTTCTTCAGGGTTAAGCTTTGTATCTGCCCTCTTATACCTGCAAACGAATCCCTTTGCGTATCATTGGTAGTGGTGCATAATAATCTTCGCTAACAGTAACAATTAATACCACAATTGGTCAGACTTCATGACGTTTTAATGTCTTACAAGGAGGCGTCAAAGATTGATCCCAAACTGAAACCCATTAATGATAAGAAGGATATACCTGCCTGCACCTTAAGAAAGTTTGAAGATGATCTACATTCAGCTGAGAAATCTTTAGAAGTAAATTCCAATGATGCTTGCGTGTGGTATCAAAAGGGCGCTGCTCTTAATAACTTAAACAGGTACGAGGAGGCCATAAGAAGTTTTGACAGGGCTTTAGAAATTGAGTCTGGCCTTGCGATAGCATGGTACAACAAGGGTTCAGCTCTTGCAGCAGTAGGAGAATATGAAGAAGCTATGAAAAACTTTGATACGGGTATAGCAATTAATCCGAATGATCCAAGAGCTTGGTACCACAAGGGTGCGGCTCTTGTCAATTATATGAAAAAATATAATGAAGCTCTAGAATGTCTCGATAAGTCAATAGAGATAGATCCCAGCACCAATCCAGGAGCTTGGACAGATAGAGGAGCAGCTCTTGCTAATCTGCGCGAATATGAGAAAGCCATACAAAGTTATGATAAAGCTATAGAGATTGGCCCCGATGATGCTAGAGCATGGACTGATAAAGGTGCTGTGCTAGTCAAACTAGGGAGATATGAGGAAGGGATGAAGGATTATGATAAAGCCCTACAAATTTGTCCAACGGATGTGTATACTATGAACCTGAAAGGAGCGCTTCTTCTCAAGTTAAAAAAGTACGAAGAAGCAATAGGCTGCTTTGATAAATGCTTAGAGATAAATAAGATCGATTCTATATCTTTGTTCAATAAAGGCGTAGCTCTGAACAATCTAGGACGCTACCAAGAAGCTGTGATGATTTACGATAAGGTCATTCAAGTTGGAGAGAATATTGCCAGAGCATGGCAGAATATGGGAATATCTCTTGCTAATTTGGGTGATTATAAGGAAGCCATAAGGAGTTATGATAAGGCTCTGGAATTAAATCCTGATGATGCGCAGACAATATTCGAGAAGGCTAAATCTCTAAACAATCTAGGGAAAAATAAAGATGCTGAAAAACTTGTAAGTAAAGCAAGAGATTTGGGGTTGAACGTATGACCGACCTAAAGTTCAATCAATATGGTATTTGGCAGTCCTGGCATTGCATTTAAGTTATATTCAAAAAGGCCCTGCGATATCGCAACTTTCAGCATATAATCAGGATCTTGAAATCCTGTGTTTTATTGCTCTAGCAACTATTCCGATTACACCACTTCTGTTTGTCTTTACAAACACAGAACGCCCTAGTAATTTCATGTATAGGTCCTTATCCGAGGTCAAAATAAAAGCAGGAATATTTGCATAGGATTTAAAGACTTTAATTACATCATCGTCCGAAGTTCCCGTGGGGATTATATCTACGTAACAATTCATTTCAGGACCTGTCAGATTTTGGATTAGGTCTAAAATATGCAATTTTCCTAGTCTGCGTCTTGCTGATTCATCTATGACTATTACTGCCGCGCTATCTTCAGGGGTAGCGATTGGTAGTCTGGGAACAATATCATTATACGAATCCCACTTCTGAATATTCTTTTTCTTTATTGATGATAGTTGGTTCTGTTTTTGTTTATGTTTATGATCTTTATTTAGTTCATAGTGAAAACATGCTAGGAAATCTCTGCAAAAGTAGCAGAAGCCACACTCTTGACATAGCGGCATTACTAAAGTTGGTAGAAATTCAGAATAGCAGTTAAAACACTTCATTTTCTTGCATCTATGTAAAGAGATATCAGAATAGCAATTTAATGTTAATCTCAGATTAAGCATTGAAATCAAAGTCAGTCTAATGGATAGATATCCCCGATTACCCTGTGAACTTGAAAGTAATCATTTGTGGATTTATCGGTTTTTATTTTCAGTGTCATAATCCGGAAAAATGAATGTATCTCAGTGTGTACCGTATCCATAGCCCATACCACCAGTGTACGAAGGTTACAAAAATATACTACAGCATGGGCATAAGGAATTTATTTTGACACCATTTTTTAGACAGAGTATCAGATGCGTCTTCTGCGTAGAAATGGAGAGGGCAAGAAAAGGAAACTAGCGGACGATGGTATCGTCACAGAGAATAAAGAACTGCAATATTCAGAGAAGGAGAATAGCAATAATCCAGCAAGAGCAAAGAACTCTACTGAAAATCTTCTCAGGATGATCTGGGAATTAGTTGTATGGCCGTTAATACTTGAAAACGAACGGATGTACTTTACCATAGAAGAATACCGAGCGAAAATCGCTGAATTATGTGCGATATATGAAATCCAACCCCTAAAATTATCCGGACTTTTAATAGCTATTGTTGCGAAGGGCCTTCTTACGAAGCGTGGTGATACTTACTCGATCCATCCAAGGCATATGCCATACATGGAAAAGAAAATTAGTCTTGGATACGGTCGGGCAGTTAAAGAGGTTTATACTATGGAATGAGATGAGATGTAACGACCAAAACCACTATGATTTTTTTAGAATTTTTGGGAAAGTCGCTTCACAATTCAATCTCTAATCTCTGACGTTTTGGGTCTACTTCAACTGTCTATGTATTATCCTTCTTTTCTTGTTCTTTTGACATCCAAGGCCTCCAAAATAGGTCCAACCAATCTAGGTTTATCCTTTGTATATCTCTGTACAGATCAGTCATTCTCTCATTGGTTTTGATGAGTTCCTTGTACAGTTCATTCGTCTTTTCCACATTTTTAATGGACTCGGTGTATAATTGATTGACCCTTTCCATGCCTTTAGTATATTCCTTATACAGTTCGCCCATCCTCTCAAAATATCTAACAAATTCATTGTACATATTAGCGGTCGACATTCAGGAATATTCTAAAACCTACTCACCATAAATATATTAGTTCTTGTTTTCTAATCTAAAGACTCTCCGAAATTGGCTGGAATAAATTGGGTTTGCTTTCGTTTAGTGCTCTAAGACTCAGTTAGAACCAAGTGCCAGTTACATCTTTATGCCTGCAGTAATTCAGTTTTATCATATTATTTTTCATGCCTACCAGACGTCATAAATGCCAATAGTGTTAGTTACCTCGCAGCCTAAAAAAAATCTATTTTTAGTACTATCGTTGGCAACTAATTCGTTTTTGGGTCGAACGATAAGGACTACCGAACTTTTCTAAATGGGTTAGCTTCATCTTATATCTTTTCCCTTTTTTCTGGTCATTAATTTTATTCTATGACCGTCATTCCTGTACTGACCCTGCCGATTGTGCGACCACCTGAACTGTTTCCTGCGCGGTCTTCCTCAAGTGCCTCTTCTATAGCCGCAGTGGTACGCCTCACAATGCCACGACCTCTAAAGCATTTAGCAGTATCACGTGCTGATATGTTTGCCTCTTGTATTGCTTGTGCAATGTCTTCGATTGCACCGCTTTGGTGACTGTTTGTACCACATCCCTTATCGTCGATGATGCCTCACGAGTACTCCTGGCGACAATCTTGATTGTTTATGCATCCCTTTCAGGAATAAGATTTGTACAAGTTCGATCGTATTTGGACGATGACGACATTTCATTATTATCTGATACTCTGGTATAAAGAGATATCAATTTTAACAGTTAGTCGTTGACCTTAAGTATGATTGATCCTTTACATCATCCTGCTAAGGCCCGAGACCAACTTGGAAGCATACCAAACATAACTACTGAATGATACTCGAGATGCAGGCTCAAACGTATTCTATTGTTTCTTTGTTCGAACTTGACATGTAAATTATTCTATACAATATCGATTTCAGATTTCGTGTTGCAAAATCTTCTAGATAAATATGCGTATTTGACTATAGATAAATTGATAGGAGCCCTAGTATGAAATGACAGTGCCTGGATGGTTCATTCGAAGAAAGCTGAATTAGAAGTAAAAATTGAAGTGGACATGCCGGTTGATATTATTGACGATAAAGATAGGCTTAAAGCAGTTGAGAAAGGACTAGTACGCAGTATTTCTAAAGGTCTGTACGAACAAGGTGTATCATTCAAGGTTGAAAAAGTTAATTTCAAGATCAAATAGAATTTAAGCTACTCGATTACCTTTTCTATCTCAGAAAAGAGAACGAACGAAAAGTGCTCGCAATATTAAGAAAAACCAAATCAAGCTGTTGTTATAGAAAATGCAAGTGACGTTAATGTAATTTGTCTAAGCTTTTAGCCTGTCTCTTGCCGCAGGGTTAGCAAAAAAATACCCCAACTACTGTAGTGAATATCACTGAACTTCAAACTATTTTCCCACTCAACCTGGCTATTTCTTCAAGAATCACTTTCGAGATATTATTGAATCTGCACTGAACTTCAGCTTTATCCTTTCCTTTGGAAATTATCTGCACACGCAATTGCGGCTTTATATTGCCATTATCGTTAGCATATCCTTGTGGATGCGTCTTCAGATAAATTGAGCTTGGGGGATTAGATTCCACTATCTTTGCGAGTGTAGGCGCTAGCATTGCCTCGCTTACGCCAATTGTTTCGTATCCTGATTCGACAATATGGAAATCCCCACTAATTCTCTTCATTTGAGGAAGTATACTTTCTAAAAATATTGCTTTCATTTCCTCAGGCACCCCTGGAAGACAAACAATTTTTATCTCACCGGACGTTATTAGCACGGCAGGGGCGCTGCCAACCGGATTTTGAATTGGATTTGATCCTATCGGAATCTTTGCCATCTTTAAGCGATTTTCATTTAGTTCATAAGTAATCGAATGTCGTGCATAACTCTTTTCCATCATGTCTAGTGCTGTCTTGTCAAGGGCGAGTTCCAAACTAAGACCGCTGGCTACTCCTTGCAGAGTTTTGTCATCGTAGGTGGGACCAAGGCCACCCGAGATAATCAGCCAGTCGGGTCTTCGAGAGATAGAATCGCTTACTCCCAATGAAATTTCATCCACATCGTCGCTGATCACAATTATCCTTCTCACAGTTCCCCCAGCCTCTGTGATTTTCTTAGATATCCAATAAGCGTTTGTGTTGATCGTTATACCTGAAAGCAATTCATCTCCAATGCATAATATCTCGGATGTAAACATTCTCATGGCAAGCTACTAGAGATGATAAAATGAGTAATATTAACACAAGCAATGGTGTGAAAAATCCAGTTTGTAAATCAGCTGATCCCGGATCATGTTCCCAAGTGTAGCACACTTTCAGAGTCGTTTAGAGAATAAAAAGAGAGAATTAGTAGAATCAAACAGGCTCAATACGAATTAAATCAAGCAAAGTGTAAAGAATTCTTGGCCAATGAAAGCATAAGTGACCCTCTAAACT
>DASSIM010000144.1:0-8554 GCA_035691865.1 Candidatus Nitrosopolaris sp. | reverse complement strand
ATCAGGCCGTATACTTTCCCCCCCAGAATTAACCCCGATTTTTCCACGAAGTCGGAACTTCCGAATAAATAAAACTTTTCCTTTACTTCATAATTTCCCCTCAAAACCTTTTGTGCTCCAGCTTGCGAAAATATCATTACCTGCGGTATTGATTCATCTTGCACATAGCTGTAGATATTCTTATAGGAACGTAGATTTTGAATTATCAAGCTATCGGTAGAGAATATCCTCGTGCTAAATTCGTTTTGATTCGATCCCTCATTTAGCGAGGGTGGTAATGCAGAATTATAAATAAGAAAATCTTTACCATCAGGTCTCACTACATCTATTTGCAGGACCGGGGGAACCTGTCCATATTTCGCAGAGTACGGTATCATAAAATCTGTCGGAAAGGAATCGTAATTAAAGTGAATAGAGTAAGTGTAAGTGACCGAACGTATTCCATTCTCGTCTGCATTCGATATTGATGCCTGTTGTGAAGAAAGGATAATATGCTCGGGAATTCTTTGTCCGATTATGCCAATATTTGTCCAGGCTGGCGCAGCATCTTTCGGATAATTTATCCAATAGTCCGGATTGTTCCATTGCCTGAAAGATTCTAGTGGTACAGACGATACCGCGTACAAAGTCATTGAAATCAAAGACAGCAGGATAATTACGCCAGCTATTCCGGTTTTAGAATGGCTGAACTCTCGAAGAAGAGCCGATCTTGTGGATAAAACATCGCTTGTCATCCTACTTTTATCCTCGGGTCGAGGTACGCGTAAATGATATCCGTAGCAAAAATGGTAATAACGAAAATTAATGTAAAAACGTAAGTAATCCCAATGATCATAGGAACATCCATTACTGTGATCGCATCATAGTATAACTTGCCCATTCCTGGCCAATCGAATACGGCTTCAATTATTATTGCCCCTCCGAAGGAGGATGCTAGACTTAGCGCAATTGCTGTGATTATAGGAGGAGCTGCATTCTTCAGGGCATGCGAATATACAATCCTCTTCTTTGGAAGCCCCATGGCCGCTTTAGCTAAAATATAATCTTCACGTAAAATTCCTACCAAGAAATATCTTACTATGTAAGACCAGGCACTAAAACTCACCAAGATTATAGTGAGAAGTGGTAGCACCATATGGTAAAGTAAGTCCAATATATAGTAAGGATCGGTGGGAGGGATTAACGGTGTAGACCGTGCCGGAAAAATATGATAGATAAATGCAAACACAAAGATCATGAGCATACCGACCCACCACGATGGAAAACTGCTACTTGACACCGCAAGAAATGAATTCATTTTATCCCAGATCGAACCAGACTTGTCCGCTAAAAATCCACCCACATAAAGGCCAAGTAACGATACAATTATAGTCGACGATGTGAAAAGCAACACAGTTCGCGGCAACTTTTCAAGGATTATGTCTTTGACACTGGATGAGCCTGAATCGCTGCTGAAAAAATGCGATTTTCCTAAATCAAGGACTGCTAGCTTAAGCAGAGTATTGACAAAGCGCGTTGGAGAATACCAGGGTTCATTTAAGCCAAGAGTTTTGACATGAAGCTGAATTTGGGCATCGAGATATTTTTGACGTTCATCCAAACTTTGGAATTTGAATTTTCCTGCGTTTATACTATTGACCTCGTCGTACTTGACCGCATCAGTCAATATCTTGTCCGTCGTAGATCCGAGAAGAACAAGGGTAAGTACTAGCGTCGAAAACACAACAATCAGCATGTTTACGGATCTTTTGATCAAGAAATAATGAAATCGTGTCAATTTACTATATCGATAAACACAAGAATCTCTGCATTAAAAGTCTCATAGCTAATCTCCGACTAATTGGCCTATCTTCAATCAATCGATAAGTGATCGAGCGCGCCATTTTTTCTGAAACCAAGCGAAACGTCACAAGCGAATTTTTAGCGTCTGCCAGCAGACACCGTCGGTATTCCTAAAAGAGTACTAACATGGATGTCAGGCCTAAATGCCTCCTTGCTGTATGCAAATATTTTAAAGGTGTTTGGGCCTAAAGAGAGTTTTGATGTGTCGTTTTGTCGCAGTATGATATTATATAGTCCCAAACTGTTGATACCATCTGCTACTGGATAAGCCATTCCTTGGAGAACTACTTTGTTGTCTTTATTTGAAATGAAATAATTGACCAAAGCGTTGTTACTAGGCATTCCCCCAATATTCACAGCGACGTGGATTATTGAGGATTGTCCTACGAGTATAAATGGTGGCGCATTCACACTTTGGATATCTGCAAGTTTTGGGCTTGCAAACGAAGACCAATATCCTTGAGGAAAAGGGTAGGATGGATCTCTAAATGCCTTTATGCTAATTATTCCACCGGCAGGATTATAACTATCCAAATAAAACGCACCATTGCCGATGACAGCGTTATTATGATCTGTGATCCACTTCATACTAGCATCATACCTCTTGATCGCATCAGCTACAGTAATATTTCCTTTGAGTGCGACCGGCACATAACCTTCTTCCTTCATTTTTTGGAGCTCTGCTTTTATCATTTGAGCGTGTGCTGGAATGAGCAACGACAACCAGTCGACATTATTGGCAGTTGCTTCACCCCTTGAATAAGCAAGCTTACCTGAAATTACAAGTCTTTCCGTTGCAGCAGTTATTTCCCATGGTTCAGAGGGCCAAATTGCTGCTGCGTCGGCAATTTCCTTTTTGTCATAATGCCAGAGGTCAATATAAGACTCCACTTTATCATTTCCGACAAACCGTAACCCTTTTACAAGTGGAATTGCTACTTGTGCTTGAGATCTGAATTCTGGATCAACGCTGAGATCACCTTTTCCTGTGTTCGTCCCCCATTGGAAAAGAAAGTATTGAGTGTAAAGAAAATCCGACTTATCCATGGGAATACCGTTATGCCAGTTCGAATAAAGAATTTTGTACGTAACCCTACTCGTCGATGTGCCGTTTTCACCTACAGATTTCCAATGTTGCGAAAACGGATCCCAAAGCTGTGCATCAGGTGCAATCTTAACCTTCCCTGTTGGACCATTTGTTGAGATATTTGTCCATTGCTCTCGCATCGGAATCACCTCGCCAGTGTAGGGATTTCTAAATGTAGGGCTGTCAGATATCGATGAATAAATTTCAGTACAATACACGTCTTTACATCCCTCTACGTTATTCCAAGCGCCTTGGTAAATTTGTTTGACACCGATATCGAGTGCGTTACTAGTCTTTGGGGTGATAGCATTGAGAAGAGAGAATTTACTCGTGATCCCAGCACCAAAATCATTAACTAACCCCTTTAAGGTAGAAGAGGCAACAAAAGGCTCAATGTTTTGAGCAACGAAAATCCTTACTGATTCTTGAATCCCAGCCTTTGTAGCATTTCTCACTAACTCATTCCTCTCTTTTTGGGATGCGAATTTAGAAAATGCTATCTTTTGGGTTAAATTATCTAATGTACTGTTTTGATAATTCCAGAAGGCTGGGTTTTGGGCGCCCGGCATATTACCGTAATACGGTGCATACATTTGCGATGTGACTATGGGATTATATTTTACGAATGCAGAGGTGCCTGCGTAGGCTTCCGTGTAAACCTGCCACTGAAAGTCCTGTGGATTAGAACCAGAGACAACCGAGTTTGCCTTGTTTAAATCACCGTAGTCTTTCTGGACGCTAAACCCTGCATTCTGGAGCTCCGACGCTACCAATTCTCCCATCGATAGTCTTTGCAAATCGTCACTTCTGATCAAAATTTTAACAGTGACAGGGTTTCCTTTAAAAAACCATTTTCCGGCTTGATTATTTGCACCAGCCTTCGTGAGTGTATCTGAAATCATTTTTTCTGCGACCTGGGGATTATACCTGAATCCGAGCGATTCTACTGTGTCCAAGACATTGAGGTATTCTGGAGAATAGACACCGAAAGGGTCAATCATCGCTGTCCCAAATCCTTTTAATATTTCATTGACAACAAAGCCACGATCCACTAGGTAATTCATCGCAAAACGAACCTGTTTGAACTGAAATGGGTTAATCGAATTATTATCTTTTGATGGTGCAGGGTTTAATAAAAGCCCAAATGATCCGGCTATCCGGTCATATTCCTTTAGGGTAGGGTCATTCTTCACGGTAGAGATCGCTTCTAATGGAATTCGAAAAAAATAAGCGTCTAAATTGCCTGATTTTACATCTTGCAAAGCAACGTTATCATCCAGATATTGAATAAATCTTACTTCATCAACGTATGCGCCTTTCGCTGGCGACTGAGCGTTTACATCTGTGTGCGTGTTTAAGAATGCTCCAAGTAATAAAACACCGATAATCGCAGTGCTGCGAAGAGTAGTTAGCATAAATTTAGCCTTTATGCCATCGACGGTCTTCTTATAACTTGTGAAATCTAAACAGTCCCGTCCTATTAATAGCAAATCTTTGGTTGAGATATCTACTTGACAGGTATCGTGATATATCTGCTGAGGCAAATGTGCTCAACCTGCTCTTACTGCTAAATTTCGAAATCGGATCTGATAGATCGTGATGCTGAGTTCTTTCATCAATCAGGACATCACAGAACATGCTTGCTGGAGCACAAGTTGCTCGCAGGCCAGTTCCCTTTTTAGTCCATTCCAAAACGTCATAATTGAAGTCATCTGATTCCACCCACGACGGATCTTTTTCGATGACCCACCTAGGAATTCGCCCGACAGATTGCATCTTATTTCTGCAACATGATTCCTTAATTAAGATTTGTATGTCCCCATAGCTCCATATCTGAATGCAGTTTATAGGATTTACACGATTTATTGATCGTAAATCGTTATAACATCAATCCAAAACTCATTTAATAAAAAATCTCTTAATCCAAAGAACCCGTTACGGTTACTTGACGGTAATCCATAAATAACAGAAAAAAATATATATATAAGATGTGTAATTTTAGCGTTTTTACGGTGAAGAAATTTTACGGTGAAGAAATTTGGTAAGGGATATTTCAGTATTTAGCGACCGATGTCCACGCTGTGGAAAGGGTCCGATGGTTACCGACAACTCTAGTGGAGAGATGTTTTGCGGCAACTGTGGGTTTGTGGTTACGGAGAGGATCGAAGAGATGGGACCCGAATGGCGTGCCTTTTCGAAGGAAGAACACGAAGATAGAAGCCGTGCAGGAATCCCGACATCGCTTGCTATGCATGATATGGGTCTTGCTACCATCATTGGTCCAATAGACAAAGATGCATCAGGAAAACCATTGTCAGCATCGATGAAGAGTACGATTGAAAGATTAAGAACGTGGGATAGCAGGAGTCAGGTGCATGAGCCTGTCGATCGCAATTTTAGGCAGGCTTTTAGTGAGTTGGACAGACTAAAGGACAAACTTGCCGTTGGTGATGCCGTGATTGAGAAGGCTGCGTACGTCTATAGGAAAGCGCTTGAAAAGGGACTCGTGAGAGGGCGCTCAATCTCTGCCTTAGTGGCCGCCGCACTTTATGCTGCATGCCGCGATACTGAAACTCCTCGGACTTTGAAAGATATTGCTAACGCTAGTAACATAAAGAAAAAAGATGTTGCGCGTTGTTACAGGTTACTCATTAGAGAATTGGATCTGAAGATGCCTGTAGTCGATCCGGTAAAGTGTGTCGCACGGATTGCTAGCAAAGCCGGATTATCTGAAAAGACAAAACGTAAAGCTTTAGATATTTTAAAGAGAGCTGAAGAAGGTAAAATTTCGGCGGGCAAAGATCCAATGGGTCTAGCCGCTGCCGCCTTGTATGTCGCATGTGTGATGAACGGTGAGAACAAGACACAGAAGGACGTGGCCGAAGCAGCTGGCGTAACAGAAGTCACTATCAGAAATCGTTATAAAGGCTTAAAGCTGCATCTCAAGCTCTAAGCATCAATTTAGGCGTAACTTCCATAATTACTCATTGCCCAATAATCGCCTGCAAGTCCAATCATAGAAAGGGCTATAACCTGCTATAACGTGATTGCTCATTGAGATAGGTCAGGAGTTACTCTGATGCTATACCTATTGCACTTCTATAGCAGCATCATTGAAGCCAAGCTTTACCAAGTATCCTTTCACGTCATCCCTGTGATCACCTTGGAGCATAATAAAACCATCTTTTGCGGTCCCTCCACATGCAAATCTACTTTTTAGTTCCTTAATGATGCGTTGAATATCACTTAATTTTGGATCAATCCCTTCGATCATGGTGGTCGTCTTAGAAAATCGCCTCGTTTCTAGGCGGACTACGACTCGAGTGTCTTCCTTATCCAGTTCACCACAAGCGCACAGATCATCCGGCAAGCCACATTTCTTGCAAATAACCGCCATCTTTTAGTAAACTAACTTCCCAACTGTTCTTATTAAGCCTTGCCCGCTCTCATGGTAGCTTGACCTAGTATACGTAAAGATTGTCTGTGTTACGCTAAGGAAGTCAATTAGATAAAAAGAACGCCTATAGCAAAAAAGAAATTGCGCTATTGAGGATCATATGCCAACATCAATGGTCATTCGACATAATAACAAGAAGAATTCAGACAAGCTAAGAGATGCAGCATCTTTGCTTTTGAAGGGAGGAACACTTATTAACGACCCTTGTCCCTGGTGCACCGGCATACAAGTCAGGTTCCAGAATGAGAATATATGCGTAAATGGCTGCGATCCACAAGATAAAGCCACTCTGACAGAATCAACTGATAATAAAGCGAACTTGGATGGGGATAAAAATACAAGTCTAGCAAAGTCGATAATTCAAGAAAAAATAATGCTTCTAATCCAACAACTAAGGGACGAGAATGATATCTCAGCCCAGAAGTCAAAGGCGGATCTCATTGAGACCTATCTAAGGATTCTGGATAAGACTGCTGCTCTTGAAGACCCAGATATCAATGTTAAGTGATTTTGCATCTTTAAAAAAACTAACGACAATAAGATACATCTGAGATCTGCATGATCAAAGTGGAGACATTACAATGAATCATAATGACAAAAAAACCATACAGACTACCCAATTATCTTAAGCGGAATGTATTTAAAGCTGACCTTCGACTTTGGCTTACATGAGCAAGAAAAAGAACGCTCCTTTGCCAGCTTCAAGTGCAGGATTGTTGAGGTTCTTTGAAGATGAGACCAAAGGAGTTAAGATAAAGCCTGAGATCGTTCTCGGTGTCACAGGCGGGCTCATTGGCATATCTATTTTGATAAGGATTTTGTTTCCGGTTGGCTGACGTATGCGTACGTCAGATTCGAACAGCGTATCTGTTATCCATAGAAGATGGACTTTTACTAGATTAAATCCCTCATCGTACAAGATATCATATTTCATCTCACTGCTCGGAGCTGCTATGATAATTGTTTTGTCTTACACCAATATATTTAAGACAGAGATATCAATGCTAGCGCTTCATCTCCCTCTTGGTCTAGCAGCAATGACAGGTTCAGTCTTTCTGGATTTTTATGCTCTACGGGGAAGGAAACTCACTAAAATCACGAAGGTTTTTCATGTCTCCGCTTTCGCGTCTTTGCTTTGGTCGCTAACTATACTTCTCGGCGTAGTTCTTCACACACTACTTACAAAGACAACAAGTCCCATTAGTTATGTAGCTGAGGGAATGCTACTTGCTGTTGGTATGCGCGTGGGCATTTTCACGTCTGTTTTCGGTACTGGCATCCCCAGATCTGTAGCTGCTGCGTTCATTCAACCCATTCTTCTAATATTGGCCTTTATGCCTTTGGGTTTCTATCAATCTATCCTGTCTATGACGCCAGGATTTGCTTATGGCTCTATTTTCATAATATTAGCGCTGGCATGGGCTCGCTTCGCCGATAAGGCCGGAAGTCCCTCTGTCAACAGCACGTTTAATGTCTTACAAGCATTTCTGGCTGCCTGGACAGAAAATAGCTCTGATAGAATGGAAGAGATCGCTGAAGCACGATCTCGTAAGGAAAAGGTGATTACATATATTGCAAAGTTCAATTCTCCAGGTTCTCATGTATCTATTATTCTTCCAGATTTGCATCCCGGTCCGTTCAAACCGATAGGCGGTAGTAACTTGCCATATATTCTATATTCAGAATTCTCGAGAAAAGCCTTGATTCTCCATGCTGTGTCTAATCACTCACGAAATATCCCATCCAAATCAGAAGTCAAAAACTATATTCGAACCCTTTCTCACGCAACGATTTCAGAAACGTGCGCAACAGGCACTATTCCATTCCAGGCCAAGATTGGAAGAAGCACAGCAACGGGAATTATTTTTGGTGACACCGGCATAGTTGTTCTCTCGATGGCACCTGTGGGAATGGAAGATGTGCCTGAAGGCATACGATTAGCCTTGGAAGGATATTCTTTCCATCTCGGCCTCAAGCATATTCTTGTGGTTGACAGTCATAACGCAATGGGACAAGAGCTGAAAAAATCAGATTATGATAATCTACTATTAGCAGGGGAAACCTGCTTGAAAGGATTAATTAATGCTCCAAGATACGGATTCAAAGTAGGATATGCCAATTTGGATGATATCTCGTGCAATCCCATTGGACTAAAGGAAGAACTAGGA
>DASSIM010000143.1:0-29197 GCA_035691865.1 Candidatus Nitrosopolaris sp. | reverse complement strand
TTCTAACACATCTATTTGAACCTTTCATAGCTTCAGTGATTGGTAGCCTAGTAGGAATACTAGGATTTATTGCTGTCGCAGATTTGATGGCATATACTACGCGATTATTCAAGAAAAGATAATGATCTTTTTCTAACATAATTCAAGGAATAATTTGATCAGTGCCATTTTACATAAAGATATTCTATGAGCCCACAATTAAATTGAAATGGATGACCTAGATCCTACGACCTGACACGTGTCGAGATATTTTTTAGCCTGCAGAATAATCCTAGTCCAACTAGGCACATTTTCTATTATGAATGACTCTAAGCTGATACAACATCAAACGAGATCAAACAATGGTTTTTCATAGCAAGTTCTTCTGAAGGCCAAGAAAGAATACACAAATATGATTCGTTCAGTACGATCGTCTTCAATCTTTTCTTTTTATTTCATCAAATTTCTAATGTATCCATTTCTTTTCTCCCTTTCTAAGGATGCTTGAACACCGGTACCAATATTCCTGCCAGCCTTTCTGATTATTCCTTTTTTGTATTTTCTGGCACTGTCAAGGGCAGGCTCGATACGTACTGTGGTCGATTATAGTTGTGGTGGGTGAGCCGGTTACTTACTTATTGGTAGACCCCTTTTTTGTTTTCTGTTCCAGTACTATTAGCTTTTTCTTGCAGCTCTTCAGCTGACGGGATATGTCCAAATTGTTTTTCAAAAGCGTTCACTTGTGCTGTTAACCATTGTGCAATTGATTTCGCCTGAAACGGATCGATTATGAGTCTACACTCTAATACACGACTAACACTAGGTGGCATGGGTGTTTGGATCGATGACAACGCTCTTGCAACTTCAAGTTGTTCCGAATAAAGAACAACTTCGAAGCGCATACCAACAGGCATACCGTATACGCCACCCACATTGATTGTCCTAAAGCTGGGGTGTTCCTTCACCTCTATATCTGGGGGGATAACTGCATTCATTTACTGTAGCTCTCCTGACTTGACGCCAATATGTGTCTATACGTGTCTTGGGTGTATAATATTGTAACCAGTATGCCAGCGGAACAATAATGCTGTTCTGAAAGGAATGTTAAATCCTAATAAAACATTAGTTGATATCGTTTCTGAAACAAAGCTTGGATATTGGATATTATGCCTAGCACGCTGCCAGCAAAAACGACCGATATATCATTCGCAGCATCAATGCTGTGGTAAATTATTAACACGGACTGAACCATAGATCTATTTGGCCAGCAACCAGCCTGACGATTGCTTACTGGATTTATCATAGGACATAGTAAGGAGTAGAAATAAGAATCCGAAAGCCAATTATTTAGGCACAAATAAGATACAGTGATTTACATTGTCCATTTTGGTTCTCAGTCAATTTACAAATGAAGCAGTGAGGAATTCAAAGAATAGTCCAAAGCGGTCTCAGGCATTTAAGATTTGATTTGAAACGATGAGCGGGACACTCCTTAATTAATAACACTGGGACGACATGACATTGTAGTGATTATTGAAGCTCCAATGACAACGCACCTCTATTTGTTACTGGAAGCTAAGGTAATGTACAAACTAAAACCCTGTAAGCATTGCCAATCTCCGAAGCAGCTAAGCGCATCCATCTTTGTAAGGAATCTTACCCCCAAAAGATGGGACGATGCAGTCGGTGATGATTAGAAGGATGGTAACCCATCGTAGTCTCTATATTTTTCCTGATATATTTCTAATATAGTACCAATCCCACCCTAGTGAACCGTCGTGTTTACACATAATTCGGAGTATGTGTCTCGTTGCCGTAACTAATAAATCAATTAGAAACATGGCATGATAATAGAGCTTAAAATGGTATCAGCAAATCATTCCCAGATAGGCAAGAGTCCCGAGGAATCCAAGTCACAGACAACTATTATAATGCTGCCTTCAGATGCGAATCCAAAAGGTAATGTTTTTGGAGGCGTAATACTAAAACATCTAGATCTTATTGCAGGTCTTGTTGCCAAACGCCACGCAGGACATGCAAATGTAGTCACTGCAAGTATTGATAGAATGACATTTTTAAAACCCGTCTACATCGGAAATGCATTGATACTTTCTGCACGACTTAATTATGTAAAAAAATCCTCTATGGAGGTTGAAGTTAGAATAGAAGCAGAAGATCTTGACATCGGCGAGCGAGTTCTAACTGGCACTGCATTTGTTACTATTGTGGCTCTGGACGAAAATCGAAAACCGATTGAGGTTAATCCCTTAATCCTGAATACAGATGAAGATCAGCAAAGATTTCAAGAAGGTGAATTTAGGATGATGACTAGACTAAAAGCAGCGGGTAAGAAGGTCACCTAGCATCTTCTCCAGATGGGTTTGATGGACACACCTAGAACATCTTAATTATGAATTCAATGCAACAAATTATACTAGAGTTAGCATATTAACGAAGGAGAACATGATTCTGAAATATTTGAAGAACTAGAGATGCTATGCTAAATTCAAAAGAAAATACCCACCACTATGGATTGGGCGGTAGTAGCCGGAATATTTATGGAAGCAACCATGCACTCATTAAAGGCACACTTGCTTCTACTTGCAGTTTATTAATTTATATTATTCCATATGCAATACGATATATTCACGTTGTGATTCCCACAGCGTTGCACGCGCGCCATTGTTCCCGGTACAAGTGATAACATATGTGGGGCTGCTGTCACAACGTGAATACTTTCATATCAAATCAAATTAGAATTTCTACTTCACACGGGACATTAACATGTTGTGTATCCACTAACCAAAAAAATAAGCTGACTGTTGGAAGCACTGTTGTCACGCTGGCTCTTGATAGCACTTATTTTGTGATGACTCATTATGCAGAGAGATGTATTTCACATACCAAAGCCTTTTGAATAGTAGAGCGAAGGTACTTCTAGATCTAGGACTTTATGTCCTTTCACTGACCTGAATCAAGATACACCTCGTTATCAGTCATAGGAAAGGCTGCATTTGGTACGAAGGGTTTCAGTACCATCCGAAACGATTACCGTGGTTAGATATCCTGTTGCATTAATTCCATCGTTAGGCCTCTTAAGTGGTTCATTTTTGAACCCAAGTGGTATAGGTACATTGGGTCGAATTTGCATGATATGGTTCGTCGTAGTGTTACTAACATATCTATTGCCACAAGATATGCGCAGTCAGATTTATCACACAGATATTGCAAATGGTGCGATAGACTAAAAGGTAAACTATCTGTGTTAGAATCTCCAGTTGGAGGACGTACTCTGCGTACAGAATTTATTTCCAATTCATTAATATTCGTTGCCTAGATTTGAGTTAACTGCGCCGTACAGGACAATCTTTTTGCTAACCTTTCTATCGTAGTCGCGCATCTTAAATGTATGTGTTTGAGGACATATCCAATAAAACTTTATGGTGTTATCAAAAGGATAATATGGATAAAATTGTTGATTGTTTTAGAAGTAATGAACTTGGAAGAGTTATGATTCGATTCATTTCCTATGTACCGAATCGTGTTATTTCTTCATAAAGTAATAATATTTCACAAATTGTGACGCTTATACCCTTTACGGAAGACTGAGAAACAAATTCGTCTGCTTGTTTCGTTGCAGTTTTACCACATTTTTCACCTTCAAAAATGCTTCATGTGTTGATTGTTTGTCATTAACATGAACTATGAATTCCACTCTTATTTTTCTTGTGGTAGGAAATGCCTTCATTGAGCGGAGGTATTAGTGCACTTTTCTCAGATATTTTTTATGTTATGATTATTTGGAAAGGTCACATTCACCACTAGAATTAAAGCAGTAGCGATAAGGATCGTCCCCATTCTAACCAGAAATCATGACAGCCTCCTGTGCTTATGAACGCAAGGGCCGTGAGGCCTTGGGTTTACAAATATGGTATCCTTTGTCGATCCTGTAGTTACATACGGTGCATATTTTTTCAGGTCTGTAGATATGTGGGGTTCTTATCAAATTTCCATTTCTAATGGTTTCCCTTTGCTTGAATAGTGAGTTTAGTTCAACGAGCAATTCAGGAACATAGCACTTAGCCTTTCTATTGTGCATACGCAATTGAACTCTGCGTATTTTATGGCTAATATCTCTAAGCTGTTTCTTTTTTATATGACGCGCTGGATCAGCCAATGGTACTTCTATAGTAAATGGTCAATAATATAATTTATTCCTCAGCAAAATCGTTATATATTTAGAAACCGATCGACTCCTTCCGTTATTTGATTTCATATTTCTTCATCATGTTAGCTGTCGCAGAACTTTTGCACTGCCCAGAATATTGCAAAATCCAATTGCCTGAACAATCCCAAAATGGGCAGACCGGTTCTCAAATCCAGTACGATGAAGAATTTATCAGTGTGGCCTAACATAATCGGTTACATAAACTTCCAGTATCGATCATTATGTTCTCGATATTGTCGGTTCATAGATACTCATTTCTGTCAGCGTAGATACAATTGTAGCTGAGGTACAAAATTTTACCAACACTTTCCTATTGTCTACTTAAACAATTTGACGATAGCTTATGCTACCAATGCGTATGCGGATTCACACAATCTTCATATCTCATTTATCACTACTTTAGAGAACTGTTAGTTTGTATAGTGTAAGTTGACCGAACTCATGGAACATGAAAGTTATATCGACAAAGATAAATAAATCTCTTAACAAGAATAGATAATTTGAAAGGTAGCAATAAGCAGGTAAAATTCACAAAAAAAGAGGTTACATTTCTTACGGAAAATGAAGTCTGCAGGGTGGCGACTTCACATAACGATATCCCACATATCGTACCCGTTAATTACATCCAGGAAAACGATTCCCTTTACTTTGCCACAGACTATAATACTAAAAAATATAAAAATCTCGAAAAAAATAAGAGAATCGCCGTTGTGGTTGATGTTTATAATTCATCATCAAACAACAAAGCAGTGATTATCCAAGGCATGGCGGATTTGATAGAGAGAGGTGAGGAATTCAAAAGATTATATGAGATATTTGAAAAAAAGTTTGGATGGGTAAGAAATGATCCGTGGAGGGAAGGTGAAGCTCCCTTTGTAAAAGTATTGCCTGGCAATAAGGTTAGTTGGGGTTTATAAGATAGTTAATCAGTTGATAGGTTTTCATCACAAGGTTTTTTCATCCATAAACTGTGTCCGAGAAGTGTCTTACTATGATAATGGGATACTTTGAGTGTTTTAGGAATATTCAGATTGTCCTATTGAATTTCTTTTTCATTTGTACTCACAGTGCAAGTTTTCACTATGATGCTATAACAATCGAAATTCGATCATTAACGTCCAAACCTAGTTCCAGTAATCGATCTATAATAAGTGGGGACAGGAGATTTACCGAAATAATTAATTAGTTGTACGGTATCAGAAGTACTCTGGGATCGCAGCTAGCTATCCTGGCGCCATTCGGATCCAGACACACTCTCCCCGCAGACAAAAAATGGAAAGTAATTGTGTTTTACCAAATGCGAATTGGAATCAGATAGCGGCGAGTTGACCGCTGGTCAGTTTGTTTTTTTTCGCTCAGGAACGTGTTTTCTGCACACCCGATAGATTCGCGCTTATGTTTCATTTACTTTTTTGCTTGAAACAAGATCAAAAATAGCTGGTTCTTTATATCCTTATTTTATCCACACATTTCAGAGGGATTCTGATAAACTTTTTAAAGTGATTGCAACCGCTCCTTTTTGGCTAGGAAGCGGCTTTGAAGCCCGTTTATGCCCTAGGTTCATTCATCTGTCTCTACTCATTACCTTCGTCATTGCTTCCAATATTTGGGCATGCAATAATGCGCAGCCTACTAGATTCAATATAATAAATATCTTAAAATATTTGAATGAAATAATATCTCAACGTTACTATGCCACGGTTTCTTGATGTTCATTCGATGAAGGGTCTTAACGAGGATTCACTAAAGGAAATCCAGAATGCGCCAACGGATGAATTCGGAGTCTTACATCTAAATATACTTTATAATCCTGAGGTTGACCGATGTTTCTGTTTGATCGAAGCTCCAACCCAGGAAGCAGTCCAGAAATATCATAAAAAAGTTGGTCTCAAGTGCGATTGGATCACTGAAGTTAAGACTACTGCTTAAAATGATTCTAGTTACTTATGATATTGCTATTTTTTAAGCAGCGCATTTCCCAGGCCACGCATCGTTTTTTCTGTTAGCAAGGATACTGGCTATTACATCCAGGTCGCTGGTCGTAGTTGTGATAGCTTTGAGATCCGCTTACGTAAACGCGAAATTTGTTGACAGGGCTGAGGCACCTCCTGAACTTCAAAACAGTACCTAAACAAAAAAAAGACATTAGTTTCTAAAATCATTATCATTAGGAAGGAGTGTGAATCTGCAGAATTATTAATCATAATCTTTGAAATGCCAGATACTTTGTATAAAAACATTGTGCAGTAGCCCTGAAGAAGAAGACTCTTGTAGATACATTCTTAATTCCTTTATAATTACTCATTCAGATATTATATTGATATGTCAAACAAACTGGCACAAAGAGACAAGCAGATCATTCCTGTTGTATTAGCTTTGACGATTGGATTTGGCGCGTTCTTGTATACGACATCTGTTCCTTTTGCATTTGCGTCAAATTGGCATCCTGCGCATTTCAATTTGGATTTGCATCATCTATTAGCACAGATAAATCAATGTGTGGACCAAGGTACGCATTGCTTCAACTCTGGAAACAACCAAGCGACTATTCATTTATCTCATGGTTGGTTCAACCATATCGATTTGGGTCAATCATTAGCACAATTGAATGATTGTTCTGGCGGGAGTACATGCGTAAACTCCGGAAGCAACAATGCGAATATTAATGTCGGCAACTATCATGGTAGTAGCAATCCCAATTACTTTAAGATAGATCAATCATTAGCACAAGAAAATCGTTGTTCAGGAGGCAGTACGTGCGTAAACTCCGGAAGCAACAATGCTAACATTAGCATCAATTAGGATTTTCTGTTTTCAGAGAAGATCCGAACAAAATTTAATTTTTTGACTAACAAATTTTTGATTCATCCCTAAATCGTTTCACTCCGAATTTATCTGCACCAGCATTGTCACTTAGTCTGTTAAGCTCCGATATCTTGTCAAAGAATTGGATCGTGGTGCATCCTAATAATCAAGTACGTACGTTGGATTATGATGCGGAGTACAAAGGTGTCTGCAATTGTTTCATCTCATGAGCTGAAAAAAACAATGACAACAGAAAAGATGTCCACATCACCAAGATCTTTCGTTGCCGATATTTATAATAGAAACCAAAGTTCTGTGCGAACTGTGGTAATTTAGCTACTCAGGAAGGCGGAGTCGCTATAGTAGAAAGATGCTGTGACACAAAGGTGAAGTAACTAGCCACTCCTGCTCTCTTTATGACACTGCCACGCCTAAAATGAAGATTTAGGCTAGTCCTATTTTTGGACTATGTTGCCTGATCCCTAGTCGCAAGACTACCAGGAGCACCATTCTAAAATAGTGGAAAATTGCAGAGCTATAGAGCAAAATAGCTGTTAAGACCAACAACCACGACTACTTCTTAATTGACTTTACCCGCAGTTTTCTCATGATCGTGCCAGAAAGGGAACCAGGGATTTCACGCCGTTTTCAACTAAAAATTCCGGATTTGGCCACAGTGGGGCCACTAGTACCGTTAGCCCCATTAGCACTAGTACCGTTAGCCCAATTAGCACCTTTCAAGCCATTGGCACCATTAGCAGTAGTGCCGTTAGCACCTTGAGTCGCATATACTTCTGGCTGTTCTAGTAACCAGATCGTGGTAAGCAACGCAGTTGTCAAACCAAAGAATAATGTCATAAGTCTTAGGTTTTTTGTCAAATCCTTGAATTAACCATCGGATTGGTATATAAAGACAGGTGTAATCTTTTTTTCTCTCCCTCTCTATTCTATATCAATTGGAAGAAGCATGAGTTGAATAAGATCAAAAAATGGTTTTTGGCAATTATCTTTATCTTATTGATTCTTACAAAAATGCATCATTGTGTGTTTGACTGGTACTGTGGAAGGTAGAAGCACAGAGGCAAATTCTAATAATCCCAAGACTATACTCCTAGAATATTTTGGTCCCCGTAGTAGTTGGATATCTTGTGATGTTTGGGATAGTTATTAATGATTGCTTGACTTAACAGTCCTCTTCCGGATCATACTAAACAATTTGTACAATTTGTAAACCAACTAGTTTATTAATTAGATTTGTCCCAAAATACTTATGGACGATAACTTGAAAACTGATTGTGAGAGGTTTGGGAGGAGGCGCAGCCAAAGAATTGAAGCAACGAGTAGGAACGAATCTTTGAATTCTTGCGGAAATTGTGCGATGAATAGACCTATTAGAATAGTGGGTATTGGCAGCAGTATGCGAGAAGGTTCGTTTAGTACTTTAGCAGTAAAAATGGTGTTAGATTTATCAAAAAACAAATACGGCGCTGAAACAATGCTGGTTGATTTGCGTAAAACAAGGCTACCTATCTATAACCCAGATTATAGTTCTGACAAAAATATTCGAAAGATGGAACATCTTCTCAAGTGGGCCGATTCCTTTGTACTCGCATCTCCAGATTATCATGGGTCCATGTCCGGCATTATGAAAAACTTTCTTGATCATTTCTGGGAAGAGTTTGCTGGCAAAACCTTTGGTTACATTTGCGCATCGCATGAGAAGGGCTTAACGGTAATGGATCAAATGCGAACAGCAGTACGTCAGTGTTATGGATGGAGCGTACCTTATGGTGTTTCAATAAATGGAGATGAAGACTATAATGATAAAGCAGAAATCATTAATAACTCAGTTGACAGACGTTTAAGAATGCTTGCTCGGGATTTAGTTGTATATGGGAGTCTAATAAGAGGACAATTTCTACAAGACCTTTCTAATGATGAGATATCGGAAACATTCGCAGCGCGGTACAGATCATAACTAATCAGCAGAAAAGCATGATTGATAATTGATTTCGGACATAGGAGGTTAATGTCTTCTTCAGGAGACTTGGGATTTTAGTATACCTCAATCTTCGGTATTGCGGTACTCGCTATCGGCAGCTACCATGATAGGCCATACTCTAAGTACCTGCTTCACGACTTTTGAATTCATTATCAATTCTGAATTTGAGTCTCTGATGACATGCTGACGCCTGTTCTCGTAAATGACGATCGAATTATCTGCAGGATGACGAAATGTTAAGCAATTGCCAACTGGGATCTCTAAACTCTTCTCAGCTTTCCACCCTCTTGGCTCTTGCCGCAGCTCTTGAGGAAACCCGAGCAGTTTTTTCTCATCAAACCAACCACTCCAAGTTATTTTTTTATTCGAGCCTCAGGACTAGCACCTACGATAGGTACGAAGACGCCTCTGCAATGCTGTTTTCTTAACCAATTCAAGTTCATTTGTGAAGGAGTCCTATTCATTTCATTTATCTTATACTTCTCTTGCAATAGAAATCGTTCTCTCATTTACAAATGAGGCACTCGCTGGATTATTACTATTGAATCTTTTTGATCTTTCCTATCATGTTTTGCATGATTCTTTTGATGTTTTCCACTTGCATTAGGATCATTTTGTTGTAAGAGTATGCTTTTGTTTTCTCACTACTGCCCATTTAGTAGAAATTTGAAGATCGATAAAATTTTTCCTTTATTGATAAATAAGTCAAATATTTTCTTAGCTTCCCCCAGAAGCTCCAGGCAACATCAAGCCCCTGTCTTCTCCAAATGTCATGGTCCATAGACATGGCTCAGAAACCCGTAAATCACTTTTTCCAAATAGCTTGTATTTCACGTAAAACGATTATGAGGCGTTGTCTCATTTATAAAAAATAGATCTACAAATTATGCAAACTATTGTTCATCATTACAAATACTTGTTAGAAATGGCCTTCTTTTCTTTCTCTGATTACGAACTTACAGACTAGGTCGCCTTTTGCAGCTCTATGCGTGGTTTCTATATCAGCTCCAAGAAGCCTTTCAAACAGTTCTGTTTCAGTGGAACATGCTTCCCAATGGTTTTCGGCTATGTGTATAATCGGGCAATTGAATTCTAAAAGAACATGTTTTCCGGAACTCTTTGGTTCCCTCTTCGATTCAGCCATATATCCTTCTTCATCTCTAATTTTGGCTAATTCTTTGACCTTTTTGTCATATCCCAGATTCCTAAGACGTTTATAATATTGATCGAAAAGTTCACTTTGGCGTTCACGTAGAACCTTCTCTACTGCTGCCTTGCCCATATTTCTTTCGATGAAATCGAGAGCATGTGTTGCAATTGCACTATATGATTTTGGGAAAATGGTTTTGCTTTGGCTCGTTAGTTGGTACATCATCCTTGGTCTACCAACATGTCCCGTGGTTTCTAAACTTTCTACCAAACCCCTCTCTTGCAAAAGCGCCAGATGTTTATGAACGGCCATTCTGGATATTTTCATAGCTTTAGCTAATTCTTCCAACCCAGCATTTTGCATTACCTTGAGATAATACAGCAGCCTCTTCTTCGGTTCGCTAAATCCAGTTGCAATATTTTCTAAATTTTTCGAGATAGCCAATCATAAGACAAATAGCTTAACTCATTCATATACCATTTGGTTACTTCCTTTTAATATGAAAAAATTAATTTGCCTAGTTTTCATTTGAGTCAAACCGAATACTGACGACAGATGTTCAGAAGAGATTTAGGATCAATAGCCTTTCGGTGACATTTATGCACAACGTTCAATTTCTTCCTCTTGATCGCAGCTACTACTTCTTTATGGTTAGATTTGGCACAATCATTAATGAAGGAAATTAATGACTGCAATACGATTTCTATAGATGTATGTGCTTTAAGACACTAAAAGTTGATGAAACACAAGAACATAATGAACAAGGTCTTTAAAACAGAGGTATTAGTTTGAAGCATTGATTAAGGCTAACAAAATAGAATATCGCTGCGGTTGTAGACTTCAGGCAGGTCTGCTGATTAATAGACTTACCTCCTTGAAGCTATGGGACAAACATAAGAAAGTAAAAAAGCAAGAAGCCTAATCTTCTTAGCCTACCCGAGAATAAATGATCTAATTGCTATGGTCGGATTGCGTCTATATCAATCATCACCACATGTTAGAAAATTACCTAAATATCCCTAGATGAGAAAGATCTCGATAGTATAATTAGAAATAGGCATACTAGGAAGAAAGGTGCAAAAAGTGATTCTACTACACTTAAAATCACGAATTGATATAGGTACATTTGTAGTGCATCTGAGTTGTGAGTTACTGCTATATTTGTAAGAACAAAATCAATAATTGAAGCAACTAACGTGACAATAAATAGCAACAGCATTTTTGTCAGAGTGTCCTTGATTACACTACCCCGGGCTAAACTCCTTAAGGATTCCACCAGCAGATATCGATTTTGCTCTTTTGTCATCACGTACTGGACCATCCAGGCACTAAACAAGAAAGAAGTCAATGTTGAGAGCAAGATGATGATAACGCCAGGTGGAATAAAGTTGATGATGTCTGGATAAGTTGCAATCTTAAAGGTGTATAGCGAAAATGGATCTGACTTTAGGCTGTAAGCTTCACGCAGTTGGCTCTCATAACCGCCAATAAAAAAAAGTACCAATGAATAGATCGAATAAATTGTGAAGATTTCCAAGATTGCTATACCATGATAGCCATGATTGGGGACACTTATGCCGATCGATCTCTTAGATAAATATAATTGAAAATAAATAATCATGAATGTGACGAAAAATATGCCAAAAAGTAGTACATTGGGGAAAAACACTTTGTTACCTTTGCTGTAGTACAGTTCTCCGGTGAAGCCAACCTCGACCATAATCGATATTACTGAACCAACTAAAGGTAACAAGAAAAGGATGGGGTTTCTAGAAAGCACAAATAGACTTTGTTTAAAAAAAGTGATATGAGAAGTCATGTGATAAATTATCTTCCGTTTAGGAGTTTAATAATTATGTGGGGCTTTCTTGATAGATGAAAATGATCTCAACCCGAACATGTACGTCAATATTTCTTTTCGTAATCTGAGAAGGCCGAAACTTTTTATATGCCACCTACTCGCAAGTTGGTTTGGCGAATTAACCATCGAATCATAGGTGCGAGACCGACTTGTTTGACTTTAAGCACTGCGGCGTTGCCATAAAGTAAGACAAAAATGGTTGGCTGGCGTTATTTCCCAAGACTGATATCCAACCACGGCATCCCCGACGGGATGAAAAAACATAATCCAGATTAATAGTTACAAAAGCCTATATAGCTATATTCTGCGTTCTACTACGATTTTGAAATCATTTTTTATATCACCGCTTGGGCGGGAGTTTGCTGAAAGAAATCTCCAGCCTTTAAAAATAATTGCGATAATGGTTCTTACATTCTTGTTATTACCAAGCATACTTGGGAAATCTGAAGTATTTGCTCTACCGAGCGGCGGTCATTCACTTGGGGGCGGTGCTGGTGGCATAGGAGGAGGCGGACCCATATCAGGCAATCTACCTAATAGTTTCGGTGGGGGTCCTCGGTCAGGACCAAATCCAACTATAAATTGTATTGGTTCTGCGGGTCTCCTCCCTTCCGCTAATTGCGCAAGTCCGACTGTGTTACATCCAGCGAACGCTCCCAACACGGCAGTAGTACAGCCCAGCAATTGCAATGTTCCTAGTTCAGTACATACCAATACTCCCAAGAACATCATGGTACATCCTGCCACCACCAATTGTGCTAATCCTAACATAATACATCCCCCCAACGCTCCCAACACGGCAGTGGTACAGCCCAGCAATTGCAATATCCCAACTTCAGTACATCACACCAATGCTCCTTCCACCGTCGTTGTACATCCCAGCAATTGTCCTCCTCCGAATTCAGGAAGTTCAAATTCCTTAACGATTAATAACGTACAAGGCTCCAGTAGTAGCGGAGGTTCTACTACAAGTCAAACTACGACACCAGTCGCGAATGCTGGGTCGAACCAAGACGTACATTCATATGTTCAAGTCACGCTCGATGGATCTAAGAGTTATGACCCGAGTGGCCATACGCTTGCTTTTTCTTGGCTACAATTAGCAGGGGGTCCGGCCGTCGTACTATCAAGTGATAATAAGGCTAAACCGACATTTACAGCACCATTAGTTACAAACACGACTAGTTTGACGTTTCAGTTGATAGTGAATAATGGAAACGCAGATAGTAACCCATCTTACGTGACTGTAACAGTTACACCGTAGATCGATAGGTTATACCTATTGATCCGGTACTGACAATAATATTCTATACAATTTTTTTTACCTCAAATCAACGATTTTTCAGCTTGAACTCATCATCCATTATCAACCGAATTTGCTTCTTCGTGGATTGCATTTTTCACTTCCGTTCAATCCCTTTGATCTAATTGCTGCAAGTGTTATTTGGAAAAGGGGGGGCAGAATTATATCGATCTTCGTTATAGCAATTTTAGCTGCGCCACATTCTCTGTCGCTACAGATTCCGAGTTTATAATGCCCAAAAGGTTCACTTACTAACGTTTTCATCTTCAAACCATATCTGTGCCTCGTCACTAAGGTTAGAACGATCACATCTTCTGAGACAATCTATGCAAAGAAACATTGGGGAATCAATATATGGCCTCACGTCGGCAATACTAAAGAAACCAACAGCCTTGCGACAAAGATCACATGTTAAGATAGTATCATAATCCTTTAATTCAGAATTATCATCGTTTACTCCATCACTGTTCCAAATTGGCTTACACTTTGGTTCAAGTATTGCAGTTTTGGGATTGAATACAAAATCATCAAAACTTCTATTTGCAGTATTATTTTGTTGATGTATATTGTTTTTATTGTTATTTGTCATTCCGCTAGTTCTGCTCCATTGTTGCCCCGCTGGCAATTATTTATCTAATCCAAGCCTGCTATTCTTAATCTTAGTGTTTGATAAAACTTACCTTTATTGCTAAAGTTCTCAAATACCGTCTACATATTGTCGTCAACAACTCGAAACAATGGAAGATTTAGAATGATCCATTGATACTTACGAAGCGTTGAGATTGAGGAGATCCTGGTTTGCCTACAGCACAAGGAATAACTATTTTGCTACTGGAAAGAAAGGCATACGAAAACCCCAAATTAGGATATTCAATTCATGAATCTGGTCAGAATGATAAGTGTTCCTTCTCCCAAATTTACCGTATTCGACTTGAATATATACTGCTTAGAGTTAGTATAATTGCAGACATCAATGAAGGTACTTTCTGTGAACGTGTCTCTCCCACGTGAGGTCCTCTTCAATGGCCAAGTTGTCATAACTGGAATTTTCAAAGAACCAGTACAAGGACGGATCAATCTTCACAAAGTTAACCTAGATGGTGATGCACAGGCAGATTTGACCGTACATGGCGGAATAGACAAGGCTGTCTACTCATACCCTGTAGAGCATTATGAGTTCTGGCAACGGCAATTGCCTGACACCCGAATGGCTTGTGGGATGTTCGGAGAAAATCTCACGACGGAGGGATTGATGGAAGATGCTGTTAATATCGGAGACAGGTTCCAAATAGGTTCTGCTAAACTAGTGGCGACGCAACCTCGCATGCCCTGTTACAAACTTGGGGTTAAATTTGGACGACTGGATATTGTCAGACAGTTTCTAGATAGCGGTCGCCCTGGAATTTATTTTAGAGTACTGCAAGAGGGAAAAGTTGGGGCTGGTGATTCAATACATCTTATCAAAAGGAACAAGAACAATATCACAGTCAACGATATAGTTCATTTGTTTGCGAAGGACAAAAAGAATATCGAGATGATGCAACGAGCAACTAGAATTAAAGACTTACCTGCAGGATGGAAATTCCATTTCCTTGAACGAATTTCTGAAATAGACAGATCTACAGGAGTTAATGGTTCAATTGCAAAGTAAATTGGTTGATAGTTTCGGTCGGATTGGAAGAAAGCTAAGGATCTCAATAACAGACAGATGCAACATGCGGTGCATCTATTGTATGCCAAACGGCAATACCGAATGGTTTGATCAATATAAAATTTTAAGTTATCATGAAATCGTCAAACTTGTTACTATACTAGCTAAGCTAGGTATCGAGAAGGTAAGGGTAACAGGAGGTGAACCTCTTGTTAGACCCAAAGTAGAAGATCTTATTAAGCCATTGTCCAATATCGATGAGATTAAGTCTATCAGTATGACGACAAATGGATTGTTATTGAAAGATAAGGTGATGCAGCTTAGAGATGCAGGATTGTCGAGCATAAATTTCAGTTTGGATACCTTCAACGAAGAAAGGTTCAAGGCTATTACTGGTATACGCGGACTCACCAAGGTTAAGAATGCCATCCGAGCAGCAGATGACGCTGGATTGAAAATAAAAATTAACACCGTCATTATGAGAGGCTGGAACGATGATGAAATTGTGGATTTTGCTCAATTTGCCAGATTTACGGGCTATACTGTGCGGTTCATTGAGTTCATGCCGTTAGATGGATCAGGTATATGGGAACCAAATCTTGTAGTTACTAAGAACGAAACCATTAATAGAATAAACAAAGATGTAGGAAAGCTTGTGCCGGTAGGTAATACTAATAATTCTGAACCTGCAATGCTTTATTCTTTCAATGATGGAATTGGTACTTTAGGATTTATTCCTTCAATATCAGAACCATTCTGTGGCAATTGTGACAGATTAAGGATAAGTTCTGATGGCAGATTAATGACGTGTCTTTATGAAAATCCTGGTTATGACCTTAGAAATATGTTACGAGGTAAAAAATCAGATAAGGAGATCACAGAATATATTCTTGAAAGTGTAAAGAAAAAACCCGAAGGAATAATAAAAATCATTCGGACAAAATCGCTCAAGCCAAACCTAAATCTTATGCATAGAATAGGCGGCTGACAAATTGTTTACTGTAGCTGGAGGAAATTTTCGACATGCGTTATCTGATACCTTATAGGGGATATCTAACAAATGCCAGAGAGATGATACATTTAATACAGCTGTAGGCGCTGATGAGAGAGGGTGACACCCGAATAACGAAAGCTTCTGATTTAATGACGACTAATGTCGTAGCTGCCAGGGAGAGCACTACGGGTACAGAAATAAGTACTAGGCTTCTTATTGGAGAATTTAACGGCGTTCCTGTTATTGACAACGGTATGAAGGTTACAGGAATAGTCACTGCGGCCGATATCCTGCGAGCTGTAAGGCAAGGCAAGAACCTCGATAGTCTTCATGCTACGGATATAATGACCAGAAACCCGGCTGTGGTAAAGCAGGACACTGAGATAGACGAGATAATTGATATCATGCTTCAAAAGGTTATCGTGCTTGTACCAGTCATAGACGACGAGAATAAATTAATTGGAGTCGTGGCGAGGCTTGACATCCTCAGAGAGAAGCTAAATGAAAAATTTGTTACCATAGGTGAGAGAGGCGGCCTTTCAAAAACATGAGTCAGGCTTTGTTTGTTGAATTACCTCTTTGATATCGAGCCAATCTGTCATTAGAAATGCAAATGAAAGTATTATCACAAAGAGCTGCCGGCCAATTAGTCGAGGTGCAAGAGCATTTGACAATTCCTCTTATAGTAGCAAGCAGCTTCGAGCAGAATATTCGCACACTCTACAGAAATTGACGTAAGCTACTTTCTGAGAATAACTAATATTAATCCTTCTCTCTACCTCGTCGATCGTTTTCTTTTTTTCTTGTCATCCTTACTGATGCCCCTCGCCAGGATTATTAGCTTGTCATCATCTCTGGTAAAAATAGCAGCGTGAGTGGAGTTTTTCAAAATTTGAAACACCGAGTGATCATCCACCTGGTAATCTTTCTGCCCACCTGGGGTCCTTAATCATCGATATCTAGAATAGTCAATCTGACAAGTCACTCTGTTACCGATTCTATTTGTGCGAATATATCTACAAAAGTTCGTAGTAAATGCTGTTAAATTCGCATTTCTAGAAACAGAAATTGTGGAAGCTCAAATCTGCCTTAAAATGTACATGTTCTCGAGTTTCTGAGTGGTCAATACATATCGAGAGAACAAACAACCGGAGATGAACAGACATAATCGGAGGCTGCCACAATAGAGATTAGCGCGATTATGGGGTTTATCAGCTACCTGCCAGGGGACTAAACTAAATCTCACAGATCTTATATTCTGTAGTATCAATTGCGATCTATATGAAGAATCCGCATCCGAAAATGAGCCAGACATCTGTAAGGATAATTATCGTCAATAATTCCTTCAGTTCTTATAAGCTAAATGGATTATCAAGAACCTCTATGGAATATAGAAGAATGTCGGTATCGTTATACGTGGCCGAATGTTATAACAAGTATGATTAATGAAGTGAAATCCAAACTTAGCGGATAAGGTTGGACAATGACGGAAGTAGCGTACGGCCATTCAAAAGCGATTTAGGCACGTACTCTCTCCAGAAAATTTTACTAGCAATTAAGACTGGGTGAAATCTCAGCTAAAATTGGCATTATGATTGACGCTTGCTAAAATAAATGATTAAAGGGCAACCTGACTTAGCGAGGGCTTAAGCAGAGCATTGTCTAGGACGCCAAAAATCGCAAAGAAATAAGAATACTATGATTTTCAGTCAGATTGTAGAAAACTTACAGGAATATAGGTAGAAAACTAAGAAATGACCAAATAGAAAAGTAAAAATAGGGAATATCAGTAAAGAAACATTAACCAACACATATCAGCCAAAGGACAGGGAACCTCCGTATCATGTAAGACATTTTTGTGTTGTGTGTTGCACGATAGGAGGATTGGCTCTGTCAATAATGCTACGGTCTGACTCAATCCATGTATCCAACTACATGTAATTATCACACCTGAAAACAGGTATTGTAGATCTCATAATAATGAGCATAAATGATATACGTTTCTATGGGTAAGGAATAATTCCATAATATCTATATGGAATTCTTTGGTCTACTGTAATAAATATATGAAATATCCATACAATTAACTGAATGCTAAGGAAGGTCGACAACTCCATTTGCTGTAAGCGTGTAGAATGCCTCATGGTTTCTCAAAGGCTGTAACAGGACAGCCTTGAAGATAGATTTTTCCATATTTGCACCCTTTAGCATTAGTTTCATGTGCGAATAAATCGAAACAGAAGTTCCCATGAGCTCTTGTTGTTGATCAAATTGTCGCGTCTTTGACCAATTGGGATTTTCTGTCATCATTACGGAACTCTTCACTTGATTTCCTGCAGCAATCACAGTACGGACCATATTTGTCATTACAACGGCGCAGCGAAGATTGATAGCCGCCATTGACAACTCGTGAAGATGTTTCATTAGAGCTAGATGCCTTGCTGCGCCTGTAAAGTCGGTCGTGAATAATGAGGCAACACCATCTATTACTAACAGACGTGGATTGATTTCGGAGAGTCTTTTAATTGAGCCTATCTGATCAGTAGTTGATAAAGGTCTTACGATCAGAATTTTGTCAAGGATATCGGTCTTGATCTTTGACAATTCAGCGATCTCAGTTATTCTTTCGGGCCGAAAAGTTCCTCCTGTATCAATAAAGACGACGCTTACTTGGTGACCACATCCAAGATATCCTGCACTTCTTGCACAAATGGTAAAACACAATTGTGACTTTCCGGTACCACTTTCGCCGAAAATGTCTGTAACCATCCCAAAATGAATCCCACCTCCAAGAAGGTTATCAATTGCCTCACATCCAGTCGGTAAAACATGTGGCATCATTTCTTGAAAGTACTAGTAAAATTAGCTGATTTGGCAGTTTCGTCAGAACAGGGGAACCTTTTTATTGTAGATATGGTGCTCTCACTTCCAAAGTGATTAGTTGGATTTGTCGTCATCATCATCCCAGCAACCAAAAAGACCTTTATCTACTTTGCAGCGTGCAGTAAATCGAAAGGTTGCCGTGAGATTGAAGAGCGAGATCGAATATCGCGGCAGGATGAGCAACGTTGATTCTTACATGAATCTGATTCTGGTAAATGCAGAAGAATTCGATGGAGCTGACGTTTTGGCAAACTACGGCAAGGTTGTAATTAGGGGAAATAATGTCCTCTTCATAAAGCTTGAGAAAGAATTCTGACGAGATACAAGTTTGATGATCTTCATAGACCTTTAGGTATAAAAGCAGATTCGTATGGTACGACGATCAATTTTCACATCTGAAAGCGTAACGGAGGGGCATCCGGACAAATTATGTGATCAGATCTCAGATTCGCTTTTAGATGAATTCATAAAACAAGATCCTGACTCCAGAGTAGCCATCGAGGCTATGACCACTACTGGAATTGTATTTGTCGCTGGTGAAGTAACCTCTTCTGGAAGATTCGATCTGCAACGCACTATCCGGAGGACAATAAAGGAAATTGGATATGATAAAACAGAATACGGATTTGATTCGGAAGCTTGCTCAGTCCTTGTATCGATTCATGAGCAGAGTCCGGATATCTCGATGGGGATCACTCCAGGCTACAACAAAGAGCAGGGGGCTGGAGATCAAGGTTTGATGTTTGGTTATGCTTCAAACGAGACTAGAGAGCTAATGCCTTTGCCTATATCGATGGCGAATAAATTATCCCTTAAATTGTCACAAGTCCGAAAAAACAAAGAATTGGACTGGGTTAGGCCTGACGGGAAATCACAGGTTTCGGTGGAGTATGAAGATTGCAAGCCCATAAGGATAGATACAGTTGTGGTCTCAACTCAACATTCACCAGATATTCATCTACAACAGTTGCAAGAGGAAATTATTAACAGTGTGATAAAACCAGTTTGCGGTGATTGGGTTGATGCCAGAACAAAATACCTCGTCAACCCTACCGGTAGATTCGTAATTGGTGGCCCTCAAGGCGATACTGGACTGACGGGCAGAAAAGTCATTGCTGACACTTATGGTGGAATGGGCAGGCACGGGGGTGGCGCGTTTTCAGGGAAAGATCCATCTAAGGTGGATAGATCAGCGTGTTATATGGCGAGATATGTCGCAAAAAATGTTGTTGGAGCAGGCTTGGCGGATAAGTGTGAGGTTCAAATCGCTTACGCAATAGGTGTTGCTGAACCGGTCTCCGTAATGATTGACACATTTGGCACAGCTAAGATCGCTGAGGATGAAATCGAAAAGCGTGTGAAAAAAAGTTTTGATATGAGGCCAGCTGGAATAATCAAGAAGCTAGATCTCAAAAGGCCGATTTATAGGAAAACCGCCGCATATGGTCATTTTGGTAGGGATGAACCGGGATTTACTTGGGAAATTACAGATAAGGTCCCCCTGCTTACCAAGTAGAAAAATTTCGAGCCGTTAGAACATCCTTCAAGGCGTCATTAAGATTCTTACCTACTGCAAATTTGCGATTAAAGAATCGTACGATATTGAATACATCCCTTTTTATCAAATACTGAGCGTTGGGATGGTTCGTAGCGACTGCTTGAGGCCAGTCTATAAGCCACGTATCGCATGAGGTTTCTCCAACTAAAACGTTGTACTCGCTTAAATCAGAATGTATGATATGATTCTTGTAAGCAATTCTTATACTCAACAAAATGTTTCGCAACACTACTTTTGGCTGTTCAAGGTTTTTCACACTCACAAGTCTAACCCCATTTATCCGATCCAAGGCAATGGAGTGCATTGCCCGGCTCAATGGCAGAGGAATCCTAATACCAGTATTTCTTAGACGCTGAAGGATTTCTACTTCTTTTTTGGCTGCACTAATATTTACTAGTAACCAGTGATGTAAATTGTCGTGTTCCTTCGATACAAAAGACCTCTTCTTGGTTGTTTCCCTGAAGCTGATTCTGCCGATTCTAAAGAATTTTACGGCTCGTTCCTCTTGGCGATCCGTTATGGCTTCGTGCACGTCCGATTCTTTGCCGACACCAATAGGTTTTCCGATACCACTTATAATGTTTTTTTCAGCAAGGGTCTTCAATGCGAAAGTATCAAGTCCGGCATTGAGGATAGTAAAACCTTTATTATTTTTGCGAACTAAATTCATCTCGTGTAGGCCTTTTAGCCGATAATCAACTATGTCCCCATGTAATTTTGAGTAGGCGGCCAATTGATGCCTTGTAAGAGATTCATGATCTTCGAGTCTAGAAGCAAAAACTCTGAGGATCATGTAGTCCTCCCGTTCCAGATTCCTGACGACGTTTGCTGCAATTTGTACTGAGGACGATATACATTTCGTATTGCTTTAGTCAATATGAATCAAACGCAGGTCCAAAATAGGACTTGAGCTGGATCGTAGAACTAAATCTTGACTTATATTGAATACTGTGGGTAAGTATCAGATACAGATAATAAAGAAGAATCGAGAGGAACTAAGCGAATGTCATCATGCATGGCCGTGATTACAAGTGCTACTAGAGGAATGCGTTTATCAGTAGCGATGGAATTCGAGATCAATGGCAAAGGAGTTCTGGGAGTAAGCAAGGGACAGTCCAATCGGCCAACGAAATAAGCATCGAAGCATTTGGTGCCAAATTGGTATATCCGGGGTTGACCAGCTATTAGACGAATCACTAGAGGCCAGCGGGGAGAACGACATCTTAGTAAACAATACTTGGTATCATTTAGCAAAATTTGGAACAAACGAAGCCAATAAGAGGCCATTACGAAAGGCCTAATTGGATCGAAGATGATATGTAGAAACATAGTATCCACGATATTCGAAACTAATGCACGCATCAGCAGAATGTTACTGGAAGGGGATCCGTTCTCACCTCATCTCTTCCGGCTATTTCTGAACACAACCTCTTCCACATTCGCTAAGCACCAATAATTGCAATGACAAAGTATAATGCCTGCGTGCATGCCGCAATCCTACGATGATCAGCGAAAATTTGCAACGGTATGAGCCAACAACTCTATGTCTATCGACAAAACGCAGGCGTCAACAGGAATCCCTAGATGAGGGGGATGGTACCATCCTGGTATGAATTTTTGTGGTGGATTTCGAAATGTTATATGACGCGGGTGGGAATGATGAAACCCAAAGTAGCGAAGAAGAAACGTCAAGAGACGTACAAGATATGGAAGTCCAAAAAGATCTCGAGCTGGCCGAGAGAGAGCAGCAGCTGCCTCAGGAAATTCAAGAAAAAAGGAATCGGGGTGCTCTGAGGACTGGATTTACAACTGGAACTGCGGCGACCGCGGCGACTAAAGCAGCTCTTATCGCGCTGCTATCCGGGAAAGCCGTTAACGATGTTTCAGTAACTTTGCCCAAGGGGAAAACAATAAACATCCGCATCGCATGGACAAACGCTACAAAGGGACAATATTCAGCTACTGCAGCAGTCGTTAAAGATGCGGGGGATGATCCCGATGTCACGGACAAGGCGGAGGTTTGCTCAACTGTTTTTCTCACTAGCGAGGTTGGAATTGTTTCGATTGATGGAGGGAATGGTGTCGGCAGAGTGACAAAGCCTGGCCTTGGGATAGATATCGGTAAGCCCGCAATCAATCCAAGTCCAAAAAAAATGATCGAAAAGGCAGTTAGCGAAGTTGCGGCGGAAACCTTGAAGCACCACGGTGTAAAAGTCGTTATTTCAGTACCTAAGGGAGAAGAAATTGCAAAGAAAACTGACAATCCAAGACTCGGGATAATCGGAGGGATTTCAATACTCGGGACGACTGGGATCGTATTTCCATACTCGACTGCCTCTTTTGCAGCTGCAATTCGACAGGCTCTGGATGTAGCCCGAGCAATGGGTGATGAGCAGGTTGTGTTGACAACAGGCGGTCGGAGTGAAGACTTTGCTAAAGAGCTTTTTGCTAGAGCTCTTCCAGAACACTGCTTCATTCAAATGGGAGACTTTGCTGGTTACTCCATAAGACATTGCGCGCTAAAACAAATCAGAAAGGCTACGATAGCAGGTTTTGTAGGAAAGTTAACGAAAATGTCAATGGGAATCAAGCAGACACATGTTCGAGGCTCGCACGTCGACATGGAGTTCATGGCGCACGTTGCTTCTGAGTGCTTCCCTGAGATTCCGATGTCAATTCTACAGGAGATAAGAAATGCCAATACGGCTAGACACGTATTTGAAATAATTATGAATTATCAAATAACCGGTTTCTTTGATTTGATTTGCAAAAAAGTCTACGAACAAATGCATGACTACTCGAAAGGTGAGTTGGAGTTAGAAGTTATCATGTTTGATTTTGATGGCAAAGTATCGGGACAGTTTCCTGGTGGTCTCTCCCACTGCGCATGAAATCGTGAGATCTACTCTTTACACGCCACCCATTCTAACCGCACAATCATCGCTTTACTTGTCATTATCGGTCTTGGTTGTCCTAGAGCTGACAAACTTTGGATTCGAAACACCTAACCGAAAAAATAAGGATTGGGTCTTGACCTCATAAATGTATTGTTCAGGTATGGTATTTCCAGGAAGTTGCTTGGCTTATTAGTTCTGATGCAAGCTTCCGTAATCCTTCATGGCTACGTGGTTGAACACTATGTAATTTAGCTGAGAAAAATTATGCATTATACTCACAGATAATTTAAGAAAGATTTTTTATTTTCTACCACCTGATTGAACTTGATAGCCCCAATGACAAGAAACATAGCTGTGATTGCCATCACAAGGCATGGAATCGATATCGCAAACAATATTTTAAAGAAAATGCCAGAAGTACAAGTTTATGCACCTATAAAATATGCCAACCAGTCAATGTCCCACGTGAATTGGTTTGGAGAACAAACCTCTCAGTTGGTAGCAAATCTGTTCAAAAAAAATGATGCACTGATATGTGTATTTTCGCTAGGCGCAGTAATCAGGCTAATTGCACCATTTCTAGTGGACAAGAAGACAGACCCTGCGGTTGTTGTAATTGACGACAAGGCACAATTTGTTATCAGTGCTCTTTCAGGACACCTTGGGGGGGCAAATTCACTTGCAAGGTTAGTTGCATCCTTTTTTGACAACTGTCAGCCGGTAATAACTACAGCAGCAGATGTAAACGACACTATTGCTGTTGACCTGCTGGGAAGAGAGTTTTCATGGACTATCGAGAACTTTGAAAATGTCACTAAGGTCAGTGCCCTCATGGTTAATGAAGAACAAATTGGCGTGTATCAGGAGGCTGGCGAAAAGGATTGGTGGCAGAATAAATCGTTGCCTAGTAACGTGACAGTTGTGCGTAATCTGGAAGATTTAAAGTCATCGCAGTTTAAAGGAGCGCTAGTTATTTCGGATAGAATAATCAATGACCAGCTAATTCTAGCAAAATCAGTTGTCTATAGGCCAAAAAGCTTAGTGGTAGGGATAGGAATTCATCGGGATACGGTCTGCGGGGTTGTCGAAGATGGTGTGAAGAATGCAATGAAAAATGAAGGCTTGAGCTTCAATTCGATAAGAAATATTGCGTCGATCAGTCGAGAGGCGGGTGTAAAAGGCTTGCAAGATTTTTCATCCCTTCACGGGATCCCTGTAGAGGTTTATGACAGAATCAGACTCGGACTTGTACCAGTCCCAAATCCCTCTGAGACTGTAAAAAGATTCGAAGGTACTCCGAGCGTGTCGGAGGCCTCTGCAATTCTGAGTGCCAAAGGTGATTTAGTGGTGCCAAAACAAAAATATCCCCCAGACCTTACTGTGGCAGTTGCCAGGGTGAGGTTTTAGCAATTTGAAAAAAGCAATACTGATTGTAGATAGAGGAAGTAGAGAGCCTGAAGTCAGACAAGAACTGGAGGATATATGTTCACGTGTCAAAACTAGCGCAGGATATTATTACGCAAATTATTGTTTTTTGGAAGTACTTCCGCCATTCATCGAGGAAGGAATCAAAAAATGTCAAGAAAATGGTGCAGATTGCATAACTGTTATGCCGTATTTTCTTTATCCTGGTATGAAATTGAAGGAGACGGTTAGGCAAAGCGCTAGAATTTGTAAGATCAAAAAGCTGAATTTGGTCATAACAAAGCCTCTTAGTTACAATTCTATGATGACACATTTGGTGATGGATCGGATCAGCAGCTTGAAGAGAGAAAAGAGTATTCGATGCTCCGATCTTGAATGCGATATTCTTCTTATAGGCCACGGCAGCAGCGATAAAAATGCCAAAGATGCCTTTGTTCATATCGTCAATACATTAACGCCATTCTATCGTGCAGTGAAATTCTGTTTTCTTGAATTGGACAAGCCTAACATAGAGCAAGGGCTAAAAAACATGCTCGATGATAATCCTAAAGTTGTCATATTAATGCCATACTTTCTTCATAAGGGAGCCCATATAAAACGGGACGTAATTGCCGACGTCAATGACGCACTAAAAAAATACCCGTTCGAAAACGCATTTATGACGAGTCATTTGGGAGTGGATCAGAAATTAATTGATCTTTTAATCGAGCGAGCAAGGGAGGTTGAAGAAAAAAGATTTGGATAATTCTGACCAGCGAGCAGAAACTGCTTTCAATAGAGGAATGGCGGAAAGAGCGTTCAATATCGAGAGAAAAAGCTTTGAGATAATAGATAGCGAGGTGGGGGATCATGACTATAATCGGTTAGAGTGGGATATTGTACGGAGGGTTATACATGCCACAGCAGATTTCGACTTTGTGACTACGGCTAAGATAATATTTCGTAATGATGCGCTAGCTTCAGGCTTTAATGCTATGAAAAACAAATGTACTATAGTCACCGATGTAGATATGGTTCTCGCGGCTTTAAACAAAAAATCGCTTTCAGCTCTTGGGCTAAACGCTGTCTGTCATATCTCAAATAAAACGTTCATAGAAAGGTCGCGTCGATTAAACAAAACTAGATCTGAAATGGCAATGCGTCAATCGGCAAATGAAATGAATGAGGGAATTGTACTCATAGGTAATGCCCCGACTGCATTATTTGAAACGATAAAAATGATAAGTGAGGGCGCGACTAAACCAGCGCTAGTTATAGGAATGCCCGTTGGGTTCGTCT
Source organism: Candidatus Nitrosopolaris sp. (assembly GCA_035691865.1). GTDB lineage: Archaea > Thermoproteota > Nitrososphaeria > Nitrososphaerales > Nitrososphaeraceae > Nitrosopolaris. Next base: position 3,183 of record DASSIM010000143.1, on the reverse strand, counting down.
CCGCACCGGAGTCCAAAGAGGAACTTTCTAGGACAAAAATTCCATTTATCACTAATAGTGGCAGGAAAGGAGGCAGCGCCGCAGCGTCTTCAATAATGAATGCATTGATGCTACTACTTCAGAACTCCCATCATTTGTAACATAATATTTCATACTATATTAACAAGTACGAACAACAGTTCTGTGACATATATGACAACAATTGGAGAGATTATGAGTGAGAGACTGGAAACCATCGATGAATCTGACACTGCTCAACACGCAGCCAAGAAGTTGAGAAATAGTAACGTGAGCTCCCTGTTAGTCGTTGACGGCGAAGGTAAGCATGTGGGAATAGTAACGGAGCGCGACCTGGTGAGACGCGTGTGTGCTAAAGATGTGAGCAGTAGCAAAGTCATTATTCAGGAAATGATGTCGACTCCTGTTATTACTGTCGATTCGAGCTCTCTTCTACAAGTAGCAGCTAGCAAAATGATCCAAAATAAAGTAAGACATCTGCTAATTGTCGGTCAGAATGGAGCTGAAGGGATTATTAGCACAAGAAACTTTACTAATTATTTGAAACAAAAGGTCGATATGGATGAAGTTAATGGCGCTATCATCCAGAGCCTGTTACACGAAAATGAAGAAGAAGGAATGCGCCTGAGCTAAACTGGGCTTGTAACTCGATTCGAAGAAAACATTTGCCCCCTTAAGAGCAAAAAAATTTAACTAGAAGTTCGAGGAAGAACAAAAAAAGATGACCTTTGAAGGAAATAAAAACAGAAATTGAGATAAACGCATCAGCTGAAAGGGTTTGGCAAGTGCTTACGGATTTTGATCATTTCCCAGACTGGAATCCGTTTATTCGCGAAATTATTGGAAGTATTAAGGAGGGGTCAAAGTTAGAGATACACATCTCGACTTCAAATGGAAAAAATAGGACGTATAGACCTACTCTAACAAAAATTGAACCAAATCATGAACTCAGGTGGTATGGCAAAGGCTTGCTACCAGGGCTGTTGAATGGTGAGCGCATATTTACAATAGAGACACTCGAACAAAGCCGTGTACGTTTTATTCATAGAGAAATATTCAGTGGTATTGGAACCTTCCTTGCGGTCCGTATGGATAAAGATATTCGTCACACATTCGAAGAAATGAACTATGCATTGAAAAAAAAGGTTGAACATAGCCGTTGATGACTTAACGACTTTAGCAGGTGCAAAAATGTTTTGCAATCTTTACCGAGTTCGATTTTTATTGAAAGTTTCAACAAGATGCCGTGACAACCGTGTATCGGCGAAGTGGAGATGCATATATGACGCAAGGCAGTTATGGACTTTAAAACCATCCCTTTTGCCGTCAACCCCATAACCTTTACCCATTCTGTAAGCGAATTTTGCATCGTCCGCGATATTTCTAATCCTTGAGTAATGAAATTCGTGTCCACGGATATTAGAAATGGTGCCAAATGGAGATGCATTACAGTCAGCTTTAGTATAATTCAAAGTTAATTTTTGAGTCATGATAGTATCCGCATCAATGAGGCCGACCATCTTCTTCTTTTTCCATTTTTTATTGCTTCGACGGCCCAGTTCGTATTCGCCGATTGATCGGGTTAGGTACATTAACCCGCCGCATTCGGCATAAATTGGAATACCGTGTTCGGCTGCCTTCAAAATTGACATTTTCATAGAATTGTTTTTACTGAGTTCTTCTGACAAAATTTCTGGGAATCCACCTCCAAGTATAATACCAGATATATCATCAGGTAAAGTGCAATCATGAACGGGACTGAAAAATGATAAGCTTAGACGTTGTTTCCTGAGAGCATCAAAGTTGTCAGCATAGTAAAAATTGAATGATTCGTCCAACGCGATAGCCACCTTTCCTCTATTGGTCGACAATTCCGCTGTAGATTGTTTACTATGCACCTCCCTTGGCACCTGCCACACGTCTCTTATTTTGTCGAGGTTAATCTGCTCAGCCGCATATTTTGCCGAGCGAATTATCACTCTCTTTTTTTTGTCTCCAAGTGTTGGAGTAGGGATCAGACCTAGGCGACGCTCTTCCATCCTTATTTTTATGTTCCTCTCTATAACACCTACAATTGGAACTTTTATTTTTCCCGCAAAAGCATCCCTAATAAGAGTCGCATGTCTCTGACTTGAGACATTATTTAAAATAATTCCTGCAATCTTTAACGATTCGTTAAAGTGTATGAAACCCAAAGCAATCGCCGCGATGGATCTCGCTGCTTTCGCAGCGTCAATCACTAATATTATGGATGCATCCAGAAGTCTGGCAATATGAGCCGTACTACCGAAATCATCTTTACCAGATACTCCGTCAAAAAGCCCCATAGCTCCTTCGATTACCCCAAAGTCAGCGTCAAAACAGCAGTTATTGAAACACTGTAGTACCCCGCTCTTGCGCATCATCCATATATCCAGGTTTCGTGATTGCCTACCTGTCACATAGGTATGATAACTGGGATCGATAAAGTCAGGACCAACTTTGAAAGGTTGAACTACGAAGCCTTTCCTCCTAAGGGCATACATAATTGCTGCTGCAACTGTACTCTTCCCTACTCCGCTGGTTACACCAGCGATTACTAATTTTCGTACACTCAATGGTTTGACTGACTATTGAGTGCTTGATATATTGAATTTATTTTAAGTTACTGGTTCCTTGTCGATTAAGACATCATAGAAACGAGAACTAGGTTTCTAGTAAAGGCGGACTGCCAACAGTTTTATGATTAGTCTTAATTCTCCTCAAGTTCCTGTTGTAGGCTAAGCAGAACCGATGTGATTCATCTCTGATATACTGTATCACTTTTAGCGCGGCACTATTTCTAGAAAGAATGACAGGATGGGACGTGCCTGGAGAATAGATTTCTTCATTTGCCTTTGCAATCGATATGCAGGGTACTTCCAATCCGGCTTTATGCAGGGCATCTATTGCAGAATGTAATTGTCCTTTCCCTCCATCAATTACTATCAGGTCAGGTAGAGTGTTATTTTCGGGTTGTGTTGGTGAATATCTTCGCGACACTATTTCTTGTATCATTGCGAAATCATTCTGATTGAAAGTCAACCTAATTTTGAACTTCCTGTATCCATCTTTGTGCGGTTTCCCATCTACAAAGCGTACACAGGCTCCAACAGCGTACGTATTTCCGAAGTTAGAAATATCAAA
>DASSIM010000142.1:0-5020 GCA_035691865.1 Candidatus Nitrosopolaris sp. | reverse complement strand
GGATGCATTTTGATAGTGGGTGCCGACTGGCTGTCTATCAATATGGCTTCTCCTGTCAACATTATTTTGATAAAATTCGATTGACGTAAAGGCAATAACGACAGCTATCACTATAACAAAGATTGAAATTATTATCGTGATATTATTTAATCTCATCGAGCGTGAGGTAGACAAAAGGTAATACTTGCATCAATTTATACTCTTGGCAGATGATAGAATAGTACGAATAAAGTCAATTTACGGGGTTTAGACCACCACCATGTCCAGCCAATTGTACACCTTCAGATCGGTTATTATACGCTTGAAATAAAATATTGTTCTTGAATGACAACACCATCGCAGGCCAAATTATCAGTCGTTGGGCTCAAAGCGTATTATTTTGCTATTAAGGGCGTTGTGAAGGCGGTAGATAACATTACGTTTGAGATAGGTGAGAACGAATCTTTGGGAATAGCAGGCGAGTCAGCCTCAGGCAAAAGTACACTCGGATCTGCCATCCTACGGACATTACAACCTCCTGGCAAAATTATAGGAGGACACGTGATAATAAGCGGAATAGATATAGTTAAACTGTCAGATCGGGATTTTAATAAATCCGTTCGTTGGAAAAAAATCGCCATGATATTCCAAGGGGCAATGAATACGCTTGACCCCGTTTACAATATAGGAGATCAGATGCGTGAAATTATGCAAATACACCAGTATAAAGGAAATATCGAGGATACTATTTTGGAATCGTTAGAACAAGTAGGACTTGATCTAGATATCGCGAAAAGGTATCCACATGAATTAAGCGGTGGAATGAAACAGCGTGTAGTTATAGCAATGGCGTTACTGCTCAAACCAGATATTGTTATTGCTGACGAACCAACAACTGCCCTTGACGTGCTTGTTCAAGCGCAGATAATTAATGTACTTAAGAAGTTAAAAAAGGAAAACGGTATGACCATAATCCTGATCACGCATGATCTGGGTATAATCTCAGAAATTGCGGACAAAATCGCGGTAATGTATGCAGGTCAAATAGTAGAAATAGGAAATGCTTTGGAAATATACGAAAATCCAAAACACCCGTACACTCAAGCCTTGATATCAGCCATTCCAAGACTACACGATAATAATAAGCAGTTAGAGTTCATCAAAGGAAATCCGCCAGATTTGACGCAGCCACCACCAGGCTGCCGTTTCTACGATCGCTGTCCTCATGCGATGGCTATCTGTAAAATAGACCCTCCTCAAATCGCGACTGAAACCGGCTATACCAAGTGCTGGTTATATGTCAAGAGCTGATAAAATTTTTATTGATAGCCGTGTAATGGTTTATCTTTATTGGATGCTACTTTAGTATCCACCTGACTACCATGAAGATTCTTGATATGGGTATTTGCACATAAATCGTGCATAATCCCGATTTCGCAGAATTCGCAGGAAGTAACGAAGTCGAGATCGTTGAATCTCTCGTCACAATATGCACATATCTCGGAGCCTAGATCATATTCGGACAATGGTTTTATCCATGCCTCGCGCCAAAGAAGCATCATTTGGCTAAGTCATAGAAAAGACGCATTATTAAACTTGATATCTTTGGAAATGCACAAAACTACGAAAATTATTATTTCGCAGTTTTCTGAACTAAGCAACTATTACTATACGGGACTGGTGCTAATGGTAACGGGGTAGTAATAAGGATTATCGTGTGGTTTTTAGGATAGGATAATTGTAGCCATACAAGTTTACAACAAATCGATACTAACGGGTTTGCAGTGGCAGATGTTTGGGGTAAACTTGCAAATACATTTGCATACCTAAAGTCAGTTAAGTTATCAGGGACAGGTAACTTCAACTGAAGAAAGAAAGGAAGGAAAGAGCTGATCTAAATTATACTCATAGGTGGTGAGCCCAATAAACTAGAATTATGACAAGTCAAAACATAGCGGCGGCGAAGGTTTCCCCATTTTCATAACTTCAGTTCCAAGGAAGAAGAGAAGAGCATTCGCAGAGTTGGATTACGAAGATAAAGACGACTTGTATGATAGGTATGGCCAAACTTGCAAATCTTATCGTATTCGTTCAATATTGTGGCATTAACCCCGTACTACTACTCCGACAACTCTTAAGAAGACAGCTCAATATGTCGGTTATTGTTCGGTTCAAGAATGTGCTATCGATATGTCCACTTTCCGCTATTCCATTTATGCATTCTACCTAGTATTACGTGTATTACCTGCATGGCAATTTGGGCTTAACGCTACAGTTTGACTCGTTGCTATTTGATCTGTCGTTTTCTTTATGGTCACAAGCAACTACATTTAACAACCTATTACAATGACCGCACTTGTGATGTTGTTTATCTGAAACATGATCCTTAACAGGAGGGTCAGAAATAGATGATTGGTCAGAGCTAGATTATTCCAAGTGGCAGTGTATCCGTTAGCCCATCTACCACTGTATATGGGATTATGCCTTCCCCCGTTTGTTTAAACATCAGAGGGATCAACCGTGTTAAATCAATTGCCATTGTGGAAGTCTGTGTTTGCTTGCTGTCCTCAGTTAGCATATTCGTCATTATTTCTTTGTGTATTGAAGTGTTTAATGGCGTAGCTATTCGGTGTTAAAACGATCAGAATAGGAATAAATGTTATAACCAAAATAAGAAATATCGGTCCAACTCTCATAATGTTCATTTCTTCATATCCGTTGTGTAAGGTTTCATGATATTGGCTATCTTTCGGGATTTAAGAAATTTAAAAAGACCCTGATTCAGTGCATCCGTTGTTTATCCGAATGGTGCTTGCATTGCGTGGCCACGAGCAGCGTTGCACGTGCATTGTCCAGCGTCAGGACATCCTGAAGGCCGGCCACTCTGAGCTTGAACTTGCTTCGGTTGGTGCCTTGTTGTGGTTGTTAAACCAATCACTAATATCGAAACTGCGCTTCGAATTATGGAACTTGGTGTTTTCATTCTATATCTTTCTTATTATACTGTTTTTTAGTATCTAGGTCTTTTACAAGAGTGTACCGCATTACCGATTTATTTTAACATAAAAACGAAACAGCTGAATGAAATGTACGCATATGCGTAGACGCGTGAAAATTTTATAAGGTTCAGTATCTAGCCTGATTTTCCAAATTCGTTGTAATCGTCTTTTTCGTGAATTTCGATTAAATGATTTGGGTGATTGTGGCGTGCTAGCTGCCGAGTTGATGTTATTACCCTGATCTGAAGCAGGTAAGGATTACTGTGGACAGATGAATTTTAGTCAGTTATAGCCAAATTAGTTAAACTTATTATCTTTTTACTGCTAAGTTATAACATGATTCCAGTAATTACAAAATTATCAGATAAACTACTATACTCAACCTGTTTATATCTTAAGGAGTTGTTGTAAGAACAATGCAGAAGAGTGCCCTCAGCGTCTACGAGATAAGACAGGACTTTCCTATTCTAAAGCGCAAAGTTGGTGATAATATGCTGGTGTATTTAGATAACGCTGCTACTACTCAAAAACCGTTCTCCGTAATAAACGCAATTCAGGATTACTATTCAAATTACAATGCAAATATTCACCGAGCAGTTCACCAATTGGGAGAAGAAGCAACATTTGCCTACGAACAGACACGGGAAAAGGTTGCCAAATTCATCAATGCAAGCTCTACAGAAGAAATAATTTTTACTCGTAATGCTACCGAAGCTATCAACCTGGTGTCATATTCGTGGGGGCGCAAAAACGTGAAGGCTGGTCAGAATATCGTAATATCCGAAATGGAACATCACAGTAATATTGTTCCTTGGCAGATCCTGAGCAGGGAAAAAAAAGCAAAACTCTGTTACATCGGCGTAGACGATCGTGGATATCTGAGAATGGAAGATTACAAAAGTTTTCTAGACACAAGGAAAGTAGGACTGATCTCGCTGAGCGAAATGTCGAACGTTTTGGGTACAATTCTGCCATTAGATGAAATTATAGATATGGCTCATCGTGACGGCATTCCAGTACTCGTGGATGCGGCGCAGTCGGTACCTCATATGCCGGTAGATGTTCAGAAAACAGATTGCGATTTTCTCGCCTTCTCTGCACATAAAATGCTTGGGCCAACCGGCGTCGGCATTTTGTATGTGAAACGAAAGATACTGGAAGAAATGGCTCCATTCATAGGGGGCGGGGATATGATAAAAGAGGTTCACAAGCAGAACACTGTATACAACGACTTACCGTATAGATTTGAAGGGGGCACGCCAAATATAGCAGGCGTCATCGGCTTCGGAGCTGCGCTAGATTATCTCAACAGAATTGGCATGGATAAAGTACGAGACCACGAAATCGATATTACCAAATTTGCTATGTCTGCTCTTGCTGATATCAAAGATGTAGTACTTTATGGTCCTCCAGATGCAAACGAGCGTGGTGGAGTAATCTCGTTTAATATAGCAGATATACATCCACATGATCTGGCCACTATTATGAATGAACGTGGAGTAGCAATCCGCTCAGGTCATCATTGTGCACAGGTGCTAATGGAGAGACTAGATGTGTCTGCAACCTCTCGGGCAAGTTTTTATATCTATAACACAAAAGAAGAAGTCGATATATTCATTGATGCACTCCATGACGCAAGGAGAATATTCAAGGTATGAGCGATGATATCTATCGTGAAATAATTCTAGACCACTATCGAAACCCTAGAAACAAGGGAAAACTACCTAACCCTGACGTTAGCATCCATGATAGTAATCCGCTATGTGGCGACGAAATTGATATGCATCTCACAGTTGAAGAAGACAAAATCAAGGATATTAAATTTGAAGGAAGGGGATGTGCAATCAGTCAAGCAAGTGCCTCTATGCTCACAGAAATGGTTCTAAATAAGCCATTGAAGCTTGTTAAAGATTTGGCAAAGGATGACATCTTGGAAAATATAGGGCTGACAAACCTGGGACCAGCAAGACTCAAATGTGCGTTACTCTCTCTGAAAGTGCTCAAAATGAGTATGGTGAAGTATTATGCTGACAGAGATCCGG
>DASSIM010000141.1:0-20660 GCA_035691865.1 Candidatus Nitrosopolaris sp. | reverse complement strand
ACGACTTCAATAGTGTGCTTCTTTTGCTTGTCCAGTCTAGGATACGAGAATTTTCGATGACCACTAGAATCGCTTTTGCTTTCGTGTTCAAGGTTTATTAGATCGCCATCTAATCTCACGCGCTGGTATCCACTGTGTTTCAGTTCATCAAATAATTTCTCGTAGGTCCCCTTTTTAGATTGTATTACTGGTGCGAGAATGATTGTCTTCTTCTCCTTTGCCGTGCTGAGTATTGAATCTGCTATCGAATCTGCAGATTGGTTCGTGATTTTTTGCGCACACTGGGGACAATGTGGTATGCCTACTCGGGAGTACAGAAGTCTAAGATAATCATAAATTTCAGTGACGGTTCCTACAGTCGAACGCGGATTCTTACTCGTGGTCTTTTGCTGAATAGAGATCGCTGGTGACAAACCGTCGATTGAATCAACATCCGGCTTATCCATTAGCTCCAAAAATTGTCTAGCATAGGCTGACAGAGACTCTACATACCTTCTTTGGCCTTCTGCATAAATGGTATCGAATGCAAGAGTCGATTTGCCAGATCCTGATAATCCAGTTATGACAACTAGCTTGTTCTTTGGGATCTCTAAGCTAATGTTTTTCAAGTTGTGCTGTCTTGCGCCGCGAATGATAATTTTATCGTGCAACTCTTGCTATTCAACCTCTGATATAACTGGTTCTCCTAAAGCGCTCTTTAACTTTGCCAATTTTTCCCTAAATTTTATCGCATTCTCAAAATCCAAATCCTCAGCGTACTTCTTCATTGTTGACTCGGTTTCAAGGGCGATTCGAGCTAGATCTAACCTAGTCATCGATTTCGTATTAAGTTGGACATCCAGATTCTCGTCTGATATCTCTCCTGCTTTTTCTCGAATTGTCTTGACAATGGATTGAGGAGTTATTTCGTTCTTTATGTTGTAGTCTAGCTGCTTAGTTCGTCTCCTTTCTGTTTCATTGATCGAGTTCCTGATAGAATCCGTTATCGTATCCGCATACATAATGACCATCCCATCAATATTTCTGGCAGCGCGCCCAAAGGTTTGAATAAGGCTTGTGTTATTCCGTAAAAATCCTTCTTTGTCTGCATCCAAGATCGCCACAAGCGATACTTCAGGAATATCTAACCCCTCTCTGAGCAGGTTTATCCCCACCAAAACATCAAATTCTCCTAATCGGAGCTGTCTTATCAGCTCCGTCCGTTGCAATCCATCTATTTCTGAGTGCATATAACGGACCTTAACATGATTCTTTGCAAGAAACTCTGCTAGATCCTCGGCCATTCTTTTTGTTAATGTCGTAATAAGCGTTCTCTGGTTCTTAGCAGCCCTGACAGAAATCTCATGGATCAGATCTTGTATCTGATCCTTAGTAGGTCTGATTTCCAATTTGGGATCCAGCAATCCTGTAGGTCTAACAAGCTGTTCAACGATTTGCCAGCTTGACTTGAGTTCATAGTCGGACGGGGTAGCGGACACAAAAATGACGTTTCTCATATATTTCTGGAATTCTTCAAACCTTAATGGGCGATTGTCAAAAGCGCTCGGAAGTCTGAACCCATAGTCTACGAGCATTTTCTTCCGAGTATAATCGCCTTTATACATTCCCCTCAGCTGTGGGATTGTAACATGCGATTCATCCACTATGACCAAAAAATCTTCACCAAAGAAATCTAACAAGCAATATGGAGGCTGCCCAGGCGCCCTGCCATCTAAGTGGCGTGAATAATTTTCGATTCCAGAGCAGTAGCCTAATTCTTGTATCATTTCCAGGTCATACTTAGTTCGAGAAGATAGCCTCTGTCTTTCCAGCTCCGTTGGCAATTTATCAAGCCACGTCGTTAATTCCTGTTTTATAGATTCAATTGCAGAATATCTTGAATCTTTCCCGATAATATAGTGTTTCGCGGGAAATATCTTCACAGAAGAGGGATCTCTTATTTTTTCCATAGTTAGATGATTATAGATAGATATCTTTTCGATCTCATCTCCATACAGCGAAATTCGAATTATATCGTCCGAATAGCCGGGAATGATGTCCACTACATCTCCTTTTACCCTAAAACTGCCCGGAGTGAGCGACAGGTCATTTCGTTGATAACGGGCCTCGATCAAGTTATGAATCAAAACCTTTCTTTCCAGGTACATACCTTCCGACACGGTAATCGCAGTTTCGTCCCATTCAGAGGGAGACCCAAGAGAGTAGATGCATGATACCGTTGCGACAATGATAGTGGGCTCACCAGACATCAACATTGCTGTGGCCTGAAGCCTCATTTTTTCAATCCTTTCGTTAACCTCTGTATCTTTTTCAATATAGGTGTCTGTCTGTGGCAGATAGCTCTCAGGCTGGTAATAGTCATAAAAACTTACAAAGTAGCCTACATTGTTATGCGGAAAAAACTCCCTAAATTCGGCATAAAGCTGGGCCGCGAGCGTTTTGTTGTGCGAAACTACTAGAGTGTTCTTATTTGTTGCTGCTATAACATTAGCTATAGTGAAAGTTTTTCCACTGCCCGTAACTCCAAGTAATGTTTGGAGACCACGCCTTCTTGAGACTCCGAGGGACAACTTATCAATGGCTTCTGGCTGATCGCCTCGCGGCGAGAACGCGTTTTTTGCCAAGATAAATGCATTGCTACTCTTGAGCACAGTCGGCATCAATCAACGACACGATCATATATTGTTAAGCATGAACCAGGGGAAACTCTGTTGTGCTAAGACGTGCAAACCACGAGCCAACAGGAAAACTTTTCTTCTACTGAGTGGATAATAGTTATCATGAGAAAGCCTGATTACGCATTGAACAGGCAAGAGTTCTTGTCTTTTTTAGAGAAAGAAGCCAAATTACGTATAGATAGTTTTATCGAGGGTGCAATTGAGGTCGCTGAAGAGATGCATTATGGTGTAACACGAGAGGACGGCGATTCGCCATTCCTTGATACGCATACTTGGCCAATTGCAGTGGATGTAGTAAAACACTACCGATCAATCAACCGCACTATTACTAGCGTAGAGGTTGCATCTGCAATATTACACGATATCCTAGAAGATAACGATAGAATTCTTGATTCGCATAAAAACAACGAATACGGTTTTGAGGCCTATCTAAGCTATAGGTTTGGCAACAGAGTCCAAGATATAGCTACGCGACTGAAGATTCATCCGTTAGACAACTTCCCCGGATCTAACAACGAGGAACGCGAGCTAAACAGGTTCCGCGAATATTGTGCCATTCTTGTATCTTCTGAATATGATGTAAAGACAATCAAACTTGCGGACAGACTTAACAACATGAAGTTCATTTCGGATGTAGCACAAATGAACAAAAAGGTAATTTACGATAAGATGAAGCGTTATATGCTGGAAGCCGAAGATTTCTATCTTGCATATACAATGTTGGAGCCAAAACTTCCTTGCTTTTACTCAAAGATACGAGCCACATATGAGAGACTTCGATCAATATATTTCGAGCAAACACTCACCATGCCACAGTCGCAGTAAGGGAAGCAATCGGTTTACCAGCAACAAGACTTTCCATCCAAGAAAGTTGGCGCTGATTCGTTGTCGGGTGAGCGCTCATAGCTAATGTAAAGAAACATTAACAAGCATGTGTTCTGAATATCGATTCCCAACAAGGGGAAGCCAATTGAATTTCCATCATCAGTTTGTTCCATAACCCATTTAAGGGCATATTATGGAGATAGGAGAGTTAATGGCCTTACCGCTAAATATAGCAGTAATCGTGAAACTTGAGCCTGATTTCTCTGAAGGTAGTGTCAGCTACAACTCGGACGGGACTTTAAATCGAGCAGAGACGAAAAGTATTCTTGGACCACACAGTGCTATTGCTTCAGCTGCGGCTTTTTATGCCAAAGTTAGGTACGGTGCTATTATTTCCGTTGCAACAATGGGACCGCCAATTGCCGATGCTGCTTTACAGCAGGCTCAGTTGATTTCTGATGCAGATTCTTTGCATCTTTACAGTGATAGGATTTTTTCTGGAGCTGATACTTTGGCGACAGCAGAGGTGTTGAAAACCGGGATAAAGAAAATGGAAGAGCCAGGAAAAGTGGACATTGTATTTTCAGGACATCGAGCTTCAGATGGTGAAACAGGCCAGACTGGACCGCAGACTGCTTGGAAATTAGGTTATACTTTCCTAGGCAATGTAATTAGTTACGATGTCGATATCGAAAAACGAAATTTGACAGCAAAGCGACTGATATCCTTACAGGGTACTCCAGATGTAATTGAAGTAATACAGGCCCCATTACCTGTATTTATAACTGTAGACCCCTCTTATAAGTCAGTTTTTAACACTATCTCGCAGCGTCTCGCTTCAGTCAAATATCAGAAGGAGGGGGAGCAAAGAGCACAAAATTATAAGAATTATCTGAAGACATTTACTGCCCAGCAGCTTGAAGTTGATCCGAAATTCGTTGGGTTGCCAGGTTCGCCAACGATTGTATACAAAGTTGAGAAGATCCCCAAAGCTAGGGCAAGTAGGAGAGCCGAGGTTATCGATGGCTCGGACCAGCAGCAACTACGTAGAGTTGCTGAAAAAATCCACGAAATCGTCGGACGGGTGGTGAATCCTTAGCGACTATGGCTACGACAACGACATTACCAGAACCTAGGAAAACCTTGCTGAGAAGTGAGAACTCTGATAATCGTCCCAATGAAAGAGATGGCAGCTATCGACACCTCTACGTCATAGTAGAGCACGATGACGGTAAGCCAATTCCTGTCACGCTCGAGATGTTGGGTGAAGCAAGGCGGCTCATGGATATTTTTAATGCTCGATACTTTTCAACTGAAAAAGTAGTTGCAGTAGTGCTAGGAATTAATATCAAAAAATTGTGCGAGGAATTGATTTTCTTTGGCGCAGATGCCGTAATATGTGTAGAAAATCCCAATCTAAGATACCCCATAAATTTGATTGATACAAAAGTCATCTGTCAAGTTGCTAGAGATAAGGCTTGTGCATTGAAGGTTTCGCCAGAATATGGTGAAGAATTTAAGAAACCTAGATATATGTTCTTCTCGGCAGACAATAGCGGCAGGCATTTGTCAGCAACGGTTCTTGCTGAACTAGAATCAGGGCTTGCTTCTGACATCAACAAATTGGTTATTGAAGACCTTGAAATCAAACATGAGCATAAGACAAAAGGCCAACCTGAACGATACGAAAAGACCTTGGAGATGTATAGGCCAGATTTCTCGGGCTTTCTCTGGACCACCATACTGTGCTTGGATAACCGAAATCCTGCCATACAAAGGGAATACCACCCTCAAGCATGCAGTATTATACCGGGGGTTTTTTCGCCGCTAGAACGCGATCCCAACAGAGTAGGAATTGTTGTTGACTTTACTCCTGAATTGGACCCGGCAGATACATCTGTCAAAGTATTGCATCGTCAAGTCACCAAGAGCCCTGTCGATTTCGATAGCCACAAGGCGATAGTATCGTTTGGACGCGGAATCAAGGATTCGCCAGAGGATAATATAAAATTGATAGTGCGTTTAGCTAACGAACTGAATGCCGAGATCGGAGTATCATTGCCAATCTCGAAAAAACCATACTCTGTGCGAGAACCAATCTCTTCGCTTTATATGACCTCTGATAGAGTTGTCGGAACTAGTGGTCGTAAGGTTGCACCAGCACTATATATCGCATTGGGAGTTAGCGGAGCGATGCAGCACCTCGCAGGTATGAAGGAATCCGGATTTGTTATCGCAATCAATGCTGATCCAAATTCCCCGATCAAAGACGAGTGCGATATTTTCATCAGAGGCAGGATAGAGGAGGTAGTACCTGCCTTAATAGAAGAATTGGAAAAGCAAAAAAGAGTTATGGAGGTCCACAAATAAAATTGGAACATTTCGACGTTGCCATAGTAGGAGGTGGTACAGCCGGCTTGACTGCATTACAACAGTTGTCAAATCTAGGCAAGCAGGCAATTTTGATTGAGGCTGGCAAAAACCTGGGATCGAAAAATGTATCTGGAGGAATCCTCTATTCAAAGACCCCCAAAAATGGCAGAGTGTATAATGTGGAAGATATATTCGGACAAGAATTTGTGACGCAAGCCCCGGTTGAAAGGCTCATTACAAAATACATTCTTCACGCTACTTCGAAGGACAAGGTTTTCTCTATCGATCTCACGCCGGCACACGAATATCAGTCAAACTTCGCGTACTCTGTCTTACTGGCCAAATTACTTGACTGGCTTGCAAGGCAAGCAGGAGAAAATGCCGAACGACAAGGCGGTGGCATCGTAAGCGGTGTGCATGTTCGCGGGGTGAGGTGGGGCGGCGATAAGACTATAGTTGAAACTGATGAACTTGAGCCGTTCGAAGTAAAAGCAATAATTGCTGCAGATGGAGTTAATTCGGAGCTTGCTGAACTATCCGGTGCAAGATCCAAATTTACACCCGAGGATCTGTATCAGGGAGTCAAGGTCGTGGTAAAGCTACCAGAAGAAATCCTTCAGGAAAGGTTCAATATAAAGCCTAATGAAGGCGCTGCTCATCTTTTTGCCGGGGATGTTACGCTTGGTCATATTGGCGGCGGATTTTTGTATACAAACCGTGACACACTCTCCTTGGGAGCTGTTTATCACTACGACTCACTAATGGAAAATCCTGTCGAGCCCAATGTTCTAGTAGATCGATTATTGAAAAATCCATTTATTGGCGAATTTATCAAAGACGAAGTCGCGATTAAGGAGGATATAGACAAGAGTCTTGCCACTCAGGAACAATTAAGAGCTCGTTTTGCTGTAAGTAAACTTCTAAAGAATTGGGGCGATCTACGTGACCAATATCACTCTCAATCAGGAAGGAGGAGACTCATCGAAAACGGTAGATACAAATCCGAGGAGGAGATCAAAGCCCGGCTCGACGGTATTCGTAACGAATTAGTCGGTCGGTACAAAACAAAATTCGTCAATGATTATGTGGAATTAGAATATAGTGCAAAGCTCGTTCCTGACGGAAAGCGATGTAGAATGAAAAAACCATATCGAAAGAATATTCTTTTTGTGGGAGATGCTGCCGGTCGCGGCATTTTTGTCGGTCCTAAGATAGAAGGGCTTAATGTTGGAATCGACGATGCAGTAAGAGCGGCAAACAGTATCTCACGATCAATAGATAGAAACAATTTCACAGAAGGATACATGGGTGAATTTTATGCCAAGTCAGTCGAGGACAGTCCGTATACACGCGATATGAAGGAGATCGATAAAGATTATTTGAAAATCTTTTTGGACGCGGCTAAGGCCGTACCGATGGATATCGTAAAAGCTAGATATGGCGTGATTTTCAAATTAATGTCAAGTGGCATGTTGCGCGGTCTTGCTGTCGGCTTCGCAAATATACTTGGTTATGACCGTCTTTTACCAATTGTTGAAACCAGAGAGACTTACGTGCAAGTGCCTATAGAGCTCGCTGAGAAATTAGGGATTTATGTGGCTTCGACCTATAAATGCACAATCCCTACCCTTGCCGAACGTATTGCAAAATTAAGGTTCAATGATGATACTCTTTCTCACATCAGGATTTCGGACTCGAAAAGCGAATTTATGAGAAAGATGGTGGTGCTTTGCCCCACAAAGTGCTATAGCTTAGAACAAGACGAAGTGATGCTCCAGCATGAGGGATGTATCGAATGCGGTAGCTGCGCCAAAGAAACTGACTGGAGGCATCCAAAAGGTGAGAAGGGGATTGAATTCAGGTACGGTTAGACACCATTCAAACTAGGTAGGTTTACGGATCTATAAGGTATTTATTACCGATTATTACCAACATATATATGGCTGGGGATACCGCTGTACTTTGACAAAAAATGGTAGACAAATCAAAAGATGATACGTTCAAAGTTGCTGACCGAGCCAGAGACGATAGCAACGCAGCAAGGTCTAGAGAAACACGCGACTTCTACGACAATATTAGAGAAAATATTATTAAAATAGTAGATGAGGTTGCAAAAGTCCAACCACAGTACTCCCAGTCGATATCAAATCTTCAACTCGATTATATTCAAGCGATCAAGAACACCATCCACACGGCATTTTCTGCCCAAAAACACCTGACCGATAACAGCACTAGCACTTGGAGCAGCGCGCCATCCACAACACCTTTCGTAGAGCAATTCTCAAAGCAGTCAAATGAAATCACCAACAACACAATAAGAGCCGTGGGAATTAACAATCAATTAACCATTAACGCATTGGATGCAACAAGGGAGAACCTGAAAATCTATAATCGAACGATCGATGCTGTAACTGAGTTTAATACAAATGCTGCGAAAGCCTGGAACTCCTTTGTTGCTTCACAACAGCAACAGCTCTTCAGACACTGATTTCGAACCTTCCTTTTTTTGATGCCCGATATCAATTTTGAGCATGAATATATCCATGTTATGAAGAGACAAAAATCAAAAAATCTTACACTATTGCTTAAAGTATTTATATAATTGAATTACCTCATGATATGTACTTCTTCAAGGTATGCAAACTTCAATCGTCTGTTCAGGATGTAATAAGAATAATGAGACCGTGACAGACCCGGACTCTGGCGAACTCATATGTAGTTACTGCGGCACAGTACTACTCGAGAACATTGTGGAGAGTGGTCCTGAATGGCGGCTTGTGGGTGAGGGCAAGGACAAGAGCCGAACTGGGATGCCCACATCCCTATCACGTCATGATATGGGCTTAGCTACTATAATTGGTAAGACGAATAGAGATGCTAGCGGCCGCAGTTTGGATGCGTCCGTGAAATCTACGATGGAAAGGCTAAGAACATGGGATCTTCGTATTCAAACCTATAGCTCTTCCGATAGGAACCTAAGACAAGCATTCAGTATATTGGAACGAGTGAAAGATAAACTAGGCATATCTGAGCCCGTAATCGAGAAGACTGCTTATATCTACAGAAAAGCACAGGAAAGGGGACTTGTACGAGGTAGAACCATTAATTCTGTGCTGTCTGCGTCGATTTGTATAGCCTGCCGCGAAATGGGAATTGCGAGAACGCTTAATGACATTGCGTCACTCACTAACCTCCGTCGAAAAGAACTCGCTCGAACGTTCCGTTTGCTAATCTTGGAACTCGATATGAGGGTTCCAGTTGTTGATCCGATGAAGTGTATCGCCAAGGTCGCAAACAAAACTAAGTTAAGCGAGAAGACAAGGCGTCAGGCAATGGATATCATGACAAGCGTTACAAAAAGGGGGATATCAGCAGGCAAAGATCCAATGGGCCTAGCCGGGACAGTACTCTACATGTCTTCTAAGAATTCTGGAGAACCTATAACGCAGATGGATATCGCAAACGCGGCTGGTGTAACGGAGGTCACTATTAGAAACAGGTTTAGGGATCTTAAAAACAAAATAGACGTGAATTAGTTCAAAAGGGAATTGTAAATCAAGTGAAAAGACCCTGACAGGGATTAAGATCGGGTCTCCAAAGTGGAAGTTCGTGTAACCTGTGCAACCTCTTGGTTGATGACGCGTCTGCAACGCACGTCCATTCTGACTTGGTAATGACTTTAACCTTGAATGTTAAGTTGATGAGGCCATTATAAGAAAGCCAAACCTGGCCTAGAAGCCAAATAATCCTCCTGCGACAATAATTACAAGGACTTGGCTATCTTCTTCAAACTATTCTGGAGAATATGGCCGCAACAGGGTTCGAGTCCGGCACGAGTTACACCAATAACTACACAGTTGAGAATTTAAAAATCATTATGTTGCTCCTACAGTCATCGGAAAGGACTTGCTGCTATGAATGTACTCGATGTCTGCCAAAAGACGGAGGATGCGACAGCCGGGATTTGAACCCGGGTTACCAGATTGGCAATCTGATGTCCTAGACCAAACTGGACGACCGTCGCAAGGTTATAGAAGTTAGATAAATTATGCATATTATATATATAATGATTTTATTCTCAGTTCAACATCCGCCTGACAATTGACCTTCATTTTCTATTAGGATTATATACCATTTGAATGAACAAAATAACATTTAGGAAGATCAACGTTCTTATTTTTCTAATATGATCAGAGTAGTTAATGGACTTATATCTACATTCTGTACTATGTCAACAATATAAGAGTCGAATATCCTCGTCTTTCACTTGCAAAATCTTGATCAATTTCTTCTACTATTACTACCACCGAAATAACATCTAGTCGTTGGCATCTGCTAGCGTCTATTACAAAATAGTCATCTAAAATATCTACTGCTTTCAAGCTTTCGCTGCTGTAATTAAAGTTGACTGGAGAGCTTGAGCTAATTTGGAGCAGCTGATCTGTAGAGTAATTCACAATTCTGGCTAGCCTGGCCTCTCTCGGTGTCGCCTTTACGTTCAGCTTGACTTGTCCTAACGAATGCATCGTGTAGCGTCGCATGGCATTCACACTGACGTGGAAGTTAAACGGATATCCTGCAGTATTTTCTGCCATTTTGTTAATGCCATCATTCATAACGATATCAACCTTCTTGATGCTATCAGAATATCTGAAAATCCATTCATTAGTAGTTCGGACGATAAAATCGATGGTCTCTTTTCTCGATTTTGTTTCTTTCTCGCTTAGCTGATATCTATCAACCCAATCTTTGTAATCAATACTTATCTCTTCAATAAATTCAGAGCAAGTGTTTTGATAGTCTTCAACGCTGCTTGCACGTTCAGACCCGGAGTCAGGTGTAAACATAACACAATTGTAGGTATGCACTAGATCTAAAAAATGCATCGAGCGAAAAGCTCATTGGAATCTTGTGATGCCTCTACGTACGTTCATATACATGCATAGTCCAGGTTTCACGTTTCCGACCTCATGACAACGTTTACAGAATTGATTGATGAACTAAAGTCAAATATTAATTACAATAGGGATGTGCTTTACGCAATCTCGAGGAATCCCAACTTATTGTTCAAGAAAATAACTGAACTCGCTTCATTCACCGGCTCCCGCCATCAACTAGTACTCCAGTTGCATTTTCCAGATCCGAACAAAATCAAGGATATCGATTCATACGGAACCGAAAATATTAGTGTCGTCACAGATAAATTTCGCAGAAAATTTGCTGTCCCCAAGGAGGCTATAAAACGAAAAACAATTGAATCCTTGGGGAACAATATACAAGTTCTAGATGCCTATATGTATGAAGGAAAAGAAGGGTTACGAATAGTCAAAGAAAATGGTAGGATTGAGCTCCTCCCAGGCTCGATTCATTTATGGTGCAAAGTAGATCAGAACGTGAAAAACTACGTAGACTGGTTGATGCAAAATGTGTTTGGCTATAACATCGGCGGGATCCCTCCTTAGCATTAGTCCTCGATAAATGGGCACAATTATTCTGAAGAATATCGTTACGGGAGATTTATTTCTAGATAAAAAAAATGAAAGTGTCTTGTTGAAACGGGCGGTTTGCGGCTTAACAATCCGGAGATTTTATTAAAGCGATTGCCTCGCAAATTGATCCATTTTTCTCAGACAACACTGAGCGACCATCTGCAAAAAAAAGTCGTACTATCGCATTTGGTGACAAAATGAAAGGATACCAAAAGCCATAGAGAACTTATGCTGAGGCAACTTTATTTCCCTGATGCTGGCGCAGCCACCAAGTTGAAAGTGGAGCTTTCCACAAATTCTCCACTTGGAACACCCCCAACACCATCCACCGATATGACCATGCTAATAGGTCCTGGTTTCGGGAACGTAATTGTTTGTATGCCGGTTCCATCAGCCGCATGTTGGTCATGCAAATCTGCAACTGTTGCATTACCTTGGGTAGCTTTTATGCTGTAGGTGACATCGCTTTCTGGACTTTGTTGGCTATTTTTGAATAATATGCCGAATTGCGTGGGTTTTCCAGCAGTTATCGTTGTAGGTTGCCATGCAACTATCTCAATGAAATATGTTCCGCGGGCCGTTTGAATGGTGATCGGAGGCGTGGGCACTAGACTCTGGCTTTTGATAATAGGAGGCTGACCATGGCCTGTCGCTTGGAGTTCAAATGCATACTGGGTAGGAGGAGTTCCGCCTGTAGTGGCAGCATAGGTTTGGGCCTTGACTGGATATGGCATATCGGGATTAACATAAATATTATTATCTATGCCGTAATGCCAAGTGACTACAGTGGTGTCATATGTCCCCGCAGGAACTGTAACCTTTGCAGTGCCGCCTGGCGCAATGGGTGATCCTCCGATTGCTGCAATCTTTCCCCAGTAGGGGGCC
Source organism: Candidatus Nitrosopolaris sp. (assembly GCA_035691865.1). GTDB lineage: Archaea > Thermoproteota > Nitrososphaeria > Nitrososphaerales > Nitrososphaeraceae > Nitrosopolaris. The sequence goes on along the minus strand of DASSIM010000141.1, from coordinate 8,410 downwards.
GACAATGATAGTCCTGGTTTGGGAACAAAAGCTGCTAGCCATCCCAAACTGTTCTTGTAGCCGGAAACAAAATCTCTCATATCCGGTGGAACTTTTGAAGATCCTAAAGGAGTGAGATCTAGGTCGCTCAGATGCAGAGTGCCGTTGTATACCTTGCCTTGGTATACGACGGTTGTAGGAGCAATCCAGTACTTGGCAGTACTATTGAACTGCTTAAAATAAATTGTCATTAGGAAAGGCTGACCCTGTGCAGTGTCATGGTCCTGGATTTTATAGGTATAATATGTATCTGGTTGGACACCGTTCCCTATGTAATAGTTGTTGGCAGCGTGTGCATTCTGGATGAATCCTATGTAATTCAAAGCACTGCCTGTTAGAACAGCTGATATCAGTATCAACGACAACAATATCGATTTGGAAACAGTACTTGTAGTACTCTTCATCATTGTCTATCGCAATATTAGAATAATATAGTTGATATATGTGTTTGCGCTAAAAACAGGGAACCATCACAACCATTTATGGGGCATGATTGGACTTGGATATACAAATAATTATAGGCTCAACGTTATCAGTTTAAATCAATGTGTACCTGCCCAAAAGTTCACTTTTACGAAGTTGAGTTTAAATTGGCCGGAATGCGAGTTATCTCGACCCACAAGAATTGCGGTGACCCATTGAGCGAGCAACAATTGACAAAGTTTGAAAAGGATCTGATTCAATATTGGGGATTCGGCGAAAAAAGTGTTTAGAGCCTATAATAAACGAGTCATTCTGGATAAGAGTGAATCCATAGTTCTTTTCTTAACGTTTGCATAAGATGGTTTAAATTCATCCGAAAAGTCTTTCCCACGTCGTACGTCAACTTTATAAATCTCTACAATAATGCTGCTTTAGGTGATTTTGTATGACCAAGATGCTAAACGTAAACATAGATACCTCCGGCGTCGATAAACAAGAGGCTGAAGAATGGGTAAACGAACTTGCTAATGTCTACGCAGACATGGAAATTGCAGACATAAATGTTTCCGGGAACAAGATTGCATTCAAGGCTGGCTTCGCAGGCATGGATGACACCGAGCCTGATGATGTCAAAATGAAAATAGAAGAGTACCTAACAATGAACGAAGCCTTCAATGCGTCGAACGTATCTGTGCGCTAGAGCGGATGGATATATAATCTCTTTTCTTCCTCTTCTTTTCTTTTCTTCATTTTAGTGTCCTTCCTATGTCTGAAGAATGCTCATAGTGAATCATTATTCCTTATTGCTCACGTTTAAATAGAACACCCGCAGCTTAGATTAGGTTATTGTCAATTGACTTGCAAGGGTATATGTGTACGTCATAAGGCGCAGAAACCTGTTGGTTCTGGGCGTTATGCAAACGGACAAAAACGATGTCAGATTTGCGAGATTTTCATGAAATGGGACGGATTATGGTGCCCGTGTTGCGGGTATAGGCTGAGAACAAGGCCGCGTAACCTAAAATACAAAACTAAATTGCGGACACGGAAGAACCAGGCGATAAATAGTGTTCAAGCTGCAGTAATTCTACGATAGTTTTTCAGCACATTTTTGGCTGTTTTGAATAACTCAAGCAGCAGTTTTTGGATCTGCAGAGTATCAATACTTAAATCCATTGTTATCTGTATTAGTTTAGAATATGAGTTGCAAAAGGTCGCATCTTTATTTACCAAAACTTTCCGAGCCATTTTGCCTAGATAGTAATAACAGTCAGGTAGCATACCAAGCTTGGTTAGATGCCTTGCTTTCTCGATAACCAATTCTTTATCGTAATATTCGGTATATAGCTGCAGAAGGGCTGAGGACGCTCTCGATATCGTGGATCTGTTTGCTCTTTCGATGCCTATGCATGCAAGAGCAACGTTGATCCCATTGGAGAGGTTTTGTTCTTCAAAGTTTAAATTCCGTATTTGATTTAATTCATGAAGGGGCATGGGCCTGCACCCTGTCAAGGCGAGTATCCCTTCTAAGTAATCGTAGGCTGATATCTTAAGCCACATCGACGCGAGGATAGGGCTTTTCGACACAAGTCTGTCTATCTTGTCGTAGCAAAAAAGTGAACTTACAACCGCTTTTTTTCCGAACGCAGAAAGGGCAGTTGCATATTGTGAAGAATCAAAAGAGTGGTGGGACAAGCTGACGGGACTTGATGCCACAAGAGGATAGTCTGCCACAGAATCCTTAGCTACTATCATACCTTTCATGGCTATTATATTTCTTCTAGGATTAGCACAGATATTAATTAATTCAATATTGTGACCACCTATTCTTAAAAATTTGTCTTCGTGCCCATGACCACGTTCACTGAAAACCGCTAGATCGTATTCACAACAATCAAGAGAGGATTTAGGATCTGTTGCCCTGCAGCCAATAAGGGATACAGGATACGTAATATTATTATCGATATACTTCTTGATCGAAATGGGAATTCTGTTCACAAGTGCTTCATCGTCTCGAACCTTAATTAGAAAGATCGTGAGTAAGAATATACAAGGAAGGTAGATTATGCTAGATTAACTTAGCGTAGCCTAGATTGGCACTCACAAGTTTTATATGAAGAGTAAAGAGAATTGGTGCTACTCGGCGCTCCGGTGGTGTAGTCCGGTTAAGCATTTCGCCCTCTCAAGGCGACGATCCCGGGTTCAAATCCCGGCCGGAGCATGAATCAGTACAGAACTCGGTAGTCCGGTATTCTTCTTCATCTTTGTCTGCTGGCATCTATATCAGACTAATTGGTGGACTGTCATTATCGTCATCATCCTGCTGTAATCGTAAAGCGGGGAGCATAATAAAGATTCTCGCGATAGCAAATTGATCTCGGAATTTTGGCAATCATGACAAGGGGTGGTCCCAGCCGTTACGGATGCAGATGAATCCACTTAAGTATTTAATTACCAATAAGGATCTTATCTTTCGCCGCCCAGATAGGATCCCGCCATTAATTCGCCATTCCATGCAGCACGCGCTCGTACTCCTCTTCGATTGTTTTTAAAAGGATATCTCCATTTACTCTTCCCTCCGATTTTAGCATTGCAGCAATTGATGCACCTCCTGCTCCGACGCCGTCCTTTACAAATCCTCTTGCAAAGGCTTCCAAGCCCTGGATAGGCGACTTTTCCATACACAGATCGGCTGCATAAGCTGGAACCTCGGTCGAGATTGAATTGACAAGACTAGCGAGGTCTGAAGAAGTATCGTTGGCTACATATATGGTAGTCCCAATACAGACTTCTTTTGTGTTCAGACCAAGTGATTTCAAAATTGCCAAGACTGCAGCCATCTGTGTTCCTCCGGCGAGGAGAACTTTTCCTCCAACTGATAATACCCCTTCTGATATTCCTGCTACGGATGGCATCATCGGATCGCCTAAAAAAGCCACTGCTTCAAAGGGCTTATCTCTTAGCTCGCCAAATGAGATCCTTGATTTTTGTGTACTGTGTTTGATTATAGTATTCTTGAGACGATGGGGATTTGTTTGCATGCTGCTACTTACCTTATACTTTGCTTCAATACCAAGCGCATGAAGAACTCCCAACGTCGTAGTTGTGCCACCAGGAATACTTTCGCCTAAGACCATTAGGTCGCAAGATTTACCTAATTGCTTTCCTAAAATACGTCCATACTCGAACGCTTTCTTAACATCAGTAGATTCAACCGCCACGCCGGATTCGATGTCGTGGCCAGGGTCTATTCCAAAGGAAACATAAGGAATAGACGGTTTGATCTTTGAACCTGCGTCAACTACCAAGAATGGAATATCTGCTAAGCCTAGGGCTGCTCTCGTAATTATAGCCGGAGTCGGATTTCCATCAGGCGTGATTGGCACCTTATCTATACATTTGCAAAAACCATAATACAAGAATTCAGCATCAGCAGGAGGGGTGTATTTGACAAAATCTCGATTGGCGCCAGCTGCGGTGATGCCAGGAATGGCACTTGTATCTGTATGAGATATTACGCAGACGAATAACGGTGACTTCGTTGAAAATCTGGTTATCGAAGATTTGGCATCATTTATTGGTCGTATATGTGGATACTGATACCTCGACAAGACTTACTCATCCGTACTAGCCATGAAATGCAAAAAATCTTCTCTGGATCTCGCTTTCAGCACATTATTCGTTTTCTTTTCCTGGCCAATCGTGGAAGTTTGTGTAATTCCATAATTATGCCCAGGATAGACGATCATGGAGTCTTCTAAATTTGCTATTTTCCCGAATAAGCTTTCATACATTTCTGATGCATCACTGCCAGGTAGGTCGACTCTGCCGCAATTCCCGACAAATAAAGTATCTCCAGTGAGTACCAGCTCATTGTTAACCACAAGAGACATACTATCGCTCGAATGTCCAGGGGTGTGTATGATCCTAATCATGATCTTTCCGATCGAAATTATTTGTCCATCTTCTACAGTTATGTCATTGGGTTGAGCCGAGTTCTTATGCTGTACTATTTTTGCTTCTGTCGCTGCAGCAATTTGTTGATTGCCCAAAATGTGATCGAAATGGGTATGAGTATTAAAAATGTATTTTATTTTCCAGCCGTTCTTTTTTACGACGTCAAAAATTTTTTCCAAATCCCAAGATGGATCAATTACCGCGGCTTCACCGTTGTCTTCGTCAGCCAGAATATAAGTGAAATTATCCATTTGACCGACCGGAATTTGTATTATTTTTACCGTTGTAAGATCACCTCAGAATTCCTCTCTCTGCTTCCATTGGGATTCCGATATGCTCAACGTAAACTCTCCCTGAATGTTTTCTATCGATTAGAAGACCAGTTTTGCGTCTATGAAAAGTCACAGTAGCATCGGCCAGAATGCATTTTTGGCAACTTTTGCCAGTATCGGGATCTAGTCCTGAGGGAATATCGGCCGCAACTACCCACGCATCTGACTTGTTTATTAACTCTATTGCAGACGCCTGCGGTTCATGAATATCGCCTCTGATACCTGTTCCAAATATGCCGTCAAGGATGACATTTGCTTTGGAAATTTTTGTTCTCGCTTTGACATCTACCTGATTACAAATACTGGTCTCTATGGAATGCATTTTTTTTAGGATCTCCCAGTTTGTCCTAGCTTCTTCGGTTCGCAAATCTCTCGGTCGCCCCAATAATATTACAGCTATCGCGTAACCGGGGTATCTGCTGAGATGTCTGGCTGCTACAAACACATCTCCGCCATTATTGCCTGTGCCACAGACTGCAACCAGGCGTGTTATCCGTGAAGACCTTGTTTTAAAATTAGCGTTCACAAAATCAGCCATGCCGTGTCCAGCGTTCTCCATCATATATATACGACGCATTCCAAAACGACTATGAGCTTTCTCTTCGATCTGATACATCTGAGTTGATGATATCGCCTCGTTTTGATGCGTAATTGTCATAGTTCGTCTCAGTATCAATTTGTGATCTTCACCTAATTGTAATTTCATGACTATTTATAATATTGTCAATAAAACTGTACCGCTAATTTACCCCTGAACTGCAGCGTTCAATCAGATCGTTGGGTAGCGTCAGCAGAAAGAACGACTAATAGCCATCCGCAAACAATGCAGATTATGGACTCTTTTTCGAAATGGTATTGAACAGTCGATTATTGCCAAGCGAAGCATTACAGAGTGGTGTTTGGTCCATTCCTGTCCTTGACTTCGAGCGTCTTTAACATTTGCCTAATGCAAATTATCGTTTAATACGTTTGTGGCACAACAAACCCTACGGCAACTATAAATTGAGTTATCAAATAGTGACGACCGTGTAAAGTGCACAACAAGAAACCGAAACCACTTTTCGTCCCACGCTGTTAGAGACTAATAACGTAGTCAATGATAGTCATGGCTGATGTGGGATGCAGAGGACAAATTCTAGATCCGAGTGTTTCCACTAAAGTCAAAAAAAGTTATTATGTTTATGGATTTTTGAAAATATCATATGTCCACATGACGATTATAAACATCTGTAGTTTTGCGAACGAGCATTTAGCTTTGCGTTAGCTAGAACGGATGCGTTAGTCTCTGACTTTCATCAATTTGACGTGTCCCCGTGTGCAATTCTCAGGACCTCCTATGTGTGAGCGCAGATGCTCCCTTGCTTTTGATTCGGCTAGCTTTTCAGCTGATATGTAGCCACACTTCTTACATGTAACAATATAGCTCCATCTGACCAAATTGTACGCCAATAAGAATGACTGTTCCATTTTATCTATTCGAAAGTTCTTGTTGTTTTTAAATTAATCCTTTTTTGTTGTGCTAACTTGGAACAGCATATTCTCGATCTATTTGTCCGTCGGTTTCTTGATTGATACGGGTATAGGTGTAATGGAATGCTAGGAGATTTAGGGTTTGCTCGTGAGTTACCAAGCTGAATTAACAATACAAAACGTTTCATCTGTTTATTTTGGCAAAGTGGTCCCAACAGGCTTAAGATTTTGCATCTCTTCTGAAGTTGTTGTTTTGTGTTTGTGACCAATCGAACTAATTCGAAAGGGAAAGGGAATCATTCGGCTTAATGCACCAATGGGATCCTCTGACACCCGCGCCCATCAGCTGATAACCATATTCTAAGTTGTGACTTGCATAACTAATTCCATGTGAGCCTTGTGGTACAAATTTACAATCCAAAACGTTTTCGATGTAATTTCTCGATTTTCTAATTGATATACTAGCATGTTTGCTGTTTATAGGCAAGTCATCTCCCTGGCTCGTTTTTCACATCCTTCTTAAATTGTGCCTCAGAAGATATTAATCTGCCATAATTTTGCCATTTCTGATAATTCAAGCATGGGTTAGTTAACTTCCCGATGTCACCGCTCTCAATCCTGCTGAGTGATTCTATCCAGTCTGATCTTTTTGCATCCTGTTATTTGACTTATACTCTCAATAAGATCGAAATCTTTTTCAGCAATACCTAAATGCTTGCCAGAATTTGTTTTGGGTGGCAATATTTCTGATATTCTTGCATGATAGTATCTCTATTTTATGCGCTCTTACCTCCTAACTGTATCCGTCCATCCATAACAACTGAAACCATATCAACGATGATTTTAGGGTAATCCGCTTTCAAGGATTTATCAGTGCCTTGGTAGTTTTCCATAATATCTCTATGGATCTTCAAGATAGTCTCGCTTGAACCGAATAATGCCATATTTTTTATCCACTTGAAGGTAGCCAAGGTAAGAAAATCATATAGCTCAGTTCAACTGAACACATGCCGATTGTTCTCACTGCAGATGTCTACGATGATCTTCATGACAGACAGCCAATTCTTCCCCATTTTGTCCGAGTCGTGTACCTGCCAATGCAGTAATCTCTTTCAACTTCTGTGTCCTATTTTATCGTAAGGATACTTAAGGAATATTCTAGTGCAGCCGTCAAACCAGTATTCTCATTTCCATCTTTTTTGTTATCTGTGATTGGACTCTTGTCACTAGTCCTGGCTCATATTTTTTCTCGACCGATTCCAATCTTAAATCTTTAAGCGGCACGATAACAGATACCGCAAGCGGATTCGGTCTATCTATACGGTATTCGCCCATTTTGTCATAAGTACTCTTAAGTTTATTAACGTTACTAATGTTTGGTAATGATCACTATCTCTGCAATCAATAGATATCTAAAATTCATTAAAAAATATTGCACACATTTTTTTCTAATAGAAGAAAGGAAGCTAGACTAATTGGCTTTGCCATTGGTTCTTCAACAGCGACTTGCAATGTCTTCGAGAATATTCACTACAAATTCGTAGAGATAATATTCTGCCTTTTTTGCTGAATTATGCCGTATCATTCGTAACCGCATTCTTTGAGCCTGTCATATTTGGTCACATTGGAAAGGGTAGCGATAAAGCCTCCAAATATTTGTCGGACTTGTAAGTATTAAAGTTGGAAGATTGGTGGTGTCTAGAATGGCGGCGATCGAGAACGATGTCCTCTAAACTCTCGTCTGCGTGACGCGAATTTTACTGTCCCTAATATAACACTAGAGTTGCAAGGAAAATAACATTTGTCTGTCTTTTTAAAAAATGGTATCATTGTTAATAATGATAGAATAATATAACGAATTATCTTATTATGGTACATTGGGATTTACAAACCGTTTTTCTACTCTTCTTAAGCAGAAGGTGAACGTGCTGCTAGACAAGTACGACGACCCCAAAGGATCATTAGATTATTCATACTTACAACAAGTCGAAACTCTAAACAGGTTACACAGGAATATGGCTGAGGTGGTAACAGCCAAAAAGCGACTAGAGATGCAGAAGCTGAGACTTTGGGATAATGTTCGTAATCTGGACGAACAGGCGAACCACGCCGTTGATTCAAGGAGAGAGGAATTGGAAAAGCTAGCTCTGGAACGCAAGAACGCCAACTTGCTTCAGGTGCAAGCATTA
>DASSIM010000140.1:0-5366 GCA_035691865.1 Candidatus Nitrosopolaris sp. | reverse complement strand
TTAGTACATGACAAAATCCTGATCATAATGGACAGCTAAGGACATCTGAGAAAACTATAATCTATTAGAAAGATGGGTCATCAGGACCATCCTCAAGTCCATTTTCGTCGTCCAATTCGTCGGATATCGATGGCCACTCATTTCCAGAATTGTAAAGGTTCATATTTCTTAGATCTTCCTAGCACCTCTTGCTTACACTCTATATCTAATATCTCAAGCAGCAAGCAAATGAATAAGAGTTGTTTCTCAAACGGTTGTGGATTATTTGGCCTGATCTGCTTCAGAACTTGTCACTCTATCATTTACCGATGTTCTAGCCTTGGATAAATAGACTCTAAAAATCATGGGGTTAAAGCTTCCCTAAGCACCCTCCTTAAGCGTTATAAGAACCATGATAATTACAGCAGCACAATTGGATTCCAAGAGCCTCGTCGAAGACCCCTTAGAACGTAGGGCACGTTTTATTTTAGAATTCGAAAATCCATTCAAATGCGAAAAATGCGGTGAAAGATTTAGAAGGAAAAAACACTTGCAAGAACATAAAGAAGACGTACATTCATACTAGACTTGTAACTACAATTAGACATTTGGACATGCACAGTAAGAATCTTGGACACCAGATTTTTGTCGAGTCGCAGACTGAAGAGTAAGGTCGCCATTCAGTCTTATCGCTAACCACGGCTAGCCTTATTTGAGGTAAAAGCGGTCGGATTCCTAACGCTCGTTTTGTTTTGACGTCACTAATTGAATCGGAATTCCAACATGGGTAATGCCAACCAACAGGTTCTTGTTTCAAGGTATTAAAAAACCAAGGATAATACAACTTCGTTTGTAACTTAGTATTGATCACTATAGCCTTATCATTGGTCAACACGAAAAACAATGTCCCGACGACGTCATAAAATGAACATATGGCACAAGTTCACGATATCACGGATATTGAGTTGGTCGAATGTATGGTCAAAGTGAATGAGAACTTGCTTGTCGGCTAGTCCTAAGTTCGCATACTTTTATAGAATTAGGATCTATGGCTGGAAGCTGAAGATTGTGCGCCTAAATCTTAAAATTGTTTGGTGTTCATTTAATCTCCGGAGGCTTTAGCTTTCTGGTAGGAAATTGAATTTAAAAGATTCAACCTGCCAAACAAATATTTCTATAAATTGTTTAATGTAATTATTAATCGATACATGATTTTCTCAGAATATTTGTGCCGAAAGACTGTCTGGTTTTCAAATGGGTTTTTTGAAAGTATATGTGTGGAACTGCTTCGGACACTTTACAAATTATGAGTTATTCTCCCGTAGCGATCTAGCAGGAAAGAAGGTAGCTTTCATTCTCGACAATTAGGAGGAGAACATCTCCAAGATTTTTGTTCGTGACTGACTGTGAAAATGTTCTTTGTATGAAAAATCGCCAGAACTGAGGGAAAGATGCCCAAAGTTCATGGAATACTTAATAGGTGATATCGACGCTCTCGAGTAGGATTTCTACCCATTCGCTGGCGCATCGTCCAGCACCGTCGTTAAATATTATTGTTATTGATATTTATTCAGGATGGACACTAATTTTCCACTTACTTAAACGCGACAAGCAACAAAAGCAGAGAAAATATCTCGTTTATTTCGGCCAGCCTCAAACGAACAATACTTATAGTCATTTCAATAACCAAGTCACCTCACAACAATATTAACAATTCAGTTTGTTTTTTTTGTAAATTAGAGATTCTTGACTTCCCTTTCGACATTTTTCTTCGAAAAATTATAAAATTGAATCTTATTAACGAGTCTCATCCTGTCCATCAAATATGCGATGCAGGTTCATCATATTGACAATGTTCTTCTGCACCATCTTCGACTGTAAAAAGAATGTATTTCTTTGGACAAGATAGCGCCTCAAAAACTTTCTTTGGTTGTTCGGGGAACGAATAATGATTTTGCGTCTATGACTATGTTCTGTACGGTTATTTTATGTCCTGACGACGATTAAGATGAATTAAGTGGTCAATTACCCTAATTAGAGAAAATAGTTGCATGGAATTTCTTATATAACGGGCATCCGATATTATTCCCAGTACGGTAAGTGATGTTTGACGACAATAAATCCTCCAGATAGTAATAACAATAACAAGGACAGCATGATGAATTCTCCTAAATGGTTGCAATTTCTGGAAATTGGTTTGGGTTCAATCGCTATCATTATAACAATTATAACTCTGACCTACCCCGGTATTACAACACAGACCATTATTCGGTTGGTTTCAGTAGTCCTTCTAGTAATTGGATTTGAAAGAATGGCTGTTGGAATTGTAATCCCGTCGCCAAGTAAAACATATCGACTAACCAATATTGGACTTGGTCCACTAATTATAGCCCTTGCTGTCATACTCATTCTATTTCCACAATCTCATGCAGTACCCCAGATAGCGTTGGGTGCATTAGCTTTGCTGTTCAATGGTGTCAGTAAGATAATACAAGGCACACTAGGTAAAGAAATTCCGCGCTGGTCAAAGGGCATTCTTCTGGGAGTAGGAGCACTGAATATAGCTGTGTCTGTTTTAGCGATAATGTTTCCTAATATTCACGAGAGTACGTTAGCTCGTAGTGTTTCAATTACACTATTGATAACGGGGATACAGATGATAACATCAGCTGCAGGTATCAAGAAAAAATATGGAAAATCGCACCCTAGCAAGAAGTGATATGCTATTCACATTTCTAGGGCTCTACTGTGCCTTTGATTATTTCTTGTAAGAACATTGAGAAATTATCAGACATCCTTACCATTCTAGCTTTGCCGGTGTTTTCAGATTCTGAATAGTAATCTGCAAAATGTTTTTAGGTAGTCTCAAGTAATTATCATTTTAAACCGTGGTTGGATTATGAAATATGACTTTACAAACAAGATTGTACTAGTAACAGGAGGTACTGGTGCTTTGGGAAGAACCGTAAGCGACGCGTTCATCTCATGCGGCGCCAAGGTGGTATCGTCATGTTTTAGCGATAGAGATATAGAGGATCTAGGAAAAGAGAGCAGATCTGCATTGGAGCTAATCAAGGCAGACGTAACAAAGGAACAGGAAGTAGAGAAAGTAATTTCAAGCATAATTAGCAGGTATGGTCGTATTCATGTGTTGGTTAATGTGGTTGGAGGTTATTTAGGAGGTAAGAGTGCATCCGAGCTTGATGAAAAAGAATGGGATTTAATGATGAATTTGAATCTAAAATCAGCATTTTTGATAAGTAAACATGTTGTACGCCAAATGGTATCTTCACAATATGGCAAGATAATGCACGTATCTTCGAGAACCGGATTAAAATCTAGTGGATTTGATTCCGCTTATGCTGCTTCAAAATCTGGACTGATCAGACTTGTTGAATCACTATCTGAGGAAGTGAAGGAATCCAATATTAATGTAAATTGTATAATGCCAAGTGTCATAGATACTGAAGCTAATAGACGAGCAATGCCCACCGCAGATTCCAGTAAATGGCTAAAGCCTCGGGATTTGGCAAACGTAGTATTGTTCTTGTGCTCAGACGAAGCAAATGTCATCACAGGCGCTGCTATACCTACATATGGAATGGCTTGAATGATTTTTCCAGTATTAAATCTACTTAGAGAAGAAGTCAAAGGTTAAGATTCTTTGGCACTTTCAAGTTCTTGAAGCCTTTCTAATCCTATCTATGCTATAAATGGCAATTAGATGCAGGTTCTAGCGTTATGTAAGAGAGTAGAACTGAGTGATCAATTAACGGTCAGAGGCTGATCTTAATATGCAAGGATTGCTGGGATTCTTCATTTGAAGTTTAACGGCGAAATAAATGAAGAAACTGCTCCTAAAGAATATTGTAGTTGGGAGGAAGTAGAGTTGCTGATAACTGTAGTCGCAGAAATGCTAAAAAAATCAAATAAAAAATATGAAGTAATTTTAGGCATAACAAACGGGGGGATTATACCTGCTCGATTGCTAGCTCGAGAACTCGATATTGATCGAATACAATTTATCCCTATAAGAGACAAGAAGCTGCAAAGGGATGAGATGCCTAAATTGTTTAAAGACAAGAAATACCTTATTGCCGATGATATATATGACACTGGTAATACATTTCACACAGTATATGATTTCTTAAAAGTTAACTGCGATTTTGCCTTCCTCATGTGCAGATACCAACAGAATAATTCAATATTAGCTGGGAAGATACTAAACCATGAAAAGTGGATTGTATTCCCATGGGAAAGAAGACATCGCAAGAGATAATGTCTTTCGTCTTCAACAGACGATTTAGAAAATTCTTATAACCAGAGTGATGAGTTGTTATATTGTTCTTCAATAAAAATAATGGCCCAAAAACGAGAAATGTCGTATCTGGCAATCTAATACAAACTAATGAAATCTTGGAGCTAAAAAGAGAGATCAAACTCGCTAGAGCGCAGGAGAAGGTTGATCTACTATGTGTGCTAACATCCTAAACGTATTTTCTGGAGAAATTCATGATACTGAAGCTGCTATTGCTGATGTGATATTTGTGGGATTTGGAGAAGTATATATGACTAAAAAGATTTGTGATGTTCAACGAAAATTTATGTGTCCTACAGAATTCGTCAAATTATTCTAAAGCCCAACGAGTTGCTTGGACACAATCTCGAAAGTGATAGCTGTATTATCGAGAAAGGTAACAATTTCTTGAATTTAGAGTAGTAATAATATTTGATTTTGTGATCTGTGAGTTTCAAGAAAAAACGGGATAAATGCAAATTGAGACTAAGCTAGTTGCTCGTTGTGTTGGAGTATATGATCGGTGGTGGCCGGTTAGGGCTTGGAAAGAGGTCTACTGTATTTCTCTATGATTGATTTATGCTGCGGGTACATTCTGATGAGGATTTGTGTATCTCCTAACCTCCAGTCACTGTAGTCAAATCCTGGTGAAACGGTACAGCCAATCAGAGAGTAGGAATTCGGGGTGTTAATGGATGCGGCAAACCAAGAACCTGATTTTATAACTGCTTGAAATATCTCTAGATTATCAATATTTTCACCTAATTTGACTTCATTTAATTTTCCATCTTGTTCTATTATATGGAGAGTCAGGCCGCTGCCATCATAAAAATGCCACAGCTCATCTGATTTCATTATATGAAATGACGAAAATTGCTCTCCTTCAAGTAGATAATAGATAGCAGAGCAAATATATCTAGGTCCATCGTATCCAGACAAATTAACGACCTTTTCGCACTTGTAAGTTTCAGCAAAATATCCACCTTCAGGATGCTTCTGGAGATGGAGTTTGTTAATCCAGTACGCAGCATCTTTATTCATGAATCAGCATAAAAGTGAAAGATAATTTATTTGATTACTTGATCCATTC
>DASSIM010000139.1:0-17350 GCA_035691865.1 Candidatus Nitrosopolaris sp. | reverse complement strand
TTCTTGACATCAAAAACCATCAGTTTCGTTGGTAACCTAAGGGTCAATAGTCGATCGGGGGAAGATGATTGCTTAAAACGTGGACCAGTCCGCTAATCCTTTTCCCGTGACGTTTTTAATAATGCGAGGAGTCGAACAACGCATTGAAGGTGAAAAAATATGTCGCACCCCATACATTTACAGAATTTTCTACCTTATAGTAAGGAATTGACATTCTAGGAAACGTTAGATTACTTGATCCATGAACGTTTTCGCCTTCGTCATACCTCCAATGAAAGTCATAAATGAATGGAACAGTGAATACTGTTGACCTATAGGATTTCCTGATGCATATTATTGCATAGCGACTAATTCTTCAGGCAAAACTGCGTGACCATATCTGGCATCATCATCGTGCGATCTTATTCTGCGATTGACGAGAAATTTTTGCGAGGTTTCGATTAGTCTCCGAATATTCTCTATAAATTGATGTTCATTACATTCGTAAACCGGCATAGTGTTGTAATTCTGTGATTTTCGAATCTGTTTGAGTTGAACCGCATATTGTAATGATAGGATCCTTTGGATCAGTATAGCCAATCTCCTATGAGATGCTGATTGTTTGTTCCAGATTAACATAGAGGATCCTTTTCCAGAATTACTCTCTGCTACAATTGTCGCAGTCACATCTAGCGAAAAATCAAGTTGAGCAATACCAGTTGATAAATCTTGCAACCCGCATAAGTACAGAAATCGATTTTAATTTCTGTTTATTAGTATATCCTGTGTATTAGCAACAATTCCCGAATATGAACTAGGCAATATGGACATAAGAAGTCTCGGTCTCGTCGCGTTACAACTGACCAAGGGGAACACGTCAAAGCATCCGAAGAATACAAGGAGTTAAATTGATATTGATTAATATCTTGGACCAATAAATTTACTATGTCTTCGCCGTTGAAAAGAAAATCTAATGTTAAACTATGCTGGACATCAGGTGATGGATATAAAAAAACTAATGGCATGAAAGAACGCATTAAAATCTTGAAGAATTCTACAAGCGGGAACTTGCTCTTCCACTCTGACAATCTTGCCTCGGTGAAATATCTACTCCAAAATGGTTTTGAACAAAAAATTGATCTTGTCTATCTTGATCCTCCTTTTGCTAGGGGAGAAAAGTACTATCATCGTATGAAAAATGTCGAAAATCCTGCGTTCGAGGATGTTTTTAGAGGAAAAATCAATGAGTACCTGGATATGATATACCCGAGACTCGAAGTCATTCAAAAATTAATATCTGCAAGGGGCTCAATCTTTGTCCATCTTGATTGGCATTTATCGCATTATGTTAAAGTAATCATGGATGAAATCTTTGGATATGAAAATTTTCGTAATGAAATCATAACAAAAAGAGGGCGAAGGAAAAATCTCCTGTATCAGTTCAAGTCAATTGATAGAATGCATGTGGCAAACGATTCAATTCTTTGGTATTCTAAAAGTGCAGGAACGAAATTTCAGCACCCACTTGTTAGAAATAGAAGGAACTCCAAATGGATGGGATTTTGGAGTAACGTAAATAGACCGACTATGCGATACGAGCTGTTCGGCTTTATACCAGAGAGAGGGCAATGGAAGTGGACCAAAGCAAGAGCATTACTGGCAATAAAAAACTACAAAGTCTACATAGACAAATTCGCTCATATCCCACTCGAGGATTACTGGAGACAAACTAGTCAAAATATGGAATTTATTCGCAAACGTCAGGGCGTCAAATATCCAGAATACTGGATCCCTCCGAAGACCCACGTAGTTCTAGACAATATCTGGACTGACATAGAAGCCTACAGCTATTCAACAGGGTATGACACCGAAAAACATGAAGAATTATTAGAAAGGATAATAGGGCAATTTTCGAGGGCTAGAGATCTTGTTGCAGACTTTTTCTGCGGCTCCGGAACCGCATTAGTCGTCGCACAAAGGCTGGGCAGAAATTGGATTGGCTGCGACTCCTCCTCGACAGCAATCCAGGTAACAGAAAGAAGATTAGAGAACTCAGATTTTAGTCTAATCAAGTCTTGAAGCCGAGAGGAAGATATTGTGGTGGACAATATTTTGAACCAAGGGGGTGTATTGATAAGGGTGGATTCGAAATCGAAAACCGAATGCTGTTCTATTTCGCATAACGCACATAAATCAGGAAAATACAACGTTATCTGTGACAGTCCAAACAGAGTCGGATTATGAAAGTTTGCTCAAACGGTTACAAGACAAACTGGGAAACGAATCACGAAAAGCAGTTTCAAGATTGGAAGTTCCAACTCCCCAAATTATCTGGGTTGGTCAACGCACAATATTCAGGAACTTTATGGAATTTCCAAAAGCCTTGCGAAGAGACCCACCGAAGTTACTCCTGTATCTTAACAAGGAGCTTGCTTCTGCTGGCTATATAGCAGGTGAACGAGTTATATTTCTTGGACGAAAGGAACCATCGTCCTTTGGGGCACTAATTGATAGGTATGTAAAGGATTATGTAATATGTCCTGTGTGTGGAAGTCCTGATACTCGAACCGAAAAGAACAAAAAGTTAGGGTTTCTTTTATGTGAGGCTTGCGGAGCAAGATCCTCTATTAAAGCAAACTACGCTTGATCGAGGATCGTATTTAGCTTCTTACTCCTCTCAGTTTCATGTTTTGTGTTCACAAAAAGGGGTAAAACAATTGAGCTGAAATATTAGTAGTGAATATGAATCCCATATCAGGCGGAATAATCCATCAAGGTCCTCAGCAAGGCATATCCTGCCCATTTCTCCTGCACTCTTACATGATAATTCTGCTCTGGCTCAGGTGGCTTACAAGTACTAAGCCAATCCGTGTGGCGGACCGTTCCCAATTTATGAAATGAGTAAAGCGTACGCTATGGATCATTTTCAAAGTTTCCCTATAATATAATATTAGATTTAAGATATATAATTTGCAGATAATATCTATTTTTAAGATAACTTGTGAAATTCTTATACGTATACGATTGTGTCAAGTGTTTTTACCACGAGAGCGGATAAAGCTAACTAAGGGTTCTAAGTACCCCACGTGTTATTATCTCAAAAGATATGACTGCAATAATGTCGCTTCATCCAGAAGCAACTACACAACAGTTCGAAACCAGTTTCTCAACTGGTCAAAGTTGGGGAGCACTTAGAAAGGCGTGGAAGGGCTATAGAATTGCTAAGGTTCAGGGAGACAACGTCAAAATGACAGAGTATGCTACAAAAATCAGAAAAATCCAAGGAGAATTAGGAATTAGTGTGGCATCATTTCCAAATTTAGGTATATCCTAGACTTTTAGGCAACTCAAACACGCCCTTTCTTTTTCAATTGAGACACTAAAGCTTTCCTTGCTCAATGGATAAGTTATAAAAATCAGATCACTCAAAGTATTAATCAAAGTATTAATCTTAAGTCACCAAAGCGATATGTAATTATCTAGCTTATTCAGAATTTTAATTGCTGAGTGCTTTTGGAAGAGGAGTTTAACGAGGTCGAGCAGGTAGAGCAAAATGAGTCACGAATAGAACGGGATGAAATTCTCACAATGAAGGAAGAGTTAGCTGCAGCAAAGGAAGAATTATCATTTGTCAAGGAGGAATTGCGCAAAACTAGGGAATCCTCGAACAACAATCTAAACAAGTTAAAGTACATGGTGGCAGATTTTGATAACTATCGGAAACAAATGGACAAACAAGTTGGTTCGAAAATAGAGGAAAATAAGGCAGAACTTATGCTAAGATTCCTAAATATTCGTGATGATTATGTACGGGCTGTAGAAATAGCTAAGCAAAGTAAAGTCGAACCAGTTGTTGCTGAAGGCTTAGATGGAATTCTGAAAAACTTTGATCATCTACTCAAATCTGAGGGAGTGATAGAAATTGAGACAGTCGAAACTCCATTTGATCCAAACGTTCATGATGCCATCGGTTTCTCATATCGTGACGATTTACCAGAGAGCACGGTTACAGCCGAAATTCGTAAAGGGTATATGCTTGACACCAAAGTTTTGAGACCGAGCCTTGTCGAAATTTCTAAAAAGATAGTTAAAAATACCGTTAATGATACAGAAAAAGCAGAAAAGGGGACTGAAAATTAGAAATGGGAAAAATCATAGGAATTGATCTTGGAACTAGTAACTCTGCAGCTGCCGCAATGATAGGCGGTAAACCTGCAATTATACAGGCAGCTGAAGGGACCTCTATAGGAGGAAAAGCTTTTCCTTCCGTGGTTGCATTTAGCCGCGATGGTCAACTGACCGTGGGGGAGCCTGCAAGACGGCAAATGATTTCAAATCCTGAAGGCACGGTCATGGCAGCCAAACGAAAGATGGGAACCGATTTTAAATTCAACGTATTTGGCAAGGACTATACTCCACAGCAAATATCCTCATTCATACTGCAAAAGATAAAGAGAGATGCTGAAGCTTTTCTGGGGGATACTGTTGATAAAGCAGTAATAACAGCTCCTGCCTACTTTAACGACAATCAGAGACAGGCAACGAAGGATGCCGGTGAAATAGCAGGATTGCAAGTTGTAAGGATTATAAACGAACCGACTGCTGCCTCTCTCGCATACGGCTTAGACAAAGTACAGAAAGACCTAAAGATCTTAGTCTTTGACTTTGGTGGTGGGACACTCGATGTTACGGTAATGGAGATGGGAGGCGGAGTTTTCCAAGTTAAAAGCACCTCGGGGGATACGCAACTTGGAGGAACGGATATGGATAATACTCTTGTAGACTATGTTTTGCAGGAATTCAAAAAACAATCCGGTCTGGATATAAGAAACGACAAAGCTGCGATGATGAGGATAAGAGAGGCAGCAGAAAAAGCGAAAATCGAATTGTCAAATGTAGTTACAACTGAAATCAATTTGCCATTTCTCGCTTATGATTCGGCAACAGGGCCAAAGAATCTTGTTCTCAATGTTAGTAGATCGAAAATGGAGGAGCTATTGAGACCAATAGTGGAGCGCTGCAAGTCGCCAATGTTGCAGGCACTTCAAGATGCAAAATTGGCCCCGGTCGATATTGATAAGATTATTCTTATCGGTGGGCCTACCAGAATGCCGATTGTTAGACAATTTGTGGCAACAGTGATGGGTAAAGAACCCGAACGAGGTGTAGATCCGATGGAAGCTGTTGCACTGGGAGCTGCTATCCAGGGTGCCATCATCTCAGGTGACGTTGCGACGGACATACTGCTAGTAGATGTTACACCACTAACCTTGGGCGTCGAAGTTCTGGGAGGCTTGAAAGAGCCCTTGATCGAACGAAATACCACTATCCCTACAAAGAAGAGCAAAATTTTCACTACAGCAGCTGATTACCAGACTGCTGTCACAATCCATGTTGTTCAGGGAGAAAGATCTATGGCAGCAGATTGTGTTTCACTAGGAATGTTCAACCTCTCAGGCATACCGCCTGCTCCAAGAGGCGTACCGCAGATCGAAGTTACGTTCGATATAGATGCGAACGGCATCCTAAACGTCAGTGCTAAAGATATGGCTACAGCCAAAGAAGCTAAGATCACAATTACTGCGAATACCAAGCTATCGAAAGAAGAAATCGAAAAGCTGAAGAAAGAATCTGAGCAATTCGCTGACGCTGACAAAAAGAAGAAATTAGAGGCCGAAGTTAAGAACGAAGCTGATAATTTGGTCTATGCGGCAGAGAAACTAGTAAAGCAAGATTTAAAGGACAAAATTAAACCAGAACAGGCTGATAAAATCAACAAGGCTGCACAAGAACTCAAAGAGTCAATTTCGAGCAATAATATCGAAAATATCAAGACAAAAACCCAGGATTTGAAAAATATTATTGGTGAGGTCAGTACAGAGGTCTACAGGACAGTAGGAGCCACTCCAGGACCTACGGGGCCAGCCGCGGACGCAGCTGCATCAGAGGCATCCGATACCCATCAGGCCGGTGATATCAGTGGGGATGCGCAGGGCACGACACCTCCGCCTCAGTCATAATATCCCATTTCGTTACTGAGTTTAATGAAAGATATTAGGGGCTTCCGACCATGAGCAGCAAACGGGACTATTATGAGACCCTAGGTGTCCCAAAGAATGCGAGCAAAGAAGATATCAAGACTGCATATAGAAAGTTAGCACTACAATATCATCCAGATAGAAACAAGACACCGGGAGCAGAAGAAAAATTCAAGGAGATTTCAGAGGCCTATGCTGTTTTATCAGATGAGGAAAAGAGAAAAAGGTTTGATACCTATGGTCACGTTGGGGCCGAAGAGGTATTCCGTGGTTCGGAAGCCAATTTCGATGAGGTCTTTAAAGATATGGGATTTGGTGGATTCAGAGACATCTTTGATCAAATATTCGGAGGTCGGGCCAGCGGCGGCGGTTTTGGGGCTACGACTGGTGATCCCTTCGGCTTTGGGTTCAGCTTTGGCGGAGGACGAAGAAAGGGAAGAGACTTACTTTATGATGTCGAGCTTACGCTAGAAGAGGTGTTAAAGGGCAGAAAAGACGAGATTGAGTTACCAAAGCTCGAAAGCTGTAATTCATGCGGCGGAAGTGGAGCATCACCTGGAACTAAACCTAGAAAATGCAGTGTATGTAAAGGCCAAGGGCAAACGAGGCGAATCTACAGTCAAAATAGATTTTCGACATTCGTCTCTTTGGAGCCATGTCAAACATGCCGCGGTAAAGGAGAGATTATCGACAAGCCTTGCGACATATGTGAAGGCTCTGGCAAGGTTCGGAAGAACAAGAAAATAAAGCTAGAAATCCCTGCAGGCGTTGAAGATGGAGTGACTTTGCAAATGCGCGGCGAGGGCGAGCCTTCTGAAACGGGATCTCCAGGCGACTTGTTGATCAGGATTCACGTTAAACCACATCCACTATTCGAAAGATTGGAAAATGGTCATTTGCTTTATACCCTTAACCTGAATTTTACAGACCTTGCACTTGGAACAGAGATACGAGCCCCCACGCTAGATGGGAATGAGAAATTAAAAATTCCTCCGGGAACACAGCCTAATGCCATTCTAAAGCTCAAAGGCAAAGGGTTACCTCACTACGGGAGTTACAGCAAAGGCGATGAGCTTGTCAGAATCAATGTGAAAGTTCCAGTCCAGCTGAATGACATTCAAAAGTCATTGCTTAAGGAACTAGATAGACAGCTTAGAAACGAAGATGGCAGCGCACGACAACCTTTTTGACAGAAACCTGTATTTGTAGCCAGAATGCATAATACAAACGTCATTATCGCCTTCGCCAATTGACCAAAGATCCCAACGACGAAGCCCATGGCTCAACATTGATGGACATCACAAGAGATGGTGCGACAGATGCAAGTCAACAAATACAGAACAGCAGATCAACATGGAATCAAGGAAATATAATATTCGTAACGATATCAAGCTCCATTTATTCTGAAATGAATTCGCTCTGATACAGAGAATATTCATGCACTAGGCATTTATCCAAAAGAATAATTAAGTATGATTAGTCAAGTTCGCACGTAGACCTGGTTGGTAGAACACGATAGTGCCATGAAGATCACTTGTATCGATGGTTTTAGCATTAGATATCTAGACTATGACAATGTGACGCATGTCTCGAATAAACCCAGAGTTGTACTGTTGTTGCACGGAATAGGGGCCTCTGCTGAAAGATGGTTGCCGGTAGTTCCTGGATTGTCCAGGCACTTTAGAGTAGTTGTCCCTGATATCATTGGTTTTGGTTATAGTGATAAGCCGACAGTCGAATATACGATGGATTTCTTTCTTTCATTCTTGCAACGATTTTTAGATAACTTGAATATTCCTGTTGCGAGTGTGGTAGGCTCATCATTTGGAGGGTGGATGGCGATGGAATTCGCGATAAGGTTTAGCAGGAGAATAGATAAATTGGTTTTGGCTGCCCCTGCGGGAAGGATGCAATCTTCTACTCATGTTCTTGACCAGTATATCATGGCAGCTCTTTATCCGACCCGTGAGAATGCACTTAAAGCCTTCATGGATATGGCTTACGATCCCAGTGCTGTTACAGATGACACCGTAACAGACTTTGTGAACCGAATGAGGCTCCCCAATGCCAAGTACGCTTTCATGTCAACATTGTTGGGAATTCGAGACTCACCGAAGCTGTCTGATAGATTACTGAAATTATTGGTGCCAACGTTATTTATTTGGGGAGATAATGATAACATGATACCAATGCAGATCTTGGGAGATTATAGACAAGCTCCTCAGGGTGAGATTGTAATAATAAAAAATTGTGGACATACACCATATGTGGAAAAGCCCGTAGAATTCAATAAGGTTCTTTTAAACTTTCTTGTCAAAAAGAGTTAGTAGGGATTAATGTTAAATAAATGCAAGTATAACGTCTTGTTGAGATGAGTGATAATGCCGGTGGAGATGAATCGGCCGGGGCCTTTAAAAAGGCAATTGAAAAAGGTGCCGAAGCACAAAGAGATTTTATAAAGAGTTATTCAGCAGTTCAGCAGGATGCAATTCACAATTTTTTCTCCACTCTTCAAGGTTTGACTCATTATAATGCGATGTTCAAGACAACAGTGCAAAGTGGGGGCAGGATCTCCATCCCTGAAGCTGAAAGGCAGGCATTAAACATCGGGGATGGTGACTTGGTTCAAGTAATCATAATACCCATTCATAGAAGAAAAGAAGCGGAATCTGGGTAGATTTGTAAATCTAGTAATCAGTTGTCTTCATTACTTTTTCATGCAGAAGGCCTCACGAAGGGGGCTATTATGATCGTGCCTTAATCCACTGACCGACCTTCGGAAGGACGTTATTCTGAGAGTAGCTGCTAGCAATCAGTCCTACATGCCCTGTATGAAATCGCATTAATCTCTTGTCAAGACTTGATACTGCATCGTTTAGCGACGCACTGCATTGTGGTGATACAAGATGATCTTCTTCAGCAACAATATTAAGAAGAGGGATTTTTATCCTTGAGAGATCTACAATTTCATTTCCTATCTTCATTTCGTTAGCTACTAGAAGGTTTCTTTGATAAATGTCGGTAATCCATTGCCTAAAAGTTTCCCCTGCAATAGGTGGCGTGTCATAAAGCCATTTTTCCACTCGGAGAAAATTCCGAACGAACTCCTCATTATCGATGTTTTCAACTAAGTTGAAATACTTGTTTACTCCTTGCTTGAATGGCTTTAAAGTCGAAAATAGTGCATAAAGCTGCTCGGAAGGTAAATTACCAATAGACTTAAACATTCTTTCTGCATCTAGATGTCTTGAAAAATTACCTAGCACAGTAGTGTCTTGATTGGAATCAATAACTGGTGCTATTGTGGCTAGATTTCTAATTTTATCTTGATGCAGGGTGCTATAAATGGCAGACATGGTAGCGCCCATACAATATCCGTGTAAGGTTATCTTGTTTGCCAAGGTTTTAGTTCTAACAAATTCTACGCAGTCATCAATGTACTCATTCACATAATCATCAAAAGACACGTACTTGTCAATACTGGCAGGGGTTTTCCAGTCAATCAGATAGATGTCAAATCCTTGGCCTAGCAGATTGCGGATCCAGCTCTTATCCGGCTGCAAATCGAGGATATATGACTTGTTTATTAATGCATATACGAACAAAATTGGTGTCTTTGCGGTCTTGCTTACCATCGGACGATAATGTAGAAGCCTGTACAGTCTTCCTTCACGTACGATTTCATTGGGGGTGGTCCCGACTTCGATAGCGCCTGCATTATGAAGCACATTTCGAGTTTTTTCGAGCTTACGGCTTGTGTCTCCTATTTCTTTTAAAATTATATCAGTATCGATTTTTTCATTGATTTCAATACCCCTTTTTAAGGTTCTTCCGGACGTATTAGGAAGGTATGTTTCCTGATTCATTTATCTTCAAAGCCTCCATTTTCCGGGTCAGATCGTGAACAGTTTTTTTCAAATCGTGAACATCCTTTGATAGATCATCCATCTCGCTTCGGGTAGGAAGGTTGAGTATTTTCAAATTGCTTTCGGCAAGTTTTTGCAAATGTGTAAATAAATCATATTGGTTGTTTAGCACCAACCCGCATGAGATCGCATATTCCTTAGAATCAAACAAGCCAGTGAAGGCATCTTCGAAAACATCTATCGCAATCTTTCTATAATTTTCAAAATCCTGTTTCGTGTTATACTGTTTGGGCGCTCTCTCAGTGGACTCGGCCAACGCTTGTAGAAAGGTGTTGTTGACTTGTACCCAATATTCGTTCAGGTGGATTTGTAATTCAAGAAGGGTTTTCCCAAACTCAATGAGTTCCTTGAGATCAGATCTCGAATAATGGGAATAAGCGAAGGAGGGTCCTACTGTAGGCAATCTGCTGATATTAGACCAAATGTTGAATATTCTCGCTATCTGTTCCTGCAAAAAGAGGGGATCAACATTATCTTGCGATTGTGTATTTCTATTAGGATTATTACTATTTCTATTATTGTTAACTTCATCTTCTATAACCATATGATTCACTTTCAACAGGCTGTCACAAGACGTTAAATTAGTGACAATGTAATTGTGTAAGGTTATCTTGTTATTATACCTTTTTGTAATTGGGAAATTAAAAAATCTACAACGTTTGAATTCTTAATCTACCTACCATTTCGAATAGGCTTTCACGACTTGCTAAGGAGGCCACGTCTTGGGTTCAGTTACGGCTAAACATTTTATAAAGGTGGTTTCACCTTTTCAACTTACCATGCTGCCTCTTGCGTAGTACGATTTTTAGCTGTAACTACTAAGCAGGCTTAGACATAAGGGCTCGTAGCTCAGCATGGATAGAGCGCCTGCCTTCTAAACTTGAAGAAAGCCGGAAGTCGTGGGATCGAAGCCCACCGGGCCCGTTTTTTGGGAGTATAGGTGCACATTTTAAGCCGATGTTTAAGAACCATGAGTATGCGTCATACAAAGGTACCGTTGCTAAACGATTTTAAGTAGCTTGTTGTCAATCGATGCTCGTATCTGTGATATGGTAAGCGACAGCGAACTGCGCCTGATCGTAGCGCAGGCACGACAGGGGGCAACGACACGTAAGTTCATCCAATCTGCGGAATTAACACTCGTGTTAAAAGATATTGATGTTAAAAAAGGTTTTAACCTAAACGAAGTGGTGATTTTGCCTCACACACCAACAAAACAGGCCAGCATCTGTGTAGTCGGCACTGGTGATACCGGTACAAGGGCACGCAAGGCTGAAGTGGATAGAGTAATACAGCCAGAAGAATTGGACAGGTTGGGGACTAACAAGAGAGAAGCACGGAAAGTGGTTAAAGAACATGACTTTTTTCTGGCAGACACAGCATTGATGGCCACGGTGGGCCGCGCGTTTGGGCAATTTCTAGGTCCAAAAGGCAAAATGCCTACTCCTATGCCGTATGGTGCTCCTATTGAGGCTATTGTAGATCGTTTACGTAAATCGGTTCGCATTAGAGCAAAGAATCAGCTTAACGCATCTACCAAAATCGGCGACGAGAAATTAGATGATGGTCAATTGACTGCTAATGCTAGTGCTGTTCTCGCAGCTGTAGAGAAAAAGCTTCCGCAAGGTGAGAAGAACATACGTAATGCCATGGTAAAGTTTACTATGGGTACGACGGCGAAACTTGCCCTGATAAAGAAAGACAAAGACAAAAAGAGGACTGAATAGTCATTTGGCATCTGAAGAGCAAGTGGACACGCGAAGGAAAAATTATCCTAAGAAAAAACGGTTGCTGTATCAGGAGCTCCAAGAATTACCGGGTGCATATGATGTAGTTGCTCTTTCCAAAATGTCCAAAGTTCGTGCTACACAGCTTATGACAATTCGCAAAAAATTTCGAAATGAAATTAAGATTCGAGTAATTAAGAACAGGGTAGCGCAGCGAGCATTCGACAAACTAAGCGATCCGCCGGGGTTAGATTATTTGAGTAAAGAATTGGAAGGCCAGTGCGCATTGCTTTTCACGAATATTAGTCCTTTCAAGCTGAATTTGATCTTCGACAAGAATAAAGTCTTCTTGCCTGCAAAAGGTGGAGACGTTGCTACTAAAGACATCCTAATTCCCGCGGGTAACACTGGTATCTCTCCTGGTCCTGTGCTTTCAGAGTTTAAGGAGGCAAATGTGTCAACTAAAATTGACCAAGGAACTATTTGGGTAGGTAAGGATACTGTAGCAGTGCGGTCCGGGGATATCATATCTCAGAAGCTTGCTTCACTAATGAGCAAGCTCAATATCAAACCAATTGAAGCAGGAATTTCAATTAGTCTCGCCATTGCTGAAGGTCTGGTTTTGAAGGAAAATGATCTAAAGATCAATCTTGCTGAATATAAGGAGGAGTTGACCCGATCTTTCCACGAGGCCGTTTCATTAGCAATTGAAACAAGTTATCCAACTGTAGAGACTGTCACACACTTACTTGTAAGAGCGTTCCAAAACGCAACAGGGTTAGCCATCGGATCTGGGTATCTGTCACCGGCCACCGTCAAATTTGTTCTGGTTAAGGCAAGTGCAGGCGGGCAAATAATTGCTAATCAAGTTAAAAAGAGCGGATACATTCCTCAATAAAATAATAAGCGAATCCAAGTGCTGGGTCAATTAACCGAGGCCCAATAAAAAAGAGTTCGTCATCTTAGATAAGAACAGATAATGTGAAGCAAAAAGGGATCAACCAAATAGCGCAGAGAGCCCCTCTAGTGCCTCCTCTTCTTTCTTTTCCTCTTTCTTTTCCTCCTCTACCTTAGATTCTGCTGTTGCTGGAGAGGGTGGACCAGCACTAGCTGGACTACTAGATAACGCAACTGGCGCCGCCTTTAGGGCTTCATCAATATTTACCTCGCTTAAAGCCGCTACAAGTGCTTTGACCTGTATGCCGTTGGGAGTAACACCTGTTGACTTTATTACATTAGTGATATTAGCTTCTGTTACCTCTTGTTTTAATTTGTGTAATAGTAAGGCAGCATATATGTATTCCATTGTCAAAACATCTTCTGTTCATGACCATAATATAAAACTTCACAATATTTTTGTACTTCGGACCACCGCATACAAGTGATCCTTTAGATCTTTCTCATATATCGAATTCATTTTTTCTATTAGTGTTGTCCGCGCAGCCAACCTCTCTTGCTCCGTATCAGCTCTTAGCACGTCTGCAAACATGTCTGGCAGGTGTTCTCTTATCCATCCGTCTAGTACAAAGAAACGTTTTTCGTTTATCCATACAGTCTTACTAATGCCTTGGTCAAAGTCTCCATTAAAGTCTCCAGTTTCAACCCTGTCGATCAACATGAAAATACAATTGTTAGGGTCAGGATTTTGAAGGACCTCCTTGGGCCTTCCGATAGCATATCCAGATTCGACTCGCTGGATTAAGCCAATAGGGCGGATGTAAGTGCCACGGACTTGAATTCTAGATCCATTAGCTGATTGGACTCTACCTATGACCAGTTTATTATAATTCTGGTCCTTATGTACCACAAAAACATAGTCCCCAGACTTTATTCGGCCTCTTCCGAACATCTATTGAGATTCGCTTGGGTAAATTATATAATTTTTGCTGTCTTTACTTTTTCTGAAGTCCTAATCATTATTTTAATATTAAAACTCTGAATTAGGATTAAAAGGCTGTTAAGAAATTACATTTATTAATGTATACTCTCCAAAGATACAACGGATAAAATTTGCAAAGATTTGACGAGTTAGATATGCGGATATTATCAGACCTTACTAAAGATGCAAGTATTTCGGTGCCTCAACTTAGTAAAAAGCTTAATGTTAATGCATCTGTGCTTTACAGCCGAATAAAACGCCTATCAAAACGTAATCTCATAGAAAAATTTACCGTTATCGTCAACGAGGGCATGCTCGGCTTTAATGTAAAAGCAACTGTAGGCATTAACAGAGATCCTAAATTTAAAGATCCTATTCACTCTGAATTGTTAAAAATCCCAGAGGTTCGGTCCTTATCTGAAGTTACGGGTCGATTTGATATCATTGTTGCTGTCAACGCACGTACGTTAGAGGAGCTGCACAATGTCATAATTGGACTCATTGGAAAAATCGAAGGAATTCAAAACACCGAGACATTCGTCGAAATGCAGAGAACTGAAAAAGATCCTGTATATGCGGTTCAACAATCACTTACTAGGTAAAGAATATTCTCTTTTTGTAGGCAGAGGCAATAAAAGTTATGATCTTACAAATTCCTGCAAGATTGACAGTAAGTTCAAATAGTACGTAAAGTAAAAATCATAAGGAATCTTTTTGGCTTTTGTGCAACGCAAGGTCGTAGAAATGATCCAAACTATGAAACTGGCTAAGAAGACAAGCAAGGATGATTACTTTACCCATTTGCGTCTGGTCCTCCTTGGTATGGCCGCTGTGGGTGGAATTGCTTTTGTAATAAAGCTGATTGCAGAATTCGTTACCTTTGGTAGTAAGCATTAAGGATTCGCTCGAGTAGTCGCCGGACAACTTCCTGTCGAGCCCCTGATTTACTCTTCTGGCCCAAGGTCTGTTGTTGCGGCTGATTACCATCTACACTTCACACTTGTGCAGATCTTTATCTTATCACGTTTGGCTCATAGATTGTGTTGTGTACCATTCTCGCATTTTCTAATTCTTGTCCCCTCTCCAGGGAATTTACTAATTAACGAAAAATCAGTTATGAATCAATGCCACATTTGATGATAGATTCAGAATCTTTCGTAAGTATTTTTAATCTCTTCTAAGTTTATGTAAATGTATTTGGCTAAGAAAATGATAGAAGACAAGAGGGATTATTCGATAGCTACGCTTGGTTCGCATTGCTCACTTCAGGTACTTAAAGGTGCCAAGGATGAAGGTTTCGAAACATTGCTTGTTTGTGAAAGACAACGACTAAATCTTTACAAGAGATTCAAATTCATCGATGAAATTCTTGAAGTCGAAAATTTTAATGAAATTCTGGGCGATGCGTGCCAGCAACATCTTAGGAAATCTAATTCTATAATTATTCCCCATGGCACCTTCATCTCTAAATTGAGTAGTGAACAGATCGAAGGGATTTCTACTCCAATATTTGGCAATAAATGGATTTTTAGATGGGAGGCAGACAGAGATCTTAAACAGAAATTAATGGTGGACTCAGCATTAGCAACACCAAGATCCCTGAAGTCCAAGCATGAAATAGAAGAGTTATGCATAGTGAAATTGCATGGTGCCGCTGGTGGACGCGGCTATTTTTTGGCTTGGGACAAGAAGAGTTTTGACGAAGGAGTTGAAAAATTAGTAAATAGCAATACAATAAAAGGGGAAGAGGAATTGTTTATCCAGGAGTATGTCAGTGGCGTGCCTGCCTATCTTCAATTCTTCAATTCTCCTATTTCGACTGAGATTGAATTGATGGGCATAGATCGAAGGTACGAATCGGATGTCGATGGTATCGGCAGAATTCCTTCGAGGCAACAGTTAGCAGTGCAGCTTGAGCCATCTTACAACGTAGTTGGGAATATTCCAATAGTCCTGAGAGAGTCTTTGTTAGGTGAAGTTTACGCGATGGGAGAGAGGTTCGTAGAAGCAGCTAGGAGACTTGTACCTCCTGGAATGACCGGCCCCTTCTGTCTTGAAGGAATATATGATCGTGAGGGAAAGTTTATTACATTTGAGTTTTCAGCAAGAATCGTTGCGGGAACCAATCTCTATTTGGATGGTTCTCCATATTCTAGTTTGATCTTCAATGAACCTATGAGTATGGGGAGGAGAATCGCACGTGAGATAAAAATAGCGTGTGAAAACAGTGCACTCCAGCAGGTATTGACTTAACATCCGTCGCACGTGACGTCTTAGGACAAAACGATTCACTCCAACAAGGACAAGAACAGGACTTTAAGAAAGTTCACTTAATTCCATTGTTCATGTCTTGATGTAACACTCTAAATAGAGCTGTACTACTAACAGGAGCAAATCCCTTATTTTGTTTTTGGTCGGTTTAATGCAGCACTCCGTCGTAATTCTACAATCGTCGAACGGGCAATACGGCAAGGGTAGATCCCTCGGAACAAATGTTTAGGGGGACTTGTGAGTCTCTTTTTCCAATTTATCCACCAGTCATTTTGCTGAACTTATTAATTCGTTTCATCTTTGAAATGTATTCTATATTCGCTAATGCGATATTCGCAGATTCTCGTACCTCCTCACTCACGTCGTCCAACGCCTTGTAAAGCGCTTTTGTTGCACTTTCAGAACCTATTACGCCAAGGGCGATAGCAGCTTCGTGTCTAACGAAGAAACTCGAATCTGATCTTAGCGCCCCCGAAAGAGCACCTATAGCATCTGTAAATCCAAGCTGACCAAGGGAAAATGCTGCTTCATGTCTAACCAGTGGATCTTTATCGTTCCTGAGAACGTTACTAATATTGTCAACAGCATCTTCGCCTGCAATATCTGCTAAAATACAAATTGCTCTTGTCCTAATTACGTTATCCGTGTGTGTAAGCAGATCCAAGAAATATTTTCCATTATGATTGTCAAATTGGCGTTCCATTTCCGACAATATGTTCATCCTATCGACGGATTGTGAGTGAGTTTGATTATGACGGATTCTACTCATTGGTTAAGAAAATCATGAAGGGTTGGACTTAATTGTTCCGATATAGCCTCCGGTTCAACTTGTAATATAATATTACATCATAAAATTTATCATCTTTATATATGGAATGTTTGAGTACTCCTTCCTTTTTCAAGCCATTTTTTTCTAGAACGCGTATAGACGCTCTATTTGTTGCAAGCACATTGGCATAGACTTTATGTAATCGAAGAACATGGAACGCATGACCAATGACTAGATTTATTGATTCAGTCGCGATACCCATGTTCCAATATTTGCTTCCAATCCAATAGCCCATTTGAGCATTCTTACTAACCATGTCGATCTTCTGCAAACTAATCACACCGACTAGGTTACGATTGTCTAAAAGCTCAATAGCAAAATCTAGCCCCTTTTTTAATTCGAAGCTTCTGCGACTTTTGTTAATGAACCTTCTTGCATCTGCCACTTCATAAGGATAAGGTACGTGTAAAAGATATCGGACAACGCGCGATGTGACAAGTCGTGACATTGTCGGAATGTCCTTATGTCGAAGTTGTCTCAGCCTTACGAGTTTACTCTTCAATGTTGGAAATTCAGGCAATGTATCTACACCTCCATGAAGAGCATTTCTGTTCTGTTACTCAAATACTTTCAACCAACACTCATCATCGTACTGAGTATTTTGGTTGGAAGATCATTTTTATCACCCGTTCCTTCGGTGTGGCTCTGAAAACAATAGAATCTTTATCTACTATTGTAACTTGAGGAAATTGTGAACAAAA
>DASSIM010000138.1:0-13789 GCA_035691865.1 Candidatus Nitrosopolaris sp. | reverse complement strand
GGGGCATATTGAAACTGTTAGCTTAAGATCAGCCGACAAGGGTACCTACTAGAAAAACAATAACCTCCATGATTTGCAGATTCAACTAATGTCTGAACACCAACATTAGTTTATTGTTTAAAGGCATTGGCTGATCCTGTTATTTATCACACCACTCGTCCCATCTGGCCTCAATTTCAGTAGAGAGCATTTACTGTAAACAATTAAAATGAACAAAGCCATAAGTTGCTCGATGCAGCGTTCTCGAGTCTGGGCGCACTGGATGATGAAAATTAGGTCATTTGAATTTATGGTATTGGCAATCGCATTTGTTTGCCTTTCAGCAGTAGTTGCATCTGGATTAACTAATAGTTTTGACAAATTAATAACTGCACAAGTAAAGGATGTTCAAGGAAATGAGAAGCTGGACATTATGATGATAGTCATTACCTCGTTGGGCGATCTCTTTACCTTAGTTATCGTCGGGATCATTCTTACCGTCATTCGTCGAACCAGAAAAATGGGGCTCATTTTCTTAATAAGCATCGTATTCATAGCGATTTCAATAATTTACCTAAAGCCCGTGATCGCTAGGCAAGCCCCTCCAAATGGGTTTCAAACGTCCTTGGTATTTCCTAAATACTTTGTACTAGAAAACGATAGTGTGGCACCATCTGCACGTGACGAGTCATATCCTTCTAATCATGTTGCAATCGCAACTGCTTTCGCTTTTGTCGTGGGTTTTCAAATTAATAAGAAATCTAGACTCGGCGGCTTGCTTTTATGGTGTTTCCCAGCACTGATTGGCATTACTAAATTATACTTGATGCAACATTATTTCACCGACTTAATCGGTGGTTTTCTCTTGGGATTGATTATTTCCACAATCACGAGCAATGTACTGCATCTTGATCAGCCCTTTCTGATGTCTAGATTTAAAGGAAAAGAGGATCATGGTACCCAGCAGTAGCTAAAGACAAGCCTGATCCCGATTCGATTAGAGTATGTATAGGTACGATTGAAAATCCCAATCTTTTGAATTATAACGATTGACAAATGAAATAACAAAGAGCAGTTAATAATTCTTGACTGACGTCCCTGTTACAAAGCGTTTACAGATTAATTAATTTTAAATCTTGCAGACCGGGGGCAATGACAGCTTATGTTTATTTTTTTCGACTAGCTTAATCACCTTTTGTACCTTTTCATCGCTGGATTTTGTAAGTTGAGATTTATTTCTATTCAAAGCTCTTAGGATATCATCTATCTTATCATAAGTTAATCCTATCTCGGCTTCTGCTGTTTGTCCTTTCCATAAGCCGGGGGTGCTTTTCTTCTCCAATATATTGTGTGGAATCTCTAAATGCCTTCCCAGTTCCCTAACCTCTGTTTTATACAAGCCTCCTATAGGAAGAATGTCGGAAGCACCATCGCCATACTTTGTGTAGTATCCCAGTTCTAATTCACTTCTGTCAGAAGTCCCCATAACAATTAGCTTTCTTATTGCCGCATAATAGTAAAGTATGCACATTCTCAGTCTTACCACAAGATTCCCTTGGGCGAACTTGTTTGAAGGGAGTTGTCTCATCAATTTTTTTTTAGCAGAACCGATTTCGATTAGCTTATGATCTATTTTCAAATCTTTAGCCAATTCTGCTGCATCTTTTCTTTCGCGTGGATCTGGAATTGTTTTGGAATCGGGCAAAATTAGTCCGAACACTCGTGAAGGCCCTAGCCCTCTGACAGCCAATACGGCGGCTACCGAAGAGTCAATACCGCCACTAAGTCCGACGACAACGCCTTCGGACTTGCGCTCTTTAACCTCGCGAACAATGAAATCGATAATGATTTTGGAAGCTTTGGATGGTTGCATCGTTTCCATATCAGGTGATAATTATTTAATCATATTGGGATTTATGGCTCTAGTTAGTTTCCGAATCTAATTGATCTAAATTAATTAACAGCTCAAAAGACATGAAAATAAAAATGGGGAACCCTCCAAAGTAATGCTCGTAACATTAATTTAAATACAAACTTGTAGAACTACATCTAGATGGATACTAGAAATATCGGCTTGAGAAATATTGAGGTTGCTGATACAAAGATCAGTTCCATAGACGGCGAAAACGGCAAACTGATTTATCGCGGATATGATATTTTGGATCTGGTAAACCATTCTACATTCGAAGAAACTGCCTACTTGCTATTGTTTGGAGAGCTCCCAAGCACAAGAAGCCTGGCAGATTTTTCTCGACGACTTATGGAAGCTCGTAGTCTACCGGAACCTATTATCAAAACTTTGATGACTCGGCCTACACGCGCACGCCCGATGGATGTTCTGCAGTCATCTATTTCAGAACTTCCTGACTACGACATAGACATGGACGATGATTTGAAGGCTGCTAATATCGAAAGAGCAATTGTTCTCATGTCAAAGATTCCGACAATTGTTGCGGCGTGGGATCGAATCCGAAAAGGGTTGCAGGTTGTCGATCCAAGAAGGGAAGGATCACACGCGGCGAATTTTCTTTATATGCTGCGTGGTAAGGATGTTAACGAGGAGGAATCGAAGATATTCGACATATGTCTCATACTACATGCCGAACACAGTTTCAATGCCTCCACTTTTGCAGCGAGAGAAATAGCCTCCACTAGAGCACACATGTATGCGTCTATCGGCGGGGCAGTTGGTGCTCTTTCTGGTGAACTACATGGTGGTGCAAACATTCAGGTTATGAAAATGCTACTTGAAATTGGAGGAGCAAATAAAGCAGAAGAGTGGGTTGAGAATAAATTAGAGCAAGGCGGAAGGGTCATGGGAATGGGACATGCAGTATACAAGACGACTGACCCTAGAGCAGACGTCCTTTCAAGTTTGTCCCGAATCGTGGCTAATCAATCGGGTACAAAGTGGTTCGAAATTACAGAACGTGTTGAGAAAGCAACCAAGAAGTACATGCTTGAACACCATAAACAACCGATTTATCCAAACGTCGACTTGTATAGCGCATCATTATATTACAGTATGGGTATCCCAATGGATCTAAATACTCCAATATTTGCGATTTCAAGAATCTCCGGTTGGTGCGCTCATGTTATTGAAGAAAAGTTTGCGGAAGCTGCTCCGAAGCCTGCGCTTTATCGGCCGAAGGCTCTATATGTCGGAAGATATTGCGGCCCGATGGGCTGTGAATATATTCCCATTGATAACCGGGCTAGGGAGCTAAATGCTTAGCCTTATCCATTGTAAATAATAATGATAATAATGACTCTTGAACAATGCTTAAGAGATTAGTGAATCTACTTTCACCAGAACATGACTTTTAAACGTACACACATTCTAGATTAACAGATTTGAAAATATCTATGCTGTCTAAAACAGATAGTGCAGTCTTGATCGATCTAATTCGAGAGAAATGGCCCGAAGATGTCATTCCAAAAATTAAGACCTTCAAGGTATATCAGGTCGAAGAAGGCAAATATTTACTACAGGCTGAGAATTTTTTCGCAATTCAAACGCGTGGGTCTTTAATCCTGCCGTTTCTGGGCAGGCCGGATATCCTCGCCCACTTCCCTTCCGTTTACGTAGATATGGGTGCCATCAAATTCGTTTGCAACGGAGCTAAAGTGATGAGACCAGGAATAACAAGTTTTGACAATTTCAAGAAAGATGGGATTGTTATTGTCAAAGATCAGACTTATAAGAAGGGCTTAGCTGTAGGTCTGGCTCTTGAAGATAGTGAAATCGCTGCCTCTATGTCAAACGGATATGTGATAGACAATTTGCACTACATTAGTGACAAATTCTGGGAGGCTTACAAGTCGATTCCACAGTAGATCGAATCTAATAATAATTGTCGAGGGCTTAGACATGTGTGGGGCCAGTATGTTTAAGCCAGAGGGGCAATTGCATGAGCTCCAATCACTGTCGATCTCTTCAATCACTACAGTAGGTATCAACTGGGAAAAAGGCACTTCGATGATCTGCTATCCCGATTAGACTTTCGAATGGTCGTGGATCGAAGTGCTTTCAGAAGATCCGCCCAAAGGGACGCCAGTGCTACAATCTCAAACGCAGTTCAGTTGATAGTTGGATCTGATGTCAGCAGACTAGTTCTCAACTTGGACTTCAGGTAATCTATAGGGGGATTTGTTATCCGTTCATTCATGAGAATTTTGATATCTTCAATTGAATCAAGATCTTTCATAATCCTTTGTGACAAAAATACTTTGATAGGAATTCTGAATAGTGTAGCTGCTCTTATATGCGCATTAAAGCTATCTTCGTCGTAATGCGTCTTCAGCAATCGTGACGGTTTACGTAGAAGTGCATTGGATCCATCATATCGTAAGGAAGGACAAATAACCACACATCGTTCTAGTGATTTCGAGTACTTGCACATGATATTAACATCAGTACATGTTAAGAGTGGGAGATCTACTGGAATTACTAGGGTTGCATGCGCTTTGTTTTCGAAACTGTAGTCATCCGCTAAAGTGATTGCAGCATTCACTCCGTTATCTTTAGGCTCTTCCAAAAATTTTGTGTCGGATGTGGCTGCGATTTCCTTTGCAACATTATCACTTGAAATTACGACTATATTTGATATTGCAGACGACTTTTTTAGTATGCTAATCGTATTAATTAGTAAAAGCTCGGACAATTTTATTCGTTCGTCAGTACTTAGTACTGATCCAAGTCTCGATTTACTTCTTTCAAATTTCTTGACTGGCACAAGGGCAAATATTTTCATCATTATGCAGCCTTCACCTGCATAAGAAGATAAGATGCGAGCCTGTTTTCATCATCAGTATTTTTCATCAGTATGTCTGTTTTGTACACGGTCATGCCAAGTCTTGCTATCCTTCCAACAAATTCTCCATCATTTTTAGAAATAACGAACTTGGTTACAAATTCAGAATAATGTTCAGCTATCCCAAAAGGAGATGTTTTCAACTTCAGCGCTTTCATGTACTTTACGGCAGGTCCGCTTATCGCGCTGTTCCCAATTAGCGGTGAAACTGCAACGATTTTTTCTTTTTCTGCTATAAGAGCTTTTTTGAACCCCTTGATGTCAAGAATAGGACCAATACTCGAAACGGGGTTTGCAGGCGCTATTACAATTAATTCCGACGCTCTCATTGCCTGAATCACTCTCGGGTTTATTCTGGCCTTATCTGCTCCTTCATACCTGATACCTAGAACTGGTGGTTCAGCCTGCAGTCTTACCCAGAATTCTTGGATGTGCATCTCACCGCTGTCGGTCAAGACTTTTGTCTCAACCGGATCATCTGTTGCAGGAATAATTTTCGATGAGACTGCAAACTTTTCCCTGAATCGTTCTGTGATATAGGAAAGGCTTTTTCCACTTTTCAGCATGATTGTGCGTAAGATGTGCATGGCGAGGTCCTTATCTCCTAGTCTAAACCAAGTATGCTCGCCAAGCATTTCCATTTGACGCAGACATTCAAATGAATCATTTTTTACACCCCACCCTCGTCTAAGATCGAGTTTGTTAGCTAATCCATAAATGACAGTATCGATATCCGGGCAAACGTAAAGGCCGTAAAGCCAAATATTGTCCGCGACATTTGAAACTACCGTTATATCACTGAACTGTGAGGCTAGACCACGAATTAGTTTAATAGAACCAGTTCCTCCGGCGAGAACGGTGATCATAGCTAACGTGCTATAATTTAGTACATAATGTATAATTTTCGAATACGTTGCGGAAAACCACAGTTTATGCGGACACAAATCATGTTATGCCACAATCGGCAGTCATAGGCGATACGGAAGTCAAACAGAACAGGCAATCAATAAAGATTATAAACAGGACATCATGAGACTTCTTGTGTGAATATTAGTGCAGTTCTCCTAGCCTGCATTATCTCAACAATTTTAGTTACGGGTCTTGTCAGTCATGCATTCGCTGTGCAACTAACTGCGTTTCTTTCGCCCCAGGCCAATAGCGCGCAGCCTGATCTTACGGCAGTAAGATTCCTTACATTGAATTACAATCCGGGTAGTACATTAGCACAGCAATTTAACGGTAAAGCAGAACACGTAAGATTCACGGTTAACGGAACTTCTGGGGGATTGAATCAGTTGATTTCAACATTTAACCAAGATCTCGCAACGGAGAAACAGAGCCCGGTCCGTTTAACCAATGCAACATTACAATATGAAGGAGATCTTATAGGTGAGCCTAATCAACTTCTGATCTCCTACAAGGTGGATCTTAAGCCAACAATAACAAGCTATGTTCTACAGGCGAATGGATCCCAAGGATCAATCATCGATTTAGATTGGAGAAGTGTAACAGTTAACCAGTTACTAATAGTCGATACGCCGAAATATGGGAAAGTCAATGTTAATTTTCCGATCGGGTTAATTCAAGTTACGCATCCCCAATTGGCGCAACAGCTGTTGAATTCGCCGGCGGCTAGTATCATGCAAGAACCATTATTTGATTTCCAGCGAATTGGACAATCTATGGACAGCTGGCACTTCCTGTTTGATCCTACTGGAAGTATCGCGGGTTCGGCTGGCCTATTCAATGCACCGGCCGGGTCAAGAGCTGTTTCAGTGTATGCTCTGGGCGAGAGCAGTCTTAGAGAAGGCACATTTACTGAACAAACTAAGGATGCTTCAGCTACGATAGATGGCCAATCAGTCGGGGTTCATGCGTCGACCCCCCCTCCAAGTGCTCAGATTCAGATTCCTGGATTCTCTAGAACGGAAAAAACAAGCAGCGGTGAGGTTGCTTTAGTCACCACACAAGCGCCTCAAGGAACCGTTACTGCGACAGGGGGGTTTCCGATCCAGGTTTTGCTTGTTTTCGGCGGAATGATGGGCGCAGTTGCTATCTTCGTGCTTGTTAAGTCAAGAAAGTAGCAGGCCTGGGCATGGTTCATGATAACTAAGTAATGCCCGTCACGACCCATTTGTCGTAATAAGGCGTTTGTCGCCAAAGTACACTTGCCTACGACCTGCTCTCTGTCGATCGGCGAATTCGTTCAGAATAAAATCTAGGCAATCAGACGACGGTTCCTGCATTTCTGCGTATTCTTGATGTGATTGGTAATTAATTAAGTACAAGCAATACGAAACTCGGCCGCGGCATACACATGCCTCTATGCATTCAGATTTAGTCCTAGGAGACATAAATGATCTGGATTGAAATATCGTTTAGATCTAGGTTGTAGGACTGGAGCGAAACCAATCAGGAAAAAAATAAAGTGTTGCTGGGTCCTTGTGTACCCGCTATACAATGTGTTGTATGATCATGTGTGCTAGTAGTAACCCTCCTTCTGTTTTATGCGGGATTCCGCTGAGCGGCCAACCCGAGCAGATGCAGGATCCTTATGCTCTGTTTGGCCTTGCTCCGCTCGGGTCGGCATTTTTCATTCCATCCCTATGAGCCTCAGGCTTTTCACCATCATCAGTACCCCATAGCTGGATATCTTTTCTGTCCCGTTGCCAGCTGTCTCCAGCTAATTATCGCTAATTCGAGCGCCTGCAATAAGGGAGGAGTTTCCTCTCTTTCGAGTAACCCGCGCGCTAGCTCACAACTCTGACTAGTAATTCTAAGTATATTAAGTTAGATGAGGAAAATATCCCTTCTCGAGTTCAATAATTTCTAAGGTGTTGGCCGCATTGGTATAATCGCTTAAAATCTCCGAATTCAAATCGAAAAACGTATGCCCCCACTTAAATTTGTCCAATATGTTTTCCGACATGGTTTTGCACCCTAAGATGAAAAGGGATGCCGCCAATGCTTCTGCAGTAGTTAACTTCGATAATTTGCTATAATTGGTGGGATTTCCTGCCAACAAAGCAGGCAAGCGGCGGCGGACTCCATTCCTTAATGCATTTCTTTTCAGTAACGTGTCTATCGCCCTTTCCCAAGAGCAGTCAACTGCACAAACTGATTTGAATAGAATCCTGTCATGGCTGGATAACACGATTTTGCAAAAAGGATCTAATACTAACGTACTTGGTCGGATAAATCTAACAGACTCAGCAAGACCGAATTTGACTAATTTCGCAGCAGTGCATTTAACGGGGTCATCCTGCCTGTACATTAGCACTTGTGCTCGCACGATACCTCTTCGCTTTCCGGTGATTTAATACGTGCTAAAATAGGATTACGGAATGGCTGTCTCTTGTTATCGAGTCAGTTCAACAAGACCCATGATGGTGCGTGATTATTGTGAGAAAAGAAATTTGAAGCCCGACAGCAAATGATAAACTGACCGCACGATTGGAAGAATTTGCATTCTCTCGAATCATTGCATATGAATAGAGGACCATCTTCGTTGATCTTCATTGGCTATGTGTCAAACAAGATGCCTAATGATTCGTCGCAATTTATCTGTCTATTGTAGTTGAATAGAAATAATTTCTTGTCTTTTTATTCAAGCAGCTATTGAAGGCTGCCTGTCAAAACAACAAAATTCGACAAAGATCTGAACAACCGACCAAAGGTGCAAGCTGATATATATGAATAAACATTCTATCGACTCCCATAGATGATACTCGAAAGTGTTGTCATTTCATGGACCGATTCAAAATATGATTCCACGTCCATTTCAATGACATTTCCCTGATCAATGTCAATTATATAGATCATATGTATTCTTCCGTTTACAATTTCTTCTTCGGTTATTGGGGGATTGTGGTAATATTTATCACAGACACGTTTAAGCTTGGCTGTTTCCTCATTTTTTCTATCGCTTGGTGGTCGTTGATACATCTCAGGTATTGGAAGAATACTAACAGGTGTAGTTGCAAGAACGAACTGATTTGCGAATTTGCTATATCTTGCTATCTTGCTTGCAACTCTTGCATAGTAGTAGGACAGTGGGTCTAGAGCGTGATCTGGAGGAACAAATCCAGTTTCAATTTCCACTACTGTGTCTCCATTTCCTTTACTCCCATGAAGATCGCATACGAGAATGTCCGTAAGTTGCTTTTCAACATCTACAGTATAGCCGTAGCTTATAAGGTGTCTGGCACAGACAAGCTCCATTACAGAATGGTTTATCTTTACCAAGTTTTTCTTGTATAATTCGATCAACCTGTATTTTACGAAATTCATTCGCTGTGTCAATTCACCTCGTTCTCCAGAAGTCATTTTTGTCGAAAGGCCATCTAAATCTGCTGTGAAACGGTCTATGTCCAAATAACATTATATTATGAAATGGTCCTTTAATTAACCTGTATCTCTTTATAGAAAAATTAAAAATCTACCAAGGACCCTTGATATTTTAAGATGCTCTTGATAAAAAAAATAACCATCCTCGGTTCTGGGATTATGGGTCACGGGATTGCACAAGTTTGTGCAATGGCTGGTTACAGTGTTACCTTACGAGATATAGAACGCACTTTGTTGGATAAAGCTTTGGTGAAGATAAAATGGTCTCTGAGCAAACTAGTAGAAAAACAAAAGCTCACCCAAACAGAAGCCGATAAGATATTCAATAGAATCACCCCCGAAGTGGACTTAGGACTTTCATTGAGAGATACGGATCTACTCATAGAAGCAGTACCAGAAGATCTCGGGCTTAAAAGGAAAGTCTACGCCGAAGTGGATAAGTTTGCGGAAGAAAAAACAGTCTATGCCTCTAATACGAGCACGTTGCCCATAACTGAAATGGCTGTACTAACTGGACGACCTGAAAGGTTCATAGGATTGCACTTTTTTAATCCTCCGCAACTGATGCGGCTTGTGGAAATCATTCCAGGACGAAACACTAATCAACTTACCATTGACACAGCCTTAGATTT
The DNA here is from genome assembly GCA_035691865.1 of Candidatus Nitrosopolaris sp. Lineage (GTDB taxonomy): Archaea > Thermoproteota > Nitrososphaeria > Nitrososphaerales > Nitrososphaeraceae > Nitrosopolaris. The sequence continues at coordinate 4,017 of DASSIM010000138.1, read as the reverse complement.
CGTAATGCGAGTTGGCAAGGAACCTGTATTGTGCCGCAAAGATGTAGCTGGTTTTATTGTAAATCGAATTTTTATACCGTTGGTACACGAAGCTGCATACTGTTTAGAAAGGGACGGGCTCTCGATGACTCGAATAGATTCGGCAGTGAAGTACAGGATGGGTTTCCCTATGGGTATTTTCGAGCTAGCCGATTATACGGGCCTTGATGTGATATTCAAGGCCACGTCAGAGATGTATTCTAGAGACACCAAAATAGTAAACCCGCACCCCAAAATCAAAGAGTTGGTTGATGCTCAAAATTTTGGGCAGAAAACAGGCAGGGGTTTTTATGAATACGGTGGAATTACTTACGAGCGTGTCAACTTAACGCCGGAAGAAGCAGCAAAGTATAATCCATTGGGTTTGGTGGCTGTTTCAGCTAATAATGCTGCTTGGCTAATTTCGAACGATGTATGTACAAAAGAAGATCTCGACAAGGCGCTCAGACTTGGAATGGGACTGAAACAGGATATATTTAGCACAGTGGAGATGTTTGGTGTAAGAAATGTTGTGGAGAAACTGCAAGATATGGCTGCGAAGTATGGTTCGCGCTATGAGCCTGATGTCTATCTACAGAGCTACAAAAGCAAATGAAATCATTTGTTATAAGAAAATACTTGAACCGCTGCACGCGCGTCCTTAGCTACTAGTATAGGAACGCGCTTTCGTTCATCTAAATATTTTCCGGCGTACTTATCGGCGACACCACCACTGCCTGCTATGACAACAATGGCCTTCTTTGTCATATATCCCACGGACATCTCTATCAAAGTCCCGACGCCGCCGCCGATAGCGATAATTCCATCAGCAGAGCTAGCTATGATGAAATCTCTGGCAAATCCAATTCCAGTACAGATGACGACGTCACAGAATCCGTTCGCAAAAGAAAATTCCTCTTGTGGTATTATACCAATGGTAAGTCCATTATTTTCTTTCGCTCCTTTGCATGCCGATTCCATAACTCCTCCCAGGCCACCACAAACCAAAACTGCACCGGCATGCGCTACTTCTTTTCCTACTTCGTAGGCAATATTTCTAGCTTCCTCGGTACATCTATCCTTATTGTATCCAATTACAGCGATCTGGAGCTTACGCACATTATTCGACTATTTCTGTTTGTCTTATACTTTATGATGAAAGTTTTAAAAAAGCAGGAATCTAATATACATTAGTTGAAATTCCGGGACCGAGTGCAGGCCGGTAACATACTGGCCGAAAGATTGAGTGCGAGTCCTACACTTATTTCTCGAGATCGAAGCCAATCAATAGTATTGGGTATTCCTCGTGGAGGAGTAATCATTGCGGATATTGTAGCCAGAAAGCTTTCTACTGATTTTGATGTAGCGATGGGCAGAAAACTCGGAGCTCCGGAAAACCCAGAGCTCGCAATTGGAGCAATTATGGAGGATGGCACAACTTACTTGAATGAGTATCTTATCAAAGCCCTGAAATTATCGGACGATTATCTAGAACGCGAGAAATCAAAGCAGCTAGCCGTAATAAAGTATCGCACCGCAATATACCCAAAGAGCCGAGAGTACATACTCAAAGATAAAATTGTAATCTTAACAGATGATGGTATCGCAACAGGCGCCACAATTATTGCAGCTGCACGCTGGATAAAGAAACATGGTCCGAATTATTTGATAATTGCAGTACCTGTGGCACTTCCTCAAACTGTGGAAATACTGCGGCAAGAGGCTGATGCTATAGATGTGATCCTTAGTCCGGAAGCTCTTAACTCTGTTGGACAATTCTATGAAAATTTTGAACCGATTACCGATGATAAAGTTAGTAAAATCCTTACGAGTGCCGCCCACTTTTAGACCTTCTTTATTAGCTAATGATTTTGTAAGAATTGCAGTTTAGATACAAAGACACGACAAAATATCGGGTGTTCGATTTGGGATGCATTTTGGTCGGGGCAATAGGATTCGTTCCGACAAGTATTACTAGTACTATAATCAACAAATCTCAGTTCACGGACGACATCACATCCCTATCTTAGCTACGCCCGAGTGAGTATTCAGTATCCTTAAAGTATAGGATGCGTTGTTTGGACCCTATGCATTATCAAGTGAAGGATACCTCCATGGCGGACGAGGGGAAGAAGAGAATAGATTGGGCCGAAGCTCATATGCCTGTACTCGTCGCGTTAAGACAGAAATACGAGAGCGAAAAACCGCTTAAAGGTACGAGGATCGCAGGATGTTTACACGTAACAAAAGAGACAGGGGTACTAGTAAGAGTACTGCATTCAGTTGGTGCGGAGCTATCTTGGTGCGGATGCAATCCGCTCAGCACTCAAGACGATGTGGCCGCTTCGCTGGCTATTGATGAGAAAATTTCGGTGTTTGCAAGACGGGGAGTCTCCACAAAGGAATATTACGACGATATTAATTCTGTAATTAGTACTCGGCCAAATCTCACAATCGATGATGGTGCGGACCTGACCATCGAGATGCACAAAAATATGAACGGATCCAAGTCAGTTATCTACGGGGGAACAGAAGAAACAACTACAGGTGTGGTCAGACTACGTGCGTTACAAAATGCAGGTAAGCTGAAGTACCCTATCATAGCGGTTAATGACGCAGAGACCAAACACGACTTTGACAACATATATGGCACTGGTCAATCAGCATTAGACGGAATTATCCGTGCGACCAATATTCTTTTCGCAGGAAAGAATGTTGTAGTTGCAGGATACGGGCATGTAGGCAAAGGGATAGCAACACGAGCAGCGGGAATGGGTGCTAACGTTGTTGTGACAGAAGTGGACCCGATAGCGGCGTTAAAGGCAAAGTTGGATGGTTTTTCTGTTGCCCAAATGTTCAGCGCAGCCGAGATAGGGGATGTCTTCATAACAACAACGGGTTGCAAGGATGTGATCGACGAAGGAGATATTTCAAAGATGAAAGATGGCGCAATCCTCGCTAACGCAGGTCACTTCAATGTAGAAATATCCATCCCAGCAATAGAAGCACAATCTACGAACGTAAGACAAGTTAACGAGCATACAACGCAATATAATTTGAAGAGCGGAAGCAAAATCTATTTGATAGCCGAGGGACGATTGGTAAACTTGGCGGCGGCCGAAGGTCACCCCTCCGAAGTTATGGATATGAGTTTCGCGAATCAATTTTTATCGCTAATAAAACTTGCGGAATCTAAAGGTTCATTGAAACCCCTGGTATATAACATTGACAGATCCCAAGATAAACAAATTGCGCTTGCAAAATTGGAATCTATGGGAATCTACATTGACGCCCTGACAGACGAGCAAAGGCTATACTTGGAGGGATTCAGCGAAGGAACGTAGGGCTTATCATTTCTTGAAGATCTATTAATGGACATGGTAATGTGAACGCGGTCTCAAGATATTAATACCCAAATATTGTTTCATGGTTGACTCATGACGAGAGTTGGTTCGAGTAGCTGGATGGGTGGTCTAGCCTGGTTATGATACCTGTCTCACACACAGGTGACCGAGAGTTCAAATCTCTCCCCATCCATTATAAATAAAAAAATTAAGACAAAATTAACGTAGCAAAAAACACGGCAGAAGTAATAGCGAGGAAAATTTTGGTTATATGCATAGATTTGTTAAGAGCAAATGCGTAATCATCGAATTGTCGATTACCCATTACCTTGATCATCGATACGGATGTTAATAACTCAAAGCTAGCGGAGACGGCTTTCTCAATAGACTTTTTCGACAGCTGAAGATAAATTTCTGCAATATCATCATGATTGCTTGTCCTGCCGAGGGGATAATATCCTTGGCGTGTTCTCTTTCCAGAGGTATAATGGGTATCTGAAGTACAGAGTTCAAGCGTTTGAATTCCATTGCTAGATAACTTGGCAATAATATTATCTCGTAGACTATTATCCATATTGTTCGAATCAGCCCATCCAATGACATATTGATTGCCAGCGACCACGAAGACAATAGTTGCAAGTCCTGATTCTCCTAG
>DASSIM010000137.1:0-5666 GCA_035691865.1 Candidatus Nitrosopolaris sp. | reverse complement strand
AGATAAAGCAGGAAAGGGAGCATTTGGTCAGAGCAATCTACCAATCATTTTGAAGAATTTGGGTATAACTCACCTTATAATTACCGGAATCACCGCAGATGTATGTGTGCATACTGTAATGAGGGAAGCAAATGATTATGGGTATTGGTGCACACTACTAAAAGACGGTACAGGTGCCACTGATTATGGTAACTATCAGGCTGCAATAAAGCAAATTAAAATGCAGGGAGGAGTGTTTGGATGGGTCACCGACTCAAATAAATTCGTCAAAGCCATCATGACTGCTTTTAGCAGCAGTTTAAAAAAATAATTTTTTGCTTCTACAAAAACTATTTCTAGACAGACTAAAATGATCTAGGTGGTAGTTTTTTTAGACTCTAAGAGTTCTAGGAGTCTCTTTGCATGCACCTTGTTTAATCTATTATACTCTTCAATTTTAGATTAGTTGGTTTACGTACATAAAGATGGCGTCTTTCTAGCAAATTCAACACATTATCATAAATTTGTTAGCAAGAGGCCTCTTTCCAGAAGCTAGCAGGCTATCTCTGGCCTCGCCGATACGGCATAGCCAAAGCAGCTGGTACAGCGCTTCGTTTGTACATGGCCGCCATGATACTTATTGGCAAAATATATGGAAGCATCAAAAGAAACTCTGCTGGTATGACCGTTCCTATAGCCTGCAGGCCTAGTTGTAATGCATCCACCATTCCAAAAAGCCATGCTCCTATTAATATCCAAAATGGTTTCCAACGACCAAATATTACTATAGCCAATGCAATCCAACCCTGACCAGCAGTGATGTTATCTAGAAAACTGCCTGTTGTAACCAAGGCAAGATACGATCCGCCTATACCAGCCAGTGTTCCACCTATTATGACTGCCAGATAACGTATCTTAGATACACTAACACCTAGCGCATCTGCCTGTCTGGGATTTTCTCCAACGGTTCTAATTTTCAAACCAAGATTAGTTTTGAATATGAGAATTTGAGTCAATGGAACCAATAACAATCCCGAATAGACAAGAGGATCATGTTGGAAAAAAATGGGGCCAAAGACCGGTAAATTGCTCAGAATAGGGATGTAAATCTGATGTAGCTCTTGCACTTTTGGAGCCGTCGTTACTACTCCGAATGTTAGTCTGTATAGAAGTGATGTGAGTCCAATACCCAAGAGCCAGATTGCCAGGCCTGCCACTAGTTGATTGGTCCTCAGGCTGACACTTAAGAAAGCCATCAAGGCTGCCATTAAAGCTGGCCCACTACTGGCAAGCGCTAATCCAACAAAGATATTTCCTGTAAAGTACGTTCCAATAAAGCCGGCGAAGGCACCCATCATCATCATTCCTTCAACCCCAAGGTTCAATACTCCGGAACGCTCAGTGATCATCTCTCCGAGCGCTGCAAAAAGTACCGGCGTACTCAAACGTATCCCAGATACAACAATACCTATCACAAAAGCGCTTTCTAGCATTGTGCGGGAATAGCACTACTCCTACTCTTCTTTTTAGTATGATAAACCGTGAATAACTCCCCTACCAAGACGAATATAAGTACAAGCGCCTGAAGTGTTTCGGCAAATGCGCTTGGAATGCCAAGTGTTCTGTACATGACCTCAGATCCTGTCATGAGGGCAGCAAAGAAAAATGCTACAACTGCAACCCCTACAGGATGCTGCCTGCCCAGCAAGGCGATAATAACTGCAATGAAACCATACCCAGGTGAAATCCCTTCTAAGAGCTGATGATGGATCCCTGATACTAGAACCGCTCCTGTGATGCCAGCTAGTCCGCCACTTATTCCCATTACTATAAAAGTGCTTTTGGATACGCTCATTCCACCATAACGTGCAGCTTTGATATTTGCTCCAACACTTCTGATCTCAAATCCGATCTTGGTTTTCCATAATAAAACGTAGACTGCAATCGCGGCTATAGCTGCGATAATGATTCCAGCATGTAGACGAGTATGGGATAAAATGATTGGAAGCTGCGATGATTGGAAAATTTCTGGGCTATATGGATTGAAACCTGGGCCCTTTATAGGACCATGTAATAGGTATGAAATGAAAAGGAGCACTACAAAGTTGAGCAAAACCGTAACGATTATCTCGTTAACTCCAAACCTAACTTTGAGGGCTGCCGGTATCAGACCAAAAGAGCCACCAAAGGCAAATCCGACAGCTACCGTGGCAGCGATTCCCAAAATTGGTACTGCTCCAATTACCGTTATGCCTATCAAAGCCGCACCAAGTGCGCCCATGTATAATTGTCCTTCTGCACCGATGTTCCATATTTTACACTTAAAGGCAACCGATACTGCCAACCCAAGTAGAAGCAAGGAGGTGGTTTTTAGAAGAACGTCAGATACTCCTCGTTCAGTGCCAAAAGCTCCATTCAGCATGACTCCGTATGCTTTAATGGGATCTACTCCAGCAACAGAAAGTATAACCCCTCCAACTAAAAAGGCAAATCCAGCACTGAGAAACGGAGCAAAGGATTTAAGATCAAAATAAATGGGCCTTTTATGTACTAAGATTTTCATTCATTCTTCAACTTACCTGCTCACTCACGGTGGATGATTTGGCTGTGAATTCGACTTGCTTAAATTCCCGCCAATCAGAAGCCCAATATTGTCCGTATTCGCAACGTCTTTTTCGAAAACCCCCATGATTTTCCCTTCGTAGATTACCGCTATTCTATCACTTATGGAAAGGATCTCTTCTAAATCCAAGGATAACAGTAATACTCCAACTCCACTTTCTTTTTGCATAATTAGCTGTTTGTGAATGTATTCTGTTGCACCGATATCCAGTCCTCTTGTAGGATTATGCGCTACTAGCACTTTGGGTTTTCGAGAAAGCTCCCTAGCCAGAACGATTTTTTGCATGTTACCGCCGGACATATTTCTAACTGGCGAATCTATTCCGGTTGCACTATGTATGTCAAAATCTGAAATCGCCTTCTCAGCGAACCGCCTTATTTCATTCTCCTTTAAGAATAATCTGCCGGAATAAGGTTTTTGGTACCACCTGTCAAGGATCAGATTTTGTGCAACAGTATACTCTAAAATCAGCCCAGTTGCGAGAATGTCTTCGGGTACATAAGCTAAACCCCATTCTCGGATCAGCTTAGGAGATAGATTTTCGATTGAGCGTTTAGCCATAATTATGTGTCCTTTTTTGACCTTCCTTAGACCTGCAATAACTTCCGCAAGCTCACTTTGGCCGTTGCCATCTACGCCAGCTATCCCAATGATCTCACCTTTGTGCAATTCTAGAGAAAGACCCCTAAGAGATGGCATCTTGGAATTGTTTAGAGCAGTTACATTTTCTATTCTTAGTATCGTCTCTGTTTTTTCTCCTCCCGCTTTTCCCCAACCATGTCCTATTTCACCAACCTGGTGGACAACCGAGCGCCCAATCATCAGCTTGGCTAAATCAGACTCGCTGGTTTCAGATGTGTTGATTGTTTTTATTATTTTGCCATTCCTTAGTATTGTAACTCTATTACTGACCGCCATCACCTCACGCAATTTGTGCGTTATAAAAATTATAGATAATCCTTGTTGCACCATAGAACGTAGTGCTGCAAACAAGCCTTCTTCTTCCTGTGGAGTAAGCGATGAGGTCGGTTCGTCGAGAATTAATACGTCAGCTTCTCTGTAAAGAGCTTTTATTATTTCCACGCGCTGCTGTTCTCCTACAGATAGGTTACTGACGATGGCTCTTGGATTTACCTCAAGTCCGTATTCTTTTGAAAGCTCCAAAATTTTCTTCTCTGCTCCACCAGTATCTAAGAAAATCCCTCTGCTGTATTTCAATCCCACAAGTATATTTTCGATCACAGTGTGGGGAAGAGTCAACAAAAAATGCTGATGAACCATAGCGATGCCAAGATCAATTGCATCTAATGGTGATTTGATATCAGCATGTTGTCCTCTAATATAGATATCTCCGCTCTCGGGCCGATACAAGCCGAATAATGTGCTCATTAGTGTTGTTTTTCCAGCCCCGTTTTCTCCTAGGAGCGCATGTATCTCTCCTTTAGCCAGCTCAAAATCGATATTTTGATTTGCTATTAAATTGCCGAACCTACAGGTTATTCCATTCATTCGTACAACAGCCTCTCCGTCTTTCTCGGACTGCTTCCGATCCTTCTTCTTCACTGTACCCTTTGTTGGAGTCCTTGTGCCTTTTTGGAATCGCTTGATTACTGATATATTTGTAAATTCATTCAAGAAATTACTCAAAGGATTTGTTTGAGTCATTTCCATTCTAGAGTGGTTCAAAGGATTAAGATTAAGCTGTCGGAGTCGTCCTCTCAGGCACAACAATCTTTCCGCTAATTACATCTTGTGTTAACTGGTCTAGTCTAGCCTTCACGGCAGCAGGGACTTTATTAGACAAGCTGTGGAATGGAGCCAGATACACTATACCGTTGCCAGGACCTCCTTTGCCTGTCTCAAGTCCGGGTTTAGTAAGTGTTCCAACGAATGTGCCATCTAGAACATTTTTGAAGATTTGGTCATATGCCTTATCCATATCTATCATAAATGAGGTAAGAACTGTGTTAGGCGCCAATTTGTTCTGATCCGCGACAGCGCCGAATGCATATACACCCCTTTCTTGAGCTGCCTCAATAACGCCATGACCAGATGTGTCGGCCACATGAAGCAAAAAGTCTGCACCAGAATTTATTTGTGCTAATGCGGCCTCTTTTCCTTTAGCAGGATTGTTAAAATCTTGTAGGTATACAGTAAGAATCTTAATATTGGGATTTATCAGTTTTGCGCCTTGTTTATATCCTTCTTCAATATTGATGATATTTGGATACGTTTCTCCACCGACGAAACCAATCACACCCGTTTTTGACATCATTGCTGCAAGTCCTCCAAGCAAGAAAGATCCCTGCTGTTGCATTGGGAATATGGATGCTACATTTGGCCCTTTAACAAGCCCCGTCATAACCACAAATCTTGTATCCGGATACAGAGGGCTAACCTTCAGAACCGGATCTCCCCATTGGAAGCCTTGGGCGATTATCAACTTGGCTCCCCCGTCAGCATAATCTGTCAGTGTAGACTCTATATCGGGAATTGCAATTCCATCTGATGCAGTAAGGTCGATGTTGTATTTGGTTTTCAAAACTTGTGTAGCATTATAGCCGGCGGCTCCCCAACCTTCATCATTGAACTTGGCATCCGTTACAAACGCCATTTTAAGCGGTGTTCCATCCTGTGCAAATGAGTAAGAAGGTTGCAAAGCATGACCGCATTCGTTTACCAAAAATATCGCTAACGCAACTGCGATTATCAAATGCAGTGTCGTAGGTTTTTGCCTTACATACATTAGTATATGCTAAGTTTTCTCTTGATATTATGTTTTTTCTTGAAACATACTGCTCAGCCATTGCAATATATGATACAAAACAAATACTATAACAATAGCATTAACAATGACATCAATCTTAGCAGTGACCGGATTACTTCGATGAGATAAATTTGTGGATGTTTAATTCTTGAAGCCGTATCGGTTAAATTCTAGATCTGAAGTTAATAAAGAGATGAATACCAAAAAAGATCCTCCTGCCATTCCATCGATTTCAAACAATGACTTTACTTTTGCAGTAAGAGATGAAATACTAAATAGAGTTCAAAGAGACTACGA
>DASSIM010000136.1:0-19130 GCA_035691865.1 Candidatus Nitrosopolaris sp. | reverse complement strand
CCCATCACCGAGTCTGCATCGTTTACAGCTGGGACTACCCGGGTATCTAATCCGGTTTGCTCCCCCAGCTTTCATCCCTCACCGTCGAGCGCGTTCTGGCAAGCCGCCTTCGCCACTGGTGGTCTTCAATGGATCAAAGGATTTTACCCCTACCCACTGAGTACCGCTTGCCTCTCCCGCCTCCTAGTCCTGTAGTATCCTCCGCGGCCCATCCGTTGAGCGGCTGGATTTAACGGAAGACTTGCAGAACCGGCTACGGATGCTTTAGGCCCAATAATCGTCCCGACCACTCGGGGTGCTGGTATTACCGCGGCGGCTGACACCAGACTTGCCCACCCCTTATTCTGCACCATTTTTAGAGGTGCCAAAAGATCCCCTTAGCGGAAATCACTCAGAGTAACCCTGTCAGGCTTTCGCCTATTGCAGAGGTTTCGCGCCTGCTGCGCCCCATAGGGCCTGGGCCCTTGTCTCAGTGCCCATCTCCGGGCTTCTCCTCTCAGAGCCCGTACCGGTTATAGGTTTGGTGGGCCATTACCTCACCAACAGCCTGATCGGCCGCAGTCCAATCCAGGGGCCATGTAGATTTGTGCCATGATCCATTCCAGAAATCGTGACCTATCGTGGTTTATTCTCAGTTTCCCGAGGTTATCCACGTCCCCTGGGCATGTTGACTACGTGTTACTGAGCCGTTCGCCACGCATTGCTACGTCGACTCGCATGGCTTAGTCCCACTCTGATAGCAGTCGGGTCCGGCAGGATCAACCGGAGCCAGTATGATTGTTAACTTAAAGAGTACGGCCGGACAACTTTTAGTTATTGTGCGGGTCATGTGACCAATGTCGGATACAACTTTTATACAATTGAATCCCCATATTGTGAGCGCAACTGGAGGTCGGTGAGTCATTGAATGGTACCAAGACCAAAGCTCATCACCAACGCCGCCTTGAATGTTACGTTCTAGATCTTTGATAACAAATTCGAATATAAATCTTGTCTCGCCAATTTGCCATCTGATCACACACAAAAACATAATAGATCATTTTATCCTCCATTTTTAGTTATGCTAGAATCCGAATTGGGGACATTCTATGAAGATAAAACTCAGACATCCAAAAGACTCTTTCATGAAGCCTCCAAAGTGTTTCCAGGTGGAATCAACCACAACATTCGCTTTTTCAAACCTTATCCATTCTTTTCTAAATGGGCTAAGGGTAAAACTCTCTGCGATGTGGATGACAACGAATATACCGACTATTGGATGGGACATTGGTCACTGATCCTAGGCCACTCTGCACGTACAGTTGTAAATGCTTTGTCGCAACAGATTAGAAAAGGTACTTTGTACGGGACGGCAAACAATATGTCGCTCGAGTTAGGGGAGTTAATTCAGAAACTCATGCCCTGCGCAGAGAATCTGCGTTTTTCAAGCACCGGTTCTGAGGCAACGATGTACGCGGTTCGTCTGGCCAGAGCTAAGAGCCGTAAGCGTGTTATCGCAAAGATAATTGGCGGATGGCATGGATTCAACACTACACTTATGCAGTCTGTGAACTTTCCGTTCTATAAACAGGAGGGAACAGGTCTTGTTACTGAAGAGGAACAATTTGTCAAATCATTACCATTCAACGATCTCGACTCGTCTATAAGAATTCTTGAATCTGCTATCGACGATATAGCATGCATCATCCTGGAACCAATACTGGGGGGGGCAGGTTGCGTTACTCCAGATCTTAATTACATAAAGGGTTTACAAGAATTCGCACAAAGAAACGATGTCCTTCTTATACTGGATGAGATTGTCACCGGATTTAGATTAAGCATAGGAGGAGCTTCACAAAAATACAACATCAAACCGGATCTATTCACACTTGGCAAGATTGTAGGCGGCGGAATGCCAATAGGAATTGTTTGCGGGAAGAAGGAGATAATGTCGCTAGCAGACCCTGTCTTAATCAAAGAGAATCAGGCTAGATGCAATATAGGTGGGGGGACATATTCCTGTAATCCTATGACTATGGCAGCAGGATTGACAACCATCAATTATCTTAGTAAAAATAGGGAGGAGATTTATCAGAAGATAAATGAACTTGGTGCTAGAGCTAGGGCTGGTTTGACCAAGATCTTTAAAGAGGCCAAAATCAACGTTCAAGTTACCGGGGAAGGGTCGTTATTTTTGACTCACTTTCTAAATAACAAGGTTAGAAGTATAAGGAACGCTGCTGATGTGGCCATGTCTGATCTGGGACTACTCCATAAGTACCACATAGGATTGATGGCGTTGCATCAAATTTTCTTCCTCCCGTTAAAAATGGGAGCAATATCCTCAATGCATGCCGATAGCGACATCACTCGGCTACTCGAGGCTACACAATTATTGGTGAACTCCGGAGTACTATCATCAGATCAAGATTCCTAATCGCTTTGGAAGAACGGACAACTTCGAAAATGCCACACGATTTATACTACACATAATATTATTCGACTACTGCGATAGAATTGTTCCGTTCCTTGCAACCAAGTTTAATTGAAAAGATACCTTCTTTAAACAAAGGACCAAACGTCCCAACGACTTCTCATAATGCTAGCTTGCGAGATTTGTCAGCTTCATTAGGTCATCGATCCAAGAATATGAAAATATGGGTAGAAGCATACGGCTGCACAGCGAACATGGGAGATTCCGAAATGATAAGCGGGATCTTGAAGGAAAGTGGTTACCAGTTAGGGGATAACGAAAGGGGCAGTTCCATGAATATTATCGTAACATGCTCAGTAAAAGACGTCACCGAACACAAAATGCTTCACAGAGTAGGCCAATTAATGAAAACAGGAAAGCCGTTGATAATAGCCGGTTGCCTTCCCAAGGCAAACAAGAAACTTCTAGAGACTAGGTATCCTACGGCTTCTCTGCTTGGACCACATTCCATTAATCGTACAATAGATGTTGTAAAATCCACAATTTCTGGACGACGAGCAGTAGCTCTAGAGGATTCTGTTTCTGACAAAATTAACCTGCCGAAAGTACGAGTTAATCCTGTGACTAGCATAATAGAAATAGCAAGTGGATGCATGAGTGGATGCACATTCTGCCAGACGAAACTCGCAAAAGGGCAATTAAGAAGTTACCGTATAGGAGATATATTACGACAATTTCGACACGATGTCAATGACGGTTGCAAAGAGATCTGGCTCAGTTCAACCGACAACGGTTGTTATGGAAGAGACATCGGGTCAAATCTGATTGAGCTTCTTGAATCTTGTATAAGAGTAAATGGCGATTATAAAATTCGAGTAGGTATGATGAATCCGATGTTTCTTACGGACATGACTGAAAAGTTGGCAGAGCTCTTCGCAGAAAGCGACAGGATCTTCAAGTTCTTACATATTCCAGTCCAAAGCGGTAGCGACAATATTCTTAGAGAAATGAAAAGGGGTCATACCGCAAAAAGATTTGTTGATGCTGTCAAAACATTTAGGAGTAAGATTCCTAGGATGAGCATCGCTACTGACGTGATTGTTGGTTTCCCCTCTGAGAATATGGATGATTTCGAGAGAACTATAGATATAATAAAAGCCACCGAACCCGACATTGTCAATATTTCTAAATACAGTGCTAGACCTGGAACGACGGCTGCAAAGTTTAAGAAGTTAAGTTCTCAAATTATAAAGGTCAGAAGTAAGCAGATGCATTTGCTCAGCAATAATATTGCTTTGAAACGTAACGCGTTATGGAAGGGATGGGAAGGTGAAATTATTATTGATCAATCAAATTCTAGGTGGCTACGTGGAAGAAACTATGCGTACAAGCCTGTGCACATTGCCCGCTCACCAGGCTGTCAGATTCAACTAGGCGACAGAACAAGAGTCAAAGTGCAAGAGTTTTCTAGCCACATGTTAATAGGCTGATTAAATGGTACTTGGGCACACTAGCTCAAGAAACCGTAGACCACCAAAACTCTTAACTAATATCTATGCTATCCTGATAAATGGGAAGGGTTCTGGAAGATAATTTGGAGATTGAAAAACCTATTTTGGTAATAGGGATTGGCGGCGCAGGGAGCAGAATAGCAAGAGAGGCTTGCAAATCAATCAATTCTGAGTGTGTTTTGATAAGTAATGACACAAAAGACTTAGTTGGGGGTTCTAACTCTATTCTGATTAACCCAAAATCTTGGGTTAATCCATCTAGTTATAAATTAAGGTTCTATGCTCAGGCTTCTGCAACAAGAATAAGACCGGTGCTACATGGTTCTAACACAGTGGTTGTGGTAGCAAACTTGGCTGGAAGAGGGGGTAGCGCGATTGCTCCAGTCGTTTGTAGGTTGGCAAAAGAGCATTCTAATTCGAAGACTGTGGTTTCATTTGTCGTGATGCCTTTCAAGTTTGAAAAAGATCGCGTCTTTCAAGCAGCGATCTCTCTTAAAAGAATTCGAGAATCCTCTGACGCGACTATCGTTATTGACAACGAGGCCTTTCTAAACAATAATCCAGAATTATCTGCCGAAGATTGTTATAAAATTACAAATAAAGCTCTCTCTGAGACTATTGGTTTAATCTGCAGCGGCGGTTACAGTTATAGCGACTTGAGCTTACTCTGTACCAGCAGTCATGTTGGCGGAACAGAATTATCTGCCAAGGATTCTGTTACCATGTTATACCAGAACGCATATGCCGGTCCTGTCAAGAGTGCCGTGTTATATGTCATGGGTGGCAAGAATGTTCCCCTCGGCCTTTTGAATTCGCTTCTTAATACGCTACAAGAAATCTTTAAGGACGATGGGAATGTGGGTGTTGCAATTGCAGATTCGGACTCCGATAAAACAAAGGTTCATCTTTTAGCATCGTTTGACGAAACAACAAGATTTGATGCTTACGATCCTCTATCCAGAATCATTCCGAATAGAAATGTTTTGGACTGGGATGATATGGATTGCTCGCCTGATATAGAAATGGCACTTTCAAATCTTGAGTAATATATAGTTTCGCAGAAATCACCTTCGGTTAGTTATTGTCACCTTAGTGAAGAATCACTTTGACAGTGCGAATCACAAGTCAATTATCGAAAGGTGATTCAGAGTATCCCATTTCATTTGGAAGCCTCAAGTCCCTCTGTTTTCGTTGTCGGTTCAGGCGATTCCTTTTCCGGTTCTGTCTTAACTAGCTCATTTTTTGTTGCCTCGTCATAAAGAGAAACTATGACCGTCCCGTCTTCATCTTTGACTAGCTTCAGCCGAACCTTTCGTGGAGGATTTGTTTTACCTCTCCTCCAAATTTGCCGATTCAGATCTTGATCAAGTTTTACCTCATCACTTTTCATACTCTTTTTTGCAAATTCCCTAATCATGTTTATGACTCGATCCGTCCTCCTATAACGAGGGGTGATCCATGCTTTTCCCAGGTTTACTGTTTCGATACGAGTAACACTTTCCTCAGAAGACAATTTCGTAAACTAACTCCTCTCGAAGGCTACCCCACGTTAACATCAGTTCGGCGCCATAAGCGACGTTTAGGATTCGTTCTTACGTGGCGATGGGTTCTAATTATCACCCACGCAGGGACCGCTTTGTTTTGCATAGTACGTTTCAATAGCCTCATTTTCAAGGCCGTCTTTTTTCGGGCAGCCATATAACCAACGAAATCGGTGATCCTATTTTTAAGTGTTGATTTCTAAGGTTTACCTATTCTAGATGGTTTCATGCACAGAAGAATATGTACTCTGCAAAGTACAATTTGTACTTAACGACTGGTTTGGATTCTAAATCTGTTATTATTCCAGGGCAAACATCGATAGCTACCGTTATAAAGAGCAGATAACAAGTTTTCAGGCTGAAATCTAAGCCTAGCTGTGCCTCACAATACCGATTCAAACCTAGCTGGTTAAAAAAACAGGATCAGTGTCTTCAATAATTAATCCTCACCTTTCATTTGTTTTCTTGATTTGAAAATTGGTTTTATCCCAAGAGCAGAATAATCACCAGTTGAGCACGTGAAGCACAGGTCTTCCTTAGGTATGCCTATGGCCTTTGCTAGGTTTGTTGTACTATTAAATGCTACGTAATCAGCCCCTATTATTTTCGATATGTTAACTCCTGCCTCGGTACCCGACATATCATTGCTTGAATGTCTAAACGCTAAAAGCTCTTCTTGAGAAGGGAAGTCAATGCCAGCATAGCAAGGATACCTAATTGGAGGATATGTTATTATCATGTTTATTCGTTTGGCACCAGCTGCGTGTAACGTCCGGATTATGGATATCGAGCTGTTACCCCTAACAATGCTATCGTCTACAACAACGACGTTTTTCCCATCAATCACTTCGCGGATAGGAATAATACCCTTATTAATCTCAATCCTACTTTCTTGATCAGGTTCTATGAAGCTGCGCATCGAACCCCTTCTACTATATCTATCTTTGAGTAATCCCTCTTCGAAAGGTATTCCTATCTCAAGCGCATATCCCAAAGCCGCTGGCCTCGCGGAATCTGGCACTGGGACCACAACATCAGCATCAGGAACTGGGAATTCTTTAGCAAGAAACCTTCCAATCCTACTCCTTGCTGCATACACATTCACACCTTCCATGATACTGCTAGGATGGGCGAAGTAAGTGTATTCAAATGCGCAATGAGAATGGGGCAAGTCTACAGAAAATTGTTCAGATTCAATCCCTGATAGGCTCATTTTGATGATTTCACCAGGCTCGACATCTCGTCTAAGTTGTGCACCGATAGCAGAAAAGGCACAAGACTCTGACGCAACAATATGAGTATTGGTCTCTTTATGATATCCCATAACAAGCGGGCGGAAGCCTTTTGGATCCCGCGCTGCATAAACACATCCGGAATCGGTCAAAAAGGTAAAGCAGAACGAGCCAACCATCTCATCTCTTAAAAGAGAGACAGCCTCAGTAAAGTTGCTTTTTTCAGTCGCATGCATAACAAGACGCTGCGCTGCGACTAAGGTATCGCTCATAGTTTGCGGAGTGAAAGTACACCCACCCACCATGGGTGTCAATTCCTCTACATTTGCTATCGTACCGTTGTGCGCTACACACAAATCTTTAACCTTTAAGGGTTGAGCATTTTGTAATGTGCTCTTCCCAAAAGTAGAATAGCGAACATGTCCAATTGCCGCATGCGACTCGTACTTATTAACTAAAGTTTGAAACTCAGGTGCTGCTGCCGAGACTAGTCCAAGCTTTTTTAGCGGTATCCTGTTTGGAACTGCGAAGCCCCAAGACTCCTGGCCCCTGTGTTGAAGCGCACGTAGAGAATCTATGACGAACGGTACAACGTTAGCACCATTCAGCGAGAATGCCCCTACTACTCCACAATTTTCGTGAACCATTTTTGCTCAATTTCTAAATATTTCCGATGGATACATCTAATCATAAATATATCAAGTTTAGAACACTGGCACACTTTCAGTTACTAGACGCAGCAATAGCCTAAAAAACATTCTTGTTACACGCTTTGTTGGGTCAAGCGCTAAAGCAATTTCAAGCGGGCCGTCACCCTGTCTATCAAATCGGTAGGTGCGGGCCCTATCCCTATACACGTAGTGGTTCCCGCAGGGATTTGTGTGAGACCCCTGTCTTCCACCTGAACCACTATCAAAGACAGAGTCTCGGCAAGCTTACGCAAGTTAGTCAACTCTTCTATAGTTTGCACCTTTGCCACGATTTTTGCCTGGCCCGTTTCGAACCATCGCT
The DNA here is from genome assembly GCA_035691865.1 of Candidatus Nitrosopolaris sp. Taxonomy (GTDB): domain Archaea; phylum Thermoproteota; class Nitrososphaeria; order Nitrososphaerales; family Nitrososphaeraceae; genus Nitrosopolaris. Next base: position 11,422 of record DASSIM010000136.1, on the reverse strand, counting down.
GAAACCAGGCTGGGTTCAACTGCTTGGTTCGTTCAGCACCGAGGACCGCTGCATGAGCTACCTGCGCGGCCGTCTTACCAACACCCATCCGAAGATCCCTTCTAACAACGATTACCTGCTTGTAAGTCACACGTATATACTTTAATTAACAGACTAGGAAATATATTGCTTATCTGTTACTATGACAGATTATTTTGATGTAATAATTGCAGGTGGTAGCATATCCGGCCTATTAGCAGCGCGCGAGTTTGCTGCTGGAGGAAGAACTGTTGCTGTCTTGGAAGAAGATGCTGAAATCGGAACACCGCAACATTGCGGGGGATTGGTAAGTATCGATGGCCTAAAAAACCTTGGTATTGTACCCTCAGCCAATGCAATTGAAAGTAGAATCAAAGAGGCAAAAATTCTTTCTCCTTCGCGTTCTTTCATTCTTAATACAGAGCCCCAAAAAGTGATTGCCGTCGATCGGCGTCTTTTAGATAAACAGGTCGCTCTTCAAGCTCAAAGACTAGGGGCAGAAATAAGGACAAGATGTTCTGTTCGCTCTATTTCTGAAAATACACATAATCTAAATCATGATCAGACAGATTTTAGTCAAACTATAAGAACTTCTGAAGGTGATTTTTCCTGCAAATTCTTTATTGATGCAAGAGGTGTAGCATCAATAATTCAGAACAAACGTGAAGGTATCCTTCAATCCGCCCAATATGAAGTATATGCTTCATGGATAGAGAAAGAGAGAGTCGAGGTTCAATTTGATAGTCATAAGTATCCTGGTTTTTTCGGATGGATTATTCCGACCGGTGATGGTACTGGAAAAGTAGGAGTAGCAGGAAGAGCCATCAATGCGGCAGTTGCACTGAAATCGTACATGGATAGTAAAGCTGAAAAGTATTCGGTTATTCGTAAGGTATATGCACCGATTTGGGTCTCCGGTCCAATTGAGAATTTTATTAGTGATCGACGAACGATAATCATTGGGGACGCAGCGGGCCAAACAAAGCCGACGACGGCAGGCGGGATTTATACATGTGGGATGGGAGGAATTCTTGCCGGTAGGGCGCTATCTAAGGCATGTGAAGAAAACGACATTAATAGGCTATTGGATTACCAGAAGAATTGGCTTGCTATTTTCGGAGGCGAGTTTGACAAGATGCTTCTTGCAAGGCGAATATTGGAACGAGTTGATAATAAGACCCTAGATGAATTATTTCTTAGTGTTTCTGAATCGAAGCTTCAGGAAATATCTCGAGTGGGGGAATTTGATTTTCATACTGCTGCTTTGACAAGAATATTTAGATCAAGGCTTGGAATAAACATAATGAAAGCAATACTAGGCAACGAAATAAGGCGGCTACTAAGCTAAGGAAGATATAAATTCGGTTATCAACCTTCGCAGTTACGTGTCCCAACCGTTACAGCTTCCTGTTTGTACTTCCTGTAGTAGACCTATAATGCCTAACGATGAGTGCGTCAAATTTTACTGTCCTAATTGTGGATATGTTCTGATTTGGAGATGCGAAAGTTGCCGGGAATTTGCCAGAAATTATAAATGCGTAGGGTGTGGATTCGAAGGTCCATAAGAATGACCCGTCTTGTTGCAAGAATCAGGATCCTACCAGCCGATGCTGATTCTAATCTTGAAGATGTGGTCCAGCGCTTAAAGAATGTGATTCCCGATGAATTCCAAATGATGGCCCATGCAAAAGAACCGATCGCATTTGGCTTGGAGGCAATTGTCGGAGATTTTCTTATGGAAGACCAAGAGGGTCAGATGGATAGACTAGAAGGGTTCATAAAAGATACCGAGGGTGTCGGCGAGATCGACGTGATAAGCATAAGTAGACAATCTGTAAAAATGAAATCCAAGTTTTGAGAAGGAGCTCAAAGCTGAAATTTGAAAAAATCTCGTCGAAGAAGTAATGATGCAAGTGACGAATCTTCCCCAAAATTGCACCTTCGAGTCTTAGAAGCAAAACATCGTGATTTAGGAAAACGTAGGGCGCGTATCGACTCGGATTCGATGCGGAGCATGGGTATTGAACCTGGTGAAGTCATAGAATTAGTAGGCAAACGTAAGACCGCTGTGACGGCTTGGCCGAGCGATCCGGAAGAGAGCGAGATTGATATTATCAGGATTGATGGTCAGACAAGAAAGAATGCAGGAGTGGCTTTGAACGATCTATTGTCAGTTCACAAAGCAAAATCAAAATCTGCAAAAGCAGTAGGTCTGATGCCTATCGGGAGCAGTACGGTTTCTTTTGACAGAGAATTCTGTGAATTTGTAAAGAACAGACTCAGAGGGTTCCCCGTAACTGAGGGAGATGAAATATCTGTAATAATTTTGGGGAACCCTATGGATTTTCGTATAGAAAAGATAACACCTAGATCTATTGTCAAGATTGAAAGATCCACGAGGCTGAATATAATGGCGGAGAGTTCTCTTGATAAGAAGCCGCGAGTGACTTATGAAGAGGTTGGTGGTCTAACGGAACAAATCAAGCGTCTGCGAGAAATAGTAGAACTACCTTTGCGACAACCCGAGATATTTGCAAGGCTAGGTATTGAACCTCATAATGGGATATTGATGTACGGGTCTCCGGGCTGTGGGAAAACCCTGATTGCTAAGGCACTGGCTTCGGAATCCGAAGCAAATTTCTTTATTATCAATGGCCCCGAAATTGTGAACAAATACTACGGTGAAACGGAAGCGAGGTTACGAGATATCTTTAAGGAAGCGAAAGATGCGTCGCCAAGTATTGTTTTTATCGATGAAATCGACGCCATCGCTCCGAAGAGAGAGGAGGCATTTGGCGATGTCGAGAAAAGAGTTGTGGCTCAATTACTTTCATTAATGGATGGTATGTCTGAGCGTGGTAATGTAATAGTGCTAGGTGCCACGAATAGACCCGAAAGTATAGATCCGGCTTTGAGGCGTCCAGGCAGATTTGACAGAGAGATCGAGGTAGGAGTGCCTAATGTAGAAGGCAGACTCGAAATACTTCAAATTCATACAAGAGGAATGCCGCTTTCCCCAGATATTGACCTTCCGGCTTTGGCAAAGGAGCTCCATGGGTATACTGGTGCAGATATAAAATCTCTCTGCAGGGAAGCTGCTATGAAATCGTTACGGCGGTACTTACCGGAAATAGACGTAGAGGAAGAGAAGATCTCGCCGAGCACGTTGGAGATAATGGATATCAGAAACAAAGATTTCAAAGACGGTATGAAAGAAATCATTCCAACAGCAATGAGAGAATTTTACGTAGAGGCTGCTGCAGTTAGGTGGCAGGACGTAGGGGGACTATATGATACCAAACGTACCCTGTATTATAACCTCATTACTGCCATCAAAGTACCGGAGAAATTCATCAAGATGGGCGTCAAACCCCCTAGGGGAGCCTTATTATTTGGTGCTCCTGGCTGCGGTAAGAGCTTAATTGCAAGGGCCTTGGCGACAGAGAGCAGCGCGAACATAATAATGGTTAGGGGTCCTGAGGTATTGTCTAAGTGGGTCGGAGAATCAGAAAAAGCAGTCCGTGAAATATTTAGGAAAGCAAAAGCTTCTTCGCCATGTGTAGTAGTTTTTGATGAGATGGATTCGCTCGCTAGGCCCCGAGTTGGGGATGATTTATCGGGTAATGAGAGAGTATTGTCGCAGCTTCTGACAGAGATGGACGATTCAGGGAGTGCAGGTGTTATAGTAATCGGAATTACGAATAGGCCCGATTTAATAGACATGTCACTTCTGAGACCTGGAAGATTAGATCTGATTTTATTTATTGGAGCGCCAGATGAGAAGGCAAGGCTCGAAATAATGAAAATTTTGACTACTTCAATGCCACTTGCAGATGACGTGAGTATGGAGAATATATCCCAATCCACAAAGGGCTTCAGCGGTGCTGATCTCGTTGCCCTTTGCAGAGAAGCTGCGGTGAATGCAATGAGACGCGAATCTGATATAATCACTAACTCTGACTTTGGGAGCGCTTTGCATCTGGTAAAGCCGTCGATAACTAAAGATGTTGAAGACTGGTACGAGTCAATGAAGAAGAGCATTACGTATTCTATGCCCAAACAAATAGACAAAGTGTTCTACGGTTAGGGATTATAAAAGCCTATTAGATTCCGTGCCCCCATCCCTACAGTTTGGATATACATTGATATACCGCTAACCGTCCCAAATTTAAAGGCGGCACTATGAATTACCCTTTGCGTAATCTAATTTACGAGAAAATAAAGCATGCGGGTAACATGACTGATTCTGAATTAATGAATGCTTTAATTAAGGATGGAGTACCCCTAGCTGAGGCCGAATTAGACAAGACTCTGCTTGACTTAGAAATTTATGGGCTTGTGCGAGTCTCGTGGATAACCAAAGATAAACGTAGGATAGAGGCAAAGTTGGTAGATTCGACCTAGATGACGAATAGTTATCCTCATAGCCTGTAATAAAATAGAGAATCCAACGCTATCGTAATAAATATCACCACGAGGTACGGCGCAGTCACTTTATACGCCTTCCAAGCAAATTCTGGACTAGGATTTTTTGTCAATTTATAATGATAGACTAACATCAGGGAACCCGAGATAGCTGCGACCACAGAATATAGAAGACCCAAACCGAAGAAATAAAGTGCGAGAGAGTACGGGAGTAGTATAGCAGTATTTACGAAAATGTAGCTGGAGGTCTTCTCATTTCCAATTAAAACAGGTAGCATCGGGAGCCGAACGCTCGCATATTCCTCTCGCGCTTTTATCGCTAGGCACCAAAAATGAGACGGTGTCCACATAAACACCAACCATCCGACAAGAAAACCGAGTACATTGATCGATCCGGTAGCTGCGGCCCAACCGGCCATGGCTGCGGCGCTCCCTGCGAATCCCCCTATGACAATATTTGCTGCGTGGTAGCGTTTAAGCCACATGGTATAAACCATAACATAAAAAAATATGCCGAGGGCAATCATGCATGTCGCCACGGGATTCAAAGTAAACCACGCCAATATGACCGATAGAACGCTCAATCCTAAACCATAAGCCATGACGTTCTTCGGAGACAACCGACCAGATGGAATTGGTCTGCTTGATGTCCGATACATTATTTTATCGATATCTCTGTCATAGTAGTGATTAAGAGCACTAGAACCCATCGACGCTAGGGCGCCAGTCAATGTCAAAAATCCTAATTGCCATGCAGTTACGTGCCATCCTGATGTATTGTCAAACCTGCTGCCGGCAAGTAAGGAAGCAACAGCTGTGATTACCAAAACTACTACTATGCGGGGCTTTGAAACTTCGACATACTCCCTTACCCTCACTACGCTAATACCTTAATTCTGCTCTAACAATCCTTGCATTTAATTGATTCGCCATACTCAACATGGGTAGCAGCTTTACTACATATCTCGGCAATTTTCGAGAACTTTACTCGAATTCCATGCTCAGTGGCACCAGAGTGTGGTACATAATCGGGTCTCGATTGACCAGTCCTTTTTCTTAGCAGTTTCTTATCTCTTGTCCTTGGGCAGTATCAATCCTCCTTTACTATTTGCATTACTCCGAATTATTTGGAGTGCCTTTTCAGCTAGCTCTTTTTTTGGAAGCTGGATCATGAATACGTTACATGAATTACTTATAGAAGCGGAATCAGGGGCAAGTGATATCAAACCTGTTTCAGACAAGGATTCAAAGAACTCGATCATGTCGTTGGCATATAAAAGATAATTCTCTTGCAAATCCGTATTGAGGAATTTCATTTGGACATCAACAAACACATGAAGGCCATCGTGAAAAATGTTTAACAGCGTATCAACGGCTAGTTTTTGGCCAGAGATCCTTTTGATAATTTCATCATATCTTCTTGCGTCAATGTATATGGTAGGAATTTTGGTGTTTCTGAAGTCAGTCAAAGCCGCCCCAGATTTATGTAAATTTGAGATGAAGTCCTCAAGCGACCTAAAAGACCTGCTTGTAGTGGCCAACGACGATCCGTTACCAGGACTAATATTGTCCTTATCGGTATCCACTAATTGTTTCGGAAAAGTAGTCTTTTAGTTCGATGTTGAATTGCATCTTCTTGTAGAGATATTCATGTGATTTACAAAGATAGAATGGCATTTGTTTCACAGATTCCATGACGTTATAATTGCTTCTTTCTTTTACTAATTCTAGCTGAACTATAAAGTCGGCATCTCCGCCGCAGATATTACAGCGAAAAACCTCTCCAAACGAACTTGTATGATTTAAATCCGTGAGTTCATCATCCAATTCTCTGTCGCCGTCCACAGCGCAACAATTGCTGCACCCTCTTAAAAGAGTTTGTACAATTCTGGTTGTCCGATTAACAAAGTTTTATTGATTTTGCCAGCGTTAATGCACGCTGTAGATCATCTCCCTTTATTTCATCGTTTTTGTACTTACTGCTAAAATAAAGCAAATCAATCATTTTGGATCGATCGACATTTACAACTGTTTCTCCACCCTTTGCAGCTGCTGCCGATACTACCACCGCTGCCTTAGTTGCCGACCTGGTTCCTAATGAAATACTAGAATCAGTCAGTATTAGGACCTTATCCGCTAATGTTGATCGGGCAGAATGAGAAATTCGTTCAAAATTTTTCGCACTATCCTTATTCAGAATGACGCTAACAGCAACCTTCGCTCCATAGGTATCGCTATAAATTACATCAATGCCGTTAGAATTTTGCGAGTCTTCAAGCGCAGCAACCGTCCCCATATTGTGTGCGTGGTTTACAAGGTTCCTTATGGCAACACGTAGATCAGTTTCCATGGTCTGCATATCATTGCAATTTTTTTGGATTTTAATGAAGTCAGAGACAGGAACCGACATGATGCTGCCTCTTATTCTCAAACCCGGATAAATTTTCTTGATAGTTTCTTCGAGAGCGTACTCATCGATCGAGGAAGCATCCCTGGCTTCAGCGTTTTCGGTTGAGTGATACAAAATATTTATCATAGACCGGACATTTCTGAAATCTGGAAATTCATCATAAATTACTTTTATCCTCGCAGCCAGCTCTTTTTCTTCTTGTGACGTAAAATTCTTTCCTTTATCATAGTATCTAATATATTCAAGTATGATATCCTGTATTTCTTCAAAGGTATTTGACCCTGCAAGGTCGATTTTGTAATTCGCCTTTTCGAGTCTATCAAACACGGAGCTATTGGCGACCCGTATTTGTTCGTACGAAGATGGAGTTAAAATCAGCAAAAGCACGGTTGAAGGCAAGTGAGCATTTACCATTGCCTTGACAAAAGCCATCGATTCCTTATCTGCGTCAAATTCATCTATTTCTAACACAGTTAATTTTTTTAGAAACTTGAGATTAATCTTCGCGAGTGCGGATAGGTTTTCGATTATCTCTTCCAACGTCTTCTCCTGGTTTATCCCTGTCCTAAATTTGCCTTCAATAATTAACTTAAGTACAGATACCTCGGCTGGTAGGAATTCTCCAGTTAACACTTTGCCGACAGCATCGGAGTCTAAGGTATAGCTATTATTCTGTAAATATTTCTCTACCTTGCCCTCGAGTTTCTTGCCTACAATTGAATCGAGGAATCCATAACCGAATATTTTTCTGGCGTTCTTTATATTTCGCTCCGCTTTATCCTTTAGATAATAGATAACATTCTTTCTGAGTTCGTTTAGATATTCATCGTTAAAGCCTCTTAAGAGAGCACCATAAATGCTGTGCATGGATCGTGGCGATATCTGTGCAAGATCGGAGTAAGAGATTACGGTGCTACATACTAATTGCTGCAAGCCTCGGATGTGAAAGGCAAGGTGTGTCTTTCCTGAACCTACGTCCTGAATAACACTAATTAGGCGGAAATCCTTTTCCGTCGCATCTCCATTCATTTTCGAAAATAAGTCATCTATGCATGAGAGCACTGCAGCCTTCCCTTCCTTATGCCTGTTCCCGCCAAGAATCTGAGTATCTTCTACTGTTGGTGTGGGATTACTTGGATACGGATTTTGCATCAATTTGTATGGGTACATCATATGCACCTCACAAATCCATGCAATAGTCCACGGACCGTCAGCCCCTCGTAACCGCCTGAAGACAACTCATATTTGTCAGGGTACTTTGATATCAATTGAGCCACCAAATCATAAAATTCTTCATTATCCAGATGATGTTGTTTACATAAATCATTTCTAATCTTACCTAGTTCAACCCAACCTATCGAGCTTGAAAAATTGTTAATCGAATTATCGAAAGAATCTTTAAACAAATCAAGTCCCACGCCAGTCATTCGGGAGTCGATTGTCGGCTTGTTGAGAGCAGAAGATTGCTGGTCGTTGAGAGCAGTCAGTTGCTCGGATGGTGAACTCCGTGCGCCAATTTCATCCAAGGTGAGTGCAAGCCGGTCCGTATTCTTGTGGATACACTGTTCCAAAGAATATAATGCCTCATGAGTCAATCTGAACCTGGGGTCTGAATTTAGTAAATATTGTAGATAACCTTCCTTAAGCCAACAGTAATAAGCAGCACCCTTTTTATCAATGTAAAGCTGACCATCGTTCGTCAATTTCTCCAACATCGTATCGATCTCTGGCTGCGGAAATTCTTTCCGTAGATCTGTTTTCCTCACACCGGCCTGGCCAGCAGAACAAATCCTTTGGATAAGTTCCTCTTCTGCTAACATGAGGTAAAGCGCGATAATCGTTATTTAAAGGCGGATGTAACAGGTTACTGCATATTTGACTAACAAAATTTAACTGGTAAACGAAGCATTAATAATGTAATATATCATAACCAACGAGGGGATGATGACACGTCTTACTGACGGAAAAGGATGAAGACAGTACTAGGGTAGCTGACCAATCTATTTCCTTGGAGAAATAGATTATAGTGTGATTTTGCTCAGTCGAGACTTTATCTTGGAATTTAACAAGATGAGATGGAACAGACCATCGAGATTTGCAGTGGACCGGTTCCGCCAAATGTTTATTCAACTCGTCTCGTACTCAAGTTTGGACCTATCCTTCCTCATAGCAGCAAATACCATCATGATTACTCCAATCCATAGTCCACCCAGGATTACATTTGTGAAACTAACGTAGACATATGGTGTAGCTTCTTCTAGGTTTGATTCAATTATCTTGATTGATCCGTGCAGGTCTTCTAGTCCTGTATTGTAGGCTGCGCTATTGGGTTCTACCGATGATATAGAAACAGTGCGCAATATCATCGCGTCGAGATCGCGTTGGATTAACCCAAAATCAGTCTTTGGATTTGGAAACGACCACACAGGATTTCCCTGCATTGGTAGAAGTTGCTTGACCGGTCTAAGATAATCGGCGATCATTTCTGGTGTCTGGGCAGATTCAGCCCTCGACAGATAGCCCATTGCTTTGTCCAACGGATAAATAGCATTTTGATAACCAAAATAAACCAAAGCGGCTCCGAGACTTAGAAATCCCACGATTCCTATGATTATCAACTTATGAAATATAGTTCTCATATCGACTTGCTTACTTCTGTTCTCAGGCCCGGTCGTTAGCAATGTTCTTGCGCGGGAGGTTGTATTTATTCTATCAGTCTGAAAAGCGTCATTCTGCTCGATCCGGATCCTTGTAGATAAGATAGAAACGCTATCCAAACGATTGACTCCTATTTGTTTTCTATCTATCTTACCCTTAAGCGAAGAATGCACAATGCTCAAATATGCTATGTAAATGAAGCCGACTGTTTGTATGGCAATGATAGGAACGAAGACTGGATTTCGTGAAAAAATCGATATAAATATCGCGATACATCCGTACACCCCAAAAAAAACCTCCAGTAAGGTGGTTTTCGTAAACGGCAAGACGTACACCTTGTCTCTCCAACGGTCGTCTTTGGCCACGATACCAAACTTCGGGGTTCGTAAAAATTCGCTCTTGCCTCCGAATATTGCATCGAAGACCGCGATGGTGTTATTAACTGATATACCTGCTGCAAAAAAAATCAAGAACAGATATTGCTTCGCCTTATCCTTCCACCTTTTGCCCCAAATTCTTTTTATCATGTAAAGATATGTGGCCGGACCCATCAGAATATATATTAGAATTCCAGCAATTGGTGCCCAATTTACTGCGTATAATTTGTAATTCAATGCTAGCAATATCGGAAAAGCAAGATACTGAACGAGAAAAAGAGGATGGACTACATGACGGGTCAATTGAATGAATGCCTGAACCTTCGTGTCGATAGCTATTTTATTCTCGAACAAAATGTCGATTAATAACTTCAACGCAACTTGAATTGAACCCTTTGCCCATCGAAATTGTTGACGCTTCGCTGCATTCATCTGAACTGGGAGCTCTCCTTCCACAGCCATATCTTCTAGAAATAAGAACTTCCAGCCCTTCAGCTGAGCTCTGTAGCTAAGATCGAGATCCTCGACAAGTGTGCTAGTATGCCAACCGCCTGCATCCACGATACAAGATGCTCGCCATATGCCGGCCGCTCCATTAAAGTTCATAAAGAGATGTGTGAGACTTTTTGCCTTTTGTTCGATTAAGAAATGTAGATCCAGTGAAATTGCCTGCGCCTCCGTAAGAGATGAATAGTTTTCGTTCAAGTGGCCCCATTTGCACTGGATTAGGCCAATTTTAGGGTTGACAAAATAGCCAATAGTTTTTTTCAAAAAACATGGCGCCGGAACAAAATCTGCGTCAAAGATCGTGATGAATTCCCCTTTTGCATGTTTCATGCCGGCTTTCAATGCTCCGGCTTTGTACCCTGGCCTACCAGAGCTTCTGTGAAGATGATGTATGTCGAAACCGCCAAGCTTGAGTTGGCCAACCATCAACTTTATCAATTGGAATGTTTCGTCGTCAGAATCATCTAGGACTTGTATTTCGAGTTTATCCTTCGGGTAGTCGAGTGAACATACAGCATCGATTAGCCGGGCTGCCACATACTTTTCATTGTATATAGGGAGTTGAACTGTCACCACCGGAAGATTGTCTCGAGTAGTAGAATCGTCCTGGAGACTTATTTTGTCCTTCCTTTTTTGATGTCTAGAATTGTGTTGAGACTGGTAGGAAAGATAATAAAAATTGAGGGAGTAAAGAGTAATAACCCAGGCAACACTTATGAAAATTACATAAAGGAATGCGCCTAAGCCAAGCATTCTATCTTGCCTAAGAACTAGTCATCCAGCCGTATATTTATAGTCACATACTCAAGATATTTGCAAATCGATCAATACAAAATGGCATTTCAAAAAGTTGACAACGTGTTATCTGGTATTATCTCATGCACCCTTCTGGAATATTTTTACACATTGGGGGGGACATACGTTCTCACATGCCATACAAAATATGCAGTCTTTTTCTCTAGCCATAAATGTTTTTTTCTCTGAACCAGGATGCCCAGGAGTATCCAACCATTCATAGACATTAACA
>DASSIM010000135.1:0-2397 GCA_035691865.1 Candidatus Nitrosopolaris sp. | reverse complement strand
AAATCGTTGGCAAAAGTAATCTGCTGCAAACTACGTTATCTAAAGCCGGAGATCTCGTTAAGGTAGATGGGTCTGAGGCAGCTCAGCTAGCCCTTTGCAAATGAGGTAGACCGCCACGAATAGGGGAACTTTTAGACTGCCTTCTTTTATCTTAAAATACTGACCTCTAAGCTTTAAACTCAATTGCGACGATATCTTAGTCTTAACTTCCACATCTCTAGATCCTAAAAGGCAAGCATCGTACAGCGGGTCAAAAAATTCAAGATCTATGCATTTCATCTTGACTAATCCACTCTTGCTATTTATCGTACCTGGCATTCGAAAAATCCTATGCACATCCATCGTTACCTGCGGGTCTATCCTAACTCCCAAGTTTTTAGCCATCTTCCCAAGCTCAGACTTGAAACCCTCATATCCACCATTACGCAAGACGATATTGCTTAGTTTCACCACAGACGAATGATCAATCGATAACTTGTCAGCTATTATCTTCCGCCATCCATATGAAAGTCCGCTCTGGAAATTTAATCAGGAAATCGTTGCCATAATGATCCCTACTTTTACGAACACCAACACTTTCTGTCATAATGTTCGTTCCCGCTAAATAACTCACTATGTCTGATCTAGCGACAGGATCGAGAGAATTGAAAGACTTGTCCGATACAACGACATGACAACCATAGTTTCCTGAGCGAATGCGTACATATGTGTCGTCTTATAAATATGCTCAAGTTTGTCCAATAAGAATTGTTAAAATGTTACAGATTCAGCCAGATTTGTAATCTGCTTGCGGTTACCAATATGAGTTTCGAAGATACCATTTTGACAATTTAACAAAGGTATAAATTCGATAGAAGTGGTCCCCTTTTTGAGGAAAAACGATTGGTACGCCTTGTACTCCTCACATGACAAGAATGCATATGAATCTGTTTAGCGGGAAAGAGAGAGAGCTATCTATCTTTTCTATAATTTTAATTATTATCTCTTCAAACGGCTTATTATTTTATTTTCAAAATATTACAGAGCATGATCTTAGAGACAATTTGTTTGAACAGCAAAAAGAGCATCAGATAGAATCTACAAAGGAAGTTTCTCAACATATAGGTTCCGATCTTAGTTTAGTCATGAGTATGCTCGATGGGCTGGCCAACTCAAATTATTTGCAACAAGGACAACTTTCAAGTGATAGGACGAAAAATTTGTTAGGACAAAAATATATCCAGCACAGCAATGTAATAGATAGACTATTTCTATTAAATAATGACAATGTCGTAACCGCCAGCTTATCCAGATCCGCTTCAGATACCATCGTTGGAACTGACCTATCCTTTCAAGATTGGGTAGTAGAAACAAGAAGGACTCTACAGCCCGTATTTTCTGATAGCTTTGAGTCACTGAATTTATACCGTATTTTCATCACAACTCCTGTAATAAATCTCGACACTAAGAAATACATTGGAACGCTAGTAACTTCCATACTTACTGAAAAGTTCTTTTCTCGCTATGGAAACATCAATGACATTAATTCAGAGTTCTTGGTAGCTTATGACGAAAATGGTACTATACTGGCTAATGGTGCAAATAGGACGCTCGTGGGACAGAATTTTTTTGGAAACCCTACGCAGAAGTTTATCAATCGCAATGAAATCCTGAATAATTTGACCCATAATCTGTTTGAAGGTAATCCGGGTGCAGCAGTCTACGACTATGGTAAGGGCGAAAGATTAACTACCGCCTACCCTATATTTGTAAATGGCAAGCCCAAATTCTTCATAGAAGTAGTAACACCGACCTCACAAATCTATTCTGTTGTTAATAATGTTCTTTCTATTCAACGCACAAATATGTTTTCATTTTTTGCGGCTGCAAGTACCGTAGCGATTGTGATTCTCATAATCTTACTCAGAAAGTGGAATATTATTTTAAGAAAGGAGGTAAAAAGAAGAACGATGGAATTGGAAGAGTCCTACGATGAAATGAAGAGTTATTTACAAGAGGTTTTAAAGGAGCTGAAAAGTAAGAAGTTATGAGAACGCGATCGAGGCTAACGAGTATTGGTTCAACACACTTTAAGATGGCGGGATAGCAGGTGTTATCGTTCTATCACTTACACTAGCAAATGTCGAATCTCAGGTATATCGACATCGTAACTTTCATCAACATAGCCGATAATGCCCGTGAAATCATTAATTCCCCTTTTCGAGGGTTTTGACTTTAGCAGTTATGATACTTTGCGTAAAGAATTGACTAATACTCTGCTAATCAAACTACACTTAAGCAAAAGTTAAATGGACGATTATCACGAAGATAGCCATTTACAGCAGCTGTTGAAATACTAGTAAATTACCGAAGACTTTGGATCATTTCTACTATTATTAGCTGCACTAAGAGGTATGA
>DASSIM010000134.1:0-6646 GCA_035691865.1 Candidatus Nitrosopolaris sp. | reverse complement strand
TGATTTTCGCAGAGGCTGAAGAAATAGTTAATAGGAGAAATAGTGACAAATCCCGGGATAGGGATATCGTGGCTGTTGAAGATATTCAAGATGAGCTAGATATTCTAAGAGTAATGATTGCGTCCAGTTCTATTTTGACTGGTTCTCCTTTTATTGCCATTGTGAATAACGATAACGAGATAGAGCAGGCAGTATCGAGTATGGTCAAGGTGCTGTGCGAAAAATGAAGTGGGTTTGACCTCAAATGACGGCTAATTGCGAAAATAAAAAAACAAGCATAGTGATTTCTGGCTGGCCTGCTGTGGGAAAGACAACCATAGCTGCAGAGATTGCGAAGGAGTTTGACTTTAAAATATACAATGGAGGCGATATTCTAAAGTTGTTGGCGGGTGACAGAGGATACTCGATCTCAGGAAACGATTGGTGGGATACAGAGCAAGCGAAAAAGTTTATGGCAGAGAGAAAAGCAAATTTATATTTTGATAAGCAAGTAGATCAAAAACTTGTTGAAATAGCAAGACTAGGAAAGGCCGTTATTACCAGCTATACACTTCCATGGTTAGTTCAGGATGCTATTAAGTTCTGGCTAAAAGGTTCTCAAGACAACCGCGCAAAAAGGATGGCTAAACGCGACAATTTAAGCCTTCTGCAAGCAAAAAAGATCATAAAGATGAGGGATGACGAGAATAAAAACATCTATCGCAAATTATATGGTTTCAACTTTGGTAAAGACTTGAACGTGTTTGACTTCTCTCTTAATACGGATTTGGTAGACCTTGATTCATTGGTTGAGATTTCAAAGATTATAATAAGGCATCTTATATTTTAGCAGTTAATAAATAATCGACTTGATATTCCCGCAACTAAGAAACCTGCTAAAGTTGGATGATGACATTACTAATGATTCCTATGGTCATTATCCAAATAAAAGACCAATATCTTCTTTATTCGATTATGGCCTGATTTTGATTGATAAACCAGGCGGTCCAACAAGCCATGAGGTAGTGGCATGGGTTAAGAGGATTTTGGATATTGAAAAGGCAGGACACAGTGGCACCCTGGACCCATACGCAACAGGGCTTCTGCCTGTTGGGCTTGGCGAAGGAACTAAAGCACTTTCAGTATTGCTCCTAGGCCCCAAAGAATACTATGCATTAGCGCGATTACATGCAAACATTGCTGATGAAAGTTTAACGTCGGTAATTAAAGGCTTTACTGGAGATATTTACCAGAGACCCCCTCAACGTTCTTCAGTAAAAAGGGCTACGCGCATCCGAACAATCTATCAATCTGAAAAGCTAGAGGAACATGATCGTCTTGTATTGTTGCGCTTTATTTGTCAAGCTGGTACCTACATTAGAAAAATAATCTATGACATAGGAGAAGTTCTAGGTCCTGGCGCAACCCTGGTGGAACTGAGAAGGACCCAGGTGAGTAACCTCTCAGAAGGAGATGTCTTAGTAAGGCTTCATGACTTGGCTGATGCATTTGAGTTATATAAGGAAAAAAACGATGATCAAAAACTTCGTAGTTTGATAAGGCCTGTTGAACATTGTCTGGAAGGGATCCGGGCCGCCGTTATCCGAGATACTGCTGTAGACGCGTTATGTCATGGTGCACAGTTAGCAGTCCCCGGCTTGATTGCAGTTCCAAAAGATTTAAAGAAGTGTGAACTTGTTGGCGTATATACCCTTAAAGGAGAAATAATTGGATTAGCGGAAGCAGTAATGACTGGAGAAGAAATAGAACAGAATGTGAAGGGCGTAGCTTTTAGTATGAAGAGAATTATTATGAAACCAGGCACTTATCCAAAGGCATGGCGTTCAAATGACGACAATATAGCATCAAAGCACTATCCAAAAACCAATCTCGAATAGAGAACAAACGTTCTTAAAAAATTTATAAAAACTAAAGAGATTCGCCAAGACCTGGTGTCCTTTTTTCTAATATTGCCACGTTCTTCGCAAGGTGAGCCATTGTGCCTGGAATATGACAACTGCACATACAATCTTTGCAATCGAGATGATTTCCGTTGTTACACTTTTCCGAAAATCCTTGTTTGCCCATAATATAAAAGACGTTTATTCTAATCCTTATTTTTAGCTTTGTCCTGTGATAATTCTCAACATAGTTAGCTAGGGTTGAATCTCATCATAATTCGAAAAATTGAATATAAAGGTGTACCTCAAAAATAAAGCACATGTTAGTTCATCATAAAACATCAAATCAATTGAATATGACTTGCTTACCTACCACTTAAATTATATGGTATCCGAATAGTGTTATCAGCGAAAATGCATCCCAATGACCTAAAGATGATTTGGATTTGTGCTAAATGCAAAGCTTGTTTCTTATTCCGGTCTGACGTAGAAGAGCATAAGATAAAACTTGGACATTCAACGATATATAAATATGATTTGCTGTCGGGTAAATTACTAGATGGAATTGGCGTTTGACTTAATACTAATCCAGCGAATAGAAGGTGATGGAACGAGTATTGCAATCCACACGTCTGCCGCAACAACAATCGTTGATATATAGATCTAAAGTAGCACAGCTATAGCCGGGGTCGCCTAGCCAGGGAGGGCGCAAGCCTGGAAAATTTATCTCCTGGTAGCTTGTGACCTTAAAAGGTCGCGAGGGTTCAAATCCCTCTCCCGGCGCTCCAATTTGATTTTCTCGGGTATTATTACTACGCAAATAGTTTGTCCGCAAGGAGGTGATAAGTGTTTTCAGGTTTAGACGTTAATTAATGGTCCTCGGATGTCAATCCCGTCACATTTCAAGAATTCTCGTTTTTTATATAGCGGAGTGTGAAGTCATCAAATTTCCTCATTCAATTCTTCGAATGCAGTAGCTTTAGAAAACTCATGTAAATGCATTGCTACGGTGCTCTCATATTCTTTCTTGTTGATAATTCGCTTCTCTTCCAAGATTGCCACAAGTGTGGCAAGGCGAATACTAATCTCTTCAGGTTTAGTTAACACTCTCCCTGTTACTTTTTTGCCTGACCCTGGTCCTGCCATGTCATTGTCAGACTTAGTATGCCTTTTCCTTGAAATGATAATTTACCTCACTAATAGTTTCAGCGGGAGATTATTTGAATGTGACTATTCTTGAACGGGATGGGTCATATAGCCTAGAAATATGAATATCAACGCTGCTCACTAGTTGATGATATATAAAGCATAGAATTATATCATCAACGAGAATGGCTGTAGAGGTTTTTCTGAAAATATCATACCAAGATGTGGCAAGAGGTGATAACATACCTGACTGATACTGTTCCTCATGACGTTATTATAATTGGGTCCGGGTTAGCAGGGCTAAGAGCGGCAATCTCGTCTGCGGATATAGATTCGAGCTTGAATATTGCTGTAGTTTCAAAGGTACAGGTCATGCGTTCCCATTCAGTTTCTGCAGAAGGTGGAACAGCAGCAGTCATCTATGAAGAAGAAGGTGATAACCAAGAATCCCATATTTATGATACCATTAAAGGCAGTGACTTCCTTGCTGATCAGGACGTTGCTGAGCTACTTGTGAAAAGCATGCCTCTTGAAATCTACCAGTTAGAGCACTGGGGAATGCCATGGTCTAGGAGAGAAAACGGTAGAATCGACCAACGTAAATTCGGTGGTTACTCATATCCAAGAGCAACATATGCCCAGGACAAAGTTGGATTTTACGAGATGCAGACTCTTTATGACACTTGCCTCAAATACGATAACATCCACTTTTATAATGAATGGTTCTGTACTTCTATTCTTAGCGACGCAAATCATTTTCGTGGTGTTACTACTATAGAGATGAAGACTGGGAACTTTTTTAAGTTCACAGCACCTGTAGGAATAATTTGTACGGGCGGAGCTGGACGAATTTACAGTTTCTCTACGTACGCCTACTCTTCCACACCTGATGGTTTGGATATGGCATATCGTGCCGGGCTCGCTTTAAAAGATATGGAGTTTGTTCAATTTCATCCCACAGGTATTTTGCCATCTGGAATATTGATTACGGAGGGCGCAAGAGGAGAAGGTGGTTATCTAATTAATAATAAGGGGGAGAGGTTTATGAAAAAATACGCACCAGAGAAGCTTGAACTTGCATCCAGAGACGTAGTCTCCCGTGCCATGATGACAGAGATTCAGGAAGGTAGAGGCTTTAAGCACGAATCAGGTGTCAATTGTTTGAAAATCGACCTTACACATCTCGGAGACGAGCATATAAAGCAGCGTCTTTCAGGAATTCGAGAAATTGGGATCAAATTTTCCGGTATTGACGTAATTGGAGAACCATTAGAGATCAGGCCTGTCTGTCACTACATGATGGGAGGGATACATACTGACATTAACGGCGCGACTGAAATGAAAGGGTTATGGGCTGCCGGTGAAGCTGCATGTAATAGTTTGCATGGTGCCAACCGTCTAGGAGCAAATTCTACTTCTGAATGCCTCGTATGGGGAAAGATAACAGGTAAGCTAGCTGCAGAGTATGCCTTAAACCACAGGAGCACTGCTTCATCGATTCCCGAACAGCAGATCATAGAAGAAGAAAAAAGAATTTATGATGGTTTATTTAGGGGCAGAGGGAAGGTAAATCCATACGAAATCAGGAAGGAATTAACTGATATCATGGATGCTAAAGCACATGTATTTAGATCTGAAAAAGATTTAGGCGAAGGTTTAAAGAGTGTAAGAGATTTAAAAATGCAGACATGGAGGCATGTGGATGATCAAGCAAATGAATATAATACAAATTTCATAAACGTGATGGAGATAGACTCTATGATGAGAATTGCTGAAATAGTGTTGGCAGGTGCTTTTAACCGTCGTGAATCGAGAGGCGCACATGCGAGGATCGACTACTTGAAACGAGATGACACCAATTTTCTCAAACATACTCTCGCCTACCTTGGTACACAAGGACCAAAATTGGCGTGGCATCCTGTAAGGTTCACAAGATATGCCCCAATGGAGAGAAAGTATTGATGGAAACCACAAGGGAAAAAAATGATAACCGTGATAATCGCGAAGGGCTAAAGGGGTGGCTAAATCCTTCTAGATACGGCTGGGAACGCATATCTTACTGGCTCCAAAGATTAACTGGCGTATTCCTCTTGGTATATTTTGTAGGTCATATATACGAAACCAGCTCGTTGGTTCGCGGCGAAAATGCTTGGAACGCTATGTTAGAGCTAACTCAAACTCCATGGGGACATATTTTCTTGATATTGGTAATTGGCACTAGCACCTTTCATTCTACCAACGGTATAAGATTGATATTTACGCACGCTGGCAAAGGACTCGGGAACCCCGAGAGGCCTGACTATCCTTATCATGCTATGTCGCTTAACTATCGCCAAAAGTCTGGGATATGGGTTGCATTGATATTATCTGCTATAGCAATGTTATATGGAAGTAGCGTGCTCTTTGGTGGCGAGTAGAAAAGGATGATAGGAATGCTTAGAGAAGGCCAAATAATGAAAATACACTATATTACGGGCATCGCGGCCTTGTTCGTAGTAGCCGTACATATCATAGTGCGTCTAATAACGCCATCATTTAGCTTAAGCTTAGTATATGAAAATGTAATTAAAAACTATCACAATATGCCATACATAATACTTCTTGAATCCATTCTTATACTTGTTGCGATACATGGCTTTAATGGTTTGAGAATTATATTATTAGAATTGCGACAGAATAAACCATGGGAAGACGGTGTTGCCATATTTACTATAGCCGCTACCATGGCCCTCATTGCATACGGTACCAGAACTATAATCGTGGCCAGTGGGTTGGGATTGGGATAGCTAATGGGTCCTTTTATTAAGAAGATCCGTATGTTAGGAAAGAAAAATAGGGGAATAGATGATAGCAGAATAGATAATACAACACACAATGAGCTGACTCACAAAACAGTTATCCTCAATGTGTATCGAGCTAATGCACGCAAGGACGACTCTCCTCGCTACGATACATTTGAAATACCAGTCCAGCGGTGGATGACGGTACTTGACGCGCTTCTTTTTGCGAAAAGTTACAGTGACAGCAGCATTGGAATAAGATATTCCTGCAGAATGGCCTCATGCGGATCATGTGGAATGAAGATTAACGGAATTCCGAGACTGGCTTGTTATACGAAGATTTCGGAATTGTCTGGTGGTCGTACTATCACCTGTGAGCCACTTTCAAACTTTCCACTCATACGGGATCTTGTTACTGACTTTTCACAGTTCTTTGAACGTCATAAGGAAATGGCTCCATTCATTCGTAACGACAATGCAAATATCACAGATGAAACAATGTTATCGGAATTTAAACAGAGTCCAAAAGACGTTGATCAATATTTGCAGTTCTCTTATTGTATCAAGTGCGGTTTATGTTACTCGGCGTGTCCTACAGTAGCGACAGATACTAGATTTCCTGGCCCTCAGGCTCTCTCACAAGCATATAGGTATTATGCGGATACAAGAGATAACTCATCCATTCAGCGGCTGAATATAGCGGATGACAGGCATGGAATTTGGAGATGTCACTTCGCCGGCTCTTGCAGTGTAGTGTGCCCAAAAGGAGTCGATCCAGCACTAGGTATTCAGTTATTAAGAGGTCATCTGATGGGCTTTTCAAGGAATGAAAAGAAGATA
>DASSIM010000133.1:0-25059 GCA_035691865.1 Candidatus Nitrosopolaris sp. | reverse complement strand
ATTTGTCGATAGAGAAGGAAATTGACTGTCCCCGTTGCCACGGCATTATGACGTTGCACAACGAATTTGATCTTCCAGGGTACTTTTGCGAAGAATGTGATTTTGTACTTCGTATGGCTCACCGCCAAAGGTGATACGAGGTACTAATTATTGCCTCTTGTTTCGGGAACCTCTCCCCACATTACCAAATTTGTTTAAATGATGTTCAGCATCTCTGCATACTGTCGATGATACTATTTCCTGTTAGACCGTCCTCTGCTAACCACAATATCAGGCCTTACGAATCCCTCTCCGCAATGCCGACATAAACTGCGCTCGAATTCCTCTTCAGTCACGACCGAAGAATGGCTTTACTCTTCAATCAGTACCCATCATCTTAGCAAGGAGGTCTTTATTCATAAAGGTTATAGATGAACTTGTCTACCTGCAAAATGGCTGTGTATCAGATTCCAGTAAAGCACCATACAGGATTTTTTCATAGTCAAGGACAGCTGTCTCTTTTTCCATCCTCTTTTGGCAATCCAATGATATGATTGAAACTGCATTCACCTTTGGCTGGCAAATTTGGTGCTAGAACAAATAATAAAACCTTGAGCTTCACGCTTCGGACAAAAGACTCTCAGCCTAAAGAAATTCGAACCGCAAGCAAATCTATAATAATCGAAGTTTGTTAAGAAGATGGTGACAGGATTTCTGAAATGCGAAAGTGGGCCAATAACATTAAGAATCTCCAAGAAGATGGACGTATAAAACAAGCAATCATAACAGCAAACAATCATTATGCAGGATTTGGCCCTGGTACTGCTAATATTTTTAGGAATATGCTAGGATTATCAGATGCCAAATCCGAGAATAAGGAAGAGGATCAAGAACAGGAACAAGGCACTCCTTTCATCATGAGATAAAACAACGCTCAATGTCAGATTTTATGGTTTAGGTACTTAGATTTGTATTCATGATTTTTAATGAATCATGAACATAGCGATTCACTGCATTAGATTATCGATCCATACCTTACACTATATGAATAGAGGTAGTAATTGCACCAATTCAAACATATTCATAACTATACTAATTCCGATGAACGACAACGAGGATTCTACAACGAGAAGTGAAATAGAACAACGATATTGCTAACCATGGCAGTGACTTGAACGTTCGCAGCTGTTAATAATACCACTCTTAACTGGTTTCTTGACGAAATAAGAAATCTTTTTCGATGTGAATCAGATAAATTCCGAACACTCCTAATGCACCTCCCATTACAGCCAGTAGAATGTTCTCCGGGAGATTACTCTTTACCCCAAGTCCCTTGAAAAGAAGTTGCAAGAACAGTGTAAATAAAATATTAGAAGATGCTATTGTGGAGGTCAGTGAAGCTCTTATTCTGTTCAGCCCTACCACATATAGGAATGCAGCTCCGAGCGGCAGTAGAGAGAAAGTTATCAAATATATCCATTCCTGAATCGAAGGAATCGATGTGTGAGATCCTGACAAAATAAAATTGGTTAACAAGATTAACCCCGAAATCAAAAGTGATGCACCTGATACCTCTACAGAAGTGTGTCTTTCAACTAGCCTTGTCATTATTATCACCCCACCAGAGAAGGCGAAAGCTGAAAGTATAGCTTCGAAGTCACCGTAAGTGAGAAGAATTGGCAATATCGAACTCAAATCCGATGAACGACTCGATATGGTTACGAAGAATCCTGACAATGCGATGATAACTCCGACGAGCTGCACTTTTCGTAATTTTTCCTTCAGTAGTAACCATGCAAGAATCAATACTACTATAGTTTCTAGCGGCCCTGCTAAGAGACCCTCTTTCGAGGCTCCGACCCTAGTCACAGAATCATACCACAAGAATACTGCCGCAGCAAGGAATACCGAGCCTGTGAACAACAACTTCCATGAGTTGAATACTGTGATTTTTTTGGAATGAATAGTCGAGACGAACATCAATATCGCTCCGGCTAGCGGAATACAGATGCCCGCCACCAGGATCGAAGATATACCAGGCATTTCTGTCAAAACTTCCACCATTATAGATTCAAATGAGAGGGTGAGAGCCTGAACAAAGACAATCCAGGATTTTCTTATCAATCGCAGGTATATTTCGACATGATATGGTAAAAAAATAGATCGCAAAAAGTATTAGAACAAAAAGTAGACTTCGCTATATCGTTTGAAGGAATATACAAATGGATTGTATTGTAAACTCAAACAAACTATCAAATACCGGTGGCAAACCGTTGTTTAGGAGCATTTGAAGATGATTGCTTAAAAATAATGGGAATAGACATGACCAATCATTATTAAACTACCTGGTAATAATGATAAATAGAAACGCAAAATAAATAAAGAGTGGCATAACAACCTAATATGTTCGTGATTTGACATTTATCGTCGATAAGCCGGGTTCTTTGTAGGTCCGATAAAAGCAGCTGGAGGCAACATAGTGGGACACTCTTCAACTTATAGGACATATCTTAGAAAGTCTGGAGAGAACAGATTAGCAACGATGATGGACACGCCGTATCAACCGTTCGCTCACATACCCCAAGCTTGATAACAGCTATTATCTGCTTCACAATTCTTTCAATACCGTGGAAATATTTACATAATCAATTCGTAATACCTTATAGGCGTGTTATGCATATAGAGTAATTATAGAAGGATATGTTCCTGGTGCGTAAACGGCGGATCTCATTGTTGAGAACTTGACAAATACACCTTAATTTTTCTGAGTTCTTGTTTCTCGCGACGGATCGTGTGTATCTATGGGTGGCCTTTTAGCCTGGCTCATTATTTTTAATAAATATCTTCGCATTTGTTTTTTTTCTTCCTCGCTAATCTTTCCATCAATTAAATCGATCAAGAAAAGTTGTATCCTCGCTCCTATTTGGTTTTGCTCAAAATGAGTCTGATTGTCTACATTGTATTGAGTCCTCCTGTGCCAGTATCCAATAACCCCTCCTAGGGGCACATATATAGCCACAAAAACAACCGTGAATGCCCATAAGGGGATTGAGTGAAAAAAGGGGATCTTATCAAAGAGCAGTCTATATTGGATTATTACAAATTGAGCGAGTGTCAGGAAGAATATCAAATATATACCGTGCCCGTTCCTAAAATCCAGCCAGCGTCTTCTAAGCCAGTTCTTATTTCTGAACCTGAACATTCTGGCTATAGCTGGACTTTTCAACATGATGTCGTGAACCAATTACTGTAATTTCTTTGTTTTGTATTATTAGGTATCTTTATTGTAATTATTTTCAATATTGGACACGTGTTTTGCCTAGATAAAGGAGATTGAGAACAGGGAGAATCATGTATCACTTAACTTTAGTAAACAATTCTCTCAGCCCAATCTACATTTAAATTATTTGTGCAAATGTACAATAAATAGGATTGCTAACTTTATTGGTATGATAGATAAAAGTTAGCTGATTTTGTAAGAGTTCCGCGCTATTTAATAGTTAAATCGTTATTTTCTCCAGCTTTCTAATGAATTTATCACAATTGGATACCGCATTTTTCGTTATATAACATAGCATGACAGAAGAAGCAAATGAGGGGCGTTGACATAGTGTCTTGGATACTTGTGTAGAACCCGAACAAAAGATAAACTACTCTACCCTAGAAGACAATATGGGCAGTAGTATGAAAAGCTTGAAAAAGTCCTTGAAAAGACGGCTACCATTAGCTCCAGGTGTTTGGTATGCATTTCATCTTGATGGATTTTATAGTTTACTCCATTTCATCTATTGCAGAAAAATTAAGAGACATAACACTATTTTAACTCTAGGAAAGACTTTTCACTATTTTGACACCTTTAAAACATGGCACGGTGAACGATCCGTGGAAATTCCTATTGTGATGGAGATGGTGAGGAAGTATCAAGGAAAAAATATACTTGAAGTGGGAAATGTTTTATCACATCATGTTAGGTTTGAACATGATATATTAGATAAGTACGAAATGGCTAATGGCGTAATCAACGCTGACGTTGTTGATTTTACATCAGAAAAGAAATATGATTTGATTGTAAGCATATCTACTCTTGAACACGTTGGATGGGATGAGAAACCCCGTGATGATACGAAAATATTGCTTGCCTTGGAAAACATGAGAAACCTGATCTCTTCTCGTGGTGGAACCATAATGATCACCGTTCCATTGGGATATAATCCTACGTTGGACAAGCTATTAAAGGAGGGAGCCATACGATTCTCGAGACAGCATAATCTCTTACGTATTTCGAAAGGCAATGACTGGAGAGAAGCCTCGTGGGAAACCGTACTAGCTGCCAAATACAATACACCTTTGCCGTTTGCTAATGGTTTGCTCATTGGGATTATAGTAATCGAACCAACCACGTGACGCATAAACCTCGATGTGTTTTTCCATTTTTGATCTCCAATTCAAGAATTATTATCAAAGGAAAGTGCCGAGAGCAAAAAAGTTCTGGATGGTAATAGAAGAAACAGGGGTAGTGATATTTCAATTAGTATTGATAAAAAAGAGACTGCATACATTGGTCAAGGAAATCAAACGACAATACTTTGGAGAATTTTATCAAAGCTGAAGAATCAAGGAAACTTACCAGAGTACCTAATTTGGTCATATATCTGCAGTACATCATGCCATTCAATTCCAAATATTCACGATACATTGCATGTACCTGAGCAGAAGGAATTTCTAATGGTATTACAACTTGTAAAAGTGTCTTACCGTTTGCAAACAATTTGAAGTCTTGTGACTCCCTTGACTTGTCTTTGTTATAATCAATTTCCTCCTCACCAGTATATCCTGACTCTTTTTCTACTTCCGCCCTGACTCCCTTATTATGATAGATATATCAAGCGGGCAGGGGGCCAGCTAGGCAATCTCTCTGGTCGTCTTATTTTGATCTTAAAGATCTTTGACGTACTGTTCTTTTTTCCCTTGTCATATTTGACACGAACGCCATTATACACACAGTATACGAACTCACAGATTTTCTCCTACTTCCATTTGTTACCATTCTGTTCAAGCTTGCCACAATAACGTTTTCGTCTGTTTTTCACTGCTACCTGCTGTTACAGTGACGATCGAACTGTGCGAAAGATACCCACCCCCATAAGTACTTTAGAAAAATAATTTAAATCCAAAATCCTTAAAACTAGGAAAGACGAATTCGATGCCACATATTCACATATAAGTTTCAATATGCTTCGAGCGCAATATTCCTATACATGAAAAATTGTTTATTAAGACGTTTAAGAAAGAGGCGAATAGGCAGAATCACTAGTATGCGTTGGTATGCCAAGTGGTACCTGACGATACATCACATTCCTAACATATCTCAGTTTTCTTTGGACAGGAGACGGTTCACGCCTTGCTTTACCTTCAGTTGAATGTTTGACGATGACATATCGATTACTTTATAGCCTACAACAACGGTAAAGATACCATTGTCGCATTAAATACTAGTAAAGATCGTGGTAAATCTGTGCGGTACTATCTACGACAGCTAGGAAAGAATGCCCAACAGATTGAGAACATTCTAGTAGTTGATGACGAATACGACATTAATTTAACGCTTGAATGCTTTAAGGTTTATTCATTTACTAATCCCTTGATCCCGTTGGAGAGCGTCAAGCCCGGCCTCTTCGACCTGGCTATACTATATGTCGAGTATACAATGAAGTGTCGACTACAAAAATGCCATCGGTAGTCACTACTAGTATCATTAATAAAAAAACTTATTTGATGACGTTTATTGTTTGGGCGATAATAGTTACCGATGTAATCTTTGGCACCTTTCTTGATGCTTTGGGAAAGCCTCTTAATTCTTCTTTTGGTGTAATATTGTTTATAACAATGAGTATAGCTGTGTTTTTTTGCAGGTCTGTATGCCCTTACAGATTATATGGTTGCATTGCGTAAAGTCCTTGAGGCTCCTTCGTTTTTTAATAGGCTGCACAAAGCAACACCCATTTTTCTTTATGCACTTTTAATCATCTTTGGAGCTATCATTGTTGAAATGGTGTTATTTTCACATTATAGCACTTACCTGCTGATTCTAATTGTCTTAATAAGTGCAGTAGCCATCTTGTTCTTTGGTTTTCGCACTTACAAATTCTTGTCATGGTTCAAGTCAAGTAGCGACAAACGTCACAATATCATGATGTTGGCATTTGCTGTCTCATCGATGCTCCTTTGCATCAGCGTGACAATTAGTACTGCATTTGATACAAAGGAATTAGTCTTTTCAAGACCACCCTTCATAGATCCAAATTTCCACTCTAGCAATTCTATGGCAAGCAGACACTTAACTAGTATAGAACTTGTGATTCATCTCTATGGGTTTCTTGTCCCTCAAGTTACTGCTATTGCTATGGCAGAAACAGTTGCTGTCGCATATTTCCTTCGTTATTTTAAGGATCAGATAGGAAGAGCAACATTTTGGACAATTATAATTTTACCACCTGTATTTTTTTTAACTGGGGTATTTGGTCCTCAATTATTAAGCCACAGTGGCGATGTAATGGTATATCAATTACCCAGGTTCCTTATCTTTAGAGTAATAGGTACCGCAGGATGGGTTGTAGCTGATTTTGTAATAGCTTTTGCATATATTTTAGTGGCAAAAACACTTGGACGGCAAATTACCTCTTCTCATAATAAGATCCTTAACTATTTGATTATAGCAGCATTTTCAACCATTTTAATTTCTCCAACTACCAATAACTGGATTACCAACAATTCTTATCCACCCTTTGGAGCAATCCAACGTGCCTTTGTTGTACTTGCTTCTTTTCTCTTTAGCATAGGAATATACTCTGTCGCGCTGTCAGTGGCCCAAGATGCAGAATTGCGTCATTTAGCCAGAAAATATGCAAAGGAGTATGCTCTGCTAGATACTTTAGGTAATGCACAAGAGACCACAGAGATTATAGGAAAGGTTGTAAAACTAATCCACCAACACGCAGATGCTATGGAAAAAGAAACAGCAGTAGAATCTTCAATGTTAGATGATAACGAAGTTAGAGAATATTTAGCCTTGGTAATTATGGAGACTAGAGGAAAAAGATGACAGAACTGCCGTCTAAGAGATGATTCTTTAGTATGGGCGACCTGATAGCGTATACGGCTTCAGGGCGCCCACAACAATAACAAGATGGAAAGGATGAATGGTGAAGTGCGTGACCGTGAAAAGGTCATGCATGACTTGAAAAGAAACCGATACCCCTGTTATAACGGGTTACCAAACCTATCACAATTACTCTAGGCCGCATGAAGCATTGAAGGGAAAAACGCCAGCCGGGTAATCCGGGATAACGATTGAGGGACGAAATAAATGGTAGCTGTGATACAAAACGCTTCGCTAGTGTCCAAAATGTCGGACAGCAATCAACGCGAATGACATAATACATACAAGGTAGATACCAATAAGTGTCAATCCTATTTGTATTAGAATGTCTTTATCTTTCTCGGTGTCCGCACGTAATAAGAAAGATAGTATCTTGGATTTAAAGCAACTCCATAATGCATGCAGTGTATATGCGCTACTGTGCTATTTCATCGTTTGTCCGACGCTGGTTAACAGCTTAGAAATCCGACGATATATTAACAGAACCGAAGAATTATAGACCAACGAATTTCATGAAATCGCCTTCTCGATTCCCAAACCAGAGAGAAGGCGATATCTAGCCATTCTTCATTATTCTTCATTTAGCCGTACTATCGACTTCAAAAATCCCAAAGCAATTATTCTCTTTATCTGTAAATACAGCAAAATAACCAATACCTGCACGGCATTTTTGGGGTTATAATTTTGCTTCCCGACTGTTCTATTCTGGCACAATATTCTTGAATCGATTTTACGTCAAAAAAAGTTTTTAATTCCTTGCTGTTGTGACGATTGTCTTTTCGTCCTGCCTCCACCAACAGCCTTATTCCTTTATCATCCACGGTTGATATCAACCAAGACTCTATACCTTCTGGCATAGCCTCAGACCCAGGTGGAGAAGACCATTTGTCAAACTTCCACTTAAACAAATCATTATAGATCTTTTTTGACCTTTCGACGTCATCTGGCAATCGTATGATTATCATAATGAAGACAGTTCTCACATACGACAATTTTCTGAAAGCCGTCAGGTGGTTCTTTGTTCCGCATCGTTACCCTAATATCTCCAGTGTTTTAAAGCGGAGAACAAGCTGAAGTGGTCCTAATTATAGGCGGAAATATCACAATTTTCTCGGTACTTAGATACACTCTTATTGAATATCAAGTACTACTAATTAATGTTATTTAATAAATTTCTGTCACATTATTCTCAAAATGGCACGATTGGAGATGTTTCCAAATCATAAGCAGCAAAGTGATAAAAATGTGCAAAGAAACACATTTCCTATTATGCGATTCGTGTTTTTGGTGTGCGTCATACCTGGACTTGTGCACGATCAGCATCTGCCCTTCATGTATGCAGGGTAAAGTAGAATCTATGCCATTATCTGATAAAGAAATATACACATTTGGTTACGATC
The DNA here is from genome assembly GCA_035691865.1 of Candidatus Nitrosopolaris sp. GTDB lineage: Archaea > Thermoproteota > Nitrososphaeria > Nitrososphaerales > Nitrososphaeraceae > Nitrosopolaris. Next base: position 16,521 of record DASSIM010000133.1, on the reverse strand, counting down.
CGAAACGAGGAGTGACATTAGCGTTCAAACTAGATAGATAAAGGCTCCCCGAATGTGAATGGAATCGTTTGATCCTGATGCAATGATCTTCCCATTCTGGCCTGTCATTGAATTAAGCCGAGAATATCTTGCAGGGATTAACATTGGACGCGTTGGTTAGCCAACCATTCCACGCTCCTAGCAGTTTACGGTAATTCTTATTAATATCAGTTAGAATTGAGCGATAATGTGCGATAAATGCGACGAAGCTAGCTGTTCCTGCGAGAAGACTCTCTGTGATGGAACAGGAAAAGCCGGGGATACATGTTCGTCATGTTCTCACATGATGATATATAACCATCTGGCGTAGGTCATGCATCTATCTGTGCGTATCTGTATATGTCTGCTCTGCAGTAGAAGATTTGCAAGACGATATGCAAATTCTCAGATGGCTCGTTTATTGTGACTTTCGTAATCGCCTTGGTTGCAGGAGATTATCAATAATCTAACGTAGACACTGTGGACTCAATCAGGCAAATAGTAGCTGCAGATTTTAAATAATATTAAGTAGCAGTAGAAATTAAGAAACCAGAGCAGAAATGGGAGATCGAAATCAATTGATTTTCAGCGCCATTCATAGAGCAAGTGTCTATGCTATGACCTAATAGACCAGTCTGCTCGCTGCCAGGATTGTGATATTAACCTTGATGCGATTAAGATCAATGTAGCATCCCGTGGCTCTGAATCTATCCCAAAAAGACTTGGGGATGGACTTCGACGTGTATTCGTAATCTTGATGCATGCATAGCCAATTCTTATGTTCCTCAAAAGTAATACACCAATTGTATCAAGGTAGGTATTGGACCTAGGCGCCTATACTCGAAATGTGGAGAGTACTGGTAGACAACAACAACGGCAAGTCGTTTGCCGAATCTTACTTTCTGGATTATATTGAGCTCTGCCCGTTGCATTGCGGCCACTGACCGCGAAATCCTGAATATCTTGCACACATCAAAGAATACTAATCGCCTGAATCCTGCGACATCTTTTTGGGATGCATACATTGTATAGTCGTAACAAGTGTGTTGTATACATTGAATAGGGGTCATAATTGTAATAACCAAAACATTGAAATCAATCTTGATCATTTCGGAAATATCCTTACTATAAAGCAACATTTGCTCAAGTAATGAAATACAAACAACATGCAGATAATCCGATAATTGGTAATATCCAACTAGTCAACAATACACTAATAATTAATAATGTTCTTGGCTTGACGGTCCCTGGTGAGTGAAAAGAATCGCTAAGATATGCGCTGAAATGACGGCCAAAGGAATCAATCGGAGTATTAGAGGTTCCTATATCCTGTAGTACTAGTCGGGTCAAGTCTGGACATTATTTTATATAAAGTGGGGGGTAACAAAGGCACAATATTGATGTGGGTTCGGTTGTTTCATTGTTTGGCTTTTTCCATAGTCCAACTTTGGCGGCTGGAACGTTAACGCTTAACCAGTTCCATTACAACAATAGCTCAGATAGACCTTTCCGAAAAAACAATTATGATTAATCATAGATGCTGCTTAGTAGAGTATATCTAGATAATAGGTGGCTGTTACTATAATGATCACACAAGAATTGGTGCCCGAGTCGGATTTGCTGATGAACAAAAAGGTAATTTCAAGCGACTCAAGAGAAATAGGCAACATCGTATCGGTAGATAAGAAATCGTTGACAATCTTGAGAGGTGGAGACAATCACTACATAATACCAAAATCGCGAGCAGAGGCACTTATTGGTGAGAATATAGTAGTAGACTTTAGACTTAATGACTTATTGCTAGTCGAATTGGCTTCCCTTAGCTACCTTGATTAGCGTTATCACGCAATTCAAGCATCATTAGATGGAATAATCAACGGTTGTACTGAATCTAGACCAGGACAACTAGTTTCACCACAAGTATCTTTGCAGTAAACCATCGGCTACGAAATGAGAAACTTGAATAATCAATCAGTTTTAGGCAATCGGGAGGGGCGGTAGGCAGGGCGTTTTTTCCATCAGCCGTTAGGAAAATAATATGGGTAGTTCCAACCTTGATCTCATTAATGAATCTCATTTACCGAACTCTTTATAAAATCCGGGGTCATCACTGGTATTTGACAAGAGGGGGATCCTAACATTATCCAATAACCGTCAAAACAGAAATGAATTGATGGTGACACTTAAAGGTGCAAAGTACGGAGCGTTTGCAGGTCTTATAGCAACTTGGTCCATTTCAACTGCTATTGCAGCATCAGAATTAGCATTAGGTTTGCAAATAGGCACATTTTACTCCATTATAGGTGTTAGTTTAGGATTGAACAATGTTATAACCGCAGCGTCATTAGGTTTTGGTTTACATTTACTAACTGGGACTGCATTAGGAGCAGTGCTTGGGGCAGTTGGGATTAAATGGAAGAAAATTCGTATGCTTAACCCGTACAAGAGTCTGTTGGTCGGCATAAGCACTGGTTTTGCCATATGGTTAGTCTTATTCCTACCAACAACAGTACTTTTGATACAACCTTCCATACAACATGTTGTTGTTATTCTAGCGGTTTCCTCGCAAAAAATGATATTATCTCAGCAACTAAGCCAGTCAGTCTTAAACATATCTCTTATGGCGATTGTATTCCATATGATATGGGGAGCAATATTCGGGTTTATAATGAGCTCCTTGCTGAGGATTAGAGTCTTTAGAATAAAGCAGCATTATGTGGACATAATAAATATCGATCCAAAGATTAGGCTAGTGACCATTTGTGACGCAAATGGTCAGATAATGTATTCTCACCACCGCGAAGGTGTAAAGAATCTACTGAGCAAGGAAGAAAGCAAAAAATCACTAGAGCTTGCTATGACCTCATGGAAAACTCGGAGTGAACTTGCTGACAAGATAGGGAAGGGCAGGTACGTATTGGCTGAGTATGAAAAAATTAAACGCATAACGATGCCGTTTGGTGACGACTTACTGCTTTATATAACTACAGAGGTTGAGGCGGATCACTCACATATCTATGATAGCATTCGCAAGTTGGAGTCAGGTCTAAAGTATTCTAATTCGTTTTTTTCATAGATTTTAGTTCCTTTGCGTTCTTAGCCAATTTGATTAAACATAATCTGGATAATCCTAAAAATCGTTTAATCGCCATTCGGTATCTTGGTTGCTTCTGGATTTTCTTTAATCTCATCTTTTACTAGAAAGATTTGAAATGTAAGCGGTATTTGGATTCATTGCACTTGTATTTGCTCCTTTAGTCGAAGTAGCAGTAACAAATGGATGTGAAATACCAGAATGAGCTCCAAGCCATGAATAAAGGTCTGCTAAGGCATATTGTTGTATTGGTCCATTTCTAGTATCCCACTGAGATGAAGGATAGATGTCCCAGATTGGGATAAGTTATCAATGTATGATCAGGATGATTTGCTTCGATTAGCCTTTGTTGCAGGAGAAAAAAATTGTAACGCGGGTACGAACAGGTACAAAAGTACAAACAGCGATATTTGGTCTTTATTTTGTGTTGATTGACATCCTGCTGACGATTCATCTCTATCTATATCTATGCGAAGCCGGTTTCTGTGATTGTTGTTGCCGATGTTATCAATGTTATCGATTTTGACTTCTCGAGCTCTCCATTCTGCGATGCTAAACAATGTCCGAATTTCCTATGATTTTACTCTTCTTTGTCACCTTTTCTAAACCAGCCTCCAAATGTTTCATTGATATTGTCAAATTATTATTCTGCCTTGCTTTTTCAGCGCTCCTGTGTTCATTTCCTCTGGTTACATCCTCTTTGCCTGCAACCGAAATATGCTCCTTAATTGCAGACATTGCTGCAGCGTTTACAATTGCTGCAATGTCAGCCCCCGTATAGCCATCTGTTAATTCAACCAGCTTCTCAATATTCACAGCAGAATCAACGGGCTTCTTGTTCAAGTGAATCTCTAGTATTTGTTTCCTTGCATCTTTGCTCGGGACTGGAATCTCTAAAATACGATCGAATCTCCCAGGACGAAGCAAAGCTTCGTCTATTATGTCTGGTCTATTGGTCGCACCTATTACTACAACGCCCTTCAAATCTTCCAATCCGTCGAGTTCTGTCAACATCTGGCTTATTACTCGCTCAGTCACGTGTCCATCACTGCCGTCAGATCTGCCTCTTCGTGGAGCGATCGCATCTAATTCATCAAAGAACACAATGCAAGGGGATGCCTGTCTTGCTTTACGAAAAACCTCTCTAACTCCCTTTTCGGATTCTCCTACCCATTTAGATATTATCTCCGGTCCCTTTACACTGATGAAGTTAGATTCTGAATTGGTGGCAACAGCTTTCGCAATCATGGTTTTTCCTGTTCCCGGAGGTCCATACAATAACAGCCCTTTAGGTGGGATAACATCAGCTTGGCTGAATAGATCAGCGTGTTTGAGTGGCCATTCTATCGCCTCGGCCAATTCTTCTTTAACATCAGCTAGCCCACCTATCTGATCCCATTTCACGTTTGGTCTCTGGATTTGGACCTCTCGCATAGCTGAGGGATGAACTTCCTTTAGAGCATTATTGAAGTCATCGTTTGTGATCTTTATTTTGTTCAATACTTCTAGTGGAATCTTAGATTGCTCCATGTTAATTTCTGGGAGTATTCTTCGTAACGAACGCATAGCAGCTTCCTTGCTAAGTGATTCCAGATCAGCACCAACAAAGCCGTGGGTAATCTTTGAGAATGCTTCTAAGTCTACTTCTTCAGTGAGGGGCATTCCTCTAGTATGAATTTGCAAAATTTCGAATCTACCTTCTTGATCCGGAATTCCAATTTCTATTTCCCTATCGAACCTACCAGGACGTCGAAGTGCAGGATCAAGTGCGTTTGGACGGTTACTAGCACCAATTACGACGAGCTTCCCTCTAGATTCAATGCCATCCATCAGTGTCAGCAATTGTGATACAACTCTTTTTTCAACATCTCCGGAGACTTCCTCTCTCTTTGGAGCAATAGAGTCAATCTCGTCAATAAATATGATCGACGGGGCATGATCTTGTGCCTGTTTAAAGGTCTCCCTCAGACGTTCTTCGCTTTCTCCATAGAACTTGCTCATTATCTCCGGTCCACCGATAGAATAAAAATTTGCATTTGTTTCGCTAGCGACAGCTTTTGCCAATAAAGTTTTTCCAGTGCCAGGGGGACCAAAGAGTAATACACCCTTTGGGGCTTCAATTCCAATTCTCTCAAATATCTCAGGATGTCTCAATGGAAGTTCAATCATCTCGCGAACCTTTTGAACTTCGTACTTCAAGCCGCCAATGTCCTCGTACGTTACCCTGGGAACCCCTCCTCCCTTGGTCCCGGTCTTAGGCACTGCTCCTATAATATACTCTGTATGCGCATCTAGCAATATTGCCATATTACTACTAGATAGCGGCGAAGTATTAGTCACTACAAAGCCAATTTTCCTTCCCATCATATTGATGGGGATGAGATCTCCTTTGGCAACCGCACGGCCCACAAGCATTTCTGGTAAATAATCCTCAAGACCTACGACGTTTAGTTCTTCAGTAGGAGCCATGATTACTTGCTCAGCTCTTACTAGATTTGTGACTTTCTGCACCGTTACTTTGTCATCGATTCCTCGACCGATGTTATTTCGAGTATACCCATCAATTCGAATCAATCCAGTTCCATAATCTGTCGGTTGGCTGGACCATAGTAAAACGAAGGTTTTCTTTTTGCCCGAGATTTCTATTACATCCCCTGTGGATAACTGCAATTCGTCCATAACTTTTGGATCCATTAGTGCGACACCTCTTCCAACGAACTTTGGATTCGTTTCTGCTATTCTCTGTGTCACTTTCTTGCCGTTATTATTTTTGTTTTCAACCATTTTTCATTTTTCACCTTTTTTATAGACTCAAATTAAAAAATTGAAGGGATAGAATTTGATTTGTTTTACTATTCTATCTTTATCGCTTTACCCTTTGGCTTTGATGCTTCTTTTAATCTGATTTTTAGCTCCAATATTCCATTTGAATAGGCTGCTTTTGCAGAAGATTCTTCTAAGTTAACGCTTACTGGTATGTGTGCATGGTATCTCTTATCTCCTCTCTCCGCTTGTATGATGACGTATTGATCAGATACGTTGAGTTGGATATCATCCTTATTCACACCGGGCATTTCTGCTGTAATTGTCAATGTATTTTCTTTCTCGTTTAGTACACTATCTACGAGAGGCTGCCTAACTCCACTTTGCTCTACAAGTCCTTTTGCTGCAGGCTTGACATTGCCGAATTCTCTTATTCTTGGTCTACCATCTGCGCCTACGGTTATCTGATAGCCATAGTAATACGGCTCTGCTGAACTAGAACTGGCACTTGGTGCGATGTCTCGTACCGTCCTAAACATTCTGCTCAGCATATCCTCCGCATCTGCAAATTCCCTGTCCATTTCTTCAAATAAACTACGGCTCCCCCATGGGTTCCTCCAAATATCAGGCAACATATTCATCTCCTAACATTATGTAATATTTATGACTATATATATATTTTTCAACATTTAAAAGACTTTAATACGGCATCATATCAATCATAACATATATGTTTACCACAACCGTGTCCGTGCCAAAGGCAATAAAGGAAATACTATCATCTAATAATCTGTATCTTCAGGCCCTTCTATCCGGAATTGCTAATTATACTGCTTTGGGACAAAAGATAAAGCCTGAAGTCGAAAGGATGACCGCTTCAAACGTCAATATAGGCACAATAGTTGTGGCGATCAAAAGGCTTATCGATAACTTGCAGAGTGAAGAAGACGTAGATAAAATATCGACGGATGATAGCAATTATCCTGTTGTCGAAGGCGTAAGAATGTCATTAACTGGTAGTATTATAGATGTTGATTTTAATGAATCGAAATTCGATCAATTTTCATTTATCCTTGATGAAATATTTGAGAAAGAAATTAATCATGCCTATAACTTATTCCAAACAGAAAAACAAATTCGACTGCTGCTTGATGATGTTGAAGAAATTAGAAATATAGTTGTGAAAGCTTCCAAAAAATTTGATGGCAAAATAAAAGCGGGACTATCAAAGATTACCATCACAATTCCATCTCTTTTGGATAAAAATAACAAGAAAACGTACCATAAATTCATTTCATCAGTATCAGATATCATTTACAACAGTCGAATCGAGCTTCAAGATGCATTCTATACTCCCAATGAGATCGTACTGGTTTTAGATGATGCAGACGCTGCAAAGGCGTACGAATTGTTAAGAGCAAAGATTACAAAGTAATTTTATAAAAGCAGACGGTATAGCGTAGATACACCATTCAGACAGATGCTGCCGATTAATTCTGGTGGGCCATTGTAGTATGCAAGGACAAGCAATAGGAATTAATACACCTATTAATTCTGCAACTGGCTAATTCTCTGGATTAGGTTTTGCAGTTCCCTCAAATATGATAATTAACTAAGTTCCAGCAATAATTCAAACTGGAAGTTGCAATCACCGCTGGCCAGGAATATCTCATGGTGCCATAACTCCTGATATTGCGCAAAGTGCTGGTTTACTAAGAAATGATAAGAGAGTTGTGGGTACAGTTTTTGCGGAAAAAGCAGGTGTGTAAGGAACGCAGAACGGCTTTTCAAATACCAAAACTCTTGGGGATAGGACCTGTGAAAAGTATAGACGATCTCATCAATTACATCTACTCGTATAAATCAATTGGGGATAATGAAATGCTCACTGTAAACAGAAATGGCCAGATAATGAATCTGAATCTTGTTCTACAGGCACGACTTCTATCGCTAGGAAATGCCACACCATAAGAATTAATTCTTCCTTGTGTATATTAGAATATTTAACGTCTAGTAGATGGACTACTAAAAAGATTTCACATATCTTGATAAACAAAGACATCCTTCTATAGAAGGTAAGAGTAGGACTATGGATGGTATCGAAAGGTCCTTGGTGAGGCGGCACATGACTTTGTTCGTAGTCCGCGGTGAAAGTGCTTTCGCATTAACGTGTTTTGACGGATTTCTGGCAGGCTTAATATCGATTACTAATATACAGAAAATCATGTCGTGCATCATAATAGAAAACTACGTAAAACTGTCCGCGCTAGCAAGTGGATTTTATGATGAAAAGTATCTATTGCGATATGCATCAACCAACAAGATACGTAACGCAAAAGAGAAACATGTGTCTGTAAATGGCCTATACTGAAGATAACAATAACCCTTTCTCCGATTGGTCTAGATTGATCAACAAGTCCGTTTATTCTCTAGACGGTAGAAGATTAGGCTTACTCAGAAAGATCTCCTCTGACTATATGATTGTTAGCGGTGGTCTGATCAATTTGTCGAGATATTTCATCCCAAAATCAATAGCAGAATCCGTAAGCAAAAGAGGGATTAGATTGGGGATTACAACATATGAAGCTCGTACGCAATATTCCTATGCAAGAATGAAAAACTTTATTTCATCTTTGGAATTGGTCCCAGAAGAGAATATAGAACATAGACCTTTTTATGACCGATTCACCGCTTTACGCTACACCACCAGTAATACTAGAAACAGGTTGGCAGGGGCAATTGCGCTTATCTCTGGTGTTCTGTTTTTGCTGTCTGGATACAAGGCAAATATTATGATTTACCATCTAATTGAGAATGAAGTCAGAATTCACGCTGCTGGACAATTTTTGATATTTGTATTGTTCCCAATTGGAATTCTAGCTCTTCTAAGTCAACTTGGTGGCATTACCGTCATTATGGGAGCAGGGTTATTTGTAGCAAATAGAGTGAATATTGGAAAATTCCTAGTTGCCATTGGAACCGGGCAAGGATTATTCACTATTGCCTTAACCTTTATCTCAGAAATTTGGTCCGGACACTCGCTGCTTGCAAATAATTATGTCATATGGCTGACATCATCTGCAGCAGGACTAGGTGTACTATTTGCATTAATCTCGCAGTCAATTTCAAAAGGACAAGGAGATAGCATATATTCTAAGATACTAAGATTTCTATTAAGAAATAAGAATTGATACATTAGTAGGAATTGATAACTCGATATAATTGGTGATATCTTCATATGATAATGTTATTACAACGCCTCCAAAAAAGTAACTTGCAATTCTTAAGGCCGAGTATCCTTCCAGTGTTGTAATGCTATTTTTATGATAACTCACAATTATTTGACCTTGAGTAAGTTTGGTAGATGTCTCGTTTTGAAACGCATTATAGGCACGCAAATACACTTTTGCCAGGGTAACATTGGCAAAATCGAAAGGATTCCGGTGCGTCAATGAGAACGCAGCAATTGTATGAAGCTGAAGATTATCTTCTTGTTTTGCTAAGTTATAAGGATATTGCATCTTGATCCCAAAGTCAAGATTCTTATAACTCAAAACTAGGGGTGTTGGCATAGGCAGTACTAGTATTAGGGATATTACTACTATTACGATTGCTAATTCTTGTATTAGTCGCTCCTGACAGATGGAATTTTAAGCGGCAGCAATGCCACTTGCCATCGTCATACGCAGACCTGGTCAAACAGTCTATCATAACGGCTGGTAAAAAATAGGGTCTAAATCCAATTCTATCTTTTTACTAATAAAACAACTCACCAAAATATAAGAACAGCGTATTGTGTTTCTTCTATGCACTGTGGGACTCCAACTAATAATTATCGATTCTTCCTTTGAACTCTTCCATAACATGCGGCCGTCGGTTTTCGTATATGACGATAGCATTAGCTGCAGGATCACGAAACGTTTTGCAAGGGCAATTTGGTAGCTCTAAGCTTTTTTCTTCTCTCCAACCTCTTGAGCGAAGCTCGGATGCCGCCTTATCCAAATTGTTGACACGATAAATCAACATCATATCCTTCTTTTCGACATGGTCCGCAAGCAGAACGTATGGTTCTTTATCAGAAAGTTTGATACATGCAACCCAGACACCGTACGCATGTATCTTCCACAATAATTCACCATCAAGTATCATTGTATAGTAATTTATCGATTCCTGGATATTTGGAGCTGGGACATAAAGAAAATCAAGAGACTCAAACATCATAGGCCGACTAACCAATTATCAGACATCCACTAATACGTTTCCTTAATTCATGCTCTATGATTCCACTTTATGCAGTATTACCTACAACTAATTACCACATAATCTCTTCGAGTAACCATACTCAGCGGTGTAGGTGAGTCAAGATTTGTACAAAAATGTTCAGGTTTTATCTCCTCTCTCTGTAGAAAAATTAACTATTCCTCAGGCCGTTGATTTCCTTCTTTATGATTTTTGCATGCATTCTGATTGAAGGTTGGTCTTCATGTTTTTCAGAAACATGACTTATGTATTCTTCATAGCTTAGAAATTCTGAGTTACAAGGTGGACATACGACCAAGTATTTAGGCATTTGACCCCTATACTCTACTAGTGAACATGTGCATGTCCCTGAGACATTCTCTCCTAATTGCGCCTCTCTTAACTGTCATGGAAAAACAACCCATCATTTCTTGCTGGATTCACAACTAGTAAGTATCAAAACAAATGTTGTTTGCTAAATCTTGATTTTGATCCTATCTCCATCCAGTCTTGTTTCATAAATCGTTTGATCATAAGTCTTGATGTGAGCCATAAGTTGACCCACATTTTCGAAGAATTTTTGCCAAGTTTGTGGTAATGGTTCCATCCCTTGCGATGGAGTTAAAATTGGTTCAGTAAGCTTCTTTCCTGTGACAACGTCGAACTTTGAACCATGAAATGGACACGTTACAGTAGTTCCTGTTAGATTGCCCATTGAAAGTAGGGCATTCATATGGCCACATCTGTCGCTTATAGCATAGTATTTGCCGCCTACGTTAGCAATTAATACTTCTTTTCCATCAACTTCGATATGTTTCAATTTTCCATCAGGAATTTCATTTACCTTTGCAACTTCAACAAAGTCATTTTGAGCCATGTTAGAGATTAAATTGATTGGGATGTATATAAGGGTAGTAATCAAGATTCTTTTTAACAGACTCTTTCGGTTAGATGGCAGCTCTTAAAAACCGACATTTAAATCAATAATTGTGTCAATGTCAAATACTAGTGGGGGTCAGCTCCTAACCTCCGTCTCTCTGTAAGTAGCTCCCATATTTTTAGCAATCCGACCTATTTCTACAATTCAATATGATTTGCAGGAATCTATGTGAGAGGTTCCAATATATTCATTGTTACTCTAGGAGTAACCCACAAAATGAACTTAAATCAAAGTTGAGTATGTAATTTCCTTCAGTGATGCTCTTTTTTGTGTTTTCTATTACCTTTATGGCACAGTCAATTCAAATCCCGACTTTTCCCATACAACCTAGCAGACAACGAGCTGACAAGGAGATTGGGCCAATTACAAGTACCGAACATAATTCACTACATACATTCTCTTTTTTAGCGTGATAATACGTATCACTAGTCCCGTCTGAGTTACAATCTATAGTGTTTTACTGGATTACTAGCTGATGTTAATATCAGGTCGAAAGGAGATTTTTCGCCTGCTGTTAAATCTTTTGGATTTGAATATATGAAAGTGATTCAAACTACGATATTATTTGCATCATTGAATGTTCCGAGGACCTTGACAAATTTGGCCGTCACATTCCCATAATTTTCAACTTCACCTATTACATGTAAGTACCCATTACGATCTACGTAACAATTTTGACTTGGTCCAGTTCCGGTAGTCGGTGCTGAACTCACAGCAATTGATATGTTTCCTACGTTACTCTTCCGTTTTGATCTGAAGGAGCTTATTGAAAACTATCAGAGCCTGAAAACGTTTCATCAAGAGAATCAGCAATGAGAGCAGACCACGAACACCGTTACACTTGTACTACTAGAACGATTCAAGATATAATCCTGCTAATTCTATAAGATCCTTAGATTCTTCAAGTTGTGTCTTTCTTTTTTCGTCGATTATTTCGGATTTTGCACGGAAAAGTGAGACTTTTGCTCTAACACAGGCTTTGTAACACATTAAAAAATAAAGCAACTCAAGCAGACTATTGTCATTGCTTTTTTCTATATATTTAGATACCAAATGCATCCTAAGATCAGTTCTCTTATAAAAATCAAGATCCATTGAAAGATGAGATACGTCTTCAGCAATATCGGCATATCTTAATGAATCGTTGAACTCTAGTCTATCGTATAAGTAGAACTTACTATTATTATTTACAATGAAGATGTTTTTTAGATATAAGTCACCATGTATTTCACGAATCTTGTCTTCTCTATTTCGCTTGTAGAATAATGGTTTATTGTTTGTGATAAATGCAATTAACTTCCTGTGGAATTTAGAGTAGACAATCTTATTATTAGTATTCAGTTTTGCAAGGGTTTCAAAATTCTCATCTATTTTCGTTTTCATGAATCTTGGTTGTACGTAACTCTTAATCTTGGCATTAGTAGGTGTAGAAAAATGAAATTTGACGAGAATTTCGGTTAACTTCTCAATAATGTTCAAACCAACTTTGTTGGCAGCGATAAGATTGTCCATTCGAAATTTTTGTGGAATTTCTAGCATCTTAACTGCGTATTCCAAGGGCGTACCCTTATGTTCTAGGTTAGTAATTCTGATCTTACCATTTTCTTTTATTATCTTTACGACTCCTTTATACATATCACTGCATAGGACTTGGTTTAGTGCAACTTCTTTTTGACAATATTTTTTCCTTAATGAAAGTGATGAAAAATTGAGAGCTTTTCCAAATTTGAGTTCCTTTTTTACCTTATATGCATATAAACCAGTAAGGAATATCCACGAGATGTGAGTTTCTTGAACCTTGATCTCCGATGATAATACTTTGTGAGGGTAAGCAGCTTTTTTCTCGAGTCCTGAAACTAACTGTTTTTGGCTTATCAGATTCAGATAATCATCACTTCTTTAATATTTGATTCGCGATTTCAATGGCATTTGACTTTAATGGTTTGCTCATATCAACGATAATGTGTTCTTCTTTTACTGGTTGGTATATTCTATTCATTTTTCTGTAAATAGAAATATTGGCATCTGAATAATCATTTCTCCTATTTTTTAGTCGTGAAATCACAACGTCTTCTGGACATGTGCATTCAATTATATAGAATTGTTCTGATGTTAGCGCTAATTTTTGCTTTAACTCTTTTCTTGAATTTGCTGTATTAAACGTAGCATCAAGTATACAATTTATTCCTTCATTGTGTAGATATCTTGCTAATAAACTTAAAACATCATATACTAGCTTTCTCTCCTGCCATCGATAGGTTGGCTTCTCTATTAACTCCTTTCTGATTTTATCGCTGGACAGAACAACAGCATTTATTAATCGTGCAAGTTTTGTTGCTAATGTAGTTTTTCCAACTCCTGGCAGACCACATAGAATCACTATCAATATAATTGAAATATCTTTAGTTCATTAGTTATTAGATTTTCTAATTTGATACTAATTTATGAAATCAAATTTAGCACAGCAAAAATATGTCATAGTAATCGAGGTCTTCCTCTACCCCTGCCAAATGGCAACTACGCGTTTTCGATTTAAGTACATCAACAAACAGAACGATATCTCCAAATATTGGAGCCTATCATAGTTCTGCAACAACTCTAATATTATTTTTAGATGAATTCCGTTCTTTTCAATGACGATTAGCCCTCGATAGCTGGATTTGAGCTCGCACGATGAAGACGAGGTAAAGTTCGACTCTTCAGAGACTATGATACCGTATTAAAAGTGCAGTCCCGCTTTTGGTTATGCCGGTGATTTATCATCATTTAGGATTTCCCTATACTGACGTGGATAGGTTCAACAGAAGAGATCATAGGTTTATAATATTTGGACTAATTCCTACTGTCTTTACGTTATATCTTGGAATGGTACTTGCCTTCTCGCCAATAATAGATGAATTCGCATATTTTGTTGTCGGAGCACCGTTTGCTTTTGTTCATCTTCATTATAGCATGAGCCCAAAATACAACATGCAAAATACAGATACAATCATATCCGTAAAAATTGTAGATAAAACAAACTGAAGAAAGGGTGCAAAAATAAACATTGACAATAGCATGGGACCAGGTATTTATCGAAAACCTCCTCTTAGCTGCAATTATTGTTGGCTCAATTTACTTTGAAAGATGGCTTGAGGAAAAAGCTCGTCGACGCAAAGAAACAGAAATAAGGAAAAAAACCATCATCTTCATTATTAATGATTTGGACAAAAAACTGCGATTCATAGAAGAGTCAAACCAATACAAAGACTACAAGCCTTTCTTCACAGATATGTGGGATGCTATAATTTTAACAGGGAGGCATTCATTACTCTCTTTTGAAACATTTGAAGATCTACAGCATACTTATTCATGGATGAAATATTATAATACGGAGTTGGAAGAAGGTAAGAATGACGAAGGTGTTCTTAAAGATCTTTTGACCGATGTATTGAAATCTATATGTCAATCACTTAAGAAACTGAGATCCAAAATGTAAAGCCATAATATGACTGCAATCTCAAATATCTCGAGTGTCCTCTAGCCTGCTTGCAATTTGTTGTATATTCCTTGGCAATAGGCTAGTAAAAGAAATTTTTCTGATTGGCAATATGGTAGCAATTTTGAATATTGGTCGACGAAACCGACTACGCCTTGCCAATCCTTCTTACTTTTTATCTCACAACTATTACTGGAGATTTCGCATAATGACTGAGCTTATATGATACACTTCCCAATAGGAACTCCTTGGGAGCCTTGAATCCCCTGCTGCCAGCTACTATTGTATCTATTTCTTCTTTATCAGCAATGTTAAGAATCTCCTTTGCAACATCGTCTCCTGGGGCTTCAAGTATATCGACATTTTTCATGGATGATTCTATGGCTCTGGATTGATATTTTTTCAACATCAGATTATTGGTTTGTTCTAATTCCTTAACCCGCGAATCATGCTCTCTCCATGTAGCGGCGGCCTTACCAAACTCAATGCACACGTGTACAATCAGCAATCGCGCTTCACATCTTTTTGCAAGATAACAAGCATATTCGAAGGCCTTATCTGAATTTTTAGAGCCATCAACAGCAACAAGAATTTTTGAAATCATATTATTGTTCTTCTAATATACAGTATTATATATATTAGAAGATTAGTTGTTAATAGTAATATGATATGCAGATCTTCTTCTCTGTAACTTGGCATCCTTGATCATATTTTGGATATTCTCGTGAATTAGATATCTCTTCGGACAGTACAGTAACCAGTTTACAGAAGGTCATATTTCGATATCTTTTTTATTGGCACAGACTCCATCAGATCATGCCTTATGGAATATGAAGAGATTATTGATCTAATAAAATCCCAGTCTAATTCTAGAGCAGTTGCAGGAATGGCTAGATTTGGAATAAATGTGGCTAGTGCGTATGGTGTATCTATTCCTTTCTTAAGAAGTGTTGCCAAGAAAATAGGAAAAAAGAATCATAATCTTGCAGAGCAGCTCTGGTCTTCAGGCATACATGAAGCACGATTACTTGCAACCATGATAGATGATCCACGTTCAGTAACAAAAGATCAAATGCAGACATGGGCGAAGGAATTTGATTCATGGGATATTTGTGATCAGTGCTGTAGTAATCTTTTTGACAAGACAAAATACACATATCAGAAGGCAGTAGAGTGGAGTCGTGGCGATAAGAAGAACAAAGAATTTGTTAAGAGGGCAGGTTTTGTATTGATGGCAACACTTGCCGTTCATGATAGGAAAGAGAAAGATAGTATATTCTTACAGTTCTTGCCAATAATAAAGCAACAATCTAAAGATGAAAGGAATTTTGTAAGAAAAGCAGTAAATTGGGCGCTAAGACAAATTGGAAAAAGGAGTCTTTATTTGAATAGGAAAGCAATTCATATTGCAAAAGATATTGAAAAGATGCCCTCAAAGAGTGCTAAATGGATTGCAACTGATGCACTAAGAGAATTGACAAGCGAGACGATCCAAAGAAAGCTTAGTCCTGGAGTTCCTCATACCCAACTTGGATTAAAAGGAATAATCTGAAAAATCATTGTGGGGTCTAAAATGTTCACTCGAATTTTAGTTGGAATCAAAAATTCTTACCTTTTAGCAGACAATCTCAATATCATTTAACTATGAAACAACTTGAATTAAATACACTTTATTTTTATCGATCTATTAGTTTCTATATATAGATAAATTTCGTGAAAAACTGGACGCGTGAAGTAATTATTACAGTACAAGATACGGTTAAAGATAAAGATCGCGCCTTGAAGCGCTATCTTTATGAAGATAATGAACGTGCAAGGTCGCAAGTCATTAACATCAATCAAATCTCCCTCAAAAACCATGAAAAGCACGAGGAAATAACTAACGGCTAGAGTTTTAATCGCATTTGCGTTATTCCCGCCGTCGAGATTTTGTGGCTATAAGGGGGGAGAGTATCAAAATTTAGGGATTGTCGTAACACAAACAGCCGA
>DASSIM010000132.1:0-14150 GCA_035691865.1 Candidatus Nitrosopolaris sp. | reverse complement strand
AATAAAGAAACAAAAACGTTAAATCCGTTTTTCTTTAGCAACTGAAATTCGTCATCTGTTGGATAAGGGCCGAAGTACACCGAATTACCAAATCTTGTGACGTTACCCCTCACAAATTTTGTTGGTAAGAGAGAAGGTGATGCGAGCTTTGGTACGATAGTGGTATTTGATGACGAGTTCTTTGCCAAAGGAGATATTATTGTACTCTGATTTTTGCTTATAGAGGGAATTGCAGTACAGTGGGGGAATTGAGCACATGTAGGGGGGAAAAACTGCTGCACATCCATAATCTTAGGCGCAAGTAAGTTGGGAAGACCGGAATGTTCTTCTGATCGAGCTTCTGATGTTGATAGCGCACTTACTGGTAAAAATATAACAAGCACCGTCAAAGTGATAACAAGTATATTAGTCCTAATAACAAGCAATTTACTAATATTCTGTGTTCCCAATCTTTGATATTTTAGGTTTGTGATATGAAATTTGGTATGAATTAACATTCTACGCGGGGGATCTTCGTCTCGGTGAAAAGATATTTTACGGAAATAGGACGCTCTTTGTTAAGGTTCGCCATATGGAGTCTAGACATCTGCCAGATATCGAAGATAAGAGATTTTCAGGAAACAAAAGGCCTTGGAAAGTCAGCGAAAAAAGCTGACAAGCCTATTTTCTGTGATAAAGTGACTATCCGAGGAGGTTGGTCAGAAAAAGAACAGAAATTCTGCCTGCACTCCTGCGCTCACCTATCGTCATTGGCTGTTAATGATTTTTACACAGGTAGGCATTCCCGTGAGAAAAGGTATTCTATTTTCCACTTGGATTGCGTCGGAGGAAACAGTATACATAGTCTTAATATTCAACTTCGGTAATACTGTTGTCAACGGTTGAATTATGAAGATCCTCATAGCTGAAGATGACGTGGATATTTCTGAATCATATAAGGATGCCCTAGAAGCCAGAAGCCATATAGTTATACTCGCTGAGAATGGGGAAAAGTGCTTAGAAATTTATAACGAAGAATTGAAGCGACAGACAGAAATCGAAAAGCAAGAGAAAAGTAGTCCCTTCGATGCTGTTATTTTGGATTACATGATGCCACGGAAGGACGGAATGCAAGTCGCAAAGGAGATTCTTGAAATCAAACCAAACCAGAGGATAATATTTGCTTCTGCATATGTAGAAGAAACTTTAGAGGTCGCAGTAAAACAGCTGAAGCAAGTAGTAGAATTGATGCAGAAACCATTTGGGGCAGATGCACTCGTAAATACCATAGAGGATAAAGAAATTTACGAGGGCTTGAAGAAAATCATGCTAAACTTGAAGCAAATTAAAGATGCCAATCCCTCACCGAAGCAACTGAAATCATTGCTTGAAAGCTTAAAGAGAATCCAAAAAGGAAGAACCTTCTAAGACTATCTGGGCCAAGATCCCAGACGAATTTCTGATAGCAATAAGGAGCTTTCTCACCAAAACAAGAATTCCTCAATCTCCAGCCTTGACGATACTCCGAATGCCGAGAAATAATGATTTTTCTTCAAAACGGCCAGCTGGCTGCACACGACATGATTCTGGTCCTTATTCGTCTATTTAGGGAAGACACCCGCTAGTCTCGAAATAAGATATTCTATTTCTGAATGAGGCACACTCATTATAATTTTTATCAACGGGGAGGCTCACCGGATGGCTTGGGGAGTTCCGCTGTATACTGATCCCCCCAATAGTCTATCAGCTAAAGTCAAATTTGACATTGCATCCTGGGAGTGTCCGTTATTGAGCGAAATAATAGCTTTCTCTATCAATAGTTTAACCGATTGGCTAGTGGAGCTGCTTGTAAAATTGGCAGCTGCGTGTACCTGCTGTGCGTAGGCGAAAATCAGTAATATCGCGAGTGAAATTAGAATATAGGCCAAGCTAAATCTATACCTAAATCATTATTATCATATACTACAATAAATAGGATTCTTAGCTCTATACAGTACTTATGATCGATACCGATCTGCAATTTCAAATATTCATATGGCCATTGTAACTGCCCTTGTGATTCTGAATGATTCATCAAGAACCTCATGGTCAACTGCAGATTGCTTTCAGATTCGAAAATATTCGATCTATTTCTGATAGATTGATGAGATTACTTTGACCATATCTTCTTCAAATTTCCTTAATAATCTGTGAAAGCTTTCTTCAAGCTCTTTGACCCTCTTTTCTGTTTCCATTTTAAATGATTCAATATCAATACCACTATAGGCATGGTAATATCCCCCTTCTTTTAGTGTCCTTGTTTCTCTAGTACAGATTCCCAAGCCTACTAACTTCTGCAAGCACCTAAAAACAGTACTTTTATCTCTGTCTACCCTCTTTGCAAGCTCTTCCAAAGTCATAGGCTTTTTATTCTTAATCAAAATGAACAGTAGATCCAAGTCCAAGGGCGACAAATCATATAGGTAGATAAAAAGATCCTTAACCGTGGAATTTACGCGAGTAATTGTTTTGATTGGGGAAGCTGGCATTACTCAACAATTAAGAGCATCCTGATTTAAAGGTATTGTGGCGTTTTGGTATGGAATGTTAGGTTTTGGGTGTGAATAACATAACCTATTAATAAGACGCTATTCTTATCTAACGTGCGATGACAAGACTGGAAAATCCTCATAAACATAGGCTGGCATCTTCTTCTGCGAATGAGCAAGCGGTATCAATAGCAAGTATTCTCAAAGCAATAGCCGACGACACGTCGTTAGTTCTTTTCAATACCATCTCTATTGCAGGTGGAGATGGCGATATTCTTATGAAAAGGCTAGGTGTTACTAGGAAGCAATTTTACTCCAGAATGTCAGCTTTACAAAAAACTGGTTTGATAATTAGAAAGAACCGACAGTACGTGCCTACCTCACTTGGATCGATTGTTTATGATGCGCAGATGATGCTTGGAAGGGCAGCTAACACATTCTGGAAACTTAAAGCCATTGATTCTCTGGATACAGAACAGAAGCTTCCAACCGATGAACGCAACAAGATAATTAACACGTTAATAGACAATCAGGATATCCTAAAGATTCTTGTGAAGCAGTCTTGATTAAATGGATTGCATGGATAGAATTGTGAATTTAGGTGGGCTCCTCGTGCATCCAAACACAATACAATCGAAGTTAGAAGGAAAAGGTCATTCGATCAAAGCGAAGTTATGGGTGTTATCAGCATGAAGATATTGATAGCCGAAGATGATATAGATATTGCATTATTGTACAGAGTTGCATTACGAGATAAAAACCATCATGTTGTAATCACTGACAATGGAGTAGATTGTCTTGCTATTTATCGAGAAGAATTGAAAAATTTTATTTCCAGAATGGGATGTCTTGATATAAATAAACAACATGTATTTGACCTGGTAATCCTAGATTACGGAATTCCTAGGACGAATGGCATTGAAGTTGCAAAAGAAATAATCAGAATTAATCCCAAACAGAGGATAATAATGGCCTCAGCTTATCCTAGAGAGACCCTTTCTTCTCCTATGAAAGAGATATGGCATCTTGTAGAATTTGTGCAAAAGCCCTTTAATGTAGAAACAATCATGGATACAATAGGAAATAAACAATCTCATTCCGAATTACGAAGTCTCGATCGAAGTCCGTCTATGAGCCAAGAATTTGATCTTCTTAATCAAGAACACCATAATGATCTTAGAAATTATACCGAGTACTGTTTAGTTCAAGAGAGAATTGAATGAATGAGTGATATTGTACATGAAACGAAAGTACGTTTTTCAAGCACCGTCCGCTTGTAGGACTCCCTACGAGTGAGGAGCCCTTATACATTAGGTTCTTGAAATGATATGAGATTGATGCAAACAAGAATAATAATTGCAATGATTGCCCTTGTAGGAGTATTCGGGACTTTATCTACACCGCGACTTGTGTCCTCAGCAGAGGCAGCATGTTCAGGAAATCCACATGATTTTGACTCTGGACCTAATGGCAATCCACATGACTCTGAAAATGGCAATCTAGAGAATGGCAATCCACATGATCTAGGATCCGATTTTCGTCATCACGGTTCTGAAGGTTGTCCTGGTGCCAAGTAACGGGAAATCATTCTTTTTTTTCGCTGACTGAAAGAAAACATAAAAGGCAAAAAACTACGTTAGTCTAACTTATGCCTTCAACATTACTTTTTTTTATAAACAATGAGGATTCTTATTGAATATATTTTGAATTATTATCTGGAAACCATATAAAAAGCACCAACACAAATCAGAGAAGTCAGCGATTTAGACGGCTATTGGAAAATGGGATGGTAATTTAAGCTGCTTAACATTTTGGTCCATAACAAGGTGCATGTGAACCAACTATCAGCAAAGCTAAAGTTGGTGCCAGCGACCGCGCCAGATGAACTCGAGAAATTGGAAGCTGAATTCATCGAACAAGAAGAATTGGTAACCGGATCCTGCGGGTCTGCTATGGATGCTCATGAGCCTTCGGCAGCGGAGAATGAACAACTCCCAGAAACGTGGTTTCTTATCACACGATACTTTGTAATTGTACTATCAATGACTATACAAATTATCTTTTTTTAAGATGCAGACTGTTGAGCTGGCTCATAAATAAACTAAAATGGAACTTTCTTCCCAGCTTGTCCATATCCTGTTGGAAGGTAGCAAGCTCCTGCCTCGAAAAAATAGGGAGAATATGTTTCTTGATGTATTTTTGTTAGATCAGCGGTGTATGTGGACTGAATTGTCGGCTTGGTTAGCACACAAAGCGTTGTCGCACAAGTTCAGTTGAGTTGTGTTTTGATCAACTTTTATGCTGTTGCTGTTATGGTTGTGATGATGTCCGTACGCTGAAGCCTGTTGGGGTATTGCGAAACCTACTGCAGTAATAGCTACTGCTGCTACGATTGTTGCAATTGCCAATGTGGTGTTCTTGTGGTTCATTTCTCAATAGCTATCTTCAGTTATAGTATATTTGAACTGCTTTACAACGACTGCTAACACTTTAGTAGAAATTCTCGATATATTCAAACTATGATATATTCGTTAGAATGATTATAGTCGTAATTTAGCATTGTCCATCAAAACTTGCCGGCGCTCCCAATTATACGCTTCAGATATCAGAGGTAGCCCACCTTATGTTGTAGAATTGGTTCGCTGGCTGCAGAATTTGTTCGTAAGTGACAACAACATATGTAAAAGCATATTTGCGTCAAAAAAGCACCAAAAAGCAATAAGCATGCATGTTCAGGAGGAAAATGTTACCAATCTCGTTCCATGTATCGGATGTTGAATCTGACATTCAATATATCCCCTGCGTCAGACATACAACCTAACATCTTGAATTACCCGAGGTCTGGTAGATTCAGAACAATCCATAAATTCCAATAGCGATTATACATACTACAGGTCGAGGTCGAGCCAAATACCAAGGTGGAGCACAAGAGCAACATCTAGAGGGTGGATGCGCGCTGCAAACGTATGGCAAAAGAATTAAAGGATTCATGGCTGCACTATATTGGGTTTCCAGATACTACAATAGTCCCTAACCTTTTGGAATGTGATAGTCTACAAACAATAAACTAAAAAATATGGTTGTTAAGGAGTCACCAAGGAACCTTCAGCCACAATCTTTTTGGCTTCATCGTAAACTATCTTTGCTACGTATGCCTCTATTCCTAAAGAGGCGGATAGGGCGTCTGGACCCTTCAAAGCAATGGACTGCACAGTTAACCCAGCTTTCAATAACGACTCTTTCAGGCCAGAAGCTATTTGTAAGTGCTGAATACCTGATTCCATCCACGAATCTATACACGTATATTCTATTTAAAATTTTTGTCAAGAAGATCTGTTTATCGTTCCCTCTCCATGAACTCATGGCCGGTTGAAACGCTATGCTCTTTAGCCATAAGAATATCAACGAATTCCTTGTTGCATGGAAGGCAATGATATGTCACTCTCATATTGGAAATTATGGACCAAGCTAAAAAAAGTTTTACTCCCAATATGCAGTGTAATTAGTTACAGAACAATAATACTAATCTGACTCTACGGAAGACTATGGTGACGGAAACGTGTTTGACATGCCATGTTTCCCTGTAATCCAAAATACTACTTTCTGATTTCTAACATCATTTCTTTGTTCACCAATAAATGATATAAAAATGAGTACAAAGATCAAGTAAAAAATACTGTAACTATCAGGTTTGCCTGTTAAATAACTTATTTTCCATTGGAATTTCGTTATATTGATCGCCCATAAGACTAATCTGACTTGTTATAATGATGTAGACACTTTAGAAAAATTGAAGCATGCGAGACAAGGATCTCACTATATAATAGTTTACTCTGATCTACCTACACTTAGAAAAGTTTATTCACAACATATTAAAAGGCAAATCGAAGAAAAAAAAGAGATTGTTCTAATTCTTCCGCACCATGAAACAACCGATATGGTTAGATATGCGCTATTTGAGCTAGCTAGAATTGATGTCAGAAAATATGAAAAGCAGAATTCTCTTTTGATCATAAATTCAAGTAGGGCATATTTTGGTTCTTCTATGGATCTAGTGTCATTTGTAAACTCACTGGTAAATTATGCAGATCAGATAGGTAAGAACGGTGTTTCCATATTGGCTGATATGGGCTCGTTCTTCCACTACGGCAAATTGGAGCATTTGATAGAATATGAAACATCATTGCCACGACGATCAGATATAAAAGCAAAAGGCTTCTGTCTATATAGTAAAGATGATTTTAACTACCTTTCTCGGATACAAAAGAAGAAGTTACTCGAACATCATGGCGGGGAATTGATGATAAGTACTACTCCTACCACTAAATGATGGGCATGTCGATAGCAACTACTATTTCCAAATACCATCGCCACAGCTGATAACACAAAGCAAAGACGAGTTACTCACACCCGTTGAATTGCAAGTCAGCCGGTATTCGGACTAGTCAGTCACTTCACACATGGCATAGTAATTGATAGATTTCGGGTTGGTACAGCATATTAAAATAAAATAATAGGATATGCTTCTGAATGGACAGATGACTATCTATATCTTAACGTCATTGTAGCCCCACTATCATCATTGAATACAATATCACTATTGCTATGATTCAAAATCAACAAGTCGGTAGCACCGCCGCCAGATATAGCATCAGGTTGTCTTGTAAATGGATTGATACCTGTGATTGTCTGTCCTATCTCCGCCTGGAATAGGGATTCTCCAGCTGTTCCTTCTGCCGTCTTGTTAATCGGAATAATAACTGCATGTTGTAGTCCAGCATTTGTTATCTGTGCAGCAATAAGACTCACATTAGTGCTTGGGAGGTTAAGTGATATATCAAGTGTGTATGGTACTCCAATCGTTCCAAATGGTTTCAGATTAGCTAGTAACCTAAGTCCTTGCTTTGGAAAGTTTGATTTTCCTAGACTTAATGACCACATGCTCATCGATGGGGTTTGAGTGTATGCTGGGCCGGTGCTAATAGAGGGTGAGGCTGCCATTCCACGTGCCCCTGCCTGGCTTCTCACGGTATTTTGATTGATAACTGTGCTAGTATTTGTAGAAGTTTTGTTGGTCTGTGTATGTGGTGAGGCCGTGCTAGTATTTGTAGAAGTTTTGTTGCTCTGTATGTGTGGCGAGGCTGTAGTAGTACTACTTTTATTACCGGCTGTTGTTGTTCCATTTCCTCCGCCGCCTGTTTTACTATTATTACTCTGGTTTGATGGTGTTGATGGCGTTGACGGTGTTGATGTTCCAGTTGTTGTTTCTGGGAAGCATATCTGTCCTGTAGGATCTAGTACATTATCAATATGAAATCCCTGCGTACATCCTCCATTGTGCCAT
Source organism: Candidatus Nitrosopolaris sp. (assembly GCA_035691865.1). GTDB lineage: Archaea > Thermoproteota > Nitrososphaeria > Nitrososphaerales > Nitrososphaeraceae > Nitrosopolaris. The sequence goes on along the minus strand of DASSIM010000132.1, from coordinate 6,299 downwards.
GGATCAAGACCACTCGGAAGATGCTGAGAATCAGGCTCACACTGATTTGTTAAAGGATTAGCATGGGTTTCTCCAGTACAGTCCAAGGTGGTTATCAGGCCATTCTTGTCGAGGCATTTGCCATATGTTTGATCATAATGGAGCCCTGGACCACATAGAAGAAAAGGGGAATTGAGAATATGGGATTTCAGAATACTATCTCCTCCTGGTAGTACTGGTCCTGTTAGTATTGGTCCTATCAGTGTTTTTACTCCGTTTGCGACTGTCCCAGTATTATTGCTCTGTTTTGATTGTGTTGCTGGTGTTATTGGAATCTTGGTACAATCGTTTTGTGGAGAAATTTGCCATCCAGCTACACAACTTCCATCGGTAAGGGGAATAGAGTTAGATACACATAGACCTGTTTTCACATCGTGATGGGTTTCGCCGACACAATTTGGTGGTGTCGTTGCATTCAGCGTAGACTTTGTTCCTATTTGAGCTTGCTGATTTGGCGTGTCGTTTACACATGTGTTTTGCTTGTTGTCAAAGTGCATTCCGTTAGAACATTGTTGTTGGTTGGTTGAACCCGTGTTGCCACCTGTATTGCCACCATTGTTGTTTCCTGTTTGTCTAGTATTATTACCTCCATCGCTACTACCGGATGCACCAGAACCTTTTTGTTTTGCTGATGCAAAAGAAGGGCTATATCCTATCAAGAGTGGCATGGATAAGAGCAAAAAGACGCTGAATAATGCCGCCAAACAATGCAATTGGATTAGCTGCAAATCATTTCTCTATTACTGATCTTCATGACTGCTACTTAACATTTGCTACCTTTCTGGCATTGGTAGGGTCTGGGTTATATTCCTGGTATTATAGAAGCTTGATTCCGACATCTTGTGCTGTAACATTCCCTAACACCCTATGCTACCAATATAGTAGCATTAGTATAGGGCACCTTAGGATCTGAAAAAGGCAAGATCTCAATGAAGTAAACAAGGGTTTCTGTCGATGTACAACAATCTCTAGAATATTTAAGACCTCTGTAGATAATAATGCTTTTCGTAGTACTCTTAATATCTAAAGTTTTACCTTTGGCTTCGAATATGGTTTCCAAAACATGGTTGTGTTTAGGGCATTAATACCCATTAGTATGCTGTTCGATCTTGATGTTCCTGTCGCTGGCACTACTTTGTGTCGGGGCTAGTCGTAGTCGACAATGACCATACTGCTCAACAACAAAGCTTCTTGGACCTCCTGGAAGTGGAGGATAATGTGTTATCGGCTGGCAGGCAGAATACTTCAGCATAGCAATCATAAACATATAGTAGAGGGTTTCTTGTTGGGTTAGAAAATAAGGGAGCTATTTACAGAGAGTGAGAGGGTCGAAACTTAATGGCACCTAGTTTTTGACATTGGCACTACTGAATAGTCGTATGAATTCAGCTCCCAGTCTTCGCAGGCAGATTTTTTGTTCCTGTTAGATGTAATAATACAAAACCAAGGGTATTCATATCTACGTCTCTGGAGTCACAACTACACAACAATACAACACCATCTTGTTTCACGGGGGTAAAGCCTACAAAGGCTTCCCAACCATTGATTTCTCCCTCATGAGCTAACGTCTCTGTTCCAAGATTAGTAAGTACTCGCCATCCTAATGCGACATATTCATTATAATTCATCGGATTTGCAGGAGGATAAGTACCTGGATGTCTTATCAAATGTTGTAATTGGATTGCAGAATCTAATTTAGTATGAAGCAAACCAAGGTTAGTAGATAGATATTTTAATAAATCACTAGCAGTTGATCGAAATGCTCCTGCCCCTTCTATTACTGTAGGTATTGTTGGTGTATTGATCTCTCTGCCATCTTGATGGCCGACAGGAAACCTATTCTTGATATCATTCTGTGAGAGAGTAATTTTAGTATCATTCATTCCCAGGACATTAAGAACTCTATCTTTAACTAGCTGCTCGTATGGAACACCTGCTTTCAAAGATAATATATATCCAAGCAACCCCAAGCCAAAGTCTGAATATTGAAATTTTGAACCTGGCTCCCTTGTTAGAGTAAAATTAGATAAGGCCTTGTACATCTGATTTGCCGTGTAATTCGAGTTAATCATTCCTCCAACTTTATTATTTATCCAAATGTTTGAAGGCAAAAAAGGCAGTCCTGAGGTATGTGTTGCCAAGTCTGCAAGTGTTATCTTTGTTCCCTTATACTCAGGCACTTTTACACTAGCAGGCAGATACTTTTCAATTGGATCAGTCAAATTAACTATCCCTTGCTCTACCATATCGGCTAAAAGTAGGGTAGTTAACGTCTTAGTGATGGAACCTATATCAAATAATGTGTTTTCGTTTACAGGTACGTTATGTGCTTTTGACATATTTCCAAAACTAAATATGCGAGTGCCATTAGGATCTACAAAGCCTACAACCATAGCAGCTTTGGATTTGTTAACTATTTGATTAAGAATGAAACTCTTGACTGGGGCTGGTATTTCCTCATTCATAGAAGAATTTGTGGATGTGGTAGAATAAGCATTTGTAAAATGTGTCGACGTTCCTGGTAGCAGGAGGCCTGTAACCAGAACAATTATGACACCCATTGTAAGCACCAGTTTTTGCATTTTTTTGTTGTTTATATTATGCCACTATAAATGCGTATACTAAAAATAATACTGAATAATGACACTCCCCAATTGAGTCTTTATGCATCTTTGTTTTTTCCCCACTTTCTCAACAACGCCTTTTTGAAGAACCTTTCTTGTACACTGACTGCTAAAAATATGGGAGCCACTTAAAGAGAGTGGTCGGATTTGCACATATTATTACCGAACGTATGCATCAGCACTCTAATTGTTTCATTCCCAGCCTAGTAAAGTAATTGTTGCATTTTTTTGTACTTGACCCTTGAATAAAAGAGATTCATTGCTAAGAAAAAAAAGTTTTAGACTGGTTTTGAGTCGGATGAGTCGGATGTACAGGAATAAGGGGTCCTGCTAAGAGTAGGGAAAGAATAGTGAGAGATGATTTCAATGAATAGAAAAATTCTGGATAATAGCAATAATATTTCGTCATATTAGCAAGCTCCTCTTGCAGAAATCTGGGAACTTGAATCAAGACGAATTCAAGGAAAGGATTGGATCGCCGATAAATTCTAGGGAACAGACGATGCACTGATAGTAAGTAAATAATACTATTTTTGTAAGGCATATAATAATAAGCTATTTTTTTTGTTTTCCTTAGAAACCGTCCTAATTCTATATCCCTAAAAGCATGTGACGTTAGAAAGCAAGAAAATGTACACTAGGCGAACATTAGGTTGACGCATAATCATCATAACCAACTTTACCAAATTCCAATCCATTATCTCTGAAACCATGAGGTACGAATTTTTGTCGCGACCATGGGCTATGAGTCAGTCCCCATGCCTCAAATAAAGGAGTCATGTTCGGTTCGGCAACAAAGCGGGTTGCAATATTAGATTCATTGGAGATATTAAAATCTGCGCTTACATCTGCCAAATTCACCTTTCCTGGCTCTAGTTTTCCCTTTGCAGAAAGCTCAATCTGGGAGTTGTTCCCATGAGAGATAATGATGGTGGTACCTTCAGCTGATATCACCTGTGTTACTACAGCTAGTTCTTTCTGCCAATCGTTATTACTGGATTTTTCAATTATTGTTCTCCCCAACGCATTTATGTTTCTTATTCGACTCGATGTGCATCGCGTGGCTCTAAACAACACTGCATTTTCGCGGCCAAATTTTATCGTGACGCCCGCATCAGCTTGTGCTAGTGTTGATCCTAGCGGAGGCGCTTCGCCAACTAGCTTGACCTGAACCGAGACACCATCTTTAGAAGCATAATCAAATTCTGCCTGACCTGTTCCCTCTGAGGTCTCGAATGCTATACCAAAATCGCTCAAATTACCTTGGGGGTGAAATTCATGATCTTGTAGTGTTCCAACATCACCCAATGAAATGCGGACATTAGGCAGCCACGTTGCAGTATATTTTAATTGCTCTTGAATCTCTTTTGTGTACTGTCCACTAATATCCATTATGATTCACTAATACGGTCAATAGACAAATCCATTGTATATATAATTTGTAACAAACAATATACGAAATCATATCAAGAATCTATGATGCAGGTTTGTACATTATCGATCTAACTAATATAACACAATTATCAAATCGAATTTTGTTTTGAAAAATCAATTGATATAGACGTCCATAGTGGAACATGGGCAAAGAGACAGTGTGAGAAATGGTCGTGAAGACAAATTAGAAAATCATCAAACACTGTGCAAGTCTTGGAACCGTAAGAGGGAACCATCTGGTGGCTTTAAAAGAATGCGTAGAAGTACAGCTATGACCACAATTTTAAATAAAGCTTACATCAAACAAAAAGTCTTGTTCTATACACAGTGTGGTTCCAACTAATATCCTTAACCAATGACGTCTGAATGAAGGTGATCAATTGGATTAGAGTTGGGAAGTTGTCAATGGCCAAATGGCTATCGTGGTTAGAAAAGCAGGTAAGACTAAGAAATAATAAACTGGTATTTGCACATAAGTAATGGAAAATTATTCTTTTTTGGGGAAAATTACCACCAGGCTGGTAATAGCTGAATATCTATATTTTAGTTATTCTGCTCGCAAGTTGACTCTTATCGGTCATGAGCACGAAAGCCAAAACCCGCATCTTACTTTACAAAAAGAAAATCGGATGCATATTAGTTGAAACTTAGGATTGAAGAATTACAATCAACTAGTACAAGAACCACATATACCAGTACATGTTTAAGCTTTTCCTATCATATACATCATAACAAGCGAAACTAACTATATCGAATATTGGTAAAAGTATCCCATTCTCGTAAATACCTAGTCTTCGATGGGTCAATAGGTGAAAGTGAGCTCAAACCCGAGTCTTTTGGGAAAAAAAATAACATATCCCCTAGATAGAGCCATATTTTTCTCATTAATGAGTGTCCTTTTATTTTCCATCGTTGAGACTGGCATTTCTCAAATTAATTGGACTCACAACGCGTACGGGCAGCTTTCAAACACTATCTCCACAGCCATGACGCCTCGTCCTACTGCCGATAATAAAAATATCCTAACCGATTCAGGTACACCTATACAACTTACTCTAACAGGCACTGACCCAATTCCAGGAGATGTACTAAAGTTCTCTGTGCTAGCCCTTGCACAGCATGGTACATTAACCTCTGGTACCACTTCTAATAGTGTAGTCTATACTCCGGACTCAGGATTCTCAGGTACTGATAGCTATACATACAAAACCACTGATGGTCAGGGAGTAGATAGCAATATTGCAACAGTATCTATAACAGTTAACGCACCCACGCCTCGTCCTACTGCCGATAATAAAAATATCCTAACCGATTCAGGTACACCTATACAACTTACTCTAACAGGCACTGACCCAATTCCAGGAGATGTACTAAAGTTCTCTGTGGTAGGAAACCCGCAGCACGGTACAATAACTCCTGGAATCGTCTCTAATTTCGTGTTTTACACTCCAGACTCAGGATTCTCAGGTACTGATAGCTATACATACAAAACCACTGATGGTCGGGGAGTAGATAGCAATATTGCAACAGTATCCATAACAGTTAACTCATCATTACCTACCACCACCGTCAATAAGGTAACTGCCCAAACCACCTCAGGCTCTAATCGTTGGTCCGGGTTTGGTACTCTAGGTGGTAATTTACTGGGTGATCCAGCTATAGCTCGTAATTCTGACGGCCGGTTAGAAGCGTTTGTTATAGGGGCTGACCATGCTCTGTATCACAAGTCACAGATTTTAGCGGGTGGTAGTAGTGGCTGGACTGGCTATAGTACTTTGGGTGGCAATTTAATTGGTAGTCCTGTTGTGACACAGAACACGGACGGCCGGTTAGAAGTGTTTGTTATAGGGGCTGACCATGCTCTGCTTCATGCATCCCAGTTAGCAGCTGGAAGTACTAGTTGGTCTGGATTTGCTAGTTTGGGTGGCTATGTAATCGGCAATCCAGCTGTAGCTCGTAATTCTGACGGCCGGTTGGAAGTTTTTGTTATAGGGTCTACTCATGCCCTGTATCATAAATTTCAGCTCGCTGCGGGCAGTACTAATAGTTGGTCTGGATATACTAGTTTGGGTGGCTATATAATAAGCAATCCAGTAGCGGGACAAAACTCTGACGGTAGGTTAGAAGTCTTTGTGATTGGGAGTGATCATGCATTGTACCATATTTTTCAGCTGGCAGCCAGCAGTAGTAATAGCTGGTCTG
>DASSIM010000131.1:0-80608 GCA_035691865.1 Candidatus Nitrosopolaris sp. | reverse complement strand
CTATTACCGGAGTAAATGCATTTACTGAACCAGCTGGTCGAATTGAGACACCACTCAGAATGGTATTTTCACGTATTATTGTGCCTGCGAAAGGCACAGCCCACAATATAGAAATGACTATTCCTGAAATTAATAGTACTGTTCCTGCTATTAAAATAAAGTAACCTCGCTGCATTGCTAAACTATCACAGTATATAGAGGATTCAGATGTTTTAAAGATTTAATGAATGCAACATAATGCTGATCCTATTAACATCTCTTCCTAGCACTAACATTTTGACTCATCTTATTATGCCGGTTTCTTTATTTCATTTGAGTCGTTCAGACTCAATCTCCATGACAGTTCATTCTGATTGTTTATCCGACTTTGAATTAAGACTACCAACAATACGTAAATACTATAACAGATATACATGCTGTTTTGAAATGCACATTAACATCTGTTGGATATACTTTTTGCTTTGTGACATTTAACGATTGTGCATTTACTTGCTCAATTGCTTGTGTTAATACAGCGCTGAACGCAGTTATTATTGTTACAATCAGTGCAGAAACAATAATAAATATAGTCAGTATAGTTTTCGGATTCATATTTGTTATCCAATAAAACTTAATTATATGTGTGTTACTAAATCATAATGTAGCTTAAAAAAATATCGATTCGTAGTCCTTGCGGAGCACTCAATGGGAACCTAAAAATAATACATTTAAACAACTTTTAAATCTCTAGCGAGCCTAATGCAATTGTTGTAGTTTATGCGCTTCAGACAAGTTGTGTGGTGGCTTTCACTTTAGGTTTCCTTCTCACATTGATATTTTGTATAGTACGTGATCCCCTATCCACACAGTTTTCTTGACTACTTAGTTTTCTTGTAAACAAAATATATGAAAGGCCAGCAGATTCAAGAAAAATAAATATTGTTCACAATATGCCTACAGGTTACTACGACTCAGGATCTCGGTCATTTTCTTAACTCCTGCAGAATCTATGATGTTCTTTCTGTGCGCAAAAATTATAAAGCTTGAGCGAACACATCTGGTCTAACTTCGAGATCTACTTCATGAAAATATCTCTGACAAGTATCTCAGTAAACTAATAGTAGTTATATGTTTATCAACAGCTAATGCTGCACCTGCAAATGGCTCAATAGTCAAGAATGCAATTAATGTTTCAAGTTTAAAGAATCTAATGGCTTTGCTAATTCGTAATGGGGGTTAGGTAAGCGATAACAATACTAACACTAATACCTGCCTATGCAATCCCTTCTATATTATGGCAAATTTAGAAACATCTATTCTAGGTTCTGGATATTTTAATTTCATTCTATCCAATGTATTGACGATGATTTGAGCGACCGCCCAATTGCGGAACCACTTTAAATTTGCGGGGATGATATACCATGGTGCCCAGGAGGTACTACAGCTGCTCATAGCCAGTTCATAAGATTCTATATATTTATCCCAAAATTTCCTGACGAGAAGATCACTTTCAGAGATCTTCCAGCGCTTTGCTGGATCCATTAGTCTCTCTTGGATTCTTTTTTTCTGCTCATCTTTGCTAATATGCAAAAAGAATTTTAGTATTGTCACGTGATTCTCTGATAGGTATCTTTCAAAATCATTGATTTGTCTATATCTTAGAGTCAAATCATTCTTGGGAACTAATTTACGAACACGAACTTCAATGACATCTTCGTAATGAGAGCGATTAAAAATTGCTATTTGACCTTTTGGTGGAATTGCCATGTGAACACGCCAGAAATAATCATGCGAAAGTTCTTCTTCAGTTGGAACTTTGAATGACTTTACGTAGCAACTTTGAGGGTTTAGTGCTCCCATTACGTGACGAATCGTTCCATCCTTTCCTGACGCATCAACTCCTTGCAGTATGATCAGAAGAGAGTGGTTATTGGCTGCAAAGAACTTGTGTTCTAACTTAGACATTTGACTAGAAAAATGAGCCAACTCATTCTCAACATCTTCTTTTCTTTTGTCTGCATCATAGCCAGGATCCCAATCTTTTAACTTCAACCTGCTTGATGCTTTTCCTGCTTTTGCAAGCAATTTTTGATTCAAATCAATCAATAAACTTAGTTATCATTATCTTGGATTTAAATTGCGACATATCTATTGTTAGCTATTAAAAGTCTAAACAACCTGGTGAATAGATGCACTATAATTGACGTATCTTTGATGGTGTATCTTCTTTTTCGAATGAGGTTCCAAATAAGAACCATCCGAAAAGTAGAGTTTAATTGAGTTACAAGCAGACTGTGTTTGATCGATATAGCTCAGCTATACTACACTTTCTTTTGAGCTGTATTGATATCAGAGATAACTGAAGTTGATTCCTCAAACTGCATACCTGACATTGTATTGACTAGAATCATTACATTGCAATCATCAATATGTAGGAGAAGGAAGACAAAGACTGGTCGTCCAAGAATGGATGCATGCAATGCCTAGAGATTCTGCACCAAGGCCTCACGGTCTTTTGAAATTAAAAATAAAAGATGTTGTATTCAAACTTACACCGGATAAGAGACAGTACGCAGAGATATTGTTCAATGGTAAAACAGGAACCAGACATATCCCACTTACAGATTCAATACCATATATAAAAGACTGGATTTCACAGCATCCTCAAAGTGGTAATCCCAAATAGTATATTGATATCCGGATTTGGCAAGGGTTTAACCAGACCATACATGAAGAAAGTCTCGATAAAATATACGAAATTTATAGATACAAATTCTTCTCCAAACTGTTAGACAATCTTAACATTCCTCCAGAAGATAAATACAAGATTAAGGAATTATTGATAAAACCCTGGAACCCGTATATACAGAGCGCATTAAACGCTTGGGATACAAATCTAGTCTATTCGAGCCTACACTAACAGGAACAATTGCCGCCACTATCTGCATCTACCATATAGACAGACAAAGCCTGGTAGTCTTTCCCTCCTCAGTTTCAAGAGTTCATGTGGTCTTGCTGCAGAGTCCCTAGCCATTGCATGATGGCATCTATCTCTAGCGTTTGGACAGCGGTAGGTGTGTAGATTGACTTCTCCTTTCGCTTAAGCTGGGGGATATTCTCTTCAACTGCGGGCTTGGGCCTATTCTTAGATGGTAGATATCAGGATAGTATAGCCGCCTGAAGAAACGTTAGGTGTGTTCTGAATATGTTGTAAGTCCCTATCCATTTGTGTAGCGGGTCTAAAGCCTCGGGTATACGGAAACTATCAAGGAACGATAATATGTCTTCTCGAGGAATCTCTTTAAATCGAGTATCGCTGAATGATATTGGCATTAGGATGTAGTTTGACTTATGACACGGCTATCCCTTTGCTACATGGGGCCCGGGTCATTGTACTTACTCTTCCAAATACGTTAGAATCTGTGCTATAAGCTATTAAAGACACTCAGAAATTATCCATTTTCTTGTAAATCCCTTAAATATTATCCTTTACAAGAAGAATTTAGACAGGGAAATGAGCATCCATACTGTTGCTAATGCTCCCAAAGTCAGGCCAAGTAAAACCTCTAGAAAACTGCAATTAAGGACGGATCATTCTAAGACCAAATATGCCATCAGCTTTGAAAATGAATTAACCCTCCTTGCAAGGAGTGATCCAGAAGTAATGCAGTACACAACTTTAATAGCTGAATCAGACACAATTTTTAAGGGATATGAATATGATTGGAAGTTCATATTAAATAGATGGATTGATGGTCACAAGTTTGCCACCGGATTTAAGAACAGGGCCGGTTTCCTTTTTGATCACTCTGAGGATATACCCAAAAAGAAAATTACCTCATCTTCAAAGAAAGGGAGTAAATCATCATTCTATGTTACAACCTTGGATGGCAAAAGATATTCAGTTAGATCAAAATCATACATAAAATGCCATTTTTGTAAATTATTGTTTGACACTAAAAACAGAAGGAAAGTACATGAGAGAGCATGGCACAGTAAGAAATCAAAATAGCATTATACAAATCAATCAATTACCTCTGAAAAGATTAGACACATAATCTAATAACCCTCTGATCTAGATAATGCATGCTAAGCTTGTCTATCCCGTAGTGACAGACACTAAAATTGAAACATTACCTTACGACAAGAATGGGTATGCGAGAGCTATGAAGTATACCATTTGATACGCTGCCAAAATATTCAGATTTTGGCGATCCTGCTCCCCTAGCTCCTATAACAATGATGTCAAATCTACCTGACTTTGCAAAATTTGCTATTGCGTTTATAGTATCGTTTGATGTCACAATTTTTTGCAAAAAGAATATAAGTTTTAGTCACTATCATTCTTATTGGTTTGGCTCGATTTCGAAAAGGTGTTCCTTTTTTAGTCTCCTCCCTTGTTGTCATTCTTCCTCTTGGCCCTTACTATCTGCAATGGCATGCCACATTTTGCTAGGCTCAAATTTACTCGACTCCTCGGCTAGCATCTTCCTACTCGCTAAATATATGTAATGTGTTGAATTTGTATTTATGATTCCCCCTCTTGTATCGATTATATGCTGCATCAACTTATGGCGTATCTCTTTTTCTTTTCTTTCCATCTCACATGCTTTCTTTTTGTCGTATCTATAGCTGCCTGGTGTGGGTATCCATCCAGGACCGCAGTCTATTTGTTCGGTGCATGTTCCACCATGCCTGCGTAAACCGTGGTGACTGTGAGGGCCCAAATAACTTATCGGATTTAGGACGGTTTCAAGCTCCTGTACTGTAGGCCTTGGGTAAATATTCAGAAAACAGGTGCATAAATCTGCAGGTGCACTATTGAATCCTATTTCGCCAAACATAGTAGGATGTGATATTTCTACTGATTCGATTCTAAGTAAATCTCTTCTCAATCGTTTTTCGATATTTGATAAGTACCCTTCTTCCCAGTCCCACCTCTTGCATTTGGCGCATCTTATCGGCTTTGGACCATCTTTGCCATTAATTCGATTAATCCATTTATAGGTACACTTAGCACATTCATATTCGGTCACTTCTATTTTGTGGCACGGCATAGGTACACTATTAGTGTACGTTCCATATCAACTTCACTAATAGTGTAGGTTTTATGTGATCTGCCACTAATAGCGTAAAATCAATGCCCACATTATTACTAATGAACAAAATCAAGAATTGGAGCTTACGATATTATATAGGCATTTGTTCCTACCCTGGTCAATAGGATAGGGTAAAACTACCTCCGTAGAACAATGTTCAATAAGATGAAAAACAGTTTTCCGTATGCTCATACAAAGCATTCCTTCTTAAAACTTATTGCAAAAAAGTACGAAAAGCAATCTCGTACCCTCCCCCGGAGGGTACGCCTAGGCTGAAACAACTAGCGTACATTAGACAAACTGGCTGACCAGCAAATGAAAATAACTGTGCATAAACTTGACATTGAGCATACTGCGCTAATGTTTGATGGAAATTAGTGTAGCGGCCTACAAGTTATCGAATTATTCCCTGCCAAAGAATTTGAGTGGGTAGTTGATGAGCTTTGATTAAGATAACTGAGATGTATGATTCCTTGTAGACTACCAATACTCTATAGTACTCAAGATAGTAATCCATTGGTTAGTAAGTAACAAGAATCTAACCAACTTACCAAGAAATGACTACCATATTTAATTATCCCGTTATGTACAACCACCAACAGGTGAATACATAAAAAATGGAAAATCAATTTAGTCATGACAACGGTGATTCCTGCGGATGTTCGTGTCATCCGGGAACTGGAGCTGAAGACTGTTCGGGATGTGCACATATGCATGGAAGTGGCAAAATGGGATCTATGGACCCGTTCGAGATGATAATGGGTATGTGGTACAAAGCATCCTTTGCAGCATACTCGGAGTTGATGATTGAAAAACTAAAGAAGAGGATAGAAGCAGCAAATGGCCCTACTATGGACAAGGTCGCTGATGCTTTGACCGAGAGTATAGGTAAAGAGTGGCAGGCTATGGTACAAAAATCCTCCGCTAAGAAGGAATTACACGAAAAATTGGCAAAAATATTTAGTGAAGGGAGTCAAAAACAGAAGTAGAATATCCCGTTGCAGACTGGCAACTGGAGATCAATCTCTTTCTCTCTTTTTTGATTAAGTGTAAAGAAAGAACTATTTGAATAAGAATAGTCGATGTATAAGGTACTTCTATGTTTTAGCTGGAAATACTAGATTAACGACTATATGTGACATTTGTATCATCACTGATAAAATGGTCGATCCATCTGGGTTGGGGCATAGAATGAAGATGAAATGCATTTTCTGGTTGTGCTTTTGGGAAAGAAGTGAATGTTGGCATGCTTCTGAAAGATATCTAGTATTATACGTTAGATGGGATCATATACCTGATATGGACGTGATATATTTTAGTGTAAGAGAAATTCAAGAGTGAACGATCTTTTTAAAAAATAGTATCCCCATTTCTCGGCCTTTTGGTTGTGTGTGTCATGATCTATACCGATGCAATTTTGCGTGTTTCGTGCGGTTTGAGTATATCCCAGAATGAACCGAGAGTTATAGCCATTAAACCCCAGAAAATGCCAATAGTGAATGCACCTGCAACTCTAAATGTCATAATCAGATCCATCGGTATTGTAATTTTATCAGGATTTGGAGGAAACAAAATGTATGCGCTACCCATTATAACTACATACAAGAATACTGGAATTGCGATGTTTCCTATTGATTTAGAAGGCCTATTAATGTTCTTTACTATCTTTTTTACGTATAGAAGAGCAACTGCTAAGCTAGTAAATCCAGAGATGACTATAAATCCAACATACAAGCTCTCTCTGTAGTATATTGTATCTGGATTTCCCACGGCAGGCGGATTGGCTGGATATTTAAGAGTAGGAATCACGAATAATACAACGAACATAATGCCCGTCAGCACAAGAGCTTTCTTTATGTTGTTAGAACCAGGTAACGAATTCCTACTATACACAAAGACAATCCCAAATAATGCTGACAGCGATATACCGTATATAGTGCTAGCAACTACTTCTCCTCCCTTTTGCCACATACGATAATGTGTTTGTTGTGCGGGATCGATGATTTCACCCACATTAACCGTCCTCTGTGTCTGAATTCCTATAGCCTTATCAATAAAGGGTTCTACTACAACCTGATTAATTAAGCCAAGGAGAGTACCTGCAATTGCACCAGAAAAAAGAGTTATAGCTATAAAAGTTAAGGTTTTCATCTACTATCTTGGTTGAAGCATTCAGCACGCTGCAATAGCTATCCTAATGGCATGGAAATCCTGCTGCATGCCTCAGATCATGATTGAATTCATGGAGAAGCATTAACTGAGCATGATTTGGATGAATTCCAAATGGGGCTGATATTGCTTGTACCAACTGTCCTTGGTCATATCCTACTACGAACATCCCAAATACTAAAATCCCCAAAAGCGTTCCTACTGCTATTTTAGGTACGTTGCTACTCTCTTTCACAATCTGTTTGCTGATTACGGACATTTACCTACTCGTCAAGAGTGTAATATATAAATATTAGGATAGTTTATCCAACCAGTCCTTTAGAAGATTATATTAAAGAAAATGAAGGATAACGAATTAAATCTAAATTTATTTTCGTGGCAGCAATAATTTCTGTCACGCTCTGCAAAAAAAAGTACATCAAGAGAGTAACATACTTCACTATAATCTTTTATCGTGGGAAAGTCAGCGTTAGCAGACAGGAAACTACAACCGTTGTAAGACTAAAGAATTTTCGCAATATGAATAACGATCTGTAGTATTAAGATATTCTATGACTGTGTGCATAAAAGTGTGTCCCAATTATGAATATGAGGCGTTGAAATTATGAATATAAGGCACAAATTGTAACAGGATTTCCCTTCATGCATGTTAACTCTATCAGAACAGATGAGAAATATAATCGGAATCAGAGTAATTCAACTTTTCAGAGACATTCAACTCAAAAGAATAGAATAGAAGTTAGAGCTTCTTTTCGAGATTTCTTCCTCCTAGCATCCAAGTGATTATATGTATTGTCAATAGAAGGTGGACGCCTACATCATGAATAAGAAGCATGACATCGTAGTCACAATTGGATATGTAACGAAGGCATAATACAAGTATTGCTGACAGCTGAGGATTCGAAGTAGAATACCTGCGCTACGATATCAATAAGCAGGCAATGAAGCGCCGATCAAATAGGCCGCAGTTATGCTGAAGCTGCCTTGGTAAGAGTTATGAATGCGGTGAAGGTATCGTCGAAGGTGGTACGGGAGGCTGAGGGTGAGGGATTGGAGATGCAGGAGCAGATGGTGTGATCAGAAACGGCAGTAGTGATGGCCTCGCGGTGAGTATCGTTTTAAGGTTTGTTTCATGTCCATTCCTATATACAGTTAAAGTAATATTATCACCAACAGATTTGTGTTGGTCAATGTAAGACGCCAAATCATCTATCCTTGCGACTTTGTGTCCATCAACAGCAGTTATAATGTCACCTACGTGTTTCTTTGAGTACTCATCTGTAGTGCTTCCATTTAACCCTGCCTTATCAGCAGGACCATTCTTTGTAATTGTATCTACATATACACCACTGAGGTTTGACGGTATACCTGTCATATTTTCCACTAGATCTGATGTCAATGCACCGCCCTTAATCCCAAGATAAGGATGCAAATAGTACCCTTTTGTAATTAAAGCAGGAACTATTGTTGTTATGCTCTTGGATGGAATTGCAAATCCTATGCCAGAGAATGTTCCTGTATCGGAAAGACCGGCGGTATTTATTCCAACAACTTCTCCTTGCATATTAAGTAAAGGTCCACCAGAATTGCCAGGATTTATTGGTGCATCAGTTTGGATTGTATTGGGTATAGAAAATCCCCCACCTGCGGCAGCCGGAAGCAATCGACCCAACCCGCTAACAATTCCTGTCGTCAATGTATCACTGAGACCAAAAGGATTACCGATCGCAATTACTTGATCTCCAACCTCTAAATTGGAAGAATTCCCAATTACAAGCGGTTTAAGAGTAGAGAATAGCTGCTGCTTTTGTGTGTTATTCTCTGAAATTTGTAAAACCGCTATATCTCCATAAATATCGGTTCCTATCACCTTTGCAGTAAATCTATTACCATCTACAAACGTTACATCTACTATCTTTGCACCTCCTACCACGTGACCATTTGTAACTATATGTCCAAGCTTATCGTAAACAAACCCGGAGCCTAATGCAGTAGCATTTTGCGATTGAGGATTTAGGGCATTAGGAGCACCCGTTGGTATTTTACTTGTTATTTGTACAATGGAATTCTCGACGTCTTTAAAGATAGTCTTGAGAGGAGAGGATGCAGCAGAAGAATTAGTATTCTGGGATGAAGAATTAGAGTATTGTTGTGCTGCGATGACGGTGGGCTGAACTATAAATGCACTTAATGGAATTGTTATTACTAGTACGAATACAATGATTGTTGCAGGAACCTTTGGTCTTCTCATTTGTTCGTTGATGTGTATATATGGTCCTATAAGGGTTATTAGGCTTTTACTTTTTAGATGTATACGTGAAAGTTCTGAGCTACTTTATTTCATTTATTGCAGAGAAATTCAGAGACATAACACCAATTGATTCCATATTGCTATTTTGACACCGTAAAGACTTGTCAAGGTTAACAAGCAGTAGAAAATCCAATTGTGATGCAGATGGTAAGAAAGTATCATGGAGAAAACATCCTTGAAAATGGAATTGTCCTTCAACATAAGGTTGAGCATGATATATTAGATAAGTATGAAACGGGATATTATATTGAAGTATTTAAAGAGATTTATTGATTTGCATGTTATTGGGCTTTGCACTTTTTTGTATAGTCAAGGTTAGAAGAAAATTAAGATATATATAGAGAATATTAGAAAGGTAGTAGGATTCTAG
The DNA here is from genome assembly GCA_035691865.1 of Candidatus Nitrosopolaris sp. GTDB lineage: Archaea > Thermoproteota > Nitrososphaeria > Nitrososphaerales > Nitrososphaeraceae > Nitrosopolaris. The sequence continues at coordinate 70,680 of DASSIM010000131.1, read as the reverse complement.
TCAGAATTGTTCATCAAAATCATAAGTTGAATAAATAAATGATATTCATGAGATATTGATGTTATCAAGATTTGTTAATTTAAGTAATTACCCAACCCATTTATCTAATGATGTATGGTTGGATACTAATGAATTCAAAGACAACCATTGCTTTCAGTATTGTAACAATTGCGGCAGCAGTGTTACTGTTCGCCACAGGACCTATAGTCACAAACTACGCATACGCATCATCAGAGCAGTACTACCACCACTACTACCACCACTACTATCACCACCATCATCACCACCACTACTATCACCACCATCATCACCACCATTATTACCACAAGAACTACGACAACTAAACGCGAAAACTGAAAGAAACTGGTAATAAGAGAATAGAAGTACCCAAATTTTTTTTATTTTTGAATTTAATGGGAATAAGACTCTGACTAATTGTATGAAGCTCCTATCAAAAAATCGATAGTCATATTTAGTCCTTATTGTAATTTTCTTTGTAATAACGATAAAAATACTAAACTATATGGACCGGCTGTTTTGAATAGCAAGGGACATAATTAACCAGAGTTAAAATTGGCATGACTAGCTAAAACCTATGCACCTTATCCTCTCTCAAGAATACTGTTCGTTTCTCTTTCCTAATCTTCCGGACAGTCCTCAATTCTGTCCATCTAATATGATTTATTTTCCTATCCGGTTTGAGTGCTAATATATCCTGCCATGTTTTTACGAGTTGATCCATATAATTACAGACTCCATTATAATTAACAATGAAGCACCGATGTTTGAGTAGTAGTACAGTTGCCTAAGTATAATACTATTATTAAGGAACAGGTTTTGTATTTCTTTTAATATCTCTTAGAGAAGTGTACCATAACTACAATGCATTGTACTTGTGTTACGATTAACAATACACATCTATATTCATATATTAATTTGAGATATAGTTATAATAAAATTGGAGAATCACTCTGAAATGCCAACAACATCAAATTAAGATGAATTTAATTGTAATCCCTGTCGCTGTAACCATTATACGTCTGTCGTAATTATCTAAATTGACGTAGTTTTGAGAAGGTCAGATCGAAGTATAAAATACCGGACCTTAGGTGGTCTTTTCGGTATCCTTACAATAGCAATCATGCTAATCATCGGTAGTAGTTCTTTTTCAAATATTGCCCTTAGCAAGTCATCCTCAAAGAATAATAACAAACCTTCCTCAAATGTTCCGTCAGCAAGTCACGATGGAATATCAGGTAATACTGGTATTCGAGCATCAAATTTAAGTGGCTTTCATAACCAATCCTCTTCTACTACTCTTTACTCCGCTCCCCCACCATCCGCCTCCTTTTCAGGCAGTAATATCAGCAATAGTATTACTAGCAGTAACAATAAGGTGGTAATGATAGGCTTTGATGATGGATACAAAAGCCAAATAACATATGCAAGACCAATCTTAGACAAGTATGGCCTTAAGGCCAGTTTCTTTGTTGTATGTAACTATGTTAATTCTGGAGATACCAAACGTATGAACTGGCAGGATATTGCAACATTACAACAGGATCATATGGATGTAGAGTCTCATACTATGGATCATAAACCACTGGATAAGATGTCAACGAATGGTTTGATCTATGAAATAGCTGATTCAAAGCAATGTCTTGCCAGCCATGGTATTGTTTCATCGATCTTTGCGTATCCTTTTAATCTAGGATCGAATATGCCGTCAGTTGTTAATATAGTAGCTAAATATTACAATTTTGCCAGGACAGGTACATATCCTCTTATGTCGTTAAACTGTAATGGATTTGCGAATATAAAGCCAGAACAAACGGATTGTAGAACGTATTTACCTGATGGCAAATTAACTTTCGCGAATAGATATGATATCAGAAGTGACAGCTTTTTTCATATAAGCAGCGGTCACAATTATGGTCCTTCTGAAATGTTTCAAAAATTTATTCAACAGGTTAACAGTCAGGTGCCATATAATAATGGCAAAATAAATGCTATTCCTATAATTACTTATCATACTCTTACTTACAATATACACGAATACGATAAGGCCGCTACCACCATTACTGTACCTTTATTCGATCAAGAGATGAAATATCTACATGATAACGGATTTAAGGTATTATTATTAAATCAATTGGGATTTGATCCAACCAATAATGTATTTTATTTAAAGCACGTTCCATCCTATAATGGAACTACAACAAATGCTGCAACTTTACTAAATGGATCTCCAACTTATTCTACAGCTCAAATTAAATAACGAAGTAGATATGATCTGAGGCATTCTTCTCCAAAAGAACTAATTAACGCCATAGATGCGATAACATCTTCAATCTGCCTGATAGTCATCTTATTCTTTGGTGCCTGGTTTGTGTGGATTACCAGCCGCTATATTGAAACGCCTGTATATACTCAAATGTGTGTCGACCAGGTGCAGCGCTAGAAGCAATTTTAGTCACTTTGACAAATGGAATTTTTCTGAATGGAATGGTTTCAGAAATCAGAAAATAGTATTTGAGTTACTGAGAACATGACAAACACGTTTCGTTTCATTACCATAACTAGGTGTTGTCACTTCGTGCAATAACAGAGAACAAACACAGCGACAAAAGAAACAATCCTATATTTGCGATTAAAGAAAGTTGGCTGCAACAGAATAATGCTCAGGCTAAGATTGGGAGTGTATTTGGGTACCGGAACGATTTGCAAGATATTGAAAAGACATTATCTCAACATACTCAAGTGTCTATGTAAGTACTATAACTAAGTATGGTTGCTAAACCATGTATTTCTACGAACTTTGAATTCTGGGAGCTTGCTATCAAAGACTGTTCATATAACTTCTGTTCAGTCTGTGCATTATCTTCAGATTGCAATTGAATCAGTGTGAGATTAATCAGCATACTGCAAGGAGAGATAGAGTTTGCATGGAAATGCTGTGTTCTAGATGGCTTGCCGTTGTTAATGGTGTTAGTGATTGGTTCACTTAACCACGAACAGAAAATATCGAAGTTTAGAATCGATATCGATAATGAAGTTCAGTGAGAATCATGGATTTGGGATTCTAAGCATACTTTACGATTTCTTAATCCGCCATTTCTTCCCCTCTGTCTACTTCAGTTACATATCTTGTTAACAGAAGTATTATAACTAAGAGCAAAACTTAAACGTTAATGTCCTGATAACACCTATTATTATCGAGACATGAAATAGATTTGTACTTTTCTTACTTAGTAGATATATTCGAACAGATGGAGCAAACCACTAGCAGATTAATACTTACTGATTACCTTGTATCTCTTTTTAAAAAAACGCCTGCAAAGATAATTGATAAGGTGGCGTACCTCATTCAAAGCAAGCTTCATCCTGATTATGAAGGGATAGAACTTGGTATTGCCGAGAAAATGGCTTTACGAGCACTCTCCCTATCTTCAGGTGCAGAAATGGCATCAATATTAGAACTATACCGCAAAGCTGGGGATATAGGCGATATTGCGAGGGAGCTAATGAGTTCAAAGAAAAGCATTATCAATCGTTCTTCAAAAAAGATGATGACCGTAGAGTGTGTGTATTCCACTCTTGATAAAATAGCAAGAACTACAGGCCCAGGCTCTCAAGAATTGAAGATAAGAAATATAAGCAGTCTTTTAAACGATTCAACACCAAGAGAAGCCAGGTATATAATGAAATTTGTGCTGGGTACTCTGAGACTTGGAATAGCTGAGTTCACCATTTTAGATGCCCTTGCTGTAACTTTTACAAGAGATAAATCAAACCGAGAAATTCTGGAAAATGCATATAATGTATCCAGTGACCTTGGAACGGTATCAAAAATACTCGCTACGAAAGGCATTGATGCTGTAAAGTCAATTAAAATATCTTTATACAAGCCAATCAGACCAATGCTGGCAGAACGGGTCAGAGCAGCCCAAGAGGCTTTAGAGAGAATGGGTGGAATAGCTGCTGCCGCTGAATACAAATTGGATGGTGAAAGGGTTCAGATACATAAAGGAAAAGAGAAAAAAGTAGAGTTATTTTCAAGGAGACTTGAGAAAATTACTCATCACTATCCTGATATCGTTAAGGAAATAAACAACTCTCTAAAAGTAGAAGAAGCAATACTTGAAGGTGAAGTGGTAGCAATTAATCCTCAAACTTCAGAATTCCTTCCCTTCCAAGAGTTGATGCATCGGCGAAGAAAACACAAGGTCCAAGAAGCAATGGAAGGCTATCCTGTTGTAGTCAATATTTTTGATGTTTTATTTGTTGATGGAGTTGACAAAACTTCATTACCCTACAGTCAACGACGAGGACTACTAGAAAAATTAACAAGACGTTTGAAAGAAAACAACAATATGAACAATTACATGATTCGTCTGGTTCCACAGACTGTCGTAAAGGATTCAGAACAAATTGAGAAATTTATGGCTTCTGCTATTGAAAGTGGCTGTGAAGGTCTCATGATAAAACAACTAACTAGTCCATATAGAGCAGGAGCCAGAGAGTATTTTTGGGTTAAACTAAAGCGGGAATACCGAAGTGAGCTTGTCGATACGCTAGACTTGGTTATAGTGGGGGCACTATATGGCAGAGGACGACGAGTAGGAAAATATGGTGCCCTACTTCTAGCAGCATATGATCAAAAGTCAGACATGTTTAGGACTATCTGTAAGGTTGGAACTGGTTTTACAGACAAGAGTTTAGAAGACTTCTATAGCAGTTTAGAGAAACACATATTCAAACATAAACATCCAAGGGTTGATTCTAAAATGGAGACAGATGTGTGGTTTGAGCCAAAAATAGTAATCGAGATCATAGCTTCTGAGATAACACTAAGTCCATCTCATACTGCAGGCATAAATTCCATTAGACAAAGCTATGGATTAGCTCTTCGATTTCCTAAATTTACGGGTAAGATAAGGGATGATAAAAATCCAGAGGATGCTACAACAGTTGAAGAATTGATTTCAATCTATAAACAGCAAATTCGAGCAGCCCACAATTAGAGTGTTGATACTCGGGTTGGGATACTTGATTTTGGTATATATGCATAGAGATTTCATCAAAACAGAAATTATCTGCCATATCGATATTAGGTAATTATTGTCCTATACACAATTTAAAATGTCTATGGATTGATCCTGTAAACTGGATAAAGTTTCTCGCCATACTTGTTATTCAATCCAAGTTGAAAATCATTTTGTGCGTACTGGTACATGTTGGCAGTGACAGGACCAAATATCGCTTGTGCAGATAACGGGACATCATTGCTTTTGTATCCATTAACGGCAAGAACAACAGCAGACTTTAACTCCTCAGGTAGTCTAAATTTCCAATACTGATCTTGGCATTTCACTTTTATATAATTTTCAGTAAATAGTGAAATACAATCTCTATAGCTAGCTAATGGCTGTCTGTGGATTGAGATAGATGTTTTTGCATTTAATGAATTAATTATAATTAGAGTAATAATGCCTACAATTACTGCTACAGTACCAAATATCATCCATGTCTTAGCCGGGTATACCAAGGCTTGTAAGTACAACCTAGGTCTTATTAAGTAAGAGTTCAGATTCTAATCATATCCTAGTATTGAAGGATCGAAAAATTATGTCAAATTTGGTTCGCACTGCAGTGATCCCAAAAATCACATGGGTTCTAATATTGGAATTGAATAGATATAGACATGTACCCCAAATAATTTGGCGTTATTAATGGTATAAATAACCTGAATATAATTTATTTTGTCTATTCAAATATTTCCAAAATTATTTGTGCAGGTCGTTTTGAGCATGAATTACGACAAAATCTATAACGTGTAGGTTGAGTGATTACCTATTTTGAAGTAATATTCGGATAATTATTCCCTGTAGCTTTCCGTTTTCTACTTCGGTTTTTCTGCTCTCAATAACGAGTACATTAATGCACCTGAGGCAACTACTAGAGACAATACATATGCGGCTATAACTGTTTCCGTCCTACGATTCACCCCCCTCCCAGACCTGTGAAACCTGCTGTTGTATTTTGCGGAGGTGCATTATTCAAGAACGTACTATAAACTTCAGGATATTGATTTACTAATTCCAAATTAACTTCCAATACATTGACATAGTCGGGAGCAAATGCCACCATATTGCTTACTTTGTTTTTTTCTATATTGAGATCAATTAGTGTTCTCAAGGCGTTTGGATTTATTCCTGTGCTATGACTTACATTCGCAATCTGAGAAATCGCCTTTTCTGGAGTTATGTCAGGATCTACATTAGAGGCTGAATCTGATGATGGTCTTGGATGAAAGAATTTCGAAGATTTAAATTCTTGTGCTATAAGTTTTGAACCAATTACTTTGTCGTTAATGGTAATCAAGCTACCATTTGATTGATATGGGAGTGCACTTTGACCGATCACTACTAGAACAAGAGGGTAAACAATACCTGTTACTACTAACATCAGTATTACTACTTTGATTGCGGGACTAAGTGTATTCTTATTTATTTGACTTTTTATTTTCTCTAACATTTTCAATCCTTTTCTATTTATCTTATTGATCATCACTCTTATTCACCTCATGAAAAGTGCTAGCAAGAGATCAATAGCCTTTATTCCGACGAAAGGTAAAGCCAGTCCGCCTAGGCCGTAAATAAGCATGTTTCTGATGAAGGTTTTCTCAGGTGGCTCTGGTCTAAATCTAACACCTCGTAAGGATAATGGAATTAATGCCGGTATCATTATTGCGTTGAATATCAATGTAGCCAGTATAGCAGATGCAGGACTATGCAGCTGCATTACATTAAGAACTGCCAGCTTTGGATTAGACACGAACATAGCAGGAAGTATTGCAAAATATTTGGCAACATCGTTAGCTGTGCTAAAAGTTGTAATAGCTCCGCGCGTCATAAGCAATTGTTTGCCTAGTTTTACCACTTTTAATATCTTTGACGGATCAGAATCCAGATCCACCATATTAGCTGCTTCTTTCGCAGCGGCAGTTCCGCTATTCATTGCTAGTCCAACGTTTGCTTTTGCTAATGCCGGTGCATCATTGGTTCCATCGCCCACCATGCCTATTACATGACCTTTGCTCTGTTCTTCTTCAACTCTTACTAATTTATCCGCGGGTTTTGCATCTGCCATCACTTGATCAACATTAGCCTCCTTTGCAATCACTTGAGCCGTAAGCTGATTATCTCCAGTAAGCATTACTGTAGTGATACCTGTAGTATGAACTTCATCAAGCTTCTGGCGTATGTTTTCCTTGAGGTTGTCCTTTAGAGCAACAAGACCAATTCCTTCACTATTTATTGCTATTAGTAGCGGTGTTTCGCCAATCTTAGATATTTCTTGAGCCTTCCATTTCAATTCAGCTTCATTGACATGTGTAAGAAATTTTAGCATTGCATCTACAGAACCCTTGAGAATCTTTACCTCTTCGTTTCGCTGCTCTAATTCCAAAAGCATGCTACTAACTCTACTAGGACCGTAAGTGCGAATTGGTTCTTCTCCATTACCATCCTCAAACTTGTGAATTGATGTAGCCTCTTCTTGTAGCTCAGCGTTGAGTGCTATTCTTTTGTTTGGCATAAATTCGAGACCACTAAATCTGGTCTCTGCACTAAATTCAATTCTTCTAGCAGTGAGTATTTTTTCTATTAATGGGGGAATAAATCTTTTCTCTTCTGCTAGATGTACAATTGATTTTCCCTCATGCGTGGTATCATGGATTGAAGCTGCGAAAGCTGCTTGTCCTACATCTCTTTCTGTGTATTTTTGCAACGGTATGAATTCTTTTGCACTCCTACTTCCTTCCGTAATGGTTCCTGTTTTGTCTAAAATCAAAATATCACAATCTCCAGCTGCTTCAATACCTTTTCCGGACTTGGCTATTATGTTATCTCTTCCAATTCTAGTAATACCAGCAACACCTATAGCAGATAGTAGTCCGCCTATTGTTGTGGGCATCAGTGCTACTAGGAGCGCAATCAGCATTGCAATATCAGCAATATATCCAAGGAAGTTAGCAAAGAAAAGAAGGCTTCCAACCACCATTATAAATATTAATGATAGCCCTGCTAACAATATCGTTAGTGCAATCTCATTCTTTGTCTTAGGTCTTGTTGCGCTTTCTATTAGACTAACCATTTCATCAAGGAAGCTTCTACCAACCTCTGCAGTAATCTCAATTCGTAGCTTGTCACTTGCTATTCTTGTACCACCTATGACATGATCATCTTTATCCTTGAATACAGGATTTGATTCTCCAGTCATCATTGATTCGTCTACAAAAGCCTTCCCTTCACAAACAAGCCCATCCCTTGGAATTATTTCGCCTACATGACACAATACTTCATCCCCGGGTTTGAGACTGGTAGAGGCCACGATAAGTTCCTTCCGACCTTCACCTTCACCTACTAATTTCCTAGCCGAAACCTCTCTTTCTAGACTTCTTAGAGAATCTACTCGGGCTTTAGCCTGGGCTTCTGATAGCGCTTCTGAGAATGTAGCAAACCAGACTGTGATAATTAGTATTACTGCCACTTCATAATAGAATATCGGAGTTTGACTAGCAAACTCTTTCGGGATAATCGGAAGCGCTAGACCAATAGCAAAAACTAGTACAAATCCAACTTCTACTGTAAACATTACCGCATTACTTTTTGCTAAATAGTGAGGGTTTAGTTTTCTAATCGAACCAAGTATTACTTGTATTCTATTTATGTTCGATAGGTCTTTCGTAAAACTAGAACCATTATTTTTATTATTGTTATGTTTGAATTTTTCTCTCGTTCTCGATATTGGTCCCATTTATCTCGTCTCCATTACATTGAAAACGGTCCTATTACTATGAATGGAAAGAAAGTTAGTGCTGTCAGAAGGAACGTCATGACCAATAATATTGAAATAAACAACGGGCCGTGTGTTCTGATCGGTTCAATGGCCTCTTTTCTATCTTTGACTGTGAAGGAGCCAGCCATAGCCAGCATCAAGACTATTGGCGCGTATCTTCCAAGAAACATAACTATCGCAGTCGACAAATTCCAGAACGGTGTGTTGGCAGAAGTTCCCAAGTAATCAGAGCCATTGTTGGCTGATGCAGATGTGTATTCGTATAATGCTTGAGTATAGCCTGAGGCTGTTACCATCTTTCCTGCAGGAACAGACAATACGCTCTGGACATTTCCAGTGGTAAACGCAATTACGGTTGGAATTAATATTAATGCAGGATGCATTAAGAATACAAAAACAGCTAATTTGACGTTTGTTGGGTTTATTTTCATGTTCATAAATTCTGGAGTCTTGCCAACCATCAAGCCAACTAGAAAGAGAGTTATGATTACGTAGATGATCATATACATGATTCCTGTACCATCAGCTCCAGGAACGGATTGAATAAACATGCCAAGCAAGAAAGACATTACTGGATTTGGAGACATTCCACTCAGTGCAGAATTCGCTGATCCAGTATTCGTAGTTATAGAGACGGTATTGAAAAATTCGGTACCAAAACTACCAAACCTAGTTTCTAAACTGGTAGGCCCACTTACTTGACTGAAGGCTATTGCCAGCAAAATTCCAAACGCGATTAGTATGGTTAATAGTAATGATACTCCTCGAGCCTTTCCTACCAATTTACCGTATGCAATAGGAAATGACAAAGGAATTATCAGCATGAGAAACATTTCATAGGTATTTGAAAGACCATTAGGATTCTCATATGGATAACCGGAATTTGCACCATAGTATCCGCCACCATTGCTGCCAAGATCTTTAATCGATTCCAAAGAAGCAACTGGGCCTGTTGTAATGGTTTGATTATGTCCTTCCAAGGTATGATTGATCGTGATTGATGATTGTAGAGTCTGTGGGACTCCCAGCAGTATAAGAAGCAGGGCAGATCCAAACGCAACAGGAAGTAGTAGTGTTAAAATTATTCGTATAAAGTCGACATAGAAATTACCAAGCCCAAAATTCTTTCTTATAAAACCGCGGATAAATGCAAACGCAGCAGCAATCCCAGAAGCAGGAGCTACAAACATAACAAATGTAAGTGGAATCATTTGGGATATTACCGAAAGTTGTTGGTCACCTGCATAATGCTGTAGATCAGTATTTGTAACAAATGAAATAGCAGTGTGAAAGGCCAAATCAATTGAAAGGCCATTTACATGTGTTGAAGATGGAAGAAGGTTCTGAAATACTAACATAAAAAAAATAAAGCCTGCCACTATGACGTTCGTGAGCACTAAGGCAAGTGAATATTCCTTCCATGTCATCTGTTTGTCTTTATCTATCCCAATGATCTTGTAGAATCCATTTTCGACTCTTGCAAGTGGAGCTTCCAATGGTCTCAATTCATAGGATATCATCCTGGCAATATAGAGTCCAAAAGGAACTGACAAACTTAATGTTCCTCCAAAAACTACAATTAATTCCACTATGGGATTCATTAAATTAACACCATCGTACTCTTTCGGTAAAGGTAATGCGCATCCACAAACCTCTGATTTCATCCCGTCCGAGGGAAACAAAAAGCACCGATTCGATGCTTATAAGCAGTAGTTGGTCAGCAGCAACCCTTTTTATTTTGTCCACATAGGTCACTCACTAAATAGTTGTAGATTTGCTTGAACTTCAGATATTAATAGTTTATGACTAAAATACAATAATAATATTGTATTCTTTCCTCAATATTACAAAATGTTTTCATTAAATTAATCATAGGTAAGCACGAATGATGTTGCTTTATGATCTACAATACAAATTCGATAACAATGGACTTCAAAGTTACAAATTTATAGATAATCTTACGCTCGAAAGATATCTAAGAATAGCATTCCAAACCCTGCAATTAGATAAAAAAATATATTCTATTTATATTAATATCAGACAATTTGCAATAAAATGCAAGAAATGTATTGCGGGAGGATGAGCCATAGGCCAGCAAACACTCTTCGCTCTTAGCAACAACTAAAATCACTTTAGCTCGACTTATTCCATCACCTTAACTTTGATTATCATTTAAACCTAATTTCACTACAATTAAAGAAGGTCGCCGTATCCTCTTCGAATAAATTTTCAACCTTTCAACAAATATTTCGGTAGTTTGACGGTAGGACATCATACTTGGTTAGTGACAGCATTTATGTGGAGTGTAGGATGAGGCATACTAATAATATTGCTAGAGATAAGCTGAAGATCTTATTTTGCTTGAACCTTTGGTAAATCTTCTCTAACCGTGTCGATACGGTGTCGATACGGTCTCGTATGATATATCTGACATATATGCTATTTGAAGGATATACTTATCCACCTCTAAATGGAGGCGCTCATTTCACGTGATCCGTATTAGTAAACAAAATTTGAAATATGTTCTCAAATTATGCATGAATACAATCAATCGTAGCCAATTGTATCAATCTGGTAGTTCGACCTGTATACACGGATAATAATCATACAGATTGCCAGTACTGTCAATAACATATTTCAATACTCCTACAATAATGTCTTTTTGAAGCGATGAGTCCAGTTGATTTTCATGGTAATACCATCTACCACCATCTGCATAAACTGAATGTCTACAATATAGATTAGCAAGATCCAGAAATGATTCTATAACTGATATGTTCCAACATAAATCGAAAAAGAAACAAAGGAATTTGAGTTCATTATTATTCTGACTTATTGTTATACTGAAAACCATGCAAGGCAAAAGGTGTCTTGGTAACTATAAATGTGTTATAAATAATTCGTGGGACATTGGAGACTCCAATAATATAACACATAACATGAATAATCGAACGAGAATCTGGACGTCTGCATCATGCACTTCTTTACCATCGTTCACATTACTAAACTCATTATTCAAAACAATCACATCAAAATACGTACTATTTCAACACGTATCACTATAGTTATAGATAGGCCATTTAACCATCATAAACGAGGGTATATTGCATAAGTTAAATGCAGCTAGGTCAACACCCTATTAACAGAACAGTGAGTTATGCAATTGCTGTTTTCTTCACTAGCTGAGTCTGTCAGTCGATCCTGTACAAACATATAAATTCTGGTTTGTCTTCTCCTAAGCAACAATTAGTGAGTGACCTATGTGGACTCTATAATTCTCCTTGTCACAGCTATAGGCGCAAGCCTAACGATAGTATTATTTTTTAATAGAACAGTACTGTCGATCAAATGGTGGAAACGCGGCATCATTCTAGGACTAAATAGAAACAGAGATAGGAAACAACGCTTTCAATACATCAAAGAATCTGGAGTAAGATCAGTGGTACGATCAAAACCTCGAAGCCATTCTCTCGAAAAGCTAAAACAAACATCTAATTGGAATGAGTTAATAAATAAAAAAGTTAATACCTGCGAGATGATCTATATTGGACGTATAGTCGATATCAATGGTCATTCAATGACTATAAGAAGCGACAGCAATGAGGAATATGCCATAGCTACTTATTGGATCAGAGAATACGATCAAGAAAGAGCAGTGATAGATACATCAATTAGATATTTGGACCATTATCAAGTAAAATCAACAACAGTATGAACATAAAGATAAGAGGTCTTCCCTAAAGGGTATCTTTGATTATTTGATCGAATACTTCATCATTAACTGGACATTAATTATGGAGACATATTTTTACATCTCTATCAAGTTAGTGGAACCATACCAAGAGTTATGGTTTATAGTACGTCCTTAAAGTCACTTTGTGCAAGCGATGCAACCAAAACTACAAGAGAACTCTGCATCGTCATTATTTATCTTGCCTAATATTGAGTCAATTGAGGCAAGAAATGCTTCAAATACGAACTAGGCGCATTTAATGTGTTGAATCTCACTTATCCAAGTACACAAATCAAAATATGGAAGGCCTCATGGAGTTCCCATTTGGTTCATTCTTGATAAGATGATTCCAATTTAGAGGTCGTGCTCACTACGGGTCAGGAATCATTGAAATCCAAAGAAAAAGATCCGCGAGTATGTCTGTGTATAGTCGATCGTATCCCCCCCTTTCAGTTGTCTTAATAGACGACAATATGGCGCTGCCCGCTAACGGTGTTCCATCCGTTTAAAAATCAGTACTGGGGAACACGAAGACATGGCCATAAAAGAGCGCGATAAAATTACCATAGAAATAAACATATCAGACTACGGAGGGATATTTATATGACAAACACCACAATATTCTCCCTCTAATCTTATTTTTTATACCTAATTTTTTTATGTCACACCGTACCATTAAATATCTATCTTCAAATCGCTTAGTTCAATTTACAATTATAATCTGACGTTTTATTTGACGTAAAAAAGATCAATAATTAACGATCATCAAGAGATCATGAGTAACACGACAAAAAAATGCGGCTGAAACGTTTATCTTACATAAAAGAAACTTTAGTTATAGCGCCGATACGACTTCTGTATTTCACAAGACAAAGTCAAATCGGAATGCCGATATTTTTAATTGATGTATCGGTCCTCTACTATTTTTGAAATGAGGTCTACGCCATCGCCTGCATAATACCCCAAAACCAGATTTATCGTCAACCCAAGATGCATGAGACCAGATTACGTTTCCCATATGACGAGGATCTGTGATCGATGCCACGGCGACAGCTTTAGCGTTTGGTTGTTATATCCGACGATAGTCTAATAGCCGCAGATTCAATTCGAATATTGGCGGTTGATAAGAATAGCCTATATTTCTTTTTCTCGTACTAAGGATACTTGTACATGATGAAAGCTTGGTTTCTAATAATAATTTAAATTATATGAGAAGTGAAATACAGAAGCAGGACTGACATAATCGGGCTACTTTTGAATGCAGCAAATGGCGGGAGAGCTACTTAGACTAAATTAAGTATAGCGCGTTTATATCCTTTAATCTGCTGAGAGAATACTTGTCGCTCTTAGTAGAAAATGGTTTGATACAATACGATGAAGGGCGGCACACATACAGAACAACGGAGAAGGGTATACATTTATTGCATTTACAAAACAAGATTGACGAAGTAGCTCCGATTATTTATATCAGCGAGAAATAAAGCTAAAATAAAATTATCATAGCAAGGGTGATGACCAAGATCGATAGATCACTTTTATATCATAGACAAAATAAATTGCGGAATTGCGGTTGATAGCCTTCTCATCTCGTGTGGCGGTGTGATCAAGATATATATACCATTATAATAGTTTTGACTCCGACTAAACCGAAGACAAAATAGAATTAGAAGTATTATGGTAAACTACTATAAACCCTGTAAATACCCCCAGTTCTATCACTGACATATCTCCAAACACTAGTGGATCCATTATTTCTTATTTCAATTGCAGGTTCAACATCCAGTTCATCTAGTAAGTTAAATTTCTTCTGTTATCATGCGCCTTGTCTGCATGTAATTTTTCGATGTCATATTTTTTGCTGCTTCTCTTACTAAAGGACAAAACTTTTTGGCGTCGTGCACAGTTCCTTTAGTTATTCGAAAACAAATCACTTGGATTTTGCGTCACAGCTATATGTATTTGACAAATTCCATGACCCTTCCTTGATACAGTCAGACCTGATGCATCGACTCTCAGCGTTATTGGTTCTTCTTTACCATCACCAAAATCCATCACCACAATTGATGGTTTAAGCCTGATCATTCTTCTCCTGATATCAGTGAAGTGTATTTCCTCAATTCTGACATAATCTGATAATCCACGTACTATGCCTTGGGATCATTCGGTAAGGAATTTTAAAACCAATCTTCAGAAATGCCAGAAACAGGACATAATTATCAGAATATTAAAATGGTGCTCCAACCTTGTCAATATTCATCTTTTTAATTTCTTTATTAGATGATTTAATGAAAGATAAGTCAATCAAAACACGTGCCCGTTCAATTAGTGATTCGTTATAGTCATGCCATGACTTGTTTAATGGCATATCATAACAAGAAAAGGACTCAATCTATATCTATTGTGCTACAAGCTACAATCCGCGGTCTAATTCGAAGACCTTAGGCTCGACTTGAAAAGGTTTGTGCTATCGATATTATAAGTACTTCAATTTCCGGATATCTAAAAATCAATGGGATGCTGGACTCTTTGATAGTCATACACCCCTCTTCAAACAAGCTGTGGTATTACCTCATGATTGTAGCGGAACTGAATGTAACAAACCAGATATGTAATGCGTGTTAGTAGTTTTTGTATGGTTTAGCTCTATTAGCAGAGAAAAAAATGACTAAATGTGCTACATCTTTAATATTCTCCATTTAGAAGCGTATAGTATAACGAGATTTTTATGTTTATTAGTCAGACATATAACATACTATCTAACTGTGGAGCTGACCATTGTCACCAATACCTAGTGAAAAGATAGACAAACATGCTGTAGTTTTGGATGATTTCGATACTAGCAGTAATCAAAATCCTGAAGATTTGAATCAATTCAATCCTCTGATCGAGCCTTTTCCACGGTGGTACGTGCTTCACAAACGAATCAGGTTATTTCCCTGGTGGCTACGTTATAAACGTGGAGTTACTGAGCAGGTAAGTCTTAGGGACAAGATATGCGAGTTGTCTACAGCTATGGGGCTTGATGGTAAATTAGTAAGCAAGATAATTCGACATGCTGTATCCGAACTATCGAAACATGGGCTCGGAATAGATTATTACGGTTATCACAATGTCGATCATGAGCTTGAGGTTGCTTACTTTACTTTGTTGGCGGCCAATGGTCAGAACAGACAAGAGTATAGATTTAGTCAAAAAGATCTCATCACCCTGTTCATAGCTGCCCTTTTTCATGACTATGATCCCTTAAAACGCTTTGATAAACCGCATGAGGATTCTGTTGAAAAGTTCATAAGAAAAGACGGTAAAATAAAACGCTGGATAGATGATTTTGAAGTAAGCTTAGACATTATAATTGCATTAATTTACCGTACTGCCTATCCCTTTAAAGGTATCATAGCGGAGCATGCAAACAAGAGAATCCAGAAATTATTTACAACTGCCGGGATTCCTGAGAATGATATTACGGTACGAAAACACTACGAAGCGCTAGGATGGTTTCTTTCTATTTCAGACCGTATTGCAGGCTATAGTCTTGGTAATTTTGATCATTCTAAAGAACTTGCACGACGCAATGTACACTCTCTTGGATGGCATCCGTCACTGATAAATGAGGAATCGGTCAAATATTTTAGTGCATTGAAAGAGGAGAAAGAGATGGTTGAGCGTGTTTTACATGGTATCCCTTATGAATACAAAAGAAATTTTTTTAATAATGTAGAGGCTTTCAAGGAAAGTTGGGAACAGGAGATTAACATAAGAAATTCAATCAGAAGAAAGGAACTAAAGCTTATACCAGTAGTAGAAAAAATCGAAGACAACCTTAATTCATCTATTTCACAAGCTATACTGAGTATATACAAAGAATTACCTGCTCCAATACGTCTAAACGCAGAGAAGTTTACGAGGTCACTCTCTGACAGCAGTACAATCCTAATCACCTTGAGAATCGAAAATGAAGAAGCAAAGATTGCTGGTTATGTAAAAGGCGGACCGTTGGAGAATTACAAGCTTCGATCTGGTACACGCGATGAGAATTGGGGAAAAAAGAATACTGCCCATATGGAGTGGATCAGCATTAAGCCTGGGTATTGGGGAGAGACAGGAGGTCACCTTCTTAGGGTACATTTCCTTAAAGAGGCAAGGCGTAGAGGTTACACATTTGTAACTGGTTATGTTCATCGTAACGTGATCGACAACAGAATAAACAGAGGTGAACGTATAACGATCGTACAAAAATATGATCCAGACAGACTAGATTATTATAGAGCTGATATGAGCGAGTTAGTTAATCAGTACTGATCAACCAAATCCATTGAAAGATTACAACAATTGTCTTGGCATTATTATCTTGTAATCACGACTGTGTCTAATTTATAATTCCTTGCTGACCAATTTTCTGATACGTTTTCGATTAAGCCCAAAAATGATCTGCATGGGTAGCAAGACGGGTTTCCTTTTGGTAGAAGTATCGTCTAAGTTAAATAATATGCTATATTTAAAAAATGGGAGAGGAGAATGTCAGAAAGTAGGGTGGTAAGGATAATGATTTTGTTTTACAGCAGATTCGGAAACACTGCGAAAATGGCTGAAGAAATAGCATATGGCGCTAAGGAAATATCAGGAATTAGTGTTGCCATGAGAAGAATCGCAGATGACGTTCCTATGGAAGTGGTGTCCCAGAATCCAGCTTGGAGTAAAGTGGTCGAAGATCTAAATGATAAATATCCAACGACACCGATCAAGAATCTAGTAAATGAACTGCCTCAGTATACCGCGATAATTTTTGGTTCTCCCACTAGGTTTGGCAATATGGCAGCACCCATGAAGGCTTTGTGGGACGGAACTAGCAGTTTGTGGGTGAATGGTTCGCTAGTTGGAAAAGTCGGTGCAGTTTTTACGAGTGCAGCGTCTGTTCACGGCGGTCAAGAAACTACTGCAATTTCCATGATGTTTCCTATGCTGCACCATGGCATGATAATAGTAGGTGTCCCATATTCTGTACCGGAACTTACAGAGAGCGGCAGCCCATATGGGCCCAGCAGAATTGTAGGAATTCTCGCCAATAAAGAAATCGAAGAAGCAGATATTAAAGTGGCAAGAGCATTGGGAAGAAGAGTCGCAGAGTTAGCTGGGAAGCTTGTCTGATAAGTGCCGGCTTAGTACACAGCTAAGTAAGTTGTCATTTTGTTTTAGAACGGAGTAACTTGTTAATTTATTTTTGTTGAGGCCGTCATAAAAATAATATAATATAATATAATATCTCCGCTTGATGTTGTAATCTGTCATTATAGCGCATTATTCTGAGTGCTATTTTATCTTACAACTATAAAGCAAAGAAGTGCTTCCGAAGATATTAAACAATACTCAAATACCATTCAATTATTCGTTGAATTCTTTTATGTGGATAACCTTATTGACTTCAATTAGAAGGCAAAAACCACCAATAGCGAGAAAGTGGAGGGTTCATTGTGTTAATCCAGACTGCGGCCAATACGTGGACCACAATGGCCCCCAGGAGTTTTAGGATTTGATAAAAAGCAAAAACATGTAAAGAAGGGCACTGCAAAAGAAATCTAGTGATAGGACGTGTTAAATACAGAAGACGTCTTAAACCTGTATCCGGGATGACATATATTTTAGGTTCACACCATGGCAATGGCGTTGTTTTGATTTCATTCGAATTGACATGTCGGGCAGGACCAAGACACGACTCTTCAATCTTTGGGATATATGGAGGAGTCTTATATGCTAAATGAATCTCCCGATAGAGATGTCAAAATGAAGCACAAACAAGAACGTGTATGTGCCGTACCAGAATGCAAAGGTAACCCTAGCTTTGGACCTATCCTCATGCCCAATCATAGTTCGACATTTAAGGAAGCATATTTCTGTGCTGAATGTAAGGAGCTTTTGGTACGGGAACTTATTGAACGAGTAATCGCGAAAAATATACCACTTGATATGCTGAATAATTAATTAATAATTGAAAAAGCTCAGCCGAGCTATAAACCAGAAAAAAATTATTTGATAGCCGTGTAAAAATATTAATATAATAAGACAGCCAATCTATCTGTAGAAGGTATTTGATTTCAAGTATGCAGACCGACGACAGAGGCATCTATTACACCTTCACCAAGTCAGCAACCAATGTGAACTCGGGCGATAATCCAAAAACCGACATCAACTTAGAATACTAATGACGATCATAAAGACGACAATAAATACACATTTTATAGCTAGGGACCGACTGAAACGGAAATTGGAAAGATTCAACATAGACCAAAATAGGGAACATGAATTTCACATTATCAACACTGACAAAAAATCAATAACTATGTATTTTGCTGACTTACCATGGTGCACAAAATAGCAGTTCTAGTCCCAGTTATGATTGCGGCTATTGCAGTAGGCGTTCTAGGCCTTTTGTTTATTCCACCAGGAGTCAAAAATGCACCTGCAGGCTTTTCTGTAGGAACAGTTAGGATAAATCATGATGTAATTAAGGTAGAGGTTGCAAATTCTAGTGCAGAAAAAGAAAGATGGCTTATGTTCAGACATGAAAAAATGCCATTTAATTCCGCAATGATTCTAGTTTATGACAAGCCAGATTTGTATTCAATGTGGCTCTTAAATATAGGATACAATCTTGATCTAATTTGGTTTGACGAACATGGAAATGTAGTATATATGGTAAAAGATGTACCTCCATGTAGGAGTACTTTTGATATGGCTGACTGTACTTATAAAAATACAAAACCCGCTAAATATGTGGTTGCCGCAACAGCAGGTTTCATAGACAAGCATCGAGTTAATAAAGACTCACGGATAAATCTAACTTCGATCTAAATTTAGTAATAATATTCGAAACTAAGAACCAGCATCTCATGTATGAGCATGTTAAGAATAATTTATCAGTAGTATTACACTTCTATAAGTCAAGCCATAAACATCGAGACTCGGCCTATTAGATCTCTCTCTTTATGCCGACAACCGGCATACTCAGCAGATAAAATAGCAATGTTCGTCATTTATTTTAAATGCGATAAAGAGTTAGGAGGCGTCAAGGGATTTGCAACTACGTCCAGAGTATATGTTACTGTAAATGGAACTCCGTCTGTTTTATGAAATACTAACGCGCTTCCTGTAAATGTAAACGATCCTGTACTTATCGGGGTATTCGTTACTGATACAGGTGTATTTGTAAACATTGTCATCGTGGATAGAGCTATATTGGTACCGTCAAACCATTTTGCATGATATGGTTCACCATGTTTCGTATCTAGTGTTGTATTATATCTATTATATTTATGCTCGACCTCTACTTCTATCGGCTTACTGGCCGTAAAAGTAGCAGTGCCTGTCCAAATCCTTCCGTCATGTCTTATAGGCAGGGCTACAACTATCTGATGAGGCAAGGTTTGATTATTTAAGGGTGCATTTGGCGCTGGTTCTGACATCGAAGTGTTTTGTACTCGTATTATGATAGGTTGTTGATCTTGTTGTTGAGGTTGAGACTGAGCTATTACATTTGAGTGCGTCAATATTGTAGAACTAATTGGTATACTCGCAGAAATTACAATTATTATTACCGTAGCAATCGCTGGGTCCTTCATCATGTCTAAACAAAAGTTTAGTTTCGTTATTTATTGATTAGTTATATAATTTGGACCAAATGATCTAACCATTCATCCTGATTGCACATTCAATCATGGTATGCAATCTCCTTCTTAGATAGTATGTTATTGCTTTCTACTTTTACTTCATAGGTTGATTCTGGTGTCCTTGCATGAGGATTTGTCACCTTACCCATCCTTACATCAAATTTGGAGCCATGCCAGGGACATTTAATATCATTAGCCCTCAAGCGAGCCATCAGCTAGAGGACCCATTTTCATTTTCCATTCTAAAGTCTTTTCATTTGAATCGTTCGTAAGTATATCTTTTTTGAATATCTCTGTAAGTTCGATACGTAAATTATGTTTCCGTCTGTAGCGATAAGCCAGGTTTTCATTCAATATCTAAAACGATAGACAAGAATAAAGAAGCTCCCAAAACTGAATGGTCGTACATACTTCAAAGGGAGATGAGGATTACGAGATGCGTATCAAAATTTGGGATGTTCTAAGATCTATCCCCGAGTTAGCGAATAATTACATCATAATAAACATAACTGGTTGTTCATCTTTCCTTTGCGAAAAGGAAAAAAGGAAGCAATTGCAGCATATTCTATGATGGAAGGAGAAAAAAGGGGTTTAGTGATGGGATAATGAGTGCGGGCAAATACTTTAACAGAGGGGTAATGGCCTTAGATGCTCCACATATCGGACATGTCGTAAGAGAAACTGAGGATCAGATCGTAGTATTTGGTGAACAGAACACAAGATATGATATACCTAAAAAAGAAATCAAAACGACAGGTAGAAACGTACTAATTGGCTTAAATCTTTCTGAGATCGAAAAAAAGTATAAAGTAAACCGTGACGATCCTCTACCTACAAGCAGACCAACAGTTCCATGGACGCAAGGTAAGAATATAGACCTTGCAACTTATGAAAGAAAATACCCAAAAACACTTTTCAACAAAGGAGTAAGAACCAAAAATGAAGATAATGTTGGACACGTAATGAAGGAAACCGACGATAAAATTGTAGTATTTGGTGGGCATGACTATAGATATGATATTCCTAAATCCAAAATATTAGCTGTAGGTATGAACGTTATATTAGATATGGACTTCCCTGAGATATTCAATTACAAGGTACCCAAGGATGCGCCCTTACCTACAGGCGAACCTATAGAGAAATTGGCAGAACCAGAATAATATTAAAGATTTCATTTGCTATTTTTCATCTCCTTTCGTTTTTCTACTATTCACACTTGTCCCACTATAGAATATGTATAATATCTCCTAAAGGCGGCAACAATAATGGTGGTCTCAGCAGCAACGATAATTGTGGCGGCGGTGGTGTGGGAATTAACAACTAGGAATAGAATTCCTATAATTCAAGAATGCGACGCAAATGCGTACAAAGTACGCCAAATAGTACAGAACTTAGAAAGAAGAACCTTACGTCTTTGTAAGTATCTAGACATTCACAACCAAGATCCAGGGGATAAATCAAAGCACAACCGATATCAGAACAAAGAGATGCTCATTCAATTCAATAGGCCTTAGTCTGATTAAATAGTATAAAAAACATCTCCTTTAGTAGGCTCTCCAAAATTATTACGGTATTATACATACTTTATTATGTACTATACGGTACCATACACTTTAATGGCACACGGACGTCCCCTTCTGCAATATTTTTGCTCAGAGTGTAACACACTTCTGATTGAGACAGACAAGTCTATTGATTTTATACGATCGTCTGAAGAATGCCCAAAATGTGGTTGTATACTTTCAGGGAGTCTAAAAAGAGCGCTGACACCACAACAGGATAATAGTAATCTAACAGCATCACTATTATTTCCACCAAAATTCTATACTGCTTCTAGATTAAGATTTGATATTGAAAGAATAGATTCTATTTTGAAACTTGGAATTGGCGAATGCATATGCATAGTCGGAAACCATTCAAAGATTCTTATCGAAAGACTGTGTATTAGCGCTTTATTACCAGAGAGCTATGGTGGATTTGGTTCTCCTAACGTAATAATTATTGATGCTGGAAACAGTTCAGATATTTATAGCTGTGCGAATTTCGCACGCCAATATGGACTTGATATCAAAGATATATTGAAGAGAATAATTGTAAGTAGGCCATTCACAATTTATCAATTAGCAAATTTAGTCACTTATGAATTACCAAACGTCGTTCGTAAATTTGATACCAAGATCATTATTATTTCAGATATACTTCGTATGTTCTTGGAGGACCCGCAAGTGAGAGTTGGTGAAAGCAGGCGACTGGTAAAAGAAATTACAACTTCAATACGACAACTCTCAACCAATACATCAGTTATTGTAAACTTGCGCTGTAATCTGCCTTCTGCGTACTCTCAAATGCTTTTACCAAGTATTGATAAATATATACAAATTTCAAACGGCGAATCTGACAACCGTCTTTTTGTCCAAGTAAACAATCGAAATACTAGCCATAAAAAAGAAGATTGCAAAATCGTACAATTGCAACGTCAAGAGCTGGAAATAATTCCTCAAAGATAATACTACTACCAAAGCTAATTCTCTGTCAAAAATCACAGCTATTAGCAGACGAGTGGGATGTTCCTATTGACAGGATAGATACCAGGCAATCATTGTAAGACAATTGATTGGGTCGAAATCATTTATTAACTCATACCAATCATCTTTCTAAATATTACCTGATGGTGACGCGGCGAGTGCAGAATTGTTCACGATATCGATATGATGAAAAGTATACTGATCCATGTACTGATGTTAGTAACAAGCTTTCTTTGTGCTAGGTTTCTTCTATTTTAGTGTAGGATTTGCAGTTCTCGTTCTAGCAAGTATCAATTAATTTACAAATAGCACTCGCCGCAGAAAGCTTGCGGAATGGCCGGAAGTGTATGAAAGACCTGGCAACACATTAATGTAAACTTTTTCTCCTGCTTCAATAGTAGTTGTCTTTTCAGGTATTAGTAGGTAACCATTTGCTTTACTCAAAACAGTCATCATTGCTGTCTCACCTGTTACGGGAATCGCCTTAACATTACCCTCTTTTGATAACCAGGCATTAACATAAACTATTTTTGTGAAATTCTTGAATTTTTTGCGCGCCTCCCATTTTCCAGTCAATATCCCCGGTATTCTCAACCCGTTAAATTCCGGCAGACCTGACAGATATTGAAGTAATGGCTGAGCAAATGTAATAAAGGCATTAACAGCTCCCTGTATAGGTCCAGGTAGGATTATTACCGGTTTACCCTTTAACACTCCGACACCAGCCACTCGTCCACGGTCAAGCTTCACACCATGAGCTAGTACACCGGGTGTTCCTAGAGAGTTGATTGATTGTTCCACAACATCGTGTTCTCCCACTGAAGAACCTGCTGTCGTAAGAACCATATCGGCTTTCTCTAAGGCGAATCTGATCTTCTTTCTGACCTTATTGACATTGTCGGGTGTTACACCCAAATCAAATGATACCCCACCACCTTCCTGTACCAATCTAGAAATGACGTGGCTGTTGGTATTCAGAACCTTACCAATCTTAGTTTCATTTAGATTATCAGTTAGCTCGTCTCCTGTCGGAATTATCGCTACTCTGGGTTTCATAAATACTGGCACTCTAACAATACGAACCTTAGCCAATAACGCAACATCTTGTCCTCTCAGTATATTTCCTCTATTCAGTAACAGTGAACCGCGCCGTACGTCCTTACCCAAAGGAGAGACGAAAGATCCCTTTGGAAGTGACACCAGAATTTCCACCTTATCTTTCGATTTATGTGTGTATTCAACAGGTACGACGGTGTCTGCTCCTTCTGGCAAATAGCCACCAGTAGATATTCTACATGCCTGCCCAGAATGCAAGACACCGCTAGGCACATTTCCTAATCCGACAATTCTGGCTATTTTTAACGTTATTGGACCGGAATCAGAAGCACGTTTAATATCATTAGCCAACACCGCAAACCCATCCATGTGAGAAGAATCATACACAGGGATATTGACATCTGATATTACATCTTCAGACAGAACACGTCCGTAAGATTCCAGAACTGAAATATGCTCGCCTTGTGGTTGGACCTCCATGTTTCGTTTAAGGCTATTGTAGGCTGCCGCGATCGAAAGATATGTAAAAGGTTTTAGTGTCATGAAAGAATTCAAAATGAAGTCTATAACAAGTAATAATATCTTTTGCCACTTACCATAATAGTCAGCAATGCAGCGCCAAAGCTAATTGTAAGACCTATGCTGCAGACTTTCTTTCCAGAATTGTCTCATTTTGAACAACCCCTAAGGGTCAAGTGTGCTAGAAGACAAGTTTGGGTATGTGTCAGGATCAAGTATAGTCGTTATATTTAAAAGCACAAAGTAAATTGTATATTCTCATGACTATAAGCATCAGCGATATGATGACGAAAAGACTAGAAACCGTTCATGAAACGGCTTCTATTCAAGAAGCGGCTAAGAAAATGAAAGATAACAATGTCAGTTCCTTGGTAGTAGTCGATGATGAGTGTAAACCACAAGGTTTAGTTACCGAACGTGATTTAGTCAGAAAGGTATGCATTAATGATGTACGTACTAGCTCGGTGACAAATAAGGACATAATGTCTTCTCCTCTTATTACTATTGATTCTAACTCATCTGCATCAGTAGCAGTTGATATGATGTTACAAAATAACATAAGACATTTATTGGTTGTCGATATAAGTAATTCAAACAATCCTATTGGTATTATTACTCCACTTGACTTAAGAGATGAGGAATATACAGATGAGGGGCTGAAACTTGCCATCGAAGAATTATCAGAATACTATAGATAACAGGATTCTTTACAAGACAACTTTGAGGTATATCAGAAGATTTTAACGATACGTAGCAAACAATAGTTAAAGTATACTTAGCTTTGGTAATGGTCGTGACCTCTAGCGCAGCAACACAGTTAACGCTATTAACAGCATCTACTGCTACAACGCATGTTTATGGACAGGCGGAACCCCAGTCCAAAATATAAAGGCTATGTGTACGGTAGAAATAGTCCCGGCGTCATAGTCTGGTTAACTCACTACTACTTTTCCAACCATCCATGGATGGAGTAAGCATAGATAGTTGTATGTACCTGCTTTTTGAAATGTAACGCTAAACATACTTGAAGTTCCAGGAACCGGGCCCTTCGGAAACATCCACCCTGAATTAACATACTTTTCAGTACCTGTTATCGTGAGACTTGCATCTGGGGGATAGATTTTTGTCACATCATTTGAATCGATTATTGCCGGACCGAATACTCTTTGATTACTGGGTAGAAAACCATTTATCATCGTCTTGTTATCAAATACAAATGTCACCGTATGTGGTTCCGCTGGGACTAAAGGTTTGACATACCAGAGCACGGTCTCCCCAACCTTTATTTCCACGTTTTCTGGCGTGTATCCGAAGAGTGGATTGGTTAAACTACCTCCTCCAACCTGGACTCCGACAGCTGGGGCTGTTGTCACTGCTGCTGTTACATTGTAGCTAAATGATATAGAAATTGCTACCGCACTGACAATAAATCCTAACACAAAACAGATACTTGCCATTTTATTTTTGTATGATTCACCAATCATTTAGGAATATCAATCTGTAAGAATGATATAACCATTTCTAAATCTTTTTTCAAAAGTACCCATGACTAACTTACGTCCCACATTACGTACTCTTGAAAAGTATAACAGCAGCAAGTAATTAATACTTCCTAACAAACTAATAAACCCAGCATAATATTCTCCAGTTGAAGTCGCTATAATTCTTCTCTTCTTGGGGTCAATTCAAGGATTTCCTGTTCTTGGATTTTCTTTCGTGTTCTTCTGCCAGTGTAACTTAAATCGAGTGAGTTCCAGACATGAACGATTTTTTGTGCGAATCTAAAGTTAAAATAATGATGCTCCCTTTCTTGTATCGAATAACAAGATATAATAGCTCGCCTAGGTTCTTTTTTGGCCACCACCAAATTATCGTCACAATCTCAAACTCCAACTCGGATGTAGTGATCCCTATTGAAACCTATAGTTGGCTCTGATATAAAAATTGCATATGTTTTGCTCAATGGGGTGTCCGATCTACCGCCTCCAATTTTAAACGGGTTGACCTCTCTTGATCCAGCCTACACAGCCAATATGAATTATTTAGTTAAAAATGAGTGCATGGGAGAAGGATTTGCACCCCAGTACGATATAGCCGTCTTTAACATGTTAGGCTACAGCTTCCGATACGTTAACTACGTGGCGAGGAGAGTGATAGAAGCAATTGGAAATTACCCTTAATACTAGCAGAAGATTGAGCATGTAGAGTGGAGATATATCCTCAATATCTCGCGCTAGTCAAAATGCACAATTTATAACAAATTATGAAATGA
The DNA here is from genome assembly GCA_035691865.1 of Candidatus Nitrosopolaris sp. Lineage (GTDB taxonomy): Archaea > Thermoproteota > Nitrososphaeria > Nitrososphaerales > Nitrososphaeraceae > Nitrosopolaris. The sequence continues at coordinate 44,052 of DASSIM010000131.1, read as the reverse complement.
CTGCGCTTATTTTTAACCGATGTTTGAATCGGGAATCTGAATATGAATATTCTCCTAATCGAGAATGAGAGCATAGGTGCGTTTATCCTGATTCATATCCAGAGAGCAACTTACTGATTGTCCTAGCGGAAAATAAGCACACCCAGAACTGTTCGTTCGAAGACGTAATTTGTGTTCCTTGCAACTGGATAGTAATGCCATTACAATCACAGACTAAACTAATCTCTTTTTCTTTAGCCGTGCATTCATGATCTCAAATGACAACCGTGACCAAGAAAAGAAAGAGTATCATGCTGCAGCTATTCGGAAATGTATTAGGAGTTGCTATTGCCCCCTTTTCTGAACTCGTTTGATGGTCTCGATTTTATATCATTATCTAAGAACATCCATTCTCAAGAAAATTATGACAAAAAACTTGGGTTATGAGATAGACATTTGACCATTGATCAATCATCTTTTTTAGTAAAAAAACGAAAGTTACGTTATTGTTCGTAAACTGAAATCATCTGTTATTTTATTCTCCGGTTGTTTGCCGTTTATTGCAGCAATTTCCACTTTTAGAGTATAGTTCGCATTACCTTTAAGGAATGGTGCTTCAAGATGATATGCACCACTACTACTAAAGTCTGGACCATATGCTCTTGTCTGGTTAGCATATCCTCCTGCTATCAACTCTAATGGAAGCTTGTCTCCTGGTACGGTGAATGTTTTGGAAAATACTTCCTTGGTAAGGCTATCCTTGAACATAGTAATATTATATGTGAGAGGCGTCGATCCGTCTAAAGGTATGATTATTTTTGAAAATAAATTATTAGCAGGATTACTCTTGAACGTAGTTATATTATATGTAAGTACTGGTGATTGAGCGCTCAGTACGGTTACTGGTGTGAATTCCAGTAATGTTCTAAAATCTTTTGTAAGGTTCCATGTTGGGCCTACACCTGAAGAGAATTGAAAATTATTTCCTTTTTCTGTTGCATTACTTACAGATACAATTGCAACTCTCCATGGATGTATCTCACAATGGTATGTGAAATCGCCTGCCCTGTTAAATGTATATTGAAAAGGCAGACCGTTTAATGCGGGCATAACACCTGAATTAAAGAGACCACCAGAATCTGAAGCTCCCCGTAAACCGCTGGTTACCGTATGAGGCTGTTCTGGATCATTGTTAAACCAGGCTATAGTAGTTCCAACAGGAACTGCAATTGCAGGAGGATAATAATGCAGAAGACCGCTCTTTTGACCTGCTCCCGGAACTATTTCTACTGCATATGTTGCTTTTGTATTTTGGACAGCACTTCCTGTTTGTCCGTAAGCGTTCATCGTGGGAGTAGCTGTTGTTAACAGCGTTAATGCTAAAATTGCTGCATTGGAAGTCACGACTAATACAAAAACGGAGTATATTTTAAGAGATTTGAGCATGACCGACATTTTTAAGACCGCTTTGCTATTATTTAAGCCTGTTTTACTATCATCATGCGTAGCCTATTCTCGGAGAAGACTGATTCCGAAAAGCAAAGAAGACATTGAACATACTTATAATTCAAAAATCGCGGTAGATACCATTTATATGAGAAATCAGGCAAATCTGCTATCACATCAACACAAGATTCCTACAGGACGTGGACCACGAATTTGATCTATTAGCCTTCATTCAATATAGATTGTAATAAATCATCTAATTCCGCTACTGCAAGACAACACACTTTATCCGAACCTCCATAATAAACATGTAATTTCCCGTCGATGCCGCAAGTGCCTGTTGGAAAAATCACATTGCTGACATCGCCAATTCTCTCATAATCTCTTTCAGGTTGTAAGACAAGGTCTTTGTCCTAACTATTACTTTAAGTGGATTGTGGATATCCAAAAATGTAGCTCCAGCTCTATAGACCAAATCTTTATCGACACCATGATAAATTAATAGCCAACCATGCTTCTTTTTTATTGGAGGAGGACCTGCTCCGATCTTAAACTCTTCCCAGTCTTGGGATGCTGCAGATCTTCAAATGTTTCAAGAGTAAGTTTATTCTCAATCATTAATAATGAAGATGATAGTTTCTTTGTTTCTGTTGTTTGCGTCGACGTGCTTTTTCCTCAAGCCATCTTTCAAAATAAAGAGCCAATAGTAATTGCAGGTAAGAGGATTTTTACCTGATCCCATGCTATTGCCGATGTTTATTTTTGCACCCATTGTTCGGTTTGTTTCTGCAATTCTTGTGGATATGACTGTATCTGTATTTTGCATTTTGCTCTTATTATTAGTTCCATGAATACTATTATTTTCTCATTCTATAAAGAACATAAACAAAAGCAAATGGTAATCCGGCAACAAAATATGCCAATTCAGCTATCAATGGCGAGAAGGCAAGCACCATCCCAAGGTATAATGTTAGGGCAGTAGGGATTAGTCCAAATATTACAAATCTATGAGCTCTTCTTTTGAACTTGTCCACATCAGTATAAGGAAATTGTAAATGATGATAAATCACCGGCATAACAAAAAGCGAAACTGCGATGGTTATGGAAAATAATGCTAAAACAAGGATAATTTTTTCAACGTATATCAGTTGATTTCCACCTCTAATAGATATATTTAAGAGAAAACCAAACAAAACACCACCGAAGGTAGTTAATATTGCACTTTCTTTTAATACGGTATCATAATCTCTAAAGAGTCGATCTTTCTTTACATCGTCTTCATCGTCCCAGCCCAAATCCAGCTAGTATAATTATGTCCAAGTTCATTTTTTATACTTATACATTGTTAACGAGTGATTTGACCCTCAAAGTCCACTTAAAGACATATTATTTTATGAGGGAATGGTACGGACTTCTACAAGAACTACCTGCAGGTAGATATACTTGATGATAATAGATGAATGACAAAGAACGCTAGATCCGGTTCCTGGTGTGTCGTAAAGTGTGGACTGAAGGTCCTTTCCTATTAACGGGGCTTGCAGAAGGCAATGTTGAAGATGTCTGCAGTGTCATGGGGTGCAGTCCGATATTACAAATATGACATTGTTATTCCTATCTATCATCTCTAGTAATGTACGCGCTTATTATCAGATTAGATAATCTAATAGCCTGCATCGACATAAGTAAGCGATCAAGGTCAAATGCCAGAGAAGTTGCAAATCAAAGTCCTCTGAATCTTACTCGACGCCCTGACAATAGCCGAATAATAAGTAATTTATGATATTTGATTTTATGTCTTTCTTGTTTTGTGACTATTGCTAATTAACCATATAATCCATACTTAATGGTTTTTTATATTTTGGAGCCTTGGGATACGCAGTTAAGATGCTAGAGATTCCACAAGAACTTCGAATGGACAATCTTATCGCTGCCAACGAGGTTGGTTTGAACATTCTTGAGAAGTTAACTGAAATTCTCTTCAAATTTCACTTGGCATTAGCATAAATTGCGGGGAAAATTGAATTCCTATCGTCCACAACAATAAAATTGCAAACAATTTGCTACTTGATACATATTTTTTGATCCATTATTAAATCGGAAAACAAGAACGTGTACGACGAATAACACCTCTATGGTTTGATTGTAGTTGCTATTAGAAAAGAATTAAATGCCATAATTATACCAACGAAAACAATTGAAATTACTGTTGTGATGTTTCTGTTTACAAATTCGCCCATCACTGCTTTGTTTCTTGTTAAAAATACCAGGGGAATCATTGGCAAGGGTATCATTAAACTAAGAATCACCTGACTGTAGACTAGTATACTGAGTGGATCAAAGCCGAGTAATAGAGCCATCGTAGTAGGAATTACATTGATAAACCGAGTTACAATACGTCTTAACCAGACATTAACTTTCATACCCAACAGACCTTCCATTATGGTTTGACCTGCCAAAGTACCCACGACTGAAGAGGAAATGCCAGATGCAAGCAAAGTAACGATGAAGACTGTCCCCGCACCAATTCCAAACATCGGAATCAGAGTTTTGTAAGCATCAGATATTGAGGCTATATTGGAAAAATGCGCATGAAACGCAGCGGCAGCGATTATCATTATTGTCGCGTTTACCATGCCTGCAATTGTGAGTATACCAACAGTTTCTGTAAGGTGTAGCTTTCGTATTGTTCTCTTTTCTTGAATCGATTTGTCCTTAATTTTGTTCTTTGTTAGCCAAGAATGCACAAAAAGAGCATGTGGCATTACTGTAGCTCCAATAATTCCAACGGATATAAGTAATGCATTAGAATTTGCAATTATGGGAACAATCGAATGATATAATATTGCTGAAGGATCTGGCTTTGTGATAAACACTTCATATAAAAAACCGAAAGCTATTATTGATACGAACAGGATAAACATCCGTTCAAGAATACGGAATTTGCGTGTTGTAAGAGCAAGTATTAAGATTACATCCAAAGCTCCAAAGATGGCTGCATAGATCAATGGAATTCCAAATAAAAGGTTAAGGGCGATAACAGTCCCAAGGAACTCCGCCAAGTCGGTAGCAGCAGCTGCTGCTTCTGCAGCTAACCAATATGGTATGATGAATATTTTTTTTTTTAGTTTTTCACGCATTATTTCTGGTAACGATTTCCCCGTTGCTATTCCAAGCTTGCCTGACAAATATTGAAGCATCATAGCCATCGCGCTTGAAAGCCAGACTACCCAAAGAAGACTGTAATTAAGAGATGCTCCCCCTGCAATGTCAGTACCATAATTTCCAGGATCCATATAGGCCATGCTTACAATGAGAGCGGGCCCTGTGTAAAGAAGTAGCCTAAGAAGAGATTGTTTCTTGGCTAAAAAAAACTTCTGAGAGAGAATCATTGATATATATAATAAATCTATGCAATCATATAAAAGTTATCCTAGGCTAACATCATTAACTATATGAATAAAATGGACTATATGAACAAAATGAATGAAATTATAATATTCAATTTGGACTTAACTGACTGCAAATAAATAGAGACTAATTACAGAAAGGTAAATGTGCTAGTATCACTGAGGTATTATCGTTAGTTTGGGGAATTTGAAAAGCCAGACTAGGTGAGCAAACTATCTGGGTCACCAACATTATTTATTATTTTTGCTCCTGACTCTCTGGCTATTGCCGCCATTGTGTTAAGGAAAATCCCATAATATTTCCTAACTTTTTCTGGATCGTCTATAGTAGAAGTAATAATCGTGGAATTGACCACACAACAATTTTGTGCTCTAATAAAACATATCTCGTTCTCTTCTTTCTTAAATTCTGCAGAGTTAATGAGTTGAGAAGCGTCAGAGATGTTTGTGGTTGCTGAAGATTCATTAGTTGTCGTCACAGATTATCACTAATCTAACTCTCGTTTTACTTGTTTCACTAAATTAGTTATTTCAATAGGTTTTTGAATAAAACGTCTTAAAATCGTTTCTTCTTTTAATTTCGAAGAAACTTCTGTTAATGTTTTATAATATACATCATATGCAGTAATGAACCATACTTTAACTTTATCATCTATTTTTATAATCCTTTCATATAGTTCAAATCCATCAATCTTGGGCATTTTAATATCAATTAACAATAGATCATAGTAACCCGGCTTGAAATTTGATAATGCAGTTACTGAATTGTTATATGCATCAACTTCAAATCCTGCAAACTCCAATCCCTCCTTGAAAGTAATAGTATGATCAATGTCATCGTCAACTAAAAATATCTTCTTCATTTTTGTTTTATGAAGTTTAATTCTTTCTTCAATACCGTCGGTCATAGTGGCGGTAGTAGTAACATCAGCCATAGTTTCCTGCCGATGATCCGGTTGAATTATCAATGGTAGACTGAATGCAAATGTTGCTCCTCTTCCATCAGAGTTATTTTCGGCTCCTATCTTGCCACCATGAGCCTCTACAATACTTTTGGAGATATACAACCCTAATCCAGTACCTACGAAAGATTTTGTAGCAAATCTTGTAAATAACCTTGGTAGCATCTCAGGATCTATGCCTGCACCAGTATCCTTTACACTAATAACAACTTGATCATTATCTTCTTTCTTTTCTAAGCTAATAGATATAATTCCCTCTTCTGTGGCTTTAACAGCATTACTTAATAAGTTAAAAATAACTTGAGTTATTCTTGCTTTGTCAGCTCGTATAGAGATATCTTGGTGCTCACGGTATAGCAATTCTATTCCATTTCTTTTGCTCTTTGTTAAGAAGTCATTGGTTACCATTGTATCATTTATCGCATTAGTTATTACATCGCCTAGATTGAATTGTTCGTATTTCAGATCTAGAGATTGGCTTTCAATCTTTGTAACATTTAATATATCTTCTGTAAGTCGATGCAGCCGCTTTGCATTTCTGACAATAACATCTAGTAATTCACCTTGCTTAGCATCCTTTATTTTAGACTTGACGATCTCAGCTAGACCACGTATCGGTTGAATAGGATTCCTTAATTCATGAGCCGCAATACTGATAAATTCTTTTTGCATTTTATCGTGAAGTTTTAATTGTTCATGTACCTTCTTTAATTGTTCATATAGTTCAGCTTGCCTCCATAAATTCTCAAATATTGCAACATAGGATAAAACTCCGGCTTTACTATTTGAAAATGTTGATAAGCCTATTGCTTCTGAGAAAGTAGTTTTTGAATCGTCTCTTAATTCCATTACTAACGAATCTCTTCTATCAACTACCAGAATTGTGGCTTTGGTTTCTGACATTTGTTCAATGTATCTAACATCTAAAATAATGTGATCAGAACAATACTGTTTTAATTGCTGTATTTTTTCTACATTTAAACTGGTTCCTGGTATCAATATCCTAACTATTACATTTCTCTCTCTTGCTGCTTGTATTACTAGTGAAATAGCGCCAATCTTATCTTGCCGAAAAAAAGCGTTGGTGGTTGGAAAAATCCATAATATTTCTTGTTTAGCTGCCTTTACGATATCCAAAAATTTGCCCTGTGCTCTTGCTGAGCTTCGTATGACTTCCATATCGTCCAAGTCAACTCCTTCTTCTATCTCTTTTACCCTCTCTACAGCATCAGTACCATCTTTCCAAAGATCTTCAAAGATAGAATGATAGTGGCCGATGTATGCAGGTTCGTTACTAATCAAGAGACTTTCCATTATTTTACCTGCTTTCATCTTGTCTATAGTGGCATGAAAGTGTCTAGTGTCAACAGCAAAATTCATAAGTGGTAAATTTTTGACATGTCTTATTTGCACTCCTGCATTTAGAAATAATTTTACTAAATCTATGCTATCTTTGTCTATTGAAATAACCCATCTAACACCCTTGCCTTCTCCTCTTTTTCTATGACTATCTATTATTTTTTTATATTCATCAAAGAAGTTGTTATGCACTAATTGCATTCCACCGATTGATGAGCAAACTGATCTGTCAGAGACTTTCTCAATAACAGATTTCAAATGGCTGAAAATTTGCTCTTTATTTTCTAATACTTTAGTTTCAAATTGTACTATCCCCTCCTCAATTTCCCTTATTCTCCGCTCAGCTGAAATTGCTCTACTCCAAAAACTATCAAAAACATATTGTTGCTGATGTTCTACAATTTCCTTTACATTGGTATAGATGATTTGAGTTGCTGACTCGCCTTCACCATGCAAGCTTGAAGGAGCAATGTATTCTGTTTCACTTATGTAGAAATTTCCCTTAATTCCCTCTATGTGACGAAGCTCATCAACCATTTCTATTAACTGTTTACAATAGCCGATATTATTCTCAGTAACTTCAGTACCGTATCTTAATTTAACTCCTCTATTTTTGGCATCAAGAAACGCTTTTTTTAATTGTTCAATTTCGAGAGCTAAAGATGGTCGGCTACAATCTACGCAAGCATCGATTCTACTCTTTGCGTTAGAGGCAAATTGTAATATTGTATTTATAACGTTTTGCCGACCATGTAATACCTCGGTACTTACACTGGATTTATCTGATGCTATCACTGTCAAGAGTAAAATTGTTACCCATATAGTGTGATATCTGCGGATATATAACCTTAATAAGTAACGAATATGATTAATCATATCCATCACCTGGAGTTGCCTTTATCAAACTAGCATGTTTCGTCAGGTCATATCAGACTTTTCTGCAATTGTATACAGTACAATTCCTTGCCTTTTAACTAGCTTTATTTCTCTTAGATAGAGTGTAATAAGAACGTTCAAGGCTGGTATCTACACTACCTTCGAAGAAACAAAGAAAAAACATATTGAATTGATTAACAAATAGAATTTAGAAGATGGAGGTAGATCGGAATCGATGAGTTAAATCCGGGGACCATTTGGCCTCTTAGTATGATAAATCTGACATGGAATCCTAATATGCACCGGTTCATTCTGTTCTAAACCTCCTCAGAAGCGGCTGCTAACTTCATTAGCTAATATTGGTGATGGCAATCTTAATTGTCTATTTTGTGTCCTGAGTTTTTCTTTTTGCTTTCTATTGGTTGGTGATGCTTTTAATGCCATTCCGCAACATGGACAGAAATTTCCGTTATGGTAAAAATAAACTTCACACCTTCTACAATATTTCATGCCGGCCCCATATTGGCTCTTACCAACAATAAGTTTGGAATATAATCTTTCACATAGATTCCTGCAAACCATACTGGATTGAGCAAAAAGGTTAGACCGCTAAAAATATGGGAGCTGCTTACAGGGAGTGGGAGGGTAGACGGCAACAAGAAGAAACTGTCTTTGGATTCAATTCACAACCATGTTTTGATCCGATTATGTAGGCACAACCGCAGCGAAGGCATACCATTATCAAGATGAAGAAAAGGAAGAGGGTGAGAAGTGAGTGTTGGAACAATTCTTGTTGAGCATCACATAGTGCTGAAGTGCAAGACAGCATGAATTAATATTCGATATACTCTCAGATCCGAAGCCATGTGAGCACATACACATTTAAAAGGAGCTTGTAAGCGAATCAAGTGGAATGACCAATGGGAGTAATGTACTACTACAGCTGCAGATAATAACCGGCGTGTTATTACTACCGAACGTTGTTGCGCCACTAACCACCACCATAGCAGCGACAGACAACACTACAAACACAAATGCACTAGAAAGACATGGACTGTTACAAGAAGTACATGCGTTGTCATCCAAGGCTTTTGTTATTGATAACAACGCAATATATCATGATATAGCTTTTCCAAGTGGTGGTGTTCTCCTTTTGGCTATCCATACACAGCCAATCGTTGTTCATGTAGGCAATTTTTTCCGCATACAGGCAATGGTTGTTAACAATTCTCCTGGAACGATTAGCTTCGCTGCTGAACCATGTGATTCGACAGTATCTGCAACATTCAATAAAAATGTGGTTACGAAAAATGAAGAAAGCTGTTTTGCAGGAGCAGCATCAGCGTCGGCAGCAGCCCATTTAGTTAAATTGAGACCAGGAGAAAAGGCATCAATAATAGGAACACCCATAGGGACGACATATCAGGCCGTTGCATCTGGACCGACAATAGCTAGTGTGACCTTCCATTACCAGTCAGGAACTGGAGCTAACGCTAGTATTATGAAGTCCTCTGAATTTAATATAATGCATTCATAACGTTCTCACCTCTTGTAAATTCTCAACGTAGTTGAGCACGGTGTTCATAACAGCTGAAACAAATGCGGTTATTTCTGAATCATGGTATCTCCGGTTGATTCATCTCAGTATAATATATCAAAAGAAATGATATTATTAAGAATCCCACCAACATCCTTTCACAGGTGGATATTCCAGAGCTATCATATTTTATATATATTTTAATCCCCGCATAATTTAAATTTCAGAGTATGAAAGTTCAATGTCTGCCGTCTGGGGTATATACCTTAAATTCTGATATTGTCGAAGGACAGCATTATTCTACCCATTTCCTAATCACATGGTCTGTTTGCTCAGTCCGACACTCGTATCTTCTAACTAGATGTAATTAGCATTCAGTCATTTTTTGCGAAATGTATCGCTACTAACTTGTTTAGCCATGAGGTTAGCAGCGGGCCATTGGTATCGTGTGTATAAGAGGATGGTGCTTACCAACGTGCCAGAGCAGATATTGCATGATTGATTTTAATCATGATAATGTTTAACCGAATCTATAGTTGGCTGGACTGCACTCTCTTTCTTAACCACTTCCATTACCTTCTCCCACACATGTTTCTCAAACTCATAAGCCATTATCCCACCAACAGCTACACCAGCTGCAAGGCCTATGGGCCCCCCAACTAGAAGACCTACTGCACCGGGCCAAACAAGACTACCAAACCATGCTCCAGACGCAACTTCCACTGCGTAATCATCAGGATTCCCTGTTGTAGAGACATGTATTTCACGTAAAGATCCAGCCCACACCTTTGGAGATGTATTAACTGCTACAATACTTCTTAACGGAACGCCATTCAGAAAGCCCTTATATTCTGATACAATTCGTAACTCTTTTTGAGCTTCTAGTACCTGCTTTATGCTGTTGTATAAATTATCTAAATTAGTATTCAGACCTTTAAAGTGTTGTACTTTAGCCACGATTAAAACATTGTTGGCGACATATTTAAATTATTAGAGAAAAAAACATCAATCTGTCTCGGCCTCGACTGATGTAGAATTTAAATACCAACACATTAGACTAATGGTCATGGTACTTAATGGAATAAGAACGCAGTTGCCAGATCCTGAAGATGTAACTATTTCTATACTAGTTCTGTAACTGAGATCTACGGTACAATTTCTGCTATCCGTTTCCCGTTTTTGGATTCATGATATATGATCATCCTGATTCTTTCGTAGTATGATAAAGGATATGAACTCGTCTTCATTGGTGCTGGTGGTCAGTATAGTACTGCCGATACAAGTGTTGTTGATAATGCCACTGCTTAAGAAACCTCGTTTCAATATAATAAAGCAAACAAAAAGGAGGACAGTTACGATGAGAACAGCAACACCCATAATAACGATAACGACGATATGAATAGCAGCTGGTCTTAAATGGAATTAAGAATGAAATGAGTGCAATGAAAATATGTATAAATTGTGGTAAACAATTTACTCGTGAATCCCATGAAAGTGATGATGTTAGTTGTGAAGATTGTCTTGTACTTTTGAAAAGAAAATTTTGGGGTTCGATAATATTAGGGAAGGCCCACGATAGTATTACTGACCTAAAGTGACAAGATATCTTTTTTCAAAGCATTGTTTCTAGGTGGGACGCGCTCTCTATATGATTAGTCTCACTCCTACTGGCTATATCGGTTACTGTTTTTGTATTATAAGATTTCCTACTGTGACGAATGGAATTCAAAAAATCCCACAAAAAAAAGAAATTATATCATTGAGCGAGCCATATCGACGTGCAGATTAGAGGTGATTTTAAATAATTCAAAATAATCATACCTCATCGGTTTGCATCTATCAACATTCGTGGAGTAACCTGCCTTCAATACTCTTATTTTTAACACCGTGATAGATTACTTATGGTATTAGACGTAGGAATAACAGACGTGCTAAGTATAGCACAGACAGTAGGCATTATTGGCACACTGCTCATAGCGCTTTTTCTCTCTAGGAGAGAAGTAAGAAATCTGTCGATAGACATAGAAACAAAAGTCCTCAGTGATTTGGACGAAAAGGTGCATAGACTCGAGGAACACTTGCTAGAACGTCCAGAGCTAGCAAGAGTAATCAATAATGAACAATCACTGTCCCCTGAACGTGTGTACGCATTTGATGTCCTCAATGTATTCTCTCATGCCTATGACATGCACGAAAGGAAAGTCCTTAATGAGAATGAATGGTTTGGCTGGGTACAATGGATGCGCACCTGTTTCAGACTAGGAACTTTAAAAGAGCACTGGCAGCAATTTCAACAAAGTCAATGGTATGACCCCTTTTTTGATGACTTCATAAACAAACAAGTAATCGAGTATGTTGAAAGAGAAAAATAGGCAGAATTATCAAATTTTAATATTTACCTCGATTTAGATGCCGAGGGAGAAGATGAAAAGTTTGTATCTTTCAGGTCAGAACCAGAACTCAATCGAGTGAAACGTCGTCTAGATTATGCCCACAACTCTAAACTTGCACTCCATTCAATCTGGTTCTGAATGGTACGACTCTATTTGGATGGTTGCGTGGTTTATTTTGAATTTCTTTTCAAGTATAGCATTTATATCTTGTAGAACTGTCTGCGATCTGCTACGATCAATTACCACAACATGTCCTGAGACTGCGTTGATGCCAGAAGTTATAGTCCATATATGTAGATCAAATACGCCTGTAACTCCTTTTATCTCCAGTATAGAGTTTTTTACTTCTTCAGGTGATATGTTAGCTGGGACTCCTTCCATCAAAATATGGATTGACTTTTTAATAAAAGACCATGTCCTTAGTAGTATCAATAATGCTAAACCAATGCTAATTAATGGATCAGCCAGATAAAATCTGGTAATTAGTATTATCACACCGGCAGCGATAACACCGGCAGCCCCGAATGTATCGTTAAGAACTTCCAAATATGCGCTTTTCACGCTGAGGTCCTCATGTTCCTTTGCCGTATCATCGTGGATATCTACTTGAGATCCTCCATGGATATGCCCGTTGCTACCAAGCATTCGTATTCCTGTAAAATTCACACCTAATCCAATAGCAGCCACTATTATCATAGGAAGACCTTGAATTTCTGGTGGCTCAAAAACCCTTCTATATGCTTCGTACAAAATATACAACGAAATTAGTATCAGTACTACACCGTTTAACAGCGCTGCTAATATTTCTACCCTGTAGAACCCATACGTGTGCTGCACAGTTGCTGGTTTACGGGCATAATTGATAGCAAAGATAACCAAAGCAAGTCCTGCAACATCTGCGAGCATATGTCCTGCATCTGCTAATAATGCCAAACTTCTAGTGGATATAGCAGCAATGACTTGTACAACAAAGTAAATGGAGGTCAGAATGAGAACAGATTTTAGCTTAGATATTCTACGCGTTGAATGTGTATTTTCTTGTCTTTTCTCCAATCACCGATCACTTTTTGCCCACAACTTTTCTAAGTAATTCGAACGCAATGGCAAAGGATTCCTTGCCATATCTTTTGTTATATCAGTTGGTTCTAGACCATCAAATATGATGCCTTATTAGCTTGATGCGGATGTAGGATTTATTTGTTAAGCTTTAGTAATCATTAATTCTAAACTTGATTATATGCTAACGCATTGAACAGATAGATTGTTCACAAGGCTGTCAAATAGAAGTAACTACAACTAAACTTATCGACAGCTCAGAAGCAAACACACGGCGACAGAGCACTTGCATTCATCATGCAAAGTGCTCACCAGGATTGGTTTTCTTAGGATTCTTGATCAAAGTTGATATATTATCCGGAAAAGAATTTTCATTCGTTTTATATTACCTTTGCATATCAAGAGATTGAATTACTAGATGCAGATACGATCGAGGCCATTTGGAGTTACTATTATTGCGATTTTAATCATAATAGCTGGCGTTATATCCCTTTTTATCGGTATAGGAGCAGTTGCTATTGGACCGCTTATTGGTTTAGTTTTCGTAGTGATTGGGGCCATATCGTTAGCACTTGGAGTCGCATATCTTGTTATGGCCTACGGATTGTGGAAAGGAAAGGGATGGGCATGGACTATATCTACAATAATATTGTTTATTGGAATTGTCATAGACATAATCTCCCTTCCGAGAAGATCTACAGGAGATATTGTAAGCAGTATAGTTAGTATAGCCATTAATGCAGTTATCCTATACTATTTATACAGACCTCATGTTAAGGCATATTTTGGAAAGACAGTGGCAGCATGAGTCTTTCCATAATTGAGGAGAGAAATCATTCAATTCACTTCAATGTCAAAGTTCCCGTTTGTGAAATTGTCATCAACTTTCATATTATTGATGATCCCGTCAGGCCTGGTCTCGAGTCTCAAATCTATTTATCGTAGAAAACAGGCGCAACATATCTGAGTGCCTGGCGGTAATGGTGTAGTTCCAAACGAGTCTGAAAAAACTATATGTTATAAGTACCACTACGTACTTGTATATCCATAGTCTCTGCTAGATCACGTACTGAATGCGGATAGCGGCAAGGGTTTTAGATCGTCAGACCCTACCAAGGATGCGGGATCTGCGCGTTACCAGGGTTTATCTCGGCAAATATTCATTAAAGCTTGGAGGTGGTTAGGAAAGCAAACTATTCGCAATGGAGGAGACTTTGAAGCAATGTTTCAGTCCTCAGCTAACTGACACATTCGGACGAATATCCCATAAGATTAAAAGAAAGGCATAAATGATGAACACGACAGAATATGTTCTCGTTAGCATGTCGTGACGCTGGAGTGATGGACTGCGATTATGTTGACAAAGGAATGACAAAAGAAGAATTTTGGAGAGATGGAACAGAGCACCTAATCAAAGTACACGATATAAAAGCTGGGGATAAAACTCCGCAGAGTCATAAACAATACATCAGACAATCCTAAATCAGAAATCAATACCGAAAAACAAACACTTTCAGCCCACAACTGTCTTACAAGGAGTTTTTTGTTAGTGAGTCAGGAAATTGTGGGAACTATATATCGCATGGAAATGGTTATGGCACAATTGTAAATAATCCAGAGGCTTTAAGCTCCTTAAACGAATCAACCTCGTATCTAAATGCGTCTGACAGAAGCCTTATAGACATTATATTCTCAGCATGGTTATTTGTTGATAAAAAATTCCGGAAATGAGTATAACTTTGAAGCTCCGATTCCAGACTCTTTGTATATAGATCTCTAGCATTTTGGTATTGTTTTGGCGTCTGCAACGCTTTGGATTCATTTACCAGATTCTCATATTTGAGTAAATAACTATTTGAAATCGAAATCATTGTCTTGTTGTCATATTGATGGGTCTTCCATTTTCCTGCTTCATGTTGGTAACTCAGGGTCAAATTATGAGCTTCATTTACTAGTTTTTCAAATGAATTAACAAATGATGCTGTACTATCTTGTGTTAATGAATTTGGAGAAGATCGGATAAATGATAGTAGACCGACATGCTGGATACTACTACCGGTAAGTCCAAGTACAATAATACCTACTACTACCGCTCCTAAAATTGGCATCCATAATCGGAAGGATTTTTTTCGTTCTCTGCTAGGAGTGGACTTCATGTTTAGTATTGCTACTCTAGAAAATCGTTGCTACCGGAGAATGGTACTTGTCAGTCTTTTTTATAACGCACATTATTATCTGAATTTTCTTCCGTATGGGAGCTCAGCTTGATGACAATTGTATTACTCGCCCTGTTAAATATTCTCTGTCTTTTATCGTTCGTAAATATCCACCCTACAACCAAGTCAATTGGAAGCAAAAACGATTTACCAAAACTTTCAATAAAAGCATCTCTGACGTTTACATTCTGTCCAAAAATGCCTACCGTCCTTAGATGGAAAATCCTTTTCCCAATAGATTGACCGCTTGTCGATTCAAAATACGTCCAGTATGCAACGAATATCAAGCTACGTACAACAAACCCAACGCTGGCCCCACCACGAAGCCACCTGTCAGGGTTGGTGTCAAACCACAACGGAAATGTTGCTGCGTAAAATAATATCTCAATACCAATGCTAACTAATATAAAATCTATCAACCAGGCAAAGAACCTTTCACTCCATCTAGCAAGTCTTAATTCACTTGGTCTAGATGTGAAATCTCCTACTCTAGTCTCTGATGGAATATCCATATAATTATGATGCGTACGAAAGTAATAAAGTTGTTGCACATTCTTGGATCGTGAATTCCTGCAAAGGAAAGCTACCGCTACAAAATAGTTCGAATATGAATATATGAAAATTGAGATTGCGCCTCTGGTATTTCACGGGAATTCAGTTCAATTCACTGTCAGAGTGAAGAATTCAAAGAATACAGTTCTAATCCATACTGACGAGTTTTCGAAGATGAAGATGAGATAGGCTTAAACATCTAGATAACGATGAGTAATAGGTCATGATTTGAAAGCCAGAGAAGATAGAAGTCTGATTCCAAGCCTACTACAATGCAGCATGTGAGTGTCTTTGCACCCCACTATTTGAGGAAAAAAGACTACTCTCTAAACATTCCTTCCATTATGATTTCTGATAAAGGTTTTCTATGATTTGGATGCTCTTTTTCTTGAAGCTGAGATGGCAGACGATCCTTCGGTCCTATTTTACCAATAGCAATCATTGCCATAACGTCAAAGTCATCTGAAATATTCAGATCTGTCCTTGCCTTCTCGTAATTAAATCCAGCCATTCCGTGTGCGCTTAGTCCTCTTGATGTTGCTTCTAATGCCAAATTCTCCCACGCAGAACCAGCCTCGTATTGATATGTTTTTGATGGTCTGCCATTATGTTCAAAATTCTTCCTTGAAATTACAACGACTAACACTGCAGCGTTCTTTGCCCAGAGTTTGTTACCTTCGACTATTAAATTGAAAAGCTTATCCCAATGTTCAGTATTTCTTTTGGCATAAATAAATCTCCATGGTTGATTATTAGAAGAAGACGGAGCCCATCGCGCAGCCTCAAAAAGGCTCATTATATCGTTGTCATTCAACTCTTCTCCGGTCATAGATCTAGGAGACCATCTATTAAGAATCAAAGGGTTTATTCTATACATAGAATCCCTCATTCAGCTTGTTGTTCGTTATAGACCCACCGCCTTAATAATTTTATTACTAGGTGAGGCGGTATTCAAAGCATAAAATAAAGTCAATTCGAAGTATGATTTGTCGTTACGAGTGCAATCGGGATCATACTATCCTTCTAAAGATCGGTTCATAGAAAGTCAACAATGGCTTGGTAGATGTACTTGTTCCCCTATAGATCTCGCCTCCTTTCGCTTTTCATCATTTAGTTCATCGCATGGATAGTAATAATGGCGGTCTATAAGTGGAAGGGAACCAAGATAAAGATGGTTACACCTTGAGTCTTCCACTCCAGCCAGTCGACGTCCTTTAATTAGTTGCTAGTCTGTTACGTCTTACATTCAGAGCATATATGTTATGTGCAATCCCAGAAGATAAAAAGAATGCGTACGCTACATTACATTGAATGCTTTTTAATGGTTTACAATTGCCACTACAAATCTTTGCTATTCTGTATCTTAATAATAGAACTGAAACAAGACTTGGTTATTAAAACCAAAGGCTAATAACGTGAAGTTATGATCTAAATAAGGAAATAAACAAGTACTGAGCATAGGCATTAGTATTATGACCAATGTAACCAACAATACGGACTTGGATAAAGTAGCCCAAACTATTGCAAATGGCAAGAAAGATAAGCAAAGTATAAGAAAACCAGTCAAGCTGCAAGGTGAATGGAATCTGGATCCAAGCAAGGGATATCAATTTAGAACGGAACTATCATACGAGAAAGGAAAGGAAGTAATTGAAATAGATTCTCCTTCATTTTTAGGTGGAAATGGTAATAGATTAGGTCCAATGGCTTATTGCGTAGCTGGTATAACATCATGTTTCATCGCTACTTTTGCAAGTGTTGCAGCAAGTCAGGGAGTGAAGCTCACAAGGCTTATTGTCAATACAGAATGCATGATTAACTTTGCCAAGACTTTCGATATAACTGCTGAGCCAATAACCGAAGGTATTAACTTTGAAATAGCGGCTGAAAGCGATAACGCAGAGAAACAGAAACTTCAGGAACTTGTTAAAATGGCAGAGGAAAGATGTCCTGCCATGTATAGTATGTCTCATGAGATAAAGGTCAATGTTCAGATAAAGTAAAAGCCGTAAATAGATAATGGCCTTCTAAATTGTATTTTAGGAGGCTAAGGTGAATTTGATTCCTTTTGATTTTAGCCATGCAATCACATCCTTCTCAAGAAGTTATCGTGATAAATAGATGAACTAAAAAACATGCCAATATACGCATATTGTGAGTTTGTATGCATATATTGCGAGGAGGGAATATATATGTTAATTTCTTCAGTCTTTTCTATATTTTGAACGCTGTAGTGTTCGGGACTCAAAGGTCATATAATTATCGAGCGACCCGAACAAATTTGTATCCTGATTTCTCCTACTATGTTCACTTGGTTCTGTCCTGTTTCACTTGTAATCACTCTAATTCTCTTTGATAAATCTTTTGGATGGGTTACGGTGGATCCACATTTATCGTCTGATTGTTGAAACGTTACAGTGTGTCCAGGAATTTATCTTTTTTAAGCAAATCCAGCCATTTGTTCCAGCTAGATGCTAATTGTACTGATGATGCTGTCAGTATTATCACGTCTACACCACTAAGTGTAGCATCCTCTGATATTAGGCTACATTATTACGATGTCATTTGAGTACCAATTATTTCTATGAATCTATTGTCCTTGCTGAAGTCAAGAGTTAATATTCTTGCATTCACATTGTTTGCTATCTCTTTGTAATCTACTCCCTTACCATCTATCTTTATTAGATATTTTGTATCTGCATTTGAAGCCCCTTTAGAGTCTATAACGTTTCTAGGTAATTCAGTAGTAAAGTTGCCGCCATTTGCACTTGGATTAAGGACTAGTACCAACGAAGTTCTATCCTTATCTGCAAGAATCCCAACCAGTTTACCACCGTTGATACTATATTTGATTGGGAACGTTTTTCCGTTTATTGTGAGTGTATAGAGATTGGTGAACCCAGTTCTATTGTAACTAGGGGCAGCCACACTACTGCTCTTAGCAGGAGCTCCGGGTATTATTATAACGGTTTTGTTGCCAGTTGTGGTTATATTTGTCTTAGCTTCTGTTCCTCCACTGGCATTTGAGGCCGTAGAGTTTTGCGCATTCACTAACTGAACAGATTGTGCGATGGGGACAAGAAGAAGTAACACTATTGGTATAGTTATCATAAGTTTTCTGAACACAATTGTGGACGCTTTCGGCATCTTGGTAAATTCTATTAACATCCAATATCATAGTACTATGATCTTTAAAAGGATTTGTAGGATGTAGACAATTTTGATTTGCGGTATCTATGCGTATAAAAACAATAGAAACAGTGGGCTAGGCTCGGTATCCCATACATATTTTTCGCATGTTGTAAACCCTTCCAAATCCGTTCGATATCGCTACTGGTTAAAGGATCCACTACCCGAAGATGGATCCTATAATTTCACACTCAAAGCATTCTGATAAACTTGGAATGTTGCAGGTAGAATCCCAATCGGTTCACCATCGAGGGTAACTGTAATATCTCTCTCTTTTGATTTTATTGAGACCTTCTTGGCCTGCATGTAGAAAATGTTATTCTTCTCTTCTGGGTTATCTGAGTCGACTTTCATATCGACAAATTCGTCCAACATTTTGAGGCTTCCTGAATTCTTGAGAATAGTTATATCTAACAAACCGTCAGTAACGCTTGCACGCGGTGCTGCTCTGAACCCTCCTCCTAGATACCTGCCATTGGCCACTACACCCATCGTCATCTTAGAAAGTAAACTCTGGCGTCCATCATCTACAGAAACCTCACACAGGTTACTTTCATAGGTAGGCAACGTAGCAATGACACCTGAAATTGTAGATATAAAACGGCTCTTAATCTTGTCTCTAATTTTTTTTGATCTATCGATAATTTCTGCGCCAACTCCCATCTCCGCCGCATTAAGAAAAATGCGTGTTGTAACTTCTTTTGGAAGATCGTTTGCAGCTGTTGCCGAAGCTTCTGCTGTTGTTATTACTGCTGCGATGACATCGATCATTTGCGGTTTGCCATTTACAAATCTTTGACAACATTCTACAATTCCATCAGGCAAATCCAAGGATTTGGCTAGTACGTTCCTTGACCCAGATGGAATTAGACCGATCATTGCATCGGGGTTGATCGGTTTCAAGATCGGTGAAGCCGGAGCAGTTTTATCATTACTAATAGTGTTTCCTGATGTTATTACTTCAAAGAAACCGTTTGCAACCTCATTTATCGTTCCATCGCCTCCTAATGCAACAATTTTTTTAAATCCCCTTCTTAAAAAATCCCTTGTCAGAGTGGTTCCGTCCCCAGATTTTTGACTAAATGCAACATCGGGATTTTCACCAAAAATCTCCTTGATTTGATTATAGAGATTCTCCCAGTTCTTGCCAGTCGATCCACCACAGGAATTTGGATTTACTATCAATACTGTTTCGATACTTTTTTGTTCTTGCTGGTTCATGCCACATATATCACAAACCGATGTTTAATAGATACCATTTCGAGCGGCATTCGTTCCATGATTATTGCCTGTTTAAGGCACGCTTCAATATGAATCTCTTTCTCTATTCTTTGAATTTACCTCGGAGTTGAGTATCTCGTTAGCTCAAATGTAACGAAAAATATGTATTCTGATTTCATATTTCAAACCTGAAAAGATTAAAGCGTATGTATGCTTTCTAAGACCTATGACGAAAATGGGATCTAACATCTTAGGAGTGGCTGTGGCGTTATCTATTGGCATTATGCTAGCGAGCGCAGGTTCTGCTTCCTTAGTACTTGGTGCGACGCCAACAGGCAACGCGAGCGGTAATTCTAGTATGAAATCAACTAACATGACTTCATCTGGCAGTGGGAGCATGAATAAAACAGTGGCTGGTAATATGTCAAAGGCAGGTAGCGCAACAGCTGGTAATATGTCAAAGGCAGGTAGCGCAACAGCTGGTAACGTTACGAAAGTGGCAGGCGGCGTCCTAGCAAACCTCAGCAAAGCAGTTGGCGGCGGTCTTAAAGGCCTCGGCAATTTGATATCGCCGGGTAAAAAATAAAGAATTCTTGCCGCTAAATTAGTGTATAGCGACAAACAATCTAATTTTTTATTTTTGCCTAAAATTTTTCATCCACTCTTTCGGTGAAAATATATACATTTCAACAGGCCATCAATATTCGCTTATTAGCTATCATTGATAACTATCTTGACTCGTATTGAAAGAAAGCATATTTTCTACATTTTCTCGCGTTTAACGTGTACTCGAGTACAAAAAAAGTCACTAAAATCTGATCAAGCATTAAATGATGCGGACAGATACGAGAAGAACCTAGATCAGCACCCTTCGAAGAAAACAAAAATTCACGGAGATCCATCTAACGATAAATTTCGAAACATCGCGTAGAAAATTTACAGGATTACGTTAATTCTACCTTTAGCCAAAACAAGAAAAGATTATCACGGAAGAAATAGGTATTTTGAGATCTTTAAGTCAAAGCGTCTCTTACTTTTACTTTGGCTTTGTTGACCGTTTCAGAGCTAGGCTTTCCTTCAGCATGATCTTTTTCAGTCTTCATCTTTGCTTCAGCGTCCTGAGCTACATTCTTCATTTTTTTTGCAATATCTGTCATACACTTCATATGGCCTACATAGTATAAAACACTTCAATAGACTTTTGCTAATAGGTCCTGTTCGGATTTACTCTCATAACGAGTGTGTTTGTCCACTCAATGGAAACCGAATCTTTGAACATGGTCACTCGGCTCATGCTTTGTGATTTTAAACAAATGCTTGTGTAGGGTAAGCCTATTGTTAAATATCATATGTGACAGATAAGTATATGAGCGAAGATAAAGACGAGCATGTGGCTGGCGGAGAAGCAAGTGCTGATTATATGATTTCTGAAAGCGGAAAGCAACAGGAAGAAGTCGAGACAACAAAGGGAAAAAAGAGTAGTGATTTATCATCTATTACCGATACAATCAAGGAAAAAGTGGAAGATGCCAAAAATAAAGTAGTAGAGACTAAGAATAAAGTAACAGACACTACGAAGGAAACAATCTGATGTACATCATCGGAATTGGAAGAAGAGCAGGAAATAGGGATAACTCATGGCCGAGGAGCAATTCCCCTTCTATTTTTGGTGTCCACGGACGTTCATGAGTCTTCTATTGGACCTTTTCTAAACAGGCCAGCTTGTAATTGCCAAATAGTTTGTTGTTGAATGTACATTGCGCCACCTTAATACAAGAGGCTTTCGGTACGGAAAAAACCTCCATTTATAGAATCTATTCAAATAAAACCATCAAAAGTCCCTCCAGATCTTAGGTACGGGGAATTCCAACATATCTTCCCTAGCCTTTGCTCAAGCCATTATTCTTTGACAAACTCTTAAGAATATTGCTCTTCTAGATAATTCCATCAATGGCAGATAGAATGGAAATGATCAAGCGCAAGATCGTTAGCTATATTATGGATTTGTTTGCGTCCTAAACTCCTATGATTTAACAGAGGACTGAAAGCATGAAAGTTCTAGTTACCGGTGCGAGCGGGTTTATAGGTAGACGGTTAGTAAATAGATTATCTTTGTCCGCTTCTTCACCATTACCATCGCCATCAAATAAAATCCATATAACATGTATTACAAGGAATTTAGGTTCACTCAAGAGCCGCTTTCCTGAAAATGTCGACATAGTCAAAGCAGATGTCATGAATTATCCAGAACTTGTTAAGGCAATGACCGGAATTGACATTGCTTACTATCTAATACACTCAATGGAAGGTTCATCCAAGGATTGGAAAAAATTTGCAGCAAGAGACACGATGGCAGCTGAAAATTTCGCAAGAGCCGCCACATATTGTGGAATCAAGAGAATAATATACTTAGGAGGGCTCAGCAATAAAAAAGTGAAAAACGGAGAACTATCAGAACACCTTCGCAGCAGAAACGAGGTTGGCGAGATATTACAAACATCTTCGGCAAAGGTTACAATACTTCGTGCTGCGGTCATCTTAGGACAAGGTGGAGGATCATTTCAAATGTTGCAATATCTAGTTGAAAGGCTCCCTGTCATGATATGTCCAAAATGGGTTGTGACTATGTCACAGCCTATTGCGGTGGATGATGTTATTACATATTTAGTTGGATGTCTTGAAGCCAATGATACAGAAGCTCGAACCTATGATATTGGAGGTCCAGACCTTCTTACGTATGCGGATATGATGAAGAGGTATGCAAAAATGATAAACAAATCCATAAGAATACTGTTAATTCCATTCTTAACTCCTAGGCTTTCTTCTTACTGGATAGATCTAGTGACACCTCTCAGAGCATCTTTAGCTAGGCCACTTATTGATAGTCTTAAACATGAAGCAGTGGTGACAGATGACTCAATTAAAAAGATAATACCGACTAAACTGAAAAACTTTGAAGAAGCTGTAACATCTGCTATAGAAGAAGAAGGTCAAATCCAAACAACAAAAGAGACTCTTAAAAAGGAGAGAACCTCACTATCTTTAAACAACAATCTTCTAACGATATTCCTAATTGCAATGGCGGCCATAGGATTTAGCTATACTATTTTGAACGCCAGGCCAGAAATATTTCAAATTCATTTGTTAGCATTAAGTGTTGTATGGTATATTGGCATTGTGATATCTTTGTATTTTACTTTAAAGGCGACTCGACTTGGTGCCATGACGGCAGCCATAATTGGCTGGATTACTCTTGCATTCTGGCTAACAGATAACATTTACACTGTAATAGGACATTCGTTTATAGCAAGCTCTCCAAGTCTGCCAATAAATATTAGAAACTTCATCGGTTCTATCATAGCAGCTGGAGTGGTGGTTACATCACACAATGTCTTCTACAAAATAGGAGCATATAGGATATAATTTAGGATAGTACTCCTATCGTTTATAGTAATACTACCACGATGACTACCACTGCCAATTATTTAGTAGTGATTCCCTCCTTCAAAATGCCGGAAAGGTATCATGTTTCTGCTAACGTGTTCACTTGATTTTGATCTATTAATTTGATAAGTGTTAAAACCAGAGATTGCATCCTCCGATTATTGTGACAGCAACAGTATCCTTTCCATTCGGCTCTAATGTTGACGTTATTGATATTATTGGTACGAATGAATTTCTATTACTCTAAGTTAACTTTGTTCGTGGGACAAGTCAAAACAGTGAGCACTTTGTCCGTTATCAACCAAAAGTCACGAGCGTAGTATATGAACCCCCTCTGTGATATGGGTTAAAAATAACCTGTGCGAAGAATCACCACCACATAAACATACGGCCTGTAGTATGTGTTAATCTAGAAGGCAGGGATGAATAACACATATTGAAAGTTGGCTTAATATCAGATACCCATGATAATATAGAAAATATAGAGAAATCAGTCAAAGTGTTCAAGGATAACAAAATAAGTATCGTAATTCATGCTGGAGACTATGTTAGTCCTCATTCAATTAGAGTTTTTCAGGGAATGAAATTAGTAGGAGTTTTTGGAAATAACGATTTTGATAAATCTGGGATAAGAGATGCCTTTAATGATATAGGAGGTCAAATCAGAGGTGACTTGTATGAACTCGACGTTGATGATACGTTATTTGCAGTATACCACGGAACTCGACAAGAAGCTATGAATAAGTTAATTCAATCAGGAAAGTATGACGTCGTAGTTTGTGGACACACTCATAGAACACAGAATACTAGGCTTGGTAATACTATAGTTGTTAACCCAGGAACTGCTAATGGTTGGTTCTTCGGATATTGGGCGACAATAGCAATGTTTGATACCTTAACCAAAGTCGTAGAGTTTATCAATTTATAGGGATCTCCCGGATGAAATAGCGCAAGCTACATCATTTATTCAAGCCATAGTATGGGTCAGGTCGTTTGTGTAGTTCTCGTCACTTCTTTATCTTCCACAATGTTTCTTCCACACTTGACAAAATTTGGTTTGTCGTGACCATCAGCATGACCATTTGCGATGAAGTCGTATGCTATGCCAGACCGAGTCTTAAGCATTATACCCAAGTTTAGTCTGTAGTTATCTGAACCACTGTCATGCCAATTCCCGCTATAAGTAAAATCACCTTTATTGTTTACAACCAATTTCATAGGTCCTCCAATAGCATAACCTGTTGTTACATAACCGGACCGGACAGGTTCGTGAACTGGCTTGATAGATCGATCGGAGTACTTGTCGATTGGGCAAAGGCCCTTTTGCCGCACATTCTAGCAATTCTAGTCGCTCTTCTGGTAAACATATCTAAAGTGGTCAGTCATGTCAAAGTAATGCCCTCTCGATGGCAATAATGCCCTTTCACCCCCTCCGCTCCAACTTTACTGGCAAAACAGCTGTCGTCGGGTCGTCATCGCCATAGAAGGCATTTTCGGTGTTATCGCCATAAACATGGCAGATAGCAGAGCAAATTTTTGTATCGGTTCATACAGCGACAAAAAACAAACCAAGTTTTGGTCATGGTGAAAACAAGCTTACAACACACCAGAAGGGAGATTTTAATAGAGTGGTGGTCCAGGGCACCAAAATGAAAGATAATTGTTATTGTTGGTTGACTGGTTGATTGACTGTCCAGTTATACATTTCTTAAATAGATATATTTTATAGAAAATAGGGATAGGTGGTAAGCCTTCCTATTTGCTCAGGCAAACTATTGATAATATTGAACTCCCAATAATGATGGTAACGTTACCTAATTTCCCTGACTCATCCTCTGAAGGGTAAGATTTGAGGGCTTTGGGGGCATCTATGATATGCTAATGCATATCATATTAGTCTTTTTATTGGTTGCTATCAATCAAAGGTTAGTGATTCTTTGAACATATCTTGTAGTTTTTCCTGCTCATCATCGGTGACTTCGTCCTTGCTTGCTTTAATCTTCTTGAATATGCTATCAGCCTTGTCTTGGCCCAAAATTACTTTCAGTCTTTCTTGGGAGCCTACACCTTCCCAAGAATCCAGTATCTTCAGAACATTATCTTTGATATCAGGACTGAGATCTTTTATAGATTCTTCCACAATTTTCCGTCCAACGTTTGGAAAGTCTTTAGGCCTGAACACCGCTCCCATAATATTTTATAGAGGCTATCAATAATAAGTTTAATCATTCTAAAGTTGTTGAGAAACGAGCAGTTTCTAAATCACCGTCCTTGGCATTGGATCCCATTTATCCCTGGCAACATATTAAGAATGCCATGAGATAAGTCTGTGATGGCATTCAGGTTGATGAAGATTGATATTTCTCTCCCCTAACGAGCGGACATTTGCAAAAATGCTGCCGAGTCTAACCGTCGATTGAGCACTAGAGAAGTTACGACGTTTGTATTTGTGTTTTCATTTGGTTTTTGATGATATCTGTCAATGTTCGGTTTAATACATCTTTTTTTACCCACCCTGGTCGTTTGACAATGGTAAATTTATGATCGCAGAACATTGTTCAATAACACCAAAAACAATTTAACATCTGCTCTTTAGTAACATTAGTTTTTAAAACTTATCGTAAAAATGTTGTACCTCCACGGGAGCGTGCGGGTATCTGCAAATACAAATCACTTTACCGAAGACTAACATCAACGTTGTTGAGCAACTGCTATTTTATGGAAACCAGCGTGGCAGCCTACGACAAACTGAATATGTTGCCTACCCTAGAATTTGATTTGGTGGTTTGATGTTATTATGCAGGTTCTTAGTGTCAGATTTCTATTGATGATGATTGTTCAAAAATGTAAATACATCGACATAATAGATACAGTATGAACGAAATGCAACTAATTGTTGTAGGATTGCTAGTGCTAGGAGCTTCTGTCGTTTTCTTTTATCTTACCGATCTGATACCTAGACAAATCGAAAATACGGAGATGAATATTATCATATCATTGGGTATCGGTTTGTTGATCCTATTAGTAGGCAAAAGACAGAACCATTATCTTGATGAAATAATTCAAACACAGCATAAAGTGACTCAAGAAATACATACGATGATTAAAGAAGAAATCAGATTAATCAACGAAATGAAGAGAGAGAATGACAAGGAAAAAAATTGATAGTCTTGGTTTAGTCTATTTATTAGAATGTAACGTTCGAAATAACAATTGGTCTCAATATATAATCAGGTTTAAGTTGAAGGTCAGCCCCACTGTATCATTATTTTTTTATCGAATGAACAGCAATTGAACTATATGGGGCCTCCATCAACCTGGTATGGCCGCCTATGTGTGTACTTTCTAACTAGCTAAGTCGGAACATAAAATTATCGAATATAGTTCGCTAAAGTGCATGTATTCTATTTAGATCACTATGATAATGCAATTATATAACAACGATATATTAGGTAATCAATGAGTGCGGCTTACACTAAGAATGAAGTAGATATTCAATCTTCCGTACAAAGCGTAAGACATAATCTGATCTCGAAAGAGATTACATTACAAACGATAAAACAGCGGCAGATAGCCATAGGTTTTGTAAATCAACTAGACATACCACCAGGTTTGAAGGATCTCATAATCAACCATGGTTTTACATTGGATTTACTTCTAAGTACACAACCTACTGATTTAGCTAAGGATCTCGGTATTGATAAGGATGTGGCTAAGCTAATATGGGACGCTGCGCGGAGACTTAGAGCTGGCAGATTTGAGACGAAAGTAGCGATTGAACGATAGTACTTTGCAATGCATTCATAGATAAATATAGAATCTAGTTCAGGGATTTTTATTGATGCTAAAAATTGCTTTTTCTTAGTAATAAATTTAAGATTGAGAACTCGGAATATATCTTATTTCTACATGTTGTCTGTAACTTAGTATCGCTACTACTTGGACGATCAAGATCAAAGTTCGTCTCCCATATCATCAAAAAGACAGATAAAATTATTACTTAGTCATCCGTTCTAAATTTTATTGCTGATAATGGTTTGTGGTTCAATAGGTTATGGGGGCATTGATGATGTAAGACGTTTTTACACTCTCCTAGCTACTGAAGGCTTTGAAATAGTAGATCATATAGTTGGTAAAGAGATGGATTACTCTGACATCAAGGATTTCCGTAATAAAAAGGAGTTGTCCCATCAAATAGTTAATCATGATTTAGAATACGTAAAAAAAGCAGACGTCCTAATTGTATTGGCAAGTCCGCCAAGCTATGGGGCCGCCATAGAAATGTTTGTTGCAAAGAATTCTGGTAAGAAGATAATCTTGTTAGCAAAGGATCCTGTCCCGACACCGTGGTCTATAAATTTTTCAGATTATGTTGTAACAACTGAAGAAGCGCTCATCAAATTACTCTGGAACTTAAAGAGTCACGTTAGCTTATAATTTATGATGCTATAATGCATCTAATGAATTAAGTAGATATCATTAATCGATCAGCTGAGATTATTATTAGGTTGGGTTATTCTAGGTTCTGGAAGATATACTCGCTCGAGTCAATTATATTGAATTGATTAAACCTATACCGTACTAGTAATAGGATTCAAAGGTACTAACCCTCACCTACGTAGCCTATCTTAGTGGTTCTTCTTTCTTTTCAAATCCAAAATAACAAGAATGACACATAGTTTTTCCATAAATCACTCCTCTATTACTACAATTACTACATTCACTCTTATAATCCACAGTTGAATCCAAGGATTTAGCTTTCTGGATACACTTGCCACAAATTGGCGCTTCAAGTTTGAAGCTAGAAAGAAAACCAGATCCGCACTGGAAACACCTTAGACTATACATTTGTCCTTTTGGTTTCCAGCTTCTGAATATGCTAATCATAATCCCATCCTCTTCATTTTTGAACCGCACAAAGGACATTCGGTTTGCTTATGCTGAATCCCACAGCTCATGCAATAATATTTCAGCGCACCACCATCAGTTGACGTTGGGCTAAACATCCCTCCCATGATGGTCCCCTTGACACTACCCGTTCTTGTTATCATCCTTCTCTTCAGATAAAAATTGAGTAGCAAGAAGGTTCCTGCAATAGCAACTAATGATATTGGAAACGGTATTAGCATTGCAATCATGAGGGCTATGCCAAAAGATATTCCAATCCAAACTAGTTGATTAACAAAAAACTGCTTATTTATCGAACTCAACCCTATTTTCTTACCCTTCTAAGATATTATTCTATCACAGAATATTAAGAACTTGATTAACGTAGTAAGTTAACATTGTTACCTTAAATTAGGCGGTTTTGGTACGTTTTAATTCAACCGCCACTATTTAAGAGCTAGGAAATGGACCAAAAACGGGAATAGCAAATAGAAATGGAAAATAGATATGGTCCTTATGATTTGCGGGAGTTTCCATGTCGATTGGTTTTTTAATAAAGCGACCTCCAGTATCTCCTAATATTTCTTCAATCTCATTATTTTCATCTTCAATTGGAAAGTATCCTCTCACTACATCATAATGGACATAAAATGCTGTAGCAAAGAGAACTTTAGGTTTATTATCTATCTGTTTCATTTGCTGGTAGAGTCTAAAGCCATCAATAACTGGCATTCCAACATCAATTATCAATAGGCCATATATTCCAGCTCTGAAATCCTGCAATGCCAAAAGAGGCTCATTATAAGTGTCTACCTGCTCCTTGAAGCCATTCCGTTCTAAAATCTTCTTGAAGGCTAAAGTGATATCAGGCTCATCATCAACTATTAAAATTCTTTTTTTTCTTCCAATCGTCGCCATATCATATAACCTTCACAGTCGTTCTCGCTGATGGTGCACTTGTTGAATTCAATATAAGGACGTCGTTACATCTCCTTTGATTATTCGGTATTTATTTTTTCCAATACTTTGTATAGAATATGATCCACCATAATTAAGTTGTGTGGTACACTTATCTAAGCATAAAAGCAGTAGATATCTTTAGCATAGTCCCAGCGTAAATCTTGCCACTTCAACTAAATTAGCATGTCTACGATCCTCGCTCAGATTGTCATCACAGAAATTGCACCAAACAACTCCTAAGTTGACAATCAGCATTATATTAAATCTTTAACGAAATCTAAACGCACGATTTAGGACCATCACATCACAATCGAATACCGGCTGCCTAGTTGTGGCAACTATTCACATTTAGAACATAGTTGAATTATGAACTCTTGATACAAATTATGAGAGCCATTGAATTAACCTTCATATGGCGTTACAAATACCTATATGATGGTCCAGGTTCAAACAATTCAAGGTACTAGTGCTAAGGAAATGAGTCTTTTCCACGATCTCTCTTGGAAGATCTCAGGAGTATATCCACCCATGTTCACCTTCTTTGAAACTCTCTTTGTCAGATAAAGTGCGAACGATCCTAAAGTGTACCAAAATCTGCTGTTAGGATTAGAAGTAAAAGAGGTCAAGGCCCATCTAAATAGATGATAAGTCTTAGGGTGGTATTCCAATACATAATTCATTAAGGCTTCACTAGAGCTGGAGAGAACATAGTAAGCATGTTCATAAAGCTCCTTTTTAGTTGCGTAATTTACGGTATGAATCTTGGACCTTCCCTTAAGTAGATTGCCAATAACAGAATCCATGTTGTTCTCTGATTCAATGGCGTTTCGACATCTACCCACGGTAGAACAGACATGAGAATCGCTTCCTGCAATTGTGAACATTTTGTGATACTCTGCGAATTTGCTTGCAAGAATGTTGGAAAAGATATCAACGTTGTTGCTATTAAAGGACTCCATTAGATCGCAAAGGCTCGCTTTTCCCCGTATACCATTTGAAACTGCAAAAGGATGAGCTGCGCATGATACTGCGTTTTGTCGCTTTATTTCATCTAGCGTTTCCTCAAGAGACATTCCCGGCATAATAGTTCTGTTTATGCCGTATGCAAGTACATGCCCTCCATTATCTACTGTAATTTCTTCCGCGGGATAAATCCTAATGTCATAATATTTTCTATGATTTTGTTGGTAGTCAAGGATCTCTTGATAGCCGTTAAGCGTATTATGGTTGGTAACAAAAAGTGCATCAATCTTTTCTCGTAGTGCGCTCTCTAACAATTGTTCCATGCTAACACCGCAATCAAATGGAATACGATCTGACTGGATCATAGAATTTGAATATATATTATGACAATGAAGCTCTGCATTGAGTAAATCAGTCGTGACGTTTATACCTTCTACATTAGTATAGAGTCAACACCTTTTATTAGGTTATCGCAACTGCGACTTGAGGAACAACCAAAAGAGCATGAGATATTCTCTAGGAACTGCGATGTCGAAAGTGTCATAAAGTTAATAATGAATCCGTGACATATACCTAGAAGTGAATCTTTGAAGGCCCTATATAGTAAGAAAGTAGCATCCACAAGGACTTCGAGTGTAAAAAACGAAAGGAGAAAGCAAGATGAAGAGGAGCTTTACATAGGAACCGCTGAATCAGAGCATATAGAAATGTATCTTAAAGCCTTATGGTATATTGTTGAAAAAGGCCAGGAACCCAAAATCAGCTCGATTGCCAAATTACTGAACATTAGACAACCATCAGTCGTCGAAATGCTTCGGAAGCTAAACGAAGCCAACTTGGTAGAATACGAGAGAGGCAGTATAGTAAGGATTACATCTCAAGGCAACAACATCGGAAGACAAATGATTCGTAATACAAGGTTGCTCGAAGTAATGATGAAATATGCGCTAAAGATCGATATAGATGAGAAAATGGCTTGTGGTATAGAGCATCACATGAATAACGAATTTACTGACGCTTTATGCACGTTATTGAAACATCCAAGGAAATGTCCCCACGGTCACAATATTCCTGGGGGAAAATGCTGTAATAGCAGTTAGAGGAGTACGGTTTATTATCATAATTTGGATTGTTTCGAATCGGAGATTATGATCCCAATGATAATGTTTAAATAGCGTGTTAGGAAGACCTAACTAGGTTAGCCTAATATGAATAAACTCACCGACATTCCTGTTTTCCGCTATCCTATTGGTCTTCTAGGTTACCGCGATTACACGAATTTCATAGTTTCCTTTAATGATCTAAATAAAGGAATGGTGCGAGTTGCGTTACACTTGAGTATGGTGAAGTAATAACATGATGGAGTACTGGCAACTTTTGCTTCTAGGATCCATAGCTGGTTTTACAATATTCCTTGGATTACCTTTGGCTGTGCTGCAGAATGTAAACCCAAAAAAGAAAGGATTTCTCAATGCATTTGCAATAGGAATTTTGGTATTTCTTATAATAGATGTATTTAGTCATGCTTGGCAATCAGTTGGAATCGATGCGCAAGGCGCTTTTGCAGGTAAATCTCCTCTGGGAAATGCAGTATTTGATCTTCTTGCAATGTTTGGAGGGCTCGCAATAGGACTTCTGGGTCTCGTCTTTTATGAGAGTAGACACATGATGTCTAAGAGTAGTCATAATCCAGCAGCAACGATGAAATCGTTCCTGCGAAACCGGCAAGAAGCATCAACAAAGGATGTGGTCAAAGACGGTGCTGGCAATAAAGCTAGTGACGGTAGTCAACAAGAGCAACAATTACTGTTGCAAGAGATAAATGCATACAAATTATCCACTATGATCGCAATAGGCATAGGCGCACATAACTTTAGTGAAGGGCTTGCTATAGGCCAATCCTACATCTCGGGTGCAATAGGATTAGCAATACTGTTGATAATCGGATTTGGGTCTCATAACGCAACAGAGGGTTTTGGAATTGCCGGCCCATTGACAGGTCTCGTGAGAAAACCAAGAATTCGATTCTTAATTATGGTCGGCTTGATTGGTGGTGGCCCTACATTTGTTGGAACCATCGTCGGTAGCCTATGGAATTCTACGATAGCTTATGTTTTATTCTTGTCTATGGCAGGCGGAGCATTAGTCTATGTTTCAATGTTGATGTACAATTCTGGTAGACGACAGACCACAAATAATATCATGATGGTGGGTATATTTGTTGGATTGTGTGTTGGTTTTGTAACTGATTTAATAGTTGCACTTGGGGGAGCCTGAGAATGGGTAATTCGCTGAGATTCAGAGTCGAAAGGATAATTTTGGTGTTATACGCGGGATTAGAAGGATCATGTATGACAATGTGACCTGGAGTATTCAGCATTCCAGGAATTTGATCGACATCGGCTAAATTATATGCACAA
The DNA here is from genome assembly GCA_035691865.1 of Candidatus Nitrosopolaris sp. Classification (GTDB taxonomy): domain Archaea; phylum Thermoproteota; class Nitrososphaeria; order Nitrososphaerales; family Nitrososphaeraceae; genus Nitrosopolaris. The sequence goes on along the minus strand of DASSIM010000131.1, from coordinate 11,185 downwards.
AGTACAGATAACGTGAGTTAGTCTTAGCACAACCGTTATGCATTGCTTTATTAATATTGTCGTGGGAGAGAAGGATATGTCCGACGTACGTAACCCGCCTTCTCGCAGTCAACATGTTATGCTATTGTATGATATCAATTCTAACCGCGACCTTGCCGCCATAAACTACATCAATCAAGGATTGACAGAAAAGCAGCTTTGTATATATGCTTCTGTGAATGCCTATGACCCATCACACTTATCAATGATTTCTTCTCGGATTAAAAATTACGAAGAAAACATTGGTAAAAGAAACTTGTTCATAGTAAACCTGAAACCCTTTTATGATTCAGTTTTAGCAGGTGATCTAACACCATTCGAGGAATTCAAAGTACAATTACAAAAGGAACTAAAAGACAGAGACGTAATGATTGTTGGTGATTGTGCTGATAACCTTTTTAGGAATAAACACTTTGACCAGTGCGAGTTAGTCGAGAAGTGGTGGCAAGAGAATTATATAGAATGGCGAAGGCTAGGACAAAATCATATTACTATCATATGTCCACATTCAGGCTCATTACTAAGTAAGGATCCATTTGAACACCACAAACATCAGATTTCTCATAACCATACCGTGGCCATTGATATAACCGGGCGTAGAGTGAAAGGATACATTATGGCCAAGGAAGTTGCAGAGTCAGACATTTATCCACGAGAAATACCAATCCAGATTCTCGTTGCAGAACCAGAACGAGACCTTCAACAGATCTACAATATTTGGCTACGTTCAATGGGCTTCAAGAATATCACAATTACAGAAAGTGCCAGGAAATGTCTAGATGAGCTTCTCAAAATCATAGACGCAAACAAAAACAAAACCAACGGATTTGATATGGTTGTTATTTTAGATACACACCTTAAGGACATTCCGTGCATTCAAGTTGCCAAAGAGATCGTCAATAAAAGACCAAACCAGCGAATTATCTTTACAACTACTTTACCTCCAGATAATTTTAGACAAGACCTTTACTCAAATGGGATCAAGAATAATAATGAAATACTGTTGAAGCCATTTAGATTTTCTAAGCTATTATCGTTAATAGGTATGAGTATTGGTAGTCAACAAGATAGGTTCTAGGTCCTCTGATAATAAAAAGAGATACTGAAAATGTTATCTCGTGTGCCGACTAAACAAATTAACTAATCTTGATTCCGTAAAAGTGTGACTACAGCTTAATCGATCTATCCCAACTCAAATAACAAGCTAAATCTAAACCGCCCTTAATCCAATAATTTTGAAAAATATGTAATATATAAAATATTATTATCTTAAAGATAAATCTGTTCAGGTTTTGCGAAAAAGGCAATTCAAAGACTTTGAAATACTTCGAGCAGCAGTATGGTCAGGTATATCATGGTATCCAACCGATATCGCAATATTGCCTGGTAATTCAGATCTTCAATAGACATTTCTTTTTATCGGTAAGGCGAATATGTATAATATATCGCACGAATAGATGTAACTCAGATGCAGAATAAGCTTGCACACACAAGTGAGCACGCATTTATAGGCTCACTTCAGAAGTTGATGGGTAGAACAATTAATGTCCGGAAAGTGGAGCATAGGGATTATGATAATCTAGTGCTTATTACTGCTGAAGGCATTGAGGTGGATAGTGTGATAGACGCAGAAAGGGAGGTTAATTCGTTAATTAGTCAAGGGAGAAGAGTTATTATCCACTCTTTCGGATCGCTGGCTGAAGCAAAAAGTCTTCTACCAAACCTTAGGGCAAATGAAGACCGAATTGGAAGCAATAATCAGGTTAGAGTTGTTGAGATCGAAGGCCATGACTTGGCCGCATGCGCGATGGATCATGCTGATAATCTTAAAGAATGCGGTTTTTTCCTAATTACACACATGAATAGGATCGGTTCCGAGTATGAAATCAATTTTGTGGTTGCCGATGCTGCCATTAATCACGCAATAGATCTTTCCTCCAAGATATTGAAGATTTGTGCAGAGACAGGAGCAAATTACAATACAGTCGAAGAGACAGTCAAAAAATTGAAGCAAGCTAACATCTTGCATCTCGATAAATTAAGGAGACTAACAGACGATGTTCTTAATAGTATCGGACCTGAGCAGACATGTAACACAGGGCCTTGCATTATTCGTGGCACATTTACAGGATTGTTAGATGAACAAGTTAGGCAATTTGCAAACAGAAAGATTTGCGAATCTAGTTTAATTGTCGTTCTGGCTAATCTAAACTCGGAACTAGATTCGATGGCAAACGTCGTATTTGCTAGGAGTGAGTCGCTGTTTAACATAGATTGTAATAGAATGTTCAGAGAAATAGCGTCCGAATATGGGAAAGGTGGAGGCAAATCGAACTTTGTCACGGGTGTAATCAGAAGAGAGAATGTAGGAGAATTCATCAACACTATTATTAAGATGGTCGTAAGCAAGTGATATCCGGCATTATCTCCATTCATTTGCTTCTTAAAAGAGGTGTTATTTTAGATGTTAAGAATTACACACATATCAACGAATCATTACGATAAATACCCGAAGTTTCACACCCACTGATTAACATTCAAATCTATAAAGCAGTTATTGATCATAACTAAGATATTATCTGCAGCAGAAAATGAATCATAACAGTTCAGAAATAATTCAGCCTACTATAGAATGGGTTAAATAAAATGAACTTCATCATAATTAGATGAAGGCAGTCATTTTTGAAAAACCAGGGTTAGAGAATTTAAAGATAAAGCATGATATAGAACAACCGAAAATTACAGATCACGATGTGCTGATAAGAGTTACGATGACAGGTGTAAATCCTATTGATCATTTTGCGGTGTCAGGCACCCGCCCAGTTCAACCAATACCGCACATCCCGGGAGCGGAGATAAGCGGTGTGATAGAAGAAGCTGGTCTGCATGTCACGAGCCTAAAGAAAGGTGATAGAGTGATTGTGTATAACAAGATCTTTGATGGAATATGTGATATGTGTCTTAGTGGAAATGATATGTTATGTAGAAATGGAGGACTGATAGGTGTTGCTACTAATGGAGGCTTTGCAGAATACGTAGCGGTCCCAGAGAAAAATGCCTTTAAAATACCAGACGAAATGCAATGGGAGTTAGCGGCCAGTCTGCCTGTAACCACTTTGACACCTTATCATGCATTAAAAGAAGCAGCATTAAAAGTAAATGAATCCTTGGTAATATTTGGTGCATCAGGAAGTACAGGGATGATGGCTGTACAATTTGGAAAGAAAATTGGAGCAAAGGTTATTGCGGTCTCTAAAAATAATTGGGTAAAAGATATTGGTGCCGATTACATTATAAGTGAATATGACAAAGCAGCAGAGAAAGTTAATGAATTAACTCAAGGCAAAATGGCAGACGTTGTTTTAAATTCTCTGGGGGTGCAAACATGGGAAAATAGCTTTGCATCTGTTGGCCTTAATGGGAGATGGGTGACATTTGGAGTTCTAACAGGTGGAGATGTTAAATTAAATATTCAATCACTTTACCTAAAGCAAATCAAATTAATAGGTTCAACTGGAGGAACTAGAGGTGATCTGAGAGAATTGTTAGAAATGTCTCCACAGATCAAAGTTAAGGTATGGAAAAGATTTAAACTTGAAGAGGCTAAAGAAGCTTTACAAGCACTGTTTGCAAAAGAAAGAGAAGGCAGAATTCTTTTAAACGTAAGCTAGATAGATTACATTCTACAATTTCTGCAGGGTGATAGAACACCTATTCGTCGCTGCAAATATCCTTAGCTTGTTGGGGATAACCGTCGTCTCAGCAGTCGACTCAAGATAATGTGTATCGATCACACTAGAAGTCAATCATATCAAATAACTCTAAACACGCACATATTTCCGGTAAACCGAACAATTGGAATCAGAGATATTCTACCACTATTGTATTGCGTTGTCCTATCATTGTACTATCTCCCTTTGACGTTGACTGCTCCTTTTTCTTAAAGATCATATATTAACTGCCATACCTTCGTAATACTTTTTGTTCTAGTGCACGATACATTTTTGTTTAGCAGATTACACTTTTTTGTATTCTAGATTGATGCATTTAGAATTATCCCAGCAGTGAGCTCTGCACCGCTTGAATTTAAGATTGGATTTTGACGGCTCAATCCCAATTTTTCTTCAATTAGCCTTTCAAGTCTAGATATGTCTTCATACTGATATCCCAACCTAAGTGCGTTTCGTTCCTGTTCAAAATGATTTTTTATTGGGATGAAAATTCCTGGTGTTCCATACACGATTGATTCGTCTATAGTCGACCTGCCGGCCAAGGAAATCACCAGATCGGATGCATAGACATATTCATGCAAGTTGTGGACAAAGCCGAAGTTGAAAAAATCATTAGAATCATCTAATTTCAGTCTGGGGCCTGAGACAACTATAAGCTCTATATCAAATCTCTTTTTTAATTTTCTATACGCTTCAAGTGACTTTTGTATAAGGTATCTTCCCGCATCTGTTCCTCCTGCACAGACCAAAATCGTCTTTCTAGTTAAACCAAGGTTATATCTTAATGACTTCCTCTCTGTTTTTACTTCTCGGACTATCGGACCGACATAGACTAAATTAGCTTTGTTATCGCCAAAATCTGGGATGATCACCTTGTTACATTTATTGATTAAATTGCGCATCGACCAATTCATCTTCTTTTCAATTTGGTGTAAAAGGCCACTCGTGAAGTGTGTCTCGTATAAATCATTTTCAAATTCAATGTTGTCATAGGTAGATGTAATCCCGTGGCGAGAGGTTACCGTATCGTTAGAAGGTTCTACCATATCGTAAATTAGTAAGTTTTTTAATTTAATAGTATTCTGACTAACAGCGATCGATGCAAAATCTTCATCGCTAACTATGATAGGAAATTTATATGAAGCTTTCCTGATAACTTCCCCTGCGATTTTTTTGCAGCTTTTGTAGTAAATGAGATACTTCATTAGCCATACGAACGGGTTGCGTAGCTTACCTGACTCTACCGTGAACGAAGGTGCTTTGTAAAGGTCGAGCGCTTGATATCCTTTTTTTGAGATTAGATCATAGGCTGCCCCACCGCTGATAAATAGGATTTCGTCATTTACAACCTGATTTAGTTTTTCAGCGATTGCAATATCTCTTGTGGCATGACCTAATCCAATAGGACTAGTGAAAAATAGTATTTTTTGATTATACGATAAGGTTGACAACAGATCTTAGCTAAACCTTTCGCTACTATAAATTCGACTATGACAGTGCATTAAACGGTCGAATTTTCGTCTCAATTATTGTTCAAAATACGACAACATGTCTTTCTTCACCGCCTGATTTTCAGCTTTTGATATTAGCGTGCGTTATAACTCTATACCTCTTTTGGATTCACCAAAAAATAGTGTACCCTATCAGCATTAAGGAGAATCATGGATCCAATCGCAGCCATTATAATAGCATAATTGATTACTACTACATTACTACGCCGACGCTAACATTGATTACTACTACGCGACGCTAACAGCTAGTCCGTATGGAGCGTATGACTTACTAGACAAAGACATCAATCTAGACGAGGAATTATCAAACATGACACTACAAGATACAGCGCGACTAAAGGAACTCAAAGGTAACCAACATACCAGGGTTGAGGGGAAATGGGAAGCGGCATTTGTAACAATTTCGATAAAGAAACATGAGATCTAATACTTGGTATTAGATAAACAAGGATGCCGACATAATCAAATAAAAATATAAAATGTACTGCAGCTATGAAGCATTCCTAGCATTTTTCTTAGCCAATTGAATGCACAAAAGCAAGTGTTTTTTTTCTTGGCTGAGTATGGATTTTATCTTCGCGGAGAATTGCTTATTTTTGATACCTTTTGTCATCGCACTCAAGACCTCATAATGTGTAACTTCAGCTCCTTCTGCAAGACATAGAAATTCTAATGCTTCTTGAGAATCGGGATCTTCCCCCAGATAGGTTTCCATCATCTTTGATGCTTTTTGCTCGGTTTCCTGCGCCAACTCCTGAATCTTATCATGGTCTAATCCGTCTGAGTCGGATATTTTTTCGACAAGATCCTCCATGTCTGTCTGATGGGTGCTTGCCTGTTTTCTCATATTTTCCAGCTTATTCATCACAAGTCCCTGACTCGGCAATAATCCCCTCGAAGCAAGCTCCTCAACTGCTTTCTGTGCAACCATCTCTAAACCAATTGCCTCTCCTATTTTTTCTTCAAGTCTTTCTTTATATCCAGATGTCATTGCTAATGGCTCTGCGAGAATTCAACGGTACCACTGCTGGTATCGCTCTCGTATTCCTCGCTGGTCTCTTCTGCGCCAACCGTCTCTTTAGCCATACCGCTTCTTATAGCGATCTCTTTAGCCCTTTCCGAATTTGTTACTCCGTTTGCACCTTGAGTAATCTCTTCAGTCATCTCTCTTTTTACAGCGGTGGGCTCATGTTCTTTTATTTTCTCGGGAGACACTGGCTCTCTAGTTTCATATTGTTTCGTAGAATCACTCTTGGTCGACACATTGGTTCCAGGCCCGCGTGTGTTCTTTATTGTATCTCTTGTAGTGTCTGTTATTTTATCCTTAGTCGCTACTACTTTGTCCTTTGCCTCAATTACTTTTTCCTTCACTTTGTCAGTAATCTTAGTCATGTTCACTTTTAGCATTCTAAAGGTATTAAGGGTATGATATCCTGACCTGTGAAAATATAATAATCGTAGAATTTAATAATTTCGTCTAATATTTTATATAATTCATAAAGACTTCGAATGCTGATTGATAATGAAACATAGAAATAGTTGAGACTCATAATCGTGGGTTGTTTAAAATCAATACTAATCATTATACAAATATGTGCCACACTTCATTAACTGGATTGACCGGAGTAGTAATCCTGTCCTTTGCTTTAGCCATTCTTTTGTGGTGACTTGAGATTGTTATTCGCTCACAGTTAGTTCGTCCAGATCCAATTCTAATAAAACACTTTTAATGACTTGAGAATTATGCTATACATTGGCTATATTGAAAGGAAGAGTAATAACACACAGATTTGAAAGTAAGATTCTCAAATCTAATCCTTTAAGGGACCCACATACAAGGGATTTAATAATCTACTTACCTTCTGAGTATACCCAAAGTTCTTCTCGTGGCTACATTGCAGTTTTTGGACTTGTTGGATTTGGAGGACAAGGGAAAATGCTACTGAATGTAGATCCTCTGAAAGAAAACATCGAAGATAAAATGAATCGCCTTATTTCTGAAAAGAAATGTGGTCCAATGATTCTGGTCCTGCTAGATTGTTTTACCAGATTTGGAGGAAACCAATACATCAATTCCTCAGCAACAGGAAGATATGAGGACTATATCATAAAAGAAATCGTACCATTTGTTGATAAAAACTATAACATTTCTGCACATGCAGTTTGGGGGCATTCCTCAGGAGGTTATGGTTCGCTAGTGCTGGGTATGCGGCATCCAGAAGTATTTCAAGCCTTAGCAGACCACTCAGGAGATACAGCCTTTGAATACTCTTACCTTCCAGATTTTCCAAAAGCTTTAGATGCATTTAGAGAAGCAGGAGGACCAAAGAGATGGCTAGATACCTTTTGGAAGAGACCTAACCACCATCAAAGAAAGGATGGACCCCCTTTGAATGTGTTCGCTATGGCAGCGCATTACTCGCCCAATCCAAAATCAAAAGAAATGGGTGTAGATTTACCCTTTGATCTCGATACAGGTGAGATGCTGCAAAATGTTTGGAATAGATGGCTATCATGGGATCCGACAAGGATGGTTGAAAAATATAGTAATAATCTTAAAAAATTGAAGCTAATATACATTGATTGTGGTACAAAAGACGAATTCAATCTTCAATGGGGTGCTCGGATACTTCACTCCAAACTTGAAAAAATGAAAGTTAGACATTTTTACGAAGAATTCGATAATGGGCATATGAATGTCAGCTATAGATATGATGTTTCCCTTCCAAAGATCTATTCTGCATTATCATAGAGAATGAGAGCAGATAATTTCTATGCCACTTCCGATCCGGAGACATTTAGGAGACTCAAAGGATATTTCGGTCGAGATCGACTGGGATCAGTATTTGAACCTGCTGGCCTTGATCGGGACTAATCCCACTGTGTAACGATCCAACCAGCTTTCTTGTTATTGGTGTTAGCCGTCACAAATCTGATAGCATCATCAACCATTGTGGCATTTGTGAGTAAATCCAATTTCATTCAATAGCACTCTTTGGCCAGAGATAATGCTTATATCTTCCCTCCTATCTTCGGTTTGTTGGGAAGTATTCCATGATTCTTTTACTATGACATTCAACCCGACTAGACATTTCTCATACTCTACCGGTAGCTTTCGTCAATGTATTTTTTGATATTTGTTTTTGCTTGTTGTCTCAAAAACGAGAGGTCTCTGTTTACAGTACCCAATCCAACTTGTAGAATTGTTGCTATCTCGGGCTGAATATGACCCTGGCTAGATAACTCCAGAACCTTATTTACGTCGCCATTCCAACCTGAGAGATCGGTCTAGAAGAATTCTCAAAACTAGACTTGAATTAAAGAAGGTATCTATTAATTGCATTTTCTATCTTAAAAAGAATAGATATGTTGCATGGACACGCAATGAAAAAGACGAACCAATAATAAAAGGCCTCGATGGCTTAAGCGATTCCAATCCATTATGGGTTCGGAAATGGTTTAAGAGAATTGTTGTTGAACTGGTCAAGCATCCAGATGCTAGATTTGAAGTAATACCCAAAATGATTGAAGAAGCATATAATGAATTGGATGGTGGTTGTATAAGATAGTGGAAAATTAAACTGAGAAACCCTTGACAGTGTCACTGTTCAGTATTTACAACTATTTGACTGAGATTTAAAACACTCTCACTGTACCTGGGGCTGTGTAAGGGTGCCGTGGGTTGTCGCACATTTTGCTGGTTCCCCACTACAAATAGTTATCCATACTTTTGTAGTTTTTGTCGCTATAATTTTGCCCGCTACCACCTTTGGTGTCAACATGGTATTAAACCAATGGTCAAATACGGCTGGCGTTGCCTGACCTTTGCCATAAACTTCCTGTGTCTTATTATCGTCGCCTATGAATGTCGTAGATACCACATTTTTATTTTGATAGTTTTGTTGCTTTACTAATGCTGCAAAAGCGGTTCTCAATTGGGCATCTGTTCCACTTATTGTTTTTTGCGAAGAAGCAAACTGCTGGACATTGCCATCTTTCGTTAGATTAATGAAAATATTAAGAAATTTGAAGGTTTTCACGTTGGTCTGAGCATAGGTTTGAGGATGGTAATTCATGTACGTCAAGAGGAGTGCGAATAGAACGGCCGAAATAATCAAGGAGTTTCTTAAAATGGCTTTCAATGGAAACCAAATCGGCCAGTTTAGTAGATAAACTTTTCGCAGCTACGGATATTTAAATAGATGCAATGTTAAGCCGTTGTTCGGAGAATTTATGAGAAACCTACTACAACCCCGTGTTTATTATTTCTTGATCTGACCCTTGGTGCGGTAAATTCGAAAATGAAACCTAACCCCTTTGGGGTAAATTAATGCGCCAATTATATCCTTTCCACAAAAAACTATATCTTTTCTGTATCTCTGTCCTTTAATTTCTCATCATTAAGATGCTGCCACCATTTCATTCTTTTCTTTGGAGGATCGTCAAATGCAGTTCTATCAAACCCAAAATATCCCAACACGGTTTCCGCCGCTTCCAGCAGGATTTCTCGATATTTTTCTTTGTCATAATTGAAGTTTTGTCTTTGCTCCACAAGCGCCGTCGGAATCTCTCTGCAAAGGGGATTGGTATGGCGCGAATCTGTGTATATGTATTCAATGCCATCACCTACGGTCGTAGGTTTCCTCCACTTGCAAGTTGAATTGCGGCCGAGACATGGGGAAATAATGATTTGTATTTGTCAATTCCCTGCCCCAATATTTTTGTAACAACAAAACCCTGGAATTGAATCTCACCGGTCATCAGTTTGTCAATGGTCCGTGTAATGACTAAGAGCACGCTTTCTGATTTCCTAGATTAAATCCTTAAAATGGTACATTGCAATGAAGATATAGATATGGATTTGGCGGACCACCTACTTTTTTGTTCTAAATATTTAAAGTCCTTATTATCAAGAGTCTACGGTTCATTGAAAGGTTTTTGTTTAGACAATGACAATAGAGGAAAACCTTTCTCCCCCCAAGTAATTATCATTTTACCCTGTTAAAGAATTAAACCTCTTAAAGATGTTAAAGATTTGGCATATTATTCATAATTGGTTTATTGCCGCTTCGTTAAAATCTACATCCATCACTTGGCAGTAAACCCTATCTGCTTCCATAAATCGCACAAGTTGCTGACTATTCAAATGTGCTATACCTGTTATTGTCACCTACTGTCGATTTTCGTTTATCTGCAAATTAGGACCACTATAACACTTTGTATACTTATCTTTTTTGTCATCTGTAGGGAAATCAATATCTACGTGGAGTCCCTCTTGTTGCATCTTCTGTAATAGTTTTCGAAGCTCCAAACCTAATCTCATAGTCCTTTCTGCCTTCCATCCAGCCATCCCACGATCAAATGTGTAGCTGAAATCCATACCCCTTTCCAGTCTGGTTTTTGTCTATATTCTTCAATATCTCTAGCATATCGTCACTATGCTGGAGATCTCAAGTTTACCATTCCAAAGAATATCTGCAGTATCTACATTCAGGTCAGCCATTCAATATATACAATGAGTTTTGTCGTATCTAAAGATGATCCATCAGATACGGAAACTAAGATTATTAACGGCGAACTATATGTAAACTTCAGGCAATATCTGGACTGTATGAAGGGAAGCAAAGAGAGGTTCGCGTTGTCAACCGTGGACCGAATCTTGAAGACACCTCCTTAATCGCTGACACCTGAATATGATTTCTTGCTTCCCAGTATCATAAGATGGAAGGTAACTTATGGATTCACTAGTTGTGACATTCAAAATGAGGCTGGCTCTGGTCGACAAAGTTGAATATAATCGGTCTTGCGCACGTTGACAAAGTTGAATATAACCGAAAGATTTTGTCCGCGGTGTCCTTGGGACCAAAAATGATGTCAAATTTGGTTCATACCCCACTGGCCCCA
>DASSIM010000130.1:0-5726 GCA_035691865.1 Candidatus Nitrosopolaris sp. | reverse complement strand
ACCATACGGCCTATCAGCTTGTCTCATTATTTTTAAGAGGTATTTTCGCATATGCTGCTTTTCTTCGTCGGTCACCTTTCCATCAATCAAATCAATCAGGAAGAGAGTCATTGTCGCACCTATTTGGTTCTGGTTAAACAGAGCCTCCGCTTCAACGCTGAATTGATTTTTTCTATGCCAATATCCAATTATCATGCCGACGGGAAGATATATCGCAACAAAAATTAAGGCGAACATCCAAATATTGATATTGAGTGCATGAATAGCAGGCACCCTCTGCAGTAGCAATTGGTATTGAATTGTTACGAAGTTAGCAAATGTCATAAGGAAAATTAAGTAGATACTATGGCCATTTCTAAAGTCAAGCCACCGTCTCCTCATCCAATTATGGCTCCTTATGTTGAGTAATCTTGGCGTCTTCATTCCAATATCGTATTTATGATGCCATAATCGTATATATAACTCATTTACATCTCTCGCAAGAAGTCACTTTTTAGGAGGGGACCAATTAAGAAAAATTGTTTAATGGCAGGATCACGATCAGCTAGAAAATTCTACATTTTTTTCGCCCCACTTTTTGCCAAAAGTGATCTTTAGTAATGTGTCTTCGACGTGAACATGCATATCTAATGTTGGTTCTCTATTCAATATCGTTTTCTGATTGTCCTACCGACTTTGTGGTATCTCTAGATCGATAAAGATCAATCTTGCAAGCATCTCCCTCATCAGAGTTGTACCTATGTGGATGCAAATCAACTCTCAGAATCATGTCAGGATTAAACTTCCATATATTGTACGCTACAGTCGGATCATTCAAAAAAAAGTTGAAGATCTCCTGCCTGTATGATTGTCTTCCAGTAATTTTACTACGATCAGATGAAATTGCTTCACCGTGTTTGTTCTCCTGTTTGCTGAATGGACTCTGGGAGGTTGCAATTATTTTTGTCTCCATATTCAATGTATTTCCCCCACGTATATTGCATGATTTTTATCATGAAGATCCTAGCTAGCGGACTAGCGGACAGTACGGCAGAAGAGTCATAGCATCTAACTGGCCGTTAAAGGATAGACAATGTTCACTTAGATCCTGTGATATACGACATTTGTCCTTTTTCGTTGATACTTTCTACTTTGAATCCGTGGGTCGTTAATACTTGCTTTACATCCTCAAATTTATCTCCATGTATCTCTACTACTATCTTTCGTATTTTCTCCAAAGTTTTTGTCGCTGCTTTTAATGCTAAAACTTCCGCACCCTCTACGTCCATTTTTACTACATCGACTCTATAATTAAGCAATATATTGTCTAGTGTATCGCATTCTATTCTTAAGGAATTCCCGCCTGGATGAAGAATGTTGTGCGCGTCTATGCACTGGTCATTGCAAACGCTAAACATTTCGGAATCCACGCGAGTTCCATCGTGTGATCTCTCGTACAGCTCGACTAGCCCTTTATAATTTGAAACGGCTTTGTTGATTGGTATAATGACATTTTCAAACTTATTGCATTGGATATTTCTGCGTAATGCCCTGTAATTTTCTGGATGAGCCTCGATCGCAATAACCTTCACGGCCCTATCCTTGTATTCATTTGCAACCATTAACGAATAAGAACCTACGTTTGCCCCAACATCTACAAAAGTCTCATTTTCTTCCATGACTAAATATTGTCTCACTTCTTGTTCTCTCGATATGAACAGCATTTGAAAGTCACGTGTCTTGCGTCTCGGTATCGCTTTTACTCCACTATCTGTTAGGTAGATTCTTTCAGGTAGAAAATCAAATGCGGAGATTCGGTTCTGTCGCAAGAACTTGTCCCGTTTATCTTTGCCCATTTTAATGCGGAGGAATATTCTGTATAGAACGTACCGATAACGAGCATACCTCCAAAATAGTGAAAAAGAATAAAGTAGTTTCATCTGTTTCTGACGTTATTGTACATAGTTAATAGCACGCTATAAATAGATTCTAGTATCCTCATACATTGCGTATCCTTTCCAGCTGAAGTCGAGCTCCAACCACATAATGCATAAAATAGGGGTAGAGTAATGATACCTTGACCTGGAGGGCTTCCGGATATGTTAATGATGTGGCTTAGAGGGCATACAGTGGCAGTACAATTGAGATTGGCTTTAGAGAATTGACTGATTGGTTGATTGTGATTGGATTTGCATAAAAAATAGAATTCATTCGTGAGCTTTGTTTCCAACGACCAGAACAACGATCAGAAACATTAGTTGACTACGAGAACCGGAATAGTATTACAGTTGAACTTCCCCAGATATCGGATGTAAAACGCATCATAAAGCGAAATAGTGCGTTCATAATTTCTAACTCACTCACTGATTAATTGCTGTAGCTTCTCGAGTGTATAATAAATTAATCGATTGCCGAAGGTAATGACGATAGGCTGTGTGACTGAAACTCATCTAAAGGCTTAAAAAATCAGAAAAATTCTTTAACGTCTCAATTTCAAATTTACTTTACTTATGGCATTAGATCAAGGCCTCATTGACGCAATCATAAGAACAAAAAACTCTCAAGAATTATTAAAGGAATGTTTGGAAGCGGTCCTTGCCGAAATTCCGATAAGGCGTATAATTATTGTAGACGCGGGTTCTACTGACCGGACTAACGAGATAGCATTATCCTATGATAAGGTTGAATTCTATTCTCGTCCAGATTTGAATCTGGGTCAGGCCACCAAATACGCTCTTTCTTTGGCACAAACAGAATGGGTAGCCATAATAGATTCAGATGTTGTCTTACGAAAGGGATGGTTTGAGAATATCAAAAAGTACATGCAAGAGGCAGATGCCGTTGAGGGTTGCAGAATTGATCATTACTCCTTTAATGTAAAAAGAGAGACGATTCAGAATATTGGTTGGTTAGGCCACACCTTAATCAAGAAAGGACCCATATTGCATATGGATCTCAACACGCAGTTTGGAGAGGATACAGTTGTGAAATTTAACTTTGATAAAGAGGGCAAGATATGGAAAAAAATACCGAATTCTATAGCTGATCATTACACAAAAATAGATAATATGAAGCACCTACGGACCGGGATGATTTTTAGGCCTGAACCGCAAGTGATCAATGTTCCTAAGGATGTGCAAATACAGCAGGGGCATATTGTTAGGAAATGCCATGCCCTTACAAAAAAACAAGCAATTAAAATATTACTGCTCGTCCCAATTTATGAAGCCTACTGGGCGTTCAAGAAGAATTTCTGGTTCACTCTTGCATACTTCAGATTGATTTAAGTGGAATTTGATGAAACATCTTTTTCCATTTCTGAAATTTGCCAAATGCCTTTGCGTAGGCTACTGCATATCTTTGCGTATCAGGAAGAAGGATAGCGATGTTTATCTAGGAAAACTTCACCTATCTCCAATTGAATTTCTTCACGCAAGATATTATTTAGCGGAACGAAAGGTGAAGGAGCGCATCGTACAAACAGTTACCCAAGGCAGAAGAGCAGAAGAAAATGTTGGATCGAGGCTAAACTTAGCGCAAGTAAATATATATTATCTGACTAGTGCCTATCACGAAGTATTGAAAGACAAATATAGAAATGATTATTTTGACAAATTATCGAAATGGATTCCATTCCGATCTTTCTAAAGTACGCCAGATATCGATATATCGCCCACAGATTATTTCTACGCATAAGATTGGGCAAGAAGAAGCGGGATGAGTTGCAAAGAGCAAGTGGGTTATCTGAAATAGATTTCTTGCCTGAAAGGCCCTATTTTATTAATGGGATTAATGTCATTCCCAGAAAGGGGACTGACGACTTTTATATGTTTTATATACCACGGGAAAAGGAGATTTTGCATCACTTGATAATGCAAAAAGGGGAAACTTTTGTGGACGTGGGGGCGAATGTTGGCTATTACTCGTTAAAGATCGCGAAGGAATACGCATCAAAAGGGGTAACTATCATAGCAATAGAAGCACACCCCGGAAATTACAAGGCACTGAGTAGAAACATAGAGTTAAATGATTTTAAATCTATCACCGCGGTTAAGAAAGCAGTTTCAGATCATCAGGGAATAGTGAGACTATACGATAGAGTAGACACGAGAAATCGTATTCGCTCGGAAATGTATAGCCTTTCTAATGCATTTCTCCATGAATCAAATATTGCCCGACCTGAAGGAGGGTCCCTCGAAATAGAATGTGATACTCTCGATAATATTTTGGGAGAGCAACGGGTCGACGTCATGAAATTAGACATAGAGGGAGCAGAGGTATCTGCATTGGAGGGAGCAACCCATATTTTGAAGAAACTGCGCAAAATTATTGTGGAAGTACATGGAGCCAATTTCGAAAGTGTAATGCAAATCCTTGATCGTACACATCATTTCGAATGCGAAACTATTGAAACGCGAGTAATGAACTATATTATAGGAACTAGGTTGTCCAACTAGCCTAGTATGGACATTATGTTGTTTGTCTTCCCTGATGCAGAAGAAATTACGAAAATGTAGAACCAATACATAAGAGATACTTTTTACGCATTTTGGTTGCGCGAATAATCCGTATGGCATATAACTGCTGACGTTTGCTGATGCAATGGCAATACCTTTTTTATTGTGCCTTGTGAGTTTTTGTGTGAAATCTCAAAATTATATCTTTCAACCTCTGAACTTGGTTCTCTCTGATGTACTGTCGAATATTCTTATCATACATCCTGTCATAGCCAACTGATTTAGGAGTATAAGTTAGGTAATGATAAAGCATATAAATTGCCCCCAATCTGCCTGTTACTTCTCCAGTTACAAAGTATTTCAAGAATCTAGCCACTGCAAATAAAGGAAGGTACCCTAAAGTACGCATACTTGCACCAAATTCATAAAACTTGTGTGTTTCTCCAAGAGGTCTTATATGCTCGAATATGGCATCGCCTATCACAATATAATCATAACCATGATGAGTGGCTTCGTACAGAATGGCCGACTCGTAACCCATTTGCTCCGGATAATAGCCATGCCAGATTGTCTTTTCAAAAAATGAATTTCTGATAAATCTTCCTGCTCCGTGTGGCATGACGGTTCTATATTTAGAGTAGTTCCCTGAAGCGATGGCGACTGAGGGATTTGAATCCATATATGAAATAATTTTTTTCGCATAGTCGGGCGGATAAATCGTGTCGTCGGTGGCTATCATGTGGTAATCAGTTTTTTGCAAACCGCTATTTCGATTCAGCTTAATTGCAGAATTCCAATTCTTGACAACCCTACTAATATCATACCCTAAATCAGGATTAGAGATCACATGGAGGGAAGGCCAGTCTTTCTGCATATCTTCTATTATCTTTTTTGTTCTGTCTGTGGATCCGTCGTCTATGACTATCACCTGTTCGGGAGTTCTCGTTTGCTCCTTGATTGAAAATAAAGCCCTCCTTATAGTATCTTGAGAATTTCGACATGTTACTATAGCAAAATAAGTTTCCACTTAGTTGAACTAAAACAGATCAAAGTTATTAATATTGTTCTAATTATTTGACAGACGAACTAAATGAAAGCATGTTCTTGTTCATGGGTTATTCCAAACTACTCGCAAATTAGAAGAGCTACTTAGCATAACAATAATTATGACTGTTCAGATTATTGCAGCACATTAAAAAAGCAAATTATCGAATTGAGTCCATTGCATGTGTTTCCGAGATATGGAATTGCATCGTTCATCAAAATTTCAAGATATATGAAAGATATCGA
>DASSIM010000129.1:0-3256 GCA_035691865.1 Candidatus Nitrosopolaris sp. | reverse complement strand
TTTAGAGAACGTACCCTGTTCTCCCTCACCACGAATAATAAACTCATTATTTTTATCCTTATGTGGTCTGTCAAATTGCATCGAGTATCTGTTAATCCTGTCTTCTATTACTACTCTTAATTTGTCTGCTTTGGTGTCTTTATCTTGAAAGTATACTTCTGAAGGCCCTCTACTTCAATGACGTTTCCAATAGGCTTGCTTTCATAATCAGATGAATATTCACCAGTCTTCTTAGCAGTCCAAAGCATCCCTTCTTTTCCAACCATTATCCTATTTGGAGAGCATATTACATCAAGACTAGTGAAAACACATAATAGAGAATCAACATTCAGATTTATAACATACAACATCCACAGACTAACTAATCTCATTATAATATTCAATGGTTTCTACTAAGCCATGTATTATATATTTTTTGATTTAGCTAAAAAATGGAATGGAGCGAGCATATTTTGAAAGTTGATTTCCCTACATTTTCGATCCTAAACCTGGGATTATCAGTATGATGTTACCCTCTTGAGGTTTCATCAGCATTAAAATGAATTGAAAGGACCAAGAATTCGATCTTCCTAAACTTGTACATTATCCCAAGTATTTTTCCACGCAAACCGTACTTTTGGTTAAGAAGTGTATTAGCCTGTTGTGATTCATAATCGTTAGCGATCTGAATCGTACCATGAATCCATTCGCCTTTCGGTCTCCCTCTAATATCGCATGGCATGATGCGTACATGCGGATTGTTACGCACACGTTTCACTTTGCCTGAATTCTTGTCTGTCCTAACATAAATTACTCCTTTATGATCAACAAACCAAACTGGCGTATGTATTGCTTGGCCACTTTGCTTGCAGGTTTCAAGATTAATGTACTTTTGATTCAAAAATTGCCCTAGCGAGTCTCCACTCAATTCTACTTCTCTCTTGTATGTCCTACAACGTTCTAATATCTTATCGCTTTTCATAATCCTTCTCTGTTCGTATCGAAGTAATTCATCTCAGATGGAATCATAGCATTGAAGTCATCACTATTGTACTGAATTGAATAATTTGGGTTCTGTTGAATCATCGGGTGTTTTAGATGGGTGTTTATTTTTGGGTGATAATTTTATTGGATACCAATTTTGCCCGTCGCTAGACCAGAGTATATCACCTTCTATTTTATAGTCTATAACAGACTTACAATCGTGATTTTCCAATTCTTCTGCTATGACGGCTAAACCACAATGATTACACCGAAATAAATTGGTCAACTAAGTGCGCTAAAATCCTTGCTCATGGGTCGCCCTGCTGTTTTGAGATTTTGTACCTCCTCTGCCAGCCTTATATTCACTGAATGAAGCGCATTAATCTGCTCATCCTTCTGTTTGATGGTTTCTTGAAGGCTCTTTATCACTTCCTCTGCAGATATATCTCGTAACACGTATGAAACGGCACCGTGGACTCTAAGCTTGATGATTGCCTTATAGATCCAATCTATTGTCTCTTCGGTAGGGTTTTTGTGAAAATCTATTATATTTTGTTCAAGAGAACGGGTGAAATCGACTATACCATCCATTTCGGATGCGAAGCTGTTAATGGATATATTTCCCCAAATCATGTTGTCAACAAACAATTGGACGGTTTGTTTTTTGTCATATTTGCCATAATATTCAGACATGTTTCGATTTCTCCTTTGCTTCTCTGAGATATTTGTCTATTAAATCCTCTATCACGTCATTTTTCTTTCGTCCACCGTATTCTTCTATGACCCTGATGCTAAATTTCTTCCATTTTTCATCTGGAATATCAATTGTGGTCTTTACCATTTCTATTAAGTGTGTATACGGATTGATATTTAAATGTAAGCCCGTTAATCCTCGTATACGGAAATGAATATATAACGGTGTGTACGTATAGAAGGGGATAAGGGAATGAATAACGAAACACACGGGCGCATAACACGTGGAATGGCGATATTCAATAGCAAGAGCATCAAAGAGAACGGGGACGGCTCTTTTGCCGTTCCTTCTCAGACGAATACAAATTTAACATACGAAATAAAAGCCAATGATTCAAAGTGGACATGTTCTTGCCCCGATTTTACAACCAGAATCATTGATGCATGCAAGCACATTTACGCGGTAAAATTCTGGATTGCAACCAACACTTATTTTAAACCCAGCCCAAAAATTGCAGATTCTATTCCATGCGATGGATGCGGTTCAATCAACGTTATGAAATATGGTTTTTCTGCGAACAAACAAGTATTCAAATGCAAGGATTGTCAGCATAAATTTAGAGAACCATCGCTTTTAAAGAAGGCAAAATTTACGCCCGAATTGATATCATTGACGCTCGATTTATACTTCTCTGGATAATCGTTGAGAAAAATCGCGCGCAATATTTCCGACCACTTTAATGTTGACATCAATTTCTCTACAATTTATGATTGGATTTGCAAATACGTTCCGATAGTATCACAATATGTAAATTCATTAATGCCCGAATTGAGCGAAACATGGCACGCAGACGAATTGTTTGTAAAAATGCATGGAGGACAATCATATAAAGGAAAGAGCAATTTAGCATTTCTTTGGAACGTCATGGATAGAAAAACGCGCTTCTTGTTAGCATCCAAAGTATCAGAGGCAAGAGACATTAATGGCGCGATTGCAGTATTCAAAGAAGCAATCAAAAACGCGCATGATAAATTACCAGAACAAGTCCTAACAGATGCTTTGAGAGCCTACAGACAAGGAATTAGCGAAACATTTACAATCAAACCAGAACATGTCGCAAAATGTGGAATTGCTAAGCCACACGAGAATAATAGTAGAATCGAAAGGTTGAATGGCACAATACGCGAGAGAACAAAAGTTGTCAGAGGGTGGAAAAAACATAAGACACCACTCGCCGAAGGACAAAGGATTCAATACAATTTTGTCAAGCCACATCAAGCGTTAGAGGGACAAACACCTGCGTTAATGGCAGGAATAGGGATAAGGCATAAGAACAAGTGGTTAGAAATGATGAAATTGGCTAAACAGAAGAATTGATTATTCTTTAATTTCTTCTAGGAATTTCTTGACCGATATTTGAACAGAGTCTTGTACTTCGGTCATCTCTTTTAACACGCGGTCTATTAGCTGTAGGTCTTGTTCTTTATCCTTCTTTTTGTCTTCGATGGATTGAGCCATACTGAATTATTCCACGTATTTCCTCTTTAACATTTCGATTGTGTCCTTGGCATTTCGCAATTCCTTCTCATATTGACGCAT
>DASSIM010000128.1:0-72506 GCA_035691865.1 Candidatus Nitrosopolaris sp. | reverse complement strand
TACATAGATAGGTGGATCAAAGAATAGTCAATTGAATCGTAGAGAGGCAGATGCAACACGACTCTAAAAATGTCGTATCCATGGTTGTAAATGGCCGAATGGCTAAGGTTCTCTCCTAAAGAAGCTGGCCATCTTTAAGTTTGCGTTCAGTCTGCGACACCGGTGTCTGGCTGCTGAATTTCATAAAGACTAAAAAGTATGTTTTAATTGCTCCACGCTCAAATAATTTACACTAGGCCAAAATTTTTCAAACCCATATTTTTATAGTCAATTCGCTGGAGACGTATGCACAATTGAAGCTGGAAAATGTACTGTTGTCGCTTTCGTTTTCCATAGTGCTTTTGCTCGCCATTCATAGCAATTCAACTTATGCTCAATTATCAAAAACGATAGCAATCAAAATCACCTCGCCAGCTAAGGGACAACAAATTCCAGTTGGCATCAGAAATTTGTCAATCTCGGGCACATCCGCATTCGATTCAACTATGAGTTGTCAGGTATGGCTTATAGTTGATGACGTAAAGCCCTACCAAAAGGCAATGGCGACACATGGGGGTGATTATTCCTCGTGGAATTATACCCTTACACCTAATTATACTATTATCAAACAAGGCCCAAACAAACTCACTGCTAAACTATCTTGTCATGATAATTCCATGAATGTCACAAAATTCTATAGCTTAAACATAACAGGTGTAACGTATTCATCTAAACAAGTGGCTGTTAGTTCATCGAAATCCAATATTACGAACCAAATGAAAAATGAAACAGTGAAAGCAGCTCCTCTCATGGCTAAACACAACATGACTGCAACATCCACGGCTTTGAAGCGTACAGAACAACCACCGAGCACACTAAATGTCAACGGGATGTTGGCGAGGACAGGTACACTAACTGGGGCACTGCAGCAGGCTGCGACACAGTCGGATACAAATTCGACGACGGTCAGTCATCATGCTAGAGCCACTACTGGAAAAACGGGTATGCTTGTCGTCGTTTCTGATGAAGCACATACCCCAAATCGCAATCTAGAGAAACTGGCGATACCATCGAATTTTAACAATACAGCCTCTAACAATACAGCCTCTAACAATACAGCTTCCACTGGTACATCAACCACTGGTACATTAGGTAAAGTATCAATTCCTATCTCAGCCAATGGTACATTAGGTAAAGTATCAATTCCTCCATCGGGAGTCAACATTACCTTCACAAACCCACAGCCGCACGCCAACATCACCGCGCCGTTCTTTTTTGCATCACCCTTGTCTTCTTTAAGAAGCACCTCGTCGTCGGCGCCTCCGGTTTCCAGACATAACAATAGCCCTCAAACTCTACAACTCCTACCAATTGCCAACGCCGGGCCCGCTCAAATTGTTACTATGGGATCAACGGTGATTCTCAATGGCTCAGGTAGCAGAGCCCCTAGTGGCATAATTCTATCATATTCCTGGAATCAGATGCCGACCAACGCTAAAATCACTTTGAGTGGAGTGAACACACCGGTATGGGAGTTCACAGCTCCTATCGTCTCTACTGATACACTGCTGCGATTTCAATTGACCGTTACTGATAACCTTGGACAGACAGGGACCGACACCGTGAACATTCTCGACAAACCGGCTTCCACAACTAAAGCTCCGGTTCGGGCTCAGATTTTGAAGGAACCTACCGTTAGTGCAAATATCCCTCAGATTAGCCAAAATAAGGGTTCAAACATTGTTACTATTCCAACTAACAATGCAAAAAGCCCTCGACCATTGATTCCACAGATACCACCGCCATTGATTCCACAGATACCACCGCCAGTGAGTCAATAAATTCTCAGCTTAATCCGCAGGCAAACAACGCAGAGCAAGATGATCAACCGATCGCCACCAGCAGGGAATGACCAGTCTATAAACACTACCTAACCCTCCGCTTTAGTTGGTAGATTGAGCCGGGAGTGAATGCAGACGGTGATTCAATATGCTTTCACTTGATATAAATGAGCTGCAACCCTCCAGTTGAGCAAGTACTCCGTAAGCGAGCTTTATTGCACCTTATTACAATATAAATACATGTTACTCACAGGTCCTGATCGTTATGATGAAAATGATAGCAGCAGGGTTTGCGTCCCTCCTAAGCACCTGCAACCGTAATCATGTCAGCGGGTCGCACGAATCACAACCATACAAATTACAATGTCGGAAACTCGTAGCAGGACATAGTGGATGAGAGATCACTCGCGTTGATACTCTTAAAGACGTACCTCTTCTTGCCAACTCGAATCCTCTTTTTGAAGGCCATGCTTATGCATTCTGCTGCTACTGAACCATCTTGCAAATGCAGTAATTGCTTTGGTGCGGTGAGAAAGTCGAAACTTTTTGTCTTTCAACTGTCCAAAGCTCAACTCAGATCCAGTCGGGATGAAAATTGGATCGTAGCCCCACCCTGCACCGGCAATTTTGGAAGAGATCCTTCCCTCGGTTTTACCGAGAAAACGACGTAGCGTGTTGCCGTCATTATATACAAAAACTGAAACGAAAGATGCCGATCTATTTTTTGAGTGAGATAATAGTTTTAAGATTCCGCTACTGCCAATAGTTTTGAAGACAAATGATGAATAGGAGCCAGGGAAACCGTTTAATCTCTGGATTAAAAGCCCGTCGTCCTCAACAATTACGGGTTTGGATATTATTTTAAAGGCATCTTTGGATTTTTCTACAGCAATTTGGCTAAGAGATTCTCCTTGAATTTCCCTTAATTTCATATTTAAAAACTTAACGTCTATTTCGTACTTGTGCAGAATCGGATGGATTTCAATGTACTTATTAGTATTGGTGCTCAGAAAATACAGCGAACACATTATTTTACCAATGTTAAAACCGACATAAAAAGTTCAGCAAGTGCTAGACACGATGATAAAATTTTATATCCAATGAGCCGTACTCTATATATTGTCAACCGAGGATCATAGTAGTCACGTTAGAACACGCCTACCGACTATCGTATCGGATTTTCAATGTTTTATTTGCGGTGCTATTTTTACCACCGACGAAAATAGGAAGGAACATCTCGAGAAGGAATCTCTCGGAAGATTACATGCGTCGTCTGATCAGGATAAAGAGATTGCAAAGTTGCAAGAAGCAATAAATGAGAATCGAAGACACTATTTCTGATCGGCAAATATAGCCAGGACAGACCGAATACAACAAGTGTAATTCCTCGTTTACAGTAACTGCCTAAATTTCTCTGGCTCGTTTAGGTGAGGCGCATATCTGCCACGTCTTTCAATATCTGCAACTTTTTCCAAGACCTTTCTCGTTCCTCTTCTAGTCATTATATCCGAATAACCAGTCAAGAAGTTTTCGAAAAGGGATTCAAACAAGGCAAAGTGGGCACTGTTATAAACCTCTTTTATAAGCCTTAAATCAACCGCTTTGTCTTCAAGACGTTCTGAGTAAAAGGATAATCCAAAATCGACCAGAACTAATCTGTTTCCGACAATAAAATTGGAGGTGGTCAGATCTCCATGGACAATATTCCTCATATGAAGCAAGCCGACATATTTTCCCATTTGTCTTGACAGGCCATCATTCATTATCTCTTTAGCATTCTTGCCTGGTATGAACTCCATTACTATTTCGCATTTCACCGGATCTATGAAATATACAAATGGGGAGATGACCCCCGCACTCTTTGCGACTGATAACATGTGGGCCTCCTGAAAAGTTCGGCGCTTGCGGATTTCTGAATCAAGGGACTTATGCAGGTATGTCTTGACTACTCTAACTTTCGTTATTGCTTTTCTACCATACCAATCCGTGATGTAAATGTTAGCCTCTGCCCCTTTTTTGATTAACGTTTTTTTTCTGAATGCTGCAATAGTAATATAGCGAGAACATAGAGCATAAAAACATGAGTCCTGTTGAGCCTAGAGCTGGCGAGAGGA
The DNA here is from genome assembly GCA_035691865.1 of Candidatus Nitrosopolaris sp. GTDB lineage: Archaea > Thermoproteota > Nitrososphaeria > Nitrososphaerales > Nitrososphaeraceae > Nitrosopolaris. The sequence continues at coordinate 68,572 of DASSIM010000128.1, read as the reverse complement.
GAATTCTTGATGAGGACTGCGCAGAAGATAAATTGAAAAACGGGATACTCATGCTGACTAACCAACGGATCATATTTGAGACGACAAAGGGAACTTTGTTGACGCTTTCAAAAAGTACTGAAAGAACTGCGCTGAATATTCCTCTCGACAAAATAGAGTCAGTTAAAATTGAAGGAATCATTGCAACCAAGCTTGTTCTTGTTGCGAATGGTGCGGTGTACAAGTTTGGCGTCTATAACAATCGCAAGTGGGCAAAGGCTATCGAGGAACAAATAAAAGCTCAGAAAAGTTCCATTTAATTATCTGGTCCAAGAGACCTCTACCTCATCGATGCGCCATGATTGATATACCAATGCCTCTTCAATTTCGACATTCTTTCTCGTAGTCATATATTGAAGCATTCCTGCCCAAGCGATCTGTGCTCCGTTATCTCCTGCATATTCAGCAGGGCAGAGGTAGAATTTGCTGGATTGTCTTTCACAAGCGATCTTGAGCATCCTTGCTAATCTATTATTCGCTGCCACTCCTCCTACAATCAAAAATTGTCTTTTTGATGTGAACGAAAGAGCTCGTTCAACTGCTTCAGTGATCATCGAAAATGCCGTCTCCTGCAAAGAGTAGGAGACGTCTCCGCATTCGAGTTCATTGCCTTGGTCTGACACAGCACGAATAGCTGCAGTAAGCAAACCAGAAAATGAAACATCATTGCCTTTTACCACATACGGTAAGGATTGATAGTTACCTGACGATTGGGAAGCCAATCGTTCAATCCTGTCACCGCAAGGTGATGAGAACCCTAGATGTCTTCCAAACTGGTCCAACAACTGCCCAATTGTGATATCAAGGGTCTCGCCGAAAATTCTCCATCTATGTTCCGAAAAAGCCAATATCATGGTATGTCCACCGGAAACCAATAAAACCAATGGATCATCAGCGCCGGTAAGCATTGCACCAAGTTCTACGTGGCCAAGCGCATGATTAACCGGAACAAGAGGCTTGTCATGAAAAGCAGCAAGGGTCCTAGCAATTACGGCTCCAACCCTCAGACAAGGCCCGAGCCCAGGACCAGCTGAATATGAAATGACATCTATGTCTTCAATTGAGAGCTTGGCGACTCTTAATGTATCTCTGAATACCTGGTCCGAAATTTCACAATGATGTCTCGAGGCATCTCTGGGGTGAATCCCTGAACCCCCAGTGGGCTTGTAAACATCACGCGAGTCTGAAACTATTCGACCTCTAATAATACTACTGGTACAACAGGATTCTACTATCGAGCACCCAAAAGTATGGGCTGTGCTTTCAATTCCAAGACAGAGCATATTCTTTGTTAGCTTTATCCCCTGCTCGTCGCAGAAACTATCTTGATGATATCATTGTTTTTTAGCTTGTGCTCAGCTCCGAGTCTGTGCTTGGTCCTAACATCTATAGCATATAGAAAACCCTTCGCTAGATCTTCGTGAATTAGGCGGGCCAAATCCTTTGCAGTAGAATCTTGGGGAACGAGCCGTGCATCTGGGAGTACGTTCCCTTTCTTATCTGTTAGTCTGACTTCATCTTCGACAGGATAAACCACGATGAATTTCAATAGCCCAAAGCACACATGATTGATGGCGTCTTGCACACCAGTAGATCCGTATCTGACAAGTAGAGACTTCACGAGCTCTAAGCCTTTTTTCTGGTCGTCACTTAATGAATTGCCGGGTTTTATTTCGAATGAATTATCTCCAGGAAGGTATTTCAGGACGCCACGTTTTGCAGCCCTCCTTAGCAATGTTTCAGCCTCTGCAGAACAAGGAATAACCTCGGGTCTATTGCTTTTGATCTCTGCAATAACACCATTTGCAGATTGCAAGTCAGCTTTGTTTGCGGCTATTATGACAGGCTTGCTTTTTAACCTGATCTTCTGGCAGAACTCTAAAAGGTCTTGTTGTGTCCAATTCACTGGTTTCTTGTTGTAAATTCCAGTTTCAGTCAGAACTTCAAAAATAGATCTTTCTTGAATGGCTAGTCCTGACAACCTTTTTGCAATAAGTTGCCCCACTTTTTGTACTTGATTCTCTGCCTCTCTGAGTACCTTTGTCCATTCTCTTCCCACAATAGACAGAAGCCAATAATCAAATTCCTCCTCTACAAATTTAATATCAGATAATGGATCTGCTGTCCCTGCCCGCACCGGCTTTCCTTCTCTGTCTGTCGATGCCGAAGCGTCGATCACGTGAATTAACGCGTCTGCTTGACGCGCATCGTCGAGAAACCTATTGCCGAGTCCTCTGCCTTGATGCGCACCCTCTACAAGACCAGGAACGTCAATCAATTTTAGGGGTATAAATCGAATACCTTCGATGCATATAGAATGAATTGGATTGTCCTGAACTTGAAACTCCTTGCATACACATTTTATTTTTGAGTAAGTCGTGCCCACATTCGACTTGATACTAGTAAAAGGGTAGTTAGCTGTTGGCACTTCTAGTTGGGTAGCCGCATTGAAGAATGTAGACTTGCCAACATTGGCTTTCCCTATGAGACCAATGAGCATGTAGGATATAAAGTCAACCCGAATTAATGTCTTTCAAATCTCCGCAGATCACAAACGATAAGAAACAGATATTTAAATAACATCGGTCAGATTTCAGCTGGGATCCGAATATTGGCCGGAATTGTTGCTATTAACACGACTAATGCATCTGTGAGCAACAATCTTCTTTATCTGCTGTCGCATTGTATGCGGATGCTCCAACACAGAGGAAAAGCTTACTGGAAAATAATAGTATCAAAGAAAGGCATAGGTGGAGAAGGGTCCTTACCATTTGATGATAAGATATCGTTACTTGCACGAAAGGAGAAATTAATCGGTAAGAACGTAATCGGATATCTATCAAAAAGATCGCCACAATTCCATAGCATGCACGCAATCCAAGTAGCTCTTGATGGTTTTTTTGTTGACACGGAAAAGCTTCACCTACACCCGCTGATTGGACTTGCGAAAGACTCTGATTCTCTCTATAAGATTTATCACATCTTTACAAAATTGTTAATCGAACGACAACAGCCTGAAAGAGCTGCGGAATTCTTAGATAGACACCTCCGTGGAAATTTGATATTTAAAATCAATGATGACATCTATGCCTTTAGAAACAGTACTGGTTTCAAACCACTCGTTATTGGATCTAACAAAAGCAAAACACTAAGCATTGTCGCTTCGGAAAATTCTTTACAGACATCGCTAAAAGACATGAGGTTCCATGACATACGAGCAGGTGCGCTGATTGCATTGCGTAAAGGAGGAGTCGAACAGGTATTGACAAATTTGCCACGCGAAAGGATACTGATGGATCCATTTGAATTCATTAGAGAGTCACATGTCACTTCATTATTCAACAACAAGAGTATATATGAAATCAGAAAAAATATTGGAAGAGAACAAGCCGACTTTCTAGGATGTAAAACAGGACAAGAAATTGATTCTGCGTACGCCGAGCCAGACTATACCCGTCCCATGACACTCGGTTTTAGCATTAGATATCAAAACATCTGGAGAAAATTCAAAATGGCAGAAGGAATAATAAAGGATCGGTACGATGACGCGGACCATATGATCGATTTCTCTGAACAGGTCAGCAAAAACAAGTTACTCAGCACAGGGAAGTCACTCAAATTCATTATTCAAGACCGAGTTCGCAATAAAAACATAGCGTCTGTGCAAGGCACAATCCAGACCGGCAGCACTGCCCGAGAAACAATTTATTATCTGCGCAAGGCCGGGGTGAATTCTATTCTCATATTGGTGAGTTATGTTCCTACTGCTGATGGCAGGCAGGTTGGTTTGTACACCCAAAACAGGGAACTGATTGCAAACAAGTACGTCGGCAAAGTGTCATCCATAGAGGAACTAAACGAAAGTGTAAACAAGGAAATAGGAGCCAATGCCCTATATTACAATAGTCCAGAAATACTGGCACGTGGGATAGGCGTACCTGAAAATAATTTGTGGTTCCCAGAATGGGTAAGATTTTTGGATTATCACAAGTAGGCTGAAATGATCAAGAAAATCGACATTTCAGATAATAGAACAGACAAAGAACCTGAAGCTATCATATCTCTTTTAGAAAACGGCAGGAGTGAAAACCAGGGATTCATCGTACAACGAATAGAATTACGGCAATATATCGAATCGAGCGACCCATATTTGGGCATTTATTCATTGATCACCGTCCTAATTAAGACAGATAAGGGAATTGTAGAAATGAAATATGATGAAGGGTATAGAGGCACCGAAGCATTGAAATCCGCAGCCGACTTCCTATCTAATTATGTTGGGTACGCATCTTTGATATGTCGCACTCTTATCGAGTTACAAGATTATCTGTCTAGGTGAGTACTTGGGTTTGCTGGAAGATGTCATTAGGTAACAGCTGTGGATTATATAAACAGGTTTTACGGACCTCAGGCCCTGGTCTCTTGGTGGGACATCAAAAACCGCTAGCCGTCATTCCTCGTCTCTGCCCGATTGATACCGAATGGAAGCTATCTATATTCAGCGTTAATGTAATATATCTAGAAATGACAAAATAACTGGATAGAAGTTGATTAAGGGTTCTACTCATATCGAGCCCCACATAAAGGCAAGCAGCTACATCCGGGACATAGTCTTCGGATTTGGTGATGGCATAAACACATCCTTAGGCATCGTTGCCGGCGTGGGAGGAGCACAAATTTCAGCAGACGTTGTGATTTTGGCTGCCTTAGTCGGTATGTTTACCGGGGCCAAAGCAATGGCGGTCCAGAATTACTTGGCAGTCAAATCTCAGAGAGAGATATTAGAATCAGAAATAAGACGAGAAGAGTTCGAAATTGAAAATCTACCTAACAAGGAGCGTCAGGAAATAGTTGATATATACAAGGCCAAAGGCTTTCAAGGAGACGATCTACAAAAAGTCGTCGATAAAATTACATCAAATAAGGATGTCTGGCTCAAGACGATGTTAACAGAAGAGTTAGGCCTAAACTTGGAAATATTGGGAAGCCCTTTCAAGGGTGCGCTGGTCATGTTTGGTGCTTTCTTGCTGGGTGGCATTCTCCCTATCTTGCCATACTTTGCCGTCAAAGGTGGATTAATTTCGTCAGGCATATCAATAGCGATAGCAATAGGAGTCAGTGTAGTTTCGTCGTTTATAGTAGGTGCCATAAAAGGTCGCATGGCAAAGAAGAACTGGTTCAAAGGTGGTATTGAGATGGCAGGGTTAGGAACTGGCGTAGCGCTTGTTGGCTACGGTATAGGAGCCGAACTTGTCAAGATTGGCCTTGTTAACGTGGGAGGAGGATGATAGGCTAGCATTATTCTAATGGAATTAGAGTAGTCCTATTTTGAACTAGTAATGTTTTGATAGATATCAGATGATTCTTTCACTACGGCCGCGGCATTGTTGAGCATACCTGTTTTTTTGGAAGAGACTACAATAAGTTTTAGCTCGTCGACGAGCGCTCTAATCGAGCTCAACGTCTCCTTCAATACTTCGTTTATCTCGCCAAAATCCTTGTTATTGGAGACAGAGTCCAAGACATTGTTTGCAGTCCGTATGGCTTCTCTCGCCTGTTCGAAGACTCCAGTTTGCTTCATCTCACGAATAGTGTTCTCAATTTTGATTGTGGCATCCCGCAGAGATTCACTAGTCAGTCTGAGATTCTCAATGTTCTTGACAAATTCAGGTTCCTTGAGCGCGTGCACGATCTCTGTTGCGGCCTTTGTTGTTTCCAAGATTTTACCTAGAGATCCTTGAACTCCGGGCGCCCCGAGTTCACGAATTATCGATACCGCATCAGAAGTTGTTTCTCGTATGTCTCTTAATCTTTCACCCATCAAAAAAACTATCGTCAAGCTGATAATTGAAGGTTACGTAGAGCTTTACAATGCTACGCAGGATATTCGCTAAAGCTTTCAAATCCAAAGTCAGGCAGATACTTGTGGTGAGCCAAAACAATGACAATTTTAAGAAATCGAATAGGGCCAAACTGTTCTGGGAGCTCTTTGTTAGATTTATTAGAATAGGAGCATTTCTGTTCTACACTTTTGATAATCAGTTAATGTTATCCTAAAACCGGAGAGATGGTCCAACCTCACGGATAGAACTAGGGGGCATATGAGACAGCAAATCAAGCAAAATCGAACATATAGAAACTAAACAGTGCACAGCATGTTTAATTGGTGCCGAAAGCATCAATACTTTAATCCCTGCTACCTAGGAGATTATCTTTTGACAATACCCGATCCAGCTCTTCTTTTGACATTAAGCCTCTGTTCAAAATGAGCTGTCGAACGGTGATTCCGGTTTTCACGGATTCCTTGTAGATCTCGGCTGCATTCAAGTACCCAATATACGGGTTCAGTAGAGTGACAAGAATCGGACTCTTATCCACTTGGGATGATATAGTTTGCCAATTTGCTACGATGCCGTCTACCATATTTTTTGCAAATGTCGGCAAAAACTTTTTTAACATCTTGGCCGAATCTAAAACATTTTTTGTCATTCCGGGTAGCATGACATTGAGCTCGAACTGCCCGGCCTGGGCAGCCAATGCGACTGACACATCATTTCCGACAATGTTAAAGCAGATCATATTAAGACATTCAGCAAGAGAGGGATTAACCTTTCCGGGCATAATGGAAGAGCCAGCATGAACCGCTGGGATAACAATTTCCGCAAATCCGGCATTTGGACCTGAGGTCATTAACCTTAAGTCATTGGCCATTTTAATTAACTCTAAGGCGAGATTACGGAGAGCTGACGAACAGTTTGCGACGTCGAACTTACTCTGCAAACAATAATAGATATTCGGGGATAGTTTTAAATCCAATCCAGATATTTCTGAAAGGTGTCTAATTGCAATTTTGCTGAATCCTTTCGGTGAGTTGACACCGGTACCAACGGCGGTGCCACCTAGGCCAACATACAGGAGGTTATCAATAGCTTGATACAATTTTTTCTTGGCGATTTCAAGCGAATAGGCATATTCTCCGAATTCTATCCCGAGAGTTATTGGAACGGCATCCATCAAATGTGTCCTGCCAATTTTTATTGCATCTTTGAATTCGATCGCTTTCCTCTCCAACGATTTGATTAAATCCTTTACTGCCGAAATTGTTGACAAAATATTACATATAATAGCAACATGCATCGCCGTAGGAAATGTGTCGTTACTTGATTGGGACATGTTGACGTGATCGTTGGGGCTGATGACGCCATATTCGCCCTTTTGCTTTCCCAAGATCTCGAGAGCACGGTTAGCCACGACCTCATTAATATTCATATTGAGTGCGGTTCCTGCGCCAGAGTTAATTGCGTCTATTATGAATTGATCCTGCAAATTGTTTGCCAGAATTTCATCACAGCTCTCTATGATCGCATTTGCTATAGTTCTATCAAGGATCTTAAGTTCCATGTTCGCTAGTGCAGCTGATCTCTTTATCATCGCGTATGCGTGGATAAGGTCAGGATGCGACTTTTCTCCTGTAACGGTATACTGCAAAGACGCTCTAACTGTAAAAGGACCATAATACGCTCCAGATGGAACCTTGACCTCCCCCAGCGAGTCTTTATCAACTCTAAAAGACATAATCAGTGTGTGGCATTGCCAAGCAAGTGTTAATAAACCAACCTAGCTCAGGGACGGCAACACCGAATGTCCAGGAAAATTGATCTCCCTGTCTGTGATTAATAGCTTAATCGACCATCCGCGTAGCCGGATGTAGCCGCCCAACGATTTCTACTCCATCTCTGGCACGTCTTTTTCGCTCCTCCTTTTTCGCAAGACTATAGCTACAACGATCAAGGCAATTAGGATTATGAGCATCAGAAAGAAAATTCCTTCATTTCTAACTGTTCCATGTGGCAGAATCAAAAGGGCAGTACATTGTAAGTTGCAGAGTGGCATATTGTCAAAGAAAGGTGACGGGTTATTTGGTTCTTGCTGAAATATTTAGTTCAGCCAAGAACGAAATGGACTTAGAATAATGCCATCTCATACTGCATCTAGCAAGGTGGGGAAGGGATTCGAACCCTTATATATTCGCTCACTACAGGGTTTTTTTCTGCAGGCGAACGCATGGCCGCTCTGCCACCCCACCTTCGATTTAGTCCTGAATTCTCCAAAATTAAAGTATTACTTATGTAAAAGAAGTTTAGTCAGCCTATGCTCAATACAACTAGGGTCAAAATCCTATTTTCTAGCATGTTTGCAGCAGGAATGCGAATATAGCAGGGCTTGTATCTGTTTGCAAACATGAGATCAAAATTTCTTGATCCACTAGATTAATGTTCATTACTATATATAGCAGCGACTATTACCTCTCGTGAATCCAGCCTCAGGAAAATAATAACTAGTAGACTGACTTTGTGTTTTTGAATATCTGATCTGCCTACTGGTTATGTCCGGTGGGATCCTGTGCCCTCAATTGCACGGAATTTAGTACCACTTGCATCTTTAAGGAAGTAAATTTACTATATTTGTAGTATCTCATGGTCGTGTCACACAGGCCGCACTATGGGTGCTCAGGATTGGCGCACAAATTCGCCAAAAACGTCAAACAAGTGTTTGACCTATCAAAGACCATTTTCTTGACAAATTCTGGAGTACCTATCTGATAGAATAAATAAGGAATGAGAACTAGATGTCTTATAAGGAATATACTCGATTAGTCTTATTTATCTACTACATTTCGTTCAATGGTTCTATCCCCAGAAGATAGAAGGCATTTTTGAGTGCTCTGCAGAATGCTACAACAAGGGCTAGCCTGGTAACCCTTTTTTCCCTATCAGGTTCCTTGAGGACAGGAACTGTTTCGTAGAATAAATTAAAGGCAGTAGCAATCATGTGCACATATCTTGCAATAGACTTTGGCTTAAGAGTTTTTGCTGCCTCTTCAACAACTAGGTCCAGCTTAGCGATTGCTTTTATAAGCATGGTCTCGGGTTCCTTGTTCAGCAAGCCAAACGAGAGTTGCGATATCTCTTCTGTAGATTTCTCCAACAACCTTCGAGACCTTGCGTATGCATATTGAACATACGGACCAGTATCGCCTTCTAAGCTTAGTGATTCAACGATATCAAAATTAATGCTCTTGTCAAGATCGTATTTAACTAGATTATATCTAATAGCCGAGATGGATATTGCCTCAGCAATTTTACTAAGTCGTTCAGGTGAAAAGGTGGGATCTCTTGAGCGAACCTCATCATAAGCTTTTGACTGAGCCATTTTTATAACATAGTCAGCGTTAACATAAATGCCTTTTCTGCCTGACATATGCATCGAATGTTTGTCCCCTATGTTTATTCCTAGAAGATCTGCCGTCTTGGAGCTTATTGTCACAGGTTCGTAGGCAAGATGGTGATACCTATTTTCCATTAGTTGAAATTGAGAGAGTGTACCAGAAATTATGGATTGTAACCTGGATTGTCTGGAATCAATTATGGTTATGGCTCTGTCAGCAGGACCGAATTTAGGATGGTCTTTGTTGCTCTTGGATGAATCCAGTGTGGTGGCCCAAAGCGACGTATTGTCCCATTGGTCGGAAAACTTGTAATAGTAAAATGGATCTTCTACTAGCCCTAATTTCCAAGCAGCATAAGGTATGTCTTTCGCAATGTACGTAGTAGTAAGATCACTTCTTACGATTACCTTATCATCGGCTGATTCACTTTCACCCTTTATCACCCAACACCCCTTGTTCTTACCCTCAGAGGCCAAGTGTGCAATTTGTTTATCCTTCAACCGAATGAATGTTTTTTCCCATAGTTTCGAAATAATAATTTGGGATTCGAGATTCAGTAGGTCATAATGAACTTTCATTTTCCAACACGTCGTCAACTGCTCGTGCAAGACCCTAGATACTATCATGGATGCAAATCGTGCCAGCTCAGATGTACCCTGCTCCAACTCTTTCAGAACGAGCCTTCTCCGCTCTTCCAAGCCGGGCTCAGTTTTATACAATTCGTTTATCTTTACGTAAACGTGATCCCCACAATAGTGATCAAATTTCATTGATTTTTCGTCCGGTTCCAAAGGAAATCCGGCGAACTTGAATGCAACGACTATATCAGCTACCTGCAAACCGGAATCGTCTACGTAGTTCAAAACCGTAACGTTATGATTCGTGGCTTTCAGAATTCTGTATATCGTATCACCCAAGATAATATTCCTCAAATGACCGATATGCAAAGCCTTGTTTGGATTTACACTGGTATGTTCTATAGTGACACGAGTTCCATTTCCCACATTGGAAAAACCGTAAGAGGGGTTCTCAAGTGCTTGATTTAATGTCAGTGCTGCTAAGTTTTCATAATTTGCCCTGAAGTTGATATATCCGCCAGGGTGTGCTTCGACCGATAGTATAAGGGAGCGTCGATTACCTTTCTCTCCATCTCGAAGGATTAGTTTTAGATGGTTTTCAACAAAATCCCGAGCAACATCATATGGCTTCTTATCAAGTTTTTTGCCTATTTGAAATGCCACATTCGAACTCACGTCTCCAAATTCTGGTCTTGGAGGCTCCGAGAGGTCGATGCTGTCTTGAGGATAGCCCAAATGGCCAAGAGCGGTAGAGACGACCTCGCGAATCTCATCGAATAGAGCGAGAAAAGTCATTTTCAGTAGTTGTATCCATATACTTGAAGGCTACAAGGTCGATAGCGTCCACTAGACCCCTCCCTTCTGCGCCTTTGACGACGTGTGTTGCCCTAGACTTCACTGTATCTTCAGCATGGTTCAAAGCAATACTGCACCCACAGACGTCGAATAATGGTAGATCTGTTTCACTATCACCAATCGCGACTGTTTCTTGAGGATTTAGATTAAGGATCTTTAAAGCTTCCAGCAGCCCTACTCCCTTATTGACACTTTTTTCATTTATATGATATGCGTACTTGCTGTCGCTAAGACTTAAATTCAGATTATTTTCATCCAGGATTTTGCTACCTTCACGAATATCAAATGTTCTGGTCAACACGACTTCTGTAAGTCTGTTAAAGACGGGCTTCATATGAACACCTTCGATGTTCTCCTTCAATATTTCGTAACCTTTCAAGCAGTTTTTTTTGTTAGCAAGAAGCAAGTGGTTGGCTGGAGCTGTTGTTATAGCTCCGCCATTTTCTCCGACTGCGACGCGGGTTGTTCCACTAAATACTGCAAGAATATATGCTTCAATCGAGGCTCTTCCCGTCACAAAAACTACTCGACAGCCAAGATATTCAAGATAGCGCAGGGTGGCAATTCCGTTCAAGTACACCATACCACAACCATTTTCTGTTAGCGTGCCATCAATATCGACTGCAAAAGCTTTAACATCTATCAGACTGATGCACGCTCCGCTATGTTAAAAAGGACTCTTCAGGTATTCCCAATATCCACCAATTCTGGACAAATATTTCTTAGGTATAAGTGTAATGATCAGATGCCATTCCCACTACAAATCTACTGCGGTACAGCCATCAAATCAATCTGTGGGGAGGATTTTTGCCAATTCGGACGCTGTACTCTCAATCGTCGGTCTGATAAGGACTTTTGTTTTTTAATGGTTATTTTGATTTTGAATCCAAACTTTCCATTGTTATTCCATTTCTCTAGGTCTTTGACATCTCCTGAACCGATCAACCTCTCACCTTCCTTCGTAACAATAGTGAAGTCAGTTCGGTCTCCTTTTTTTATCCTTGAAATCTTTTCGTAGAAGTGATGCCAATCCAAAGGGTTTGCAATTAATGTTTGGACTACTAAGACATCGCCGACGACAACGTCTGTAATGTAACTTGACAACATTTCCAGGTCACATATTTTCGCGTACATCAAATCATAATCCACCTGATTGGATATATAACTTTTCCAAATTAACAATCTGAACTGATAAGTAATCTAGCTAACATGGAAGATTTAGAGAATTTCTCTCCGATTTTGGTCAAAAAATATCGCTTTTTTATCGTTAACAGGCTTTCAATGGACGTCTTATCTTCTCCTGTACCCTTATATAGTAATCAAAAAAAGAAACCGGGGGCCCGTGGCCCAGCCAGGATAGGGTGCTAATCGCTGTAGCATAAGCCTCCGAAGCCAGTTATCGTGGGATCGAAGCCCACCGGGCCCGCATTATCTCGATCACGAATATGCGATTGAACTGCTACGTCAGCTTCTAATACCAAAGATGAGGCATCACTTAAAGAACTCCCACCATTTGCTTGGCGAAACTTCAATTACACCATTCTAGTCAAGACGACATTTCATTTGATTGAGTTTCTCTAGCCTCCTAGAACTCTTGTAGGAATATTTATATGAGTTCTGCAAGGCTGATTGTGTGATTAGAGGTTGGCCAGTGTTGAGCTTGTTACGATCGAAGATCGCAAGAATCCCTTATTAGGTAGACAGGAGATGAGCGTCATCTTTAAGAACTCTGCAGGTAGGATCAAGAGAACTGAGGCCACGGATATAGTCGCGAAACAGAATAATGTCGAAAAGAGGGCCGTTATTCCGATTTCCATGGTTTGCGGAAAAGGCATGACCGATATCCGCGCTGTGTTTTACATTTATACAGACGAAACCGAGGCGAGAAAAAATCTCCCGCGGTATATATTATTAAGGAATTTGCCTAAGGAAGAAAGAAAGCAAATTATTGCTGATGAGAAAGCTGCGAAGCTAAAGGCCAAACAAGCAAGTGCCACTCAGTCGAAGGCACGTGGGCAAGGAGGGAGGAGATAACACGGCTGACAAGAAAAAACCTCCGAAAGGGGAGGTAGCAGTTTACAAGTTTTACATAATAGAGGGTAACAGCGTCACGAGGAATAAGCGCGACTGCCCGAGATGCGGGAAAGGTGTGTTTATGGCCGAACATCGTGACAGGTTCAGCTGTGGCAAATGTGGTTTCACAGAATTTACAGAACACTCGAAAAGGGCGACAAAGAAACGCTGATAGCGCCTTCTATTTTCCAGGTCGGTCACAATCCAAAGATATAACGTCACATCGCTGAAGCTCTTTCAAAGGCAGCGATTTTTTCTTTTACTATATCATCAACTTCAAGCGAAGCCATTGATTCAAATGGTATTTTTATGATATTCCAATCGAGACGCACCTTTGTCACAGGAAGTCCTTTGTCAATCCATCCATTAATTGCTATTTTTTCCAAACGTGTATCCTGGAATCCATCATTAAACCTATTCGAGATATGCCGAATCAATGTGGGATCCGAGCTAAAGACTACACGGGCATTCATTAAGCGGTCTGCGTCCAAGTATTTTTCTTCAAATAACGTAGTGGAGACTTCGTCTGACACCAGATTCATCTTGATAATCCTACGTACTAATTCCAGGTAGTGTAAGAATTCATGAGCTAGAATTGCATGGACTGTTCCCAGGAGTCCGTAGGCAACTAAAGGGGCTGTAATTTGTATCACTACCTTTAGTCTGTTATTGAACCCTATCGTTGGAATGGTCCTCGCAAAGAAGATGCCGACCTGGTCATATTCTACGGACGAAGAGACGAGGACCAATTCTGGTAGAATATAATAATAGGGATATTTTAGGCCAGATGCGCGCTCAATCCGCGTAATGCCATCCATAACAATATGAAATCGCTCTTCTATACGTTGAAATATTTTCTCAGGGATTCGAGCTGAGCAACGGGCATCCTCAACCAGTCTTAAAGGATCCATTTAACCAAATTCACAGCATGACTTCTCTCAAAAAAATGTTACTGCATATATACTTCTGATATATCGAACAATATAGTTTCGCATTTATTCCCCATAATCTCAGAAACATTTGGCGACGTGTTTTGAAGACCTTTAACGAATTTCTTTATCGCAAATCCCCCGTCCGTCAACAGAGTTAGCTCAAAGCGATTATCTTTTATCTTTCGAGCTTCGACAGAATAGATTTTTTTCGTAATTATTTTGTCTTTGTTCTGAAATTGAACATTTGAGTAATTTAGTAGCTTCAGGTCATCGAGATTATTTTCAGTTATCCTATTCATACTCTCTACAATGATTTTGGTTCTGGTGAGAAATCGGATTGGCGATTGAGGAACGCATTTAGGTTTTGCCTCTATAACCGCATAGATCTCTGGTGTATCAATATTTAGATTAGTTCTTAACCTCCTTACTTTTGGATCGGACAGACGTACGAAAAAAGGCCTACCCTCACCCGAGACTAGACTATCCTGATCTTCACTCCCAACCCATGAAAATCTTGGAGCACTGCTCTTCGTTAGACACATGAGTTGCTGTGCAATAATACCTTCAACACTCCGGCATCCAGAGAAGCCTGAATTGTTACAAAATCTGCATCCTCTGCCTTCGCAGTGCGTACACTTAGATTGCTTCTGTGGCAATCCTCTTTGTTTTTTAATGTAGTGGCCCGCAAGAGTTAGCGTACGTGCCTTTGCAGCCACGTCGACTTCCATCCCGCTTCCGACAGTTATGCTTATCGTGATGTCTGGTATTAGATAGTCGACTTTCTTCTTTGCAATAATTTCGAACTTACGTCTGAGTTCGTTTAAGAGCTGGTTTTTTATATTCTCTTTTCCCCTGATTTTAAGCCGAGCTCTAATTTGGTCTTCTCGTTCATAAATCCCTGGGGGAAGAATGGTCCCTATAATGAAAGTGTCGAAATCATAAACTCCTTTTACTGCTTCCTCAATGCGTCCAATTATGAAGTCTAACCTGTTCATTAGGCCACAGCAGATGTAGCACCTATCGGAGTCGACATAAGACAATTTGCCTCTGCCAACCTTAATGTGACGGCTAATACAATAGCTGCAGAGGTTGTAACGCTTTCGTAATTCTAGTTTAAGGAACTGACGAGGGTGAGCACTAACCAATACCGAATCTCCTTAGCATCCCCTGCATTTGTCTACCTTTTGCTTGTTTCATCATGGTCCTAGAATTGTTATACTGTTTTATCAACTCCTTGACGTCGTGTTCGGTCATACCGGAACCCCTTGCTACACGCTTCCTCCGCGAATCGTTCATTATATCAGGGCTGCGTTTTTCGATTCTTGTCATGGATTGAATAATAAATCTCCATTTTTCCATTTTTTCTTGCAACGCATCAAGCTGGTCATCTTTCACCATTCCTGATAATCCCGGCAAATTGTCAATTACATTTTTAAAACCCATTTTTCCCACGTTTTCCATCTGCGCGTAAAAGTCTTCGATAGTCATTTTACCACCCAGCAGTCTTTTAGCCTGTCCTTCATCCGCTTGCATCTCCAAGCTCTTTGCCATTTCTAGTAGGGCTTTGATGTCTCCCATCCCCAATAATCTTCCCACGAAATGGGTGGGTGAGAACTGTTCTAGGTCATCGATGCGTTCTCCAGTCCCTATAAACATAACGCGAGCACCGGTTGCGGCCGAGGCCGCGATGACTCCTCCTCCCTTAGCTGTACCGTCGAGTTTGGATATCACTATCCCTCCCACAGGTGCCGCCGCGTGGAATGCTTTTGCCTGGTTATATGCCTGCTGTCCAATTGTCCCATCAACTACAAGCAACACGACATCGGGATCGGAAACCTCGTACATGGTTTTCATTTCCTCCAAAAGCCCTCTTTCTTCTTTGTGCCTGCCTGCTGTGTCTACGATTATTACATCAAGAGCCTGCTTCTTGTAATGCTCTAGTCCCTTTTTTACAATCCTCACGGCATCCTTATCTTCTTCATCACCGAACACCTCCACGTTCACCTTGTCACAGTTCGTTTTCAATTGTGTCAGTGCACCAGGCCTCCAAGTGTCTGCCCCAATTACTGCTACACGGTAACCGTGTCTTGTCAACCACCTAGCAAGCTTGCCTGTGACGGTCGTTTTGCCGCTCCCTTGAATACCCAGCATCAACACAATATTTTGAACTCCAGCTTTGAAAGATAGACCATCATCCTGCAAGCGTTGGATTTTGTCAATGCTCTTGATAGTTTCTCCTGTATAACCAAGCAAATTTGCTAGCTCGCCATAGAGAATCGTAATAATATGATCTTTCCTCGAGAGTCCCTTCACAGGCTGTTCGTTTAGGGCACGACTCTTCAGGTTATTGGTAATTGATAACACCAATCTAACGTTGACATCCGACTGCAATAATGCTCTTTGAACATCTTTGCATAAAGACTCAACAATCTCCTCGTTTATATCAGAAGCTCCAACAATCTTTTTCAGGGCGCTCCGAAGACCAGTACGTAAATTATCTAGCATACCTACTTTTCTTCTAATCCTACTTCCAGTATTTCAAAGATTCCCCGCTGTCCGTCCCAGTGGATGTTGGCTCTCCTAACTTTTAATTTTTTGTAGAAGATAGGGCAGTCAATCACCAGAGTCTCCGCCTCGCCACCTTCAAAACAAACGCTGAAAGAATATTTTTTACTCAAATGCTTCAATCTGTGTAATGCTTCTCGATCCAGAGAAATTCCCAACCATCCTTCGTCCAACCCCATCGCAGACACACTCACAATTTTGATATCGAAATTCTTCTCGAGCAGAAGATCCATATACTCAGATTGCTGAATGTGCCAAAGAGGTGCGATCACAGCTAAATTATGTTTGGAACAAATTCTCTGGACTATGTTACTTTGAAACCTGCTGAAAATTCCCCCGTGAACAACGCCATGAATTTCGTGAAGTGATTTGATGGCAATTATCGCTTGTTCCAATGACCTCAATTCGTCTTCCTTTGTACTAAATTGTACTGCAAATCCGAACGACGGGATGGACATAGCTTCACCGAGATAGCTTGTCACCCAACTATTGGGATAGTGAAACAACAAGCTTGCATCTGTAGCCGGGTGCATTGTTAACAGGCAAGATATATCGTGTCCCATTTCTTTTGCTATAACTAAAGCGTAAGTACTATCCTTGCCTCCAGAGTAAAGGGATAACAATCTCAAAATATTGATATCATCCAGTTGAAATTCATAATCAGGCAGGTATTCAATCTAATTATACTAGGATGCTTCAGCACTCATAATCTTCATCACTACGAAACGGATCACATCAAACATCAGCCGGCTCTTCCTATTCTTCATTAGCACCCGTAACCAAGTTTGCTACGTCAATATAAATACAGATCGAAACCACAATCAGAGATGTCACATAGCCCTGGTTAGTTGCTGATTATGTTCTTGCTCGCTTCATTTGAACAACCTAGATATAATTCTGATATGTATGCTCTGTTTGTTACTCGATAGGCTCGATACTGCAGCGTATTTCATAAAGATGTAGTCAAAACAACTAAACTAAAGCTGTAAGTAGCTTGTGAGAATCCCGCGGGCAGGATTTACTCCAAACTAGCTAGAGCTTAGCTTGTTTGAGCCTGCGACTCTTCGGTTTCTGTCTGTGTAGCCAGATAGGCTGTTTCACGAGGTCAGCTCTCAAGTCAGCCAACATCTACAGCCGAAAGCTCTACCAGGCTGAGCTACCGCGGGACATTTTCGTGTCACGAGAACACTATATAACCTTGACTAGGCATCTTCGAAATCGGTTGGTTTTCCCAGCCGTTACCAGCAGTCAAGAATGGTAGCTATATCCTTACAAAAATAAGAAATGATGCTATCTGCCCCTGCTCGCTTCATGGCACAGATGGATGTGACCTTCCATTCTTCCTCATTAATCCAATTGTTTGCGGCAGCAGATTTTATCATTGCGTATTCACCGGAGACATTCTGTGCGGCAATTGGAAACCTTAGCTTTTCTTTAATCAATGATATTACATCTAAATACAGAATCGAAGGCTTGATAATCACCATATCTGCGCCTTCTCGGATATCATTTTCGATTTCTCTTACAGATTCCCTTCGGTTGGAAAATGGCAACTGATATGAGGACTTGTCCAAGGATTTGTAATCACGTATTTGTTCAGAGAATGCCAAAGATCGGAATGGTGAGTACAGAGAAGAAAAATGTTTGGCGGAAACAGCGAGAATTTTGATTTTGTCGTAACCATGTTTGTCGAGGGAGGTTCTAATCGAACTAACTTGGCCATCCATCATCGACGATGGAGAAACCATATCTGCTCCTGCTTGCGCGTGGCTCACTGCAATATTACAAAGCGCTTGTACCGTACCGTCATTGTCGACAAAATCGTTCTGGCAGGTTAATAAGCCACAATGGCCCGATAAATTATAGTGGCATAAACATACATCGGTTATAATGTTGAGAGCATTCCCGAATTCCATTTTGAGTTTTCTGACTGTCTTCTGCACGGTCCCGTTCTGATCCGATGCATTTGACCCTACGGCATCTCTTTCTACAGGTACTCCAAATATAATTATGGAAGATATCCCAAGATTGATCAGCTCTAGGGTCTGTGCAGTCGTTTCCTCAATAGGAACGACCGAGACACCGGGCAAGGAATCGATTTTGCATTCCTCTTTT
Source organism: Candidatus Nitrosopolaris sp. (assembly GCA_035691865.1). Taxonomy (GTDB): domain Archaea; phylum Thermoproteota; class Nitrososphaeria; order Nitrososphaerales; family Nitrososphaeraceae; genus Nitrosopolaris. Next base: position 50,186 of record DASSIM010000128.1, on the reverse strand, counting down.
GCATGTGTTTTGACGAATAGGGGACAAACCAATTGTTTCTTATTAAGACCTACCGAGTGGAGGAGCCCTGCTAAATCGGCCTTGTTGCGTTCGCACTTCTGCAAAATCCTGAAAACAAATAGCCTAAGCTCATAAGAATCTTTTTGATTTTTTGTTTTGATACATAAACTTCATAAAAGCAAGAAGAGGCAGTTCTAAACGTAACGATGATTAAAGTAACAGTTGGCATTCCTAGTTTTAATGAGGAGAGGAATATTACACACCTTCTTCAATCGATCGTCAAACAAAAATCTGAGAATTTCGCAATTTGTGAGATAATCATCTCCGACGATTCGACAGACAATACCGTTAAATTGATTGAGGAATTCGCCACCAATAATTCTGAAGCATCCATAAGATGCCTGCACCATGCCTCTAGAATGGGCGTGGCGAGTGCGTGGAATGAAATTTTCCAGAACGCAAAAGGTGACGTGGTCGTAATGTATGACGGTGATGTGATTCCTCAAGAAGATTCTATCCGAGAAATGCTATCAGCGTTAGATGGGCGAGTAGTACTCAGCATATCTAATTCAGAACCCACGAGGTCCGTTTCGGTGGCTGGGAGAGCAGCTACTTGTGTCTCCTCTTGGCTCAGATCTGTTAGGAACAGGAGGCTCTCTCAATATACAGCAATAGGTCGTGGATTATCGATTCGAGCTAACATTGCCAGGAAGATCGAAATACCGAGTGATATTATAGCAGTGGACCTATACCTCGAATGCAAAGTGCTGGAATTCAAGTTCGATGTAGCGTATAACGACCGGTCTGTGGTTTACTTTTGTCCCCCAGGGACGATTGCGGATTTCAATTCACAAGTTCTGAGGTCTCTCAAAGGCCATAAACAAATACGACATTGTATTGAGAAGTTTGAAATTCGACTTCCACTTGAGATTGCCTTGCGTCAAACAGTGCGAGTATTCCTATCTGACCCGTTAGGTGCGCTGGCAGTTGCAGCTTGTTATTCACTTTTGCCCTACCACAAACATAGACTAAAAGGGCTGGATTCTAGTAAATGGCATATAGCCCAGAGTACTAAAAGCACACAAAACCTTTCGAATAGTAATCTTTCTTCCTATTCAGAAATCAAACGCGGTCAAAGAAGGTTTAAGTAAAGTACTATAGCTATACATGCCATCCTAATCAAGATTATTATTAATAATGCATCTAAAAGTTATCCTAAGGAATCATCGAAGAGAGGATGTGGCATGGTAATATATTTATCGCTGTCATAGTATCAAAGTTTGGTTGGCTGGTACAGGTAAGAGCGTACAAGGATATATTTGTGCCCCTCATGAAAGGGAATCTGGCAGTCTTGTAGACACGTGGTCGAACTCCCTGAGTATACTGAATATATATTTTGTAACTGCGACATTTTCGAATGAAAGCATATTATATTTCCCCAATAGGGCGAATCACTACATCCTCGCCTCCTATTCAAATCTCAATGATATCTCGGAATTGATATGCAAGCAAAATCATGGGAGATTGTCATTCTTGTTAAGTCTAAGCGATGCACTCTTTGAACGCGAGGCAACGCATCTTAAGTATATATCTATGTATTTCACCAAGTACGTTTATGGGGATCCTGAGATCATAGATATTGCAAATATCATAGCTAAACGGGAGAGGGTTAAAAAACTGACCTTAGCCCACTTGCAGTTCCTGACGACAGCACAGCCAAAGTTCACATTTCCATATTCAAGGAATGTTGTCGTTCTCGAAGTCGAGGGTGAAAAGACGCACCAAAGCGATCAAAAATATTGCGAACGAACGCGAAGAGATGTAGCGAGGAAAGGGATACCACTAACCAATCTCGTTAGTTTGTCGATTCTGGATAAACTAAAGTGAACAGAACCGTTAAATATGCTTCTTTTCCTCATTGCATGGAAATACATTGAGTAAGCCAATGGACCTGGGGAGCCTTAAGGTCGGCTCGTACATTGTGATTGATGGCGAACCATGTAGAATCGTTTCCTATGATCACAGTAAGCCTGGAAAACACGGTTCTGCTAAGGCCAGAGTCGCAGCTATTAGTGTATTTGACGGATCTAAGCACACTTTGGTTTCGCCAGTATCTGCAGGCGTTGAGGTTCCACTAATAGATAAGAGGAATGGTCAAATTATCTCTATTTCAGGAAAAATCCTGCAAATTATGGATCTCGAAACCTTCGAGGTTTTTGAAACATCTGCTATAGAACAAGATATCATTGATAAGGTTAGTCAAGGAGGAGAAGTCGAATATTGGAAGGTTCTCGATAGGATTAAAGTAACAAGGGTCAAGAGCTAAAATCTCCCCCTCGCTTAACCCTTGCAATTTTCTTCATACTTCAAGAATAAAAAAACCTTTTATACTTTAATACGGGATGGGAGTTATGACAAGTAATCTGAAAGATTCAGTTCCAAAAATTGTTGCATTGGAAGTTCTCCAAAAGAACGGTGTGAATATAGAAAGGCTCAAAGAATTGATTACAAAAGGTGTAGGGGCGGAATTTACAACGTACTATTACTATACGATATTAAGAATGCATTGCACGGGGCTTGAAGGCGAAGGCGTTAAGGAGATAGTAGAAGATGCAAGAATCGAAGATAGAAATCACTTTGAAGCTATGGTTCCAAGATTGTATGAGTTGGGCGGAAGCCTTCCGAGGGATATTAGGAAGTTTGCTGACCAAGCTGGCTGTCCAGATGCATTTCTACCAGATAACTGGCAAGACTTAAGTTCCATACTAAGAGTGCTTTTGGAGGCTGAACAGTGTGCGATAAGATCTTGGGGCGAAGTTTGCGATATGACGGCGGGCAAAGACCCAAGGACATATGATATAGCACAGAGGATTATGCAAGAGGAAATCGAACACGAAGCATGGTTTATTGAGCTTCTCTCAAAAAGACCTTCAGGACACTTTAGAAGAAAATTTGTGGGTCAATCTCCTCATACAGGAACTCAAGGCAGTCTGATTCACCTGTGACCTCAATCTATTTTTTGGCTTTAAAGCCGCCTTTTCAGGCAGTTTCAGTATATTTTTATAAGCTGTTTCTATCAATATTCTCTGCATATGCGGAATCAGAGGAGAATAGGGGAGGCACTAATGATTGCTAGCGGAATTGCGATAACTGTCGTTGGATACATTTTGGGCACCTTCTTTGTATCATATGGAGGGCTTGCTATTACATCGCTAGGTGTGGTTTCAATTTTTTGGCGTTAGAAGCGCCCAAGTTACGCAGCCAGCACATATTTTTTGCCAAATATTTTGAACAGACATTCTTCTGACTCTCCTCGCAAACTCTTATACTGAAGTCTTTTTTCTTCAACCTGCTTTTCCAGCTCCTGCAACCTGAATTTCTGGTCTCCGATATCCCGCGTGGAATTCGTGATCTCTTCCTTCAATTCCAAAGGGAGTTTGCCAAATTTTGCTTCTCTAGTTTGATAGAGAGTGTGGAGATATTGGTGCCTAGTCTTGAATTTGTTCTTAAAATCTGGTAACGTCCTGATGAGATTGTCTATGTGACGTTCTACCTTGCTAGCATCTTTAAGGCGTATCTTCTCATTGGACAAGGCTTTTTGAATTTCGGTTAGGATATCAAGATATGACGTTATCTCCGTTTCTGAGAAGATGTTATATGGTTCTTCAGCTAGCACTTTTAGTTTCTCGGATGTCTGCTTCGAAATGCCATAGGAGTACTTCGTAAAAGCCCTTGATATCGGACTGAAAAGCTCGAGTACTTGCTTCCGCTCTTCCATCTCCTCCTGTTCTACTTGCATTATCTCTTTACCAACCCTTGTTGCTTCGTGAAACTCTGCAGAGTTCTCGAGGGTTAACATTCGGTTGCTCAATTCCTGAAGCTTCTTTTCCAACTGCATTATATCCTTACGAGTATACTCGATATTCTCTTCGTCTTGCACTATTGAATGAACCCTATCGGATAACATGTTCAAGCGCTCTGTACAATATAAAAACGGTCGTTGCTTATTATCGAACTCTGAGAGAATCGAATTCACCTCTTTAGATAGCGAGGAAAGTGTTTCGAACTCGCCCTTTAACTTTCCTGCGTACTTTTTAATAAATACATTAAAAACCCTATTGTGAGACGCACTAACTTCCCTGAATCGATTAGTGATGGCTTCCAACCTTTGTTTGAACTTTATGGCCTCAAGATAAGTATCAGGCGAGGGCAATTCTATTGATGATTCCCTCCTCAAACTTGAAACAACGGTTCTCTTCGAAATTTCTACAACTGATTCGAATTTTGCTTCCTCGACTTTGATCTTTTCTCTCTCCAAGTCATTTGCAAGCTTTTCTATTGTCTTCAACGATCTCGCAACGGCCTCTCTAACGGAAGATAAATCGCTACGTAACGCTTCGACACTTTTAGATTCGATGGTTTCGATTAGAGATAAGGCCTCTGAGATTGGCACATTTTTTGGTGGTTGTAACTGATCACTTGTAATTTTTACCTCCGCGGGGTGATCTGTTTTATTAAAAAGTCGAAATCGAGGTGTCAATATCGAATTATTGATGACACGGTAAATAAACTGTTACGCTTCTGTTTAGGAGAGGTTGATACCTGTGTCCATCCATACTAAGTATTGCAATTCGTAGTTTTTCACTCTTTAATTTGATGAATCCTGACTTCGTACTAGTGCCCCCATATATGCTGGATATGGGTTAACATATATTCCCAGGCTACCAAAATGATTTGGACACCCACTCGTCATCTCGAGCATCAAGGCGTCATGAATTTGTGATGCTGACTCGACGAGCGCCTAGCATTGTACCTGAATGTCTCATTGCTACACGGACACAAAAATGCATACTGACATCAAGGGAGAATCAATTAAACGAACGGTAGTGACAGCTCGAACGATGTACACCCTATACCACAGTTTCTAACATCAAATCAAAAAACACCTGATTCCAAGAAATAGCAGAATTGTCGGGACCTTAGCAGTGTGGAGAGTGTCGACATCCCACAATCAAGGAATTTACCTAGCCATAATCTGTTCTAGACTCTTAAAATTTGTTGTTATAGTCTGAAGGTCTGTATCGATCACTTTTTTATTTTTCAGCCTGAATCTGACTTTTTCACTATAGGCGTCACCAATTCTAGAGAAAACTAGACCACTGATGCCTGCTAATATTTTTTCTACTTTTTTCGGCTCATTTGTCCCGATTAAATATCTGGAGTGAGTTTCAGAGAATAGCAGACTATCCATGCTAGAGCAAGAATTTGGTATCTTATCGACAAAAACGCTAAAACCCACACCTCCCAAAATTGCCATTTCGGAAATAGCAATTGCAACTCCTCCTTTGGAGCAGTCATGAACACAACTCACGGCATTCTTGTCGATCAGCTGTAGTATAGTTCTAAGATTCAACCTATCAATATTCATGTTGACCTTTGCAACATTGCCCCCAGTTATACGGTGCACGTACTCATAATATTCTGAACCTCCCGATTCGTCAGCCGTAGTTCCCACGATAAAAATAGCGTCTCCATCCTTCAAAGAGGACTGCGTTATCAATCGTTCTTCTTCAATAAGGCCGATAGCACCAATGACTGGTGTTGGTTTAATTGGTCCATTAGAAGTCTCGTTATAGAAGCTCACTTTGCCTCCTACTACTGGGATCTTCATGAATTTGCAATAGTTATTAATTGCTTTCACTGCCCTACGGAAGCTCCAAAATACTTCGGGGTTTTCAGGACTACCGAATTGCAAGTGATCAATTATTCCAATAGGGTACGCGCCAGTACACGCCACATTTCGACATGCTTCTGAAAGGCATCCCAGTGTTCCATGATATGGATCAATGTAACATTGTTTAGAATTTCCATCAAGTTTGGCCGATATAAACTTGCCATTATTCAACCTGAGAACGGATGCGTCTGCGCAACCGGGTTTTAGAATGGTTCGCACTCCTACCTCATGATCGTACTGACGATAAATCCACTCTTTGCTCGCAATAGTTGGATTGGAGAGCATAGAAAGTAGCACTTTCGTTAAATTTGAAGGAGTTCCAGGCGGTGTGAAATCAAGCCTTAATGTAGATAGGTAGGTTGGGCGTTCAGAAAATCTCTTAACCAAAGGCGCGTTCGCGACGATAGATGAAGGGATATTAGCAACGATTTTTTCGTTACATCTAATCACTAGATTATTATGGTCCTTGATTTTTCCCAATATCACATGCCTGAGCTCGAACTTATCAAAGATCCGTCGTATGGTATGAATTTTTGAAACGTCAGTAATTATCAGCATGCGTTCTTGAGATTCAGACAACATTAATTCCAAGGGTGACATTCCCTTCTCTTTGACATGGACTTCTCTAAGATCGACATCAAAGCCTTTCTCTAAACTATCCGACATTTCTGACAAACAACAAGACAATCCCCCTCCTCCTAGATCTTTGAGAGCCTTAACAGCACCTTCTTCTACAGCCTCTGTTATTGCCTCAATAAGCAATTTTTCTAAAAATGGATCCGGAATTTGCACTGCTGATCTATTATGATGCAGGTATGTCTTTGATGCAAAAACGGCTCCGTGAATTCCATCTCTTCCTGTTGGGCCACCAACTAGAATGATCAAGTCATCATAATTTGCCCTGTTTTGGACAATGGAGTCACGGCGACCAAACCCGATTGAGGCTACGTCTACAAGACAATAATTGGCAAGAGAAGGATCAAATTCGATATCTCCTGCGACAGTGGGGACACCAATGCAATTGCCATAGTCGCCGATACCTTTGACAACATGTCTGAATAACCATTCAGAGTTGGAGCCGCCTTCATTCTCCTCTTTGGGCAGAGTTGCAAATCTTAGTGCATTGAGGAGTGCTATCGGTCGAGTTCCCGTGGAAATTATGTCTCGTATTACTCCTCCCACTCCAGTCGACGCTCCTCCGTAAGGATCGACCGCTGAGGGATGGTTATGACTCTCGATATGCACTGTAATTACGTAACCATCACCTACGTCCAGCACAGCAGCATCGTAGCCTGGACCAACCACCACGTGCTTCCCTTTGCTCGGGAACGTTTTAATGAATCTCTTCGACGACTTGTATGAACAATGTTCGGACCACTCTGTTGCGACAATTTCCTTTTCGATTTTGTTTGGTTCACGATTCAATTTGCGTGCAAGATATCTCGACTCATTTTTTGTGAGGACCGCCATAACTATCTCAAACCATTTTACTTGGGCTGAAGATAAGTCGAAAGGCATCGGAAAATCATCGAAGCGTCGTGAAAAGATTGGTTAAAAGGTGCCCTCTCTGGATGAGGCATGATCCCCATTACATTGCCTTCCTCATTGCAGACAGCTGCGATGTGGTCAACCGAACCGTTCGGATCATCCCTAAAATATCGGAATACAACCTGGTTATTCCTTAAAATGGATTTTAGAAGTCGACCATGTGCCACGTACCTTCCCTCACCATGTGCAAGCGGAATTTTGAACGTTTGATGTCTCTTGAATAACGATGTAAACGGCGTCTTGTTGTTATCCACACGTATAGTGGTCCACCGGCATACAAATGAACGAGATTTATTCATAACCAGTGCTCCTGGAAGTAGACCGCATTCAACGAGAATTTGAAAACCATTGCAGATGCCAAGTATTGTTCGTCCACTCTTTGCCATCTTCTTCAATTCGGTCGCAACAGGAGTATGTGCAGCAATGACACCAGCGCGAAGACAATCACCATATGCAAAGCCGCCAGGAAGTATGACGGAATCATACGCTGCCAGCTTGCTATCTGTGTGCCACACAACGTCAGCGGGAATCTTCATCACATTATTAAGGATATAATGAACATCCCGGTCGCAGTTACTGCCGGGGAAAACAACGATCCCAATTCTCGCCATACGTTGAGATGAAATATGATCCTTCCAGAGGCCTATTAAGATTTTCATTACAGATAGGGTTAGTACCTAGCCCAGCGCCAGCAACTCGGTTTATTATATTATGCGTTTTAAAGTTTTTATTCTAAGGTCAAGCGAATAATCTATGAGAAAAGAAGTTGTTAGAGATATAATGACAAGGCAGGTTGTTAGCATCGAGGAAGCAAGCAACGCCTTGGAAGCGGCAACCCTCATGACGGAGAAAGCGATCAGCTCTTTAATCGTTACAAAGGATAATTATCCAGCCGGGATTCTCACGGAGTCCGACTTTGTTAAAAAGATTTGCATCAAAGAGTTGCAACCGTCAAATGTAAAAGTCGGGGATATCATGTCAAGAATTAGAACCTATGCAGATCCCGAGACCCCGCTCGAAGTTGCCGTCCAGCGCATGATAAATCACAAAATACACCGACTGCCAGTTATGGTCGATGGAAAGGTTATCGGCATTATCACCGTCACTGATTTAGCAGAACACCTTAGAACGATATTATTAATTAAAGGAGGATTAGAAGGTCAAACTCTCCTTTCATAACTGAGAGAATCGAATAATAATCTCTTTCCTACTTGGTCATGGTACCATTGCCTTCACGGTACAGCTACTAATAACAGGATTGAAAATCCGAAGATCTTTGCACATTTTGCGAACGTTCTCCTCCGCTACATTCTTGGACTTTGCCGTGATGACCATCTTCAGGTTTTTGGTGGACCTTACAGACTTAATATTGGAGTATCCCCCTTTAACAATTAAGTCTCGAAGTATAGTCTCGCCCTCAGGATCACTTACAAATGGTTTATTCTCTATAGTGACCAAAACCAGAAAATCGGTTAGCTTAGATTTTGTCATTAGCACACTTGTTCCTTGAACACAGAAGATATTACCGAAAGTATTAATTAAATATTTGAACAAATCTGATGACAAATGCTGTTGCGGTCATGTAGCTCAGCCTGGTTAGAGCGAAGGTTTTGTAAACCTTAGGTCGTGGGTTCGAATCCCATCATGACCTCATGATGAGTTGAGCTACTGAAGTCATGAAATTTGTTGAAAAATGTCCTGTTTGTATCATCCGATTATGTTTTATTTGAAAGCCGACAAAAGGTGTTTGTGAGACTAATTCGCAAAGGCAAAGTTAAAGATATTTATCAATTAGACAATGGTAATTTGTTGTTCCATTTCTCGGATCGAGTATCAGCGTTCGATGTACAAATGGCGAACATAGTACCTAGTAAAGGAGAAGTCTTGTGCAAATTCGGTAAATTTTGGTTCGACTCACTTGACACCAAAAACCACATGGTTAGAGTTCTCAACAAAAGCAAGATGGAAGTAAAGCGAATGGAGATGATACCAATCGAATGTATAGTGAGAGGCTATCTTTACGGAAGTTTGTTTGAGCGCCTCCGCAAATCCCCAGACAATCGCACTTTTTTTCACGGCAATTTCACACCTATTAAGGCATGTCGATTACCGAATCCTATTTTTGATCCAACGACAAAATCGGAAGAGCACGATATCCCTGTAAAAAGAGACGATGCATTAAGTTCTGGACTCATTTCCGACTATGATTTTGACTATCTGGAGCGAACTTCAATCTCATTATACAATAAAATGAGCGATATAGCTGAAAAAAAGGGCTTTATCATTGCAGACGTTAAGTTTGAATTCGGTAGGGATTCAGCAAACGGGGACATTTTACTGGGCGACTCCATAGGACCGGATGAATTTCGTTTATGGTTACTATCTGATTATTCGCCTGGAAGAGATCAAGAAAGCTTCGATAAGCAGCTACTGAGGGACTGGCTTATAAGAACTGGTTTCAAGGATAAGGTCGATAATTTCATGAGGGACGGGGAAAAAATTACACCACCTGTAATCCCCTCCGAGTTATTGAACGAGCTAACGAGAAGATACGTATGGGCCTACGAGCAGATCACTGGTAACAAGATGGGAGACTAGACAATACCTTTGTTAGAAAAATGGTCAACAAAGATTCATCCCTGTCTATTCTATTGTTACCCTCAATAGACCTTGCATTTCCGGGTTCCTTAATAACTGAACTAATTGGCTGGGGATATCTGACGCAGCCTTATTGCAAGAAATCGCAGCCGTTCTAGGGCACACAAAGTCTGATTTACGAATAACTATGTCATGACGGTCTAGAAGAGATAGGCGTGAATCACTTCTAGCGTCAATTGCGAAGGATAAATCACCCACTTCAATCTCAATTTTTACAACCAAATCTGCTTGTTGAAGCAAGCGCTTCAACGGAGCTTTAAAATCTTCACATGCTTTGTTTGCGTTGACGCCGATAATGCAATTCCCCCTTAAGCTAAGGGTTGGAGCTTTGGTTATCTCAATTGTCTTAGTGTGGGTACTGCGCACATTGGGGTGGCCATAAAAGATTATTTCGTCTTGAATCATGCCCGTGTAGAAATAAACCCCGACAAAAATAGAAATATTGAAGGTAAATTTAAATTGAACATTACGAAGTAGTTAAAAATGAATTGTTACCAGCAGCAGCAGGTTATGATAGGGCAATTACAGTATTTTCTCCGGATGGTAGACTTTATCAAGTTGAATATGCAATCGAGACAGTAAGACGAGGGACACTAGCCATCGGAATAAAAAGCAAAGAAGGGGTGTTATTGGCAGTAGAAGAAAAGGCAAGAAAGTTACAGATATCAAATGTGACTCAAAAAATTTTTCAGGTTGACGATCATATAGGAGTAGCTGCGGCGGGTTACATACCTGATGCTAGGACACAGGTCGACCACGCTAGGTTTTTTGCTCAGAGCAATAGGCTGATATATGATGAGCCAGTCGATGTAGAGGGTGTAGCCAAAAACATTGCGGATATGGCACAGCAGTTCACGCAGTATGCAGGGGTCAGACCCTTCGGCGTTGCGCTCATCCTTGCCGGCGTCGACAAAAGTGGCGCTGCACTTTTTTTGACCGATCCAAGTGGAACCTATATTGGTTATGACGCCGTCGCAATCGGTGCAGGCAGCGACCAGGTGACTGAATTTCTGGAAAAAAGTTACAAGGAAAATATGTCAATGGAAGAAGGCGGTGCTCTCGCAATGGAATCTATCTCTCTCGTAAGTGAAGAGAAAACGGGTACGAGACACGTTAAGATGGCTATAATTGCCAATGATTCTAAAACCATGAGAAAAGTTGAAGATGAAGAGATTGAAAAGTATGCCGCGATGGCCAAAGGCAAACCGGCCAACAGGAGTGCTTAGTCGGTCTAAATGAGATTTTGTTCAAGTTGAAAATGCATGCTAGTTCAACTAGGAAACAGCGAGCCGAATCTAATTGTAGTGCCCGTTGGAGTATTTCAAGTCAATTGTCCAGACTATTTCACTCCAGAAATTCCGGATGAACCGAAGATGGTAAGCAAATATTCCAGCAGGGGCTGGCGGTCTAGTGATTGCTAGTTTTGTTGCTAATATTCGGCCAAACAGTCGCCGAGCCAAGAAAGGTGTTGTGGCAGTACATCTACTTAAAAAGCAGGAAATAAATTACTTTATAGGATTCCAAACCATCTTGGTAAGGATGAATTGACTGGAGAGAGCCATTTGCCTGGTATCAACCTTATGGAGTATGTTGAAGGAAAATTTGCAGGTTTCGGGTCTTGTAGAGGAACTGGTGTACTGCGACCCTTCGCGGCCTGAAGTACATCCTCGTTTGAGCGAACACAATCGCACCTGGACTCAAGACAGTTTTCAGCAAAGACGCTTGAAAATCATATCCCACTCACTATAGTAGATAAAAATGGGGTTTGAACGACACATTTTTTGGTTCGACCGGCTTTGTGAAGAGCGGAATCGAGCAGTTGCTGAATGAATAACCTAAATCTTCCCAATCTTTGGATTGCCATTCCTGATTCTTCACTTTCAGATGAGCAGACGAAGAGGGACAAGACGATAAAAATATCCCAATTTGCTCGCGCCTGTTCTATGTTTCGTGTAAAAAAAATCTATGTCTATCATGACAAGACAACAAATACCTATACTGAGGATTTTTCACTCCTGAAGACGGTCTTACGTTACCTCGATACCCCACAATACCTGAGAAAATTATTGTATCCTCTTTCAAATGAGCTAGAATATGCAGGCCTTCTGCATCCTATCAACGCGCCTCACCATCGTGGGCTAGAGAGAATCAAAGATGTCAAGTTTGGTGATGTTCGGGTGGGAGTAATTCTCAAGGTCAGAGGCAAATTGCATGCAGATGTAGGTCTAAGCAGTCTTATCGGTTACGAAGGATCAGGTTTTCACCGACAAAAGGTGAATGTCAAAATCGTCTCTACCCATCCACCGTTAAAAGGCAGGGAGGCCACAGACTATGACATCAAAGACGATTATTGGGGATATGAGGTACATGAAACGTGCAGTCTTAATAAATTATTAGACTCAACCACGAATACTCAGATTATTATTACCTCCAAGAAAGGCCAATATGTCAAGGATAAGGAGGCTAAAATTCTTGCGCGCCTTAAATCTATTAGAAATTTATTGCTAGTATTCGGCACACCAAAAAAAGGAGTAGATGAAATTCTGGCCGCGGAGGGTCGCAGTACTGATGAATATGAATTTGTACTGAACATGTTTCCTTATCAAGGAACTAGGACAGTGAGGTTGGAAGAAGCGGTATTGGGGTCGCTTGCTATATTCAATCATTTTCTTTCAAAGTAGTTTATCGAAAATTACGTTCTTGTCAGCTGTTCCTCTTTTTTGAGCGCGCGTGAACCTAGCCAGGGATTCGATTAGCAGATTATTAACAACATAAACATAAGCCGGGAATATGATTATTAAAGGGCAAGCGCAGTCTTGCTCTATATGGGCCACCGTAAGTATAGCGCTCCGAGACGAGGTAGCCTTGCCTTCAGGCCGAGGGCCAGGGCTAAAAGCATCGAATCCAGGATTCGAAGCTGGCCTCAGAGTGCAGAAGAAAAATCGAACCTAGCTGGTTTTGCTGGCTTTAAAGCGGGAGTGATACACGTTCTATCTATTGACGATCGGGAGAAAACTCCAAACTTTGGTAAGCAGTTTCTAAATCCTAGTACAGTCGTAGTCACTCCGCCACTTAGAATAATAGGTATTCGGGCTTATGATGAGGATCAAAATGGAAGAAATGTCATTTTTGATGTTTACGCAAAAGATCTACCGAAAGATCTTCGCCGCAAATTTACTACCAATTTTGATGAACAGAAACTTGTGAACTCTGGATCGAAACTTGATAGGGCTGCCTCTGTTGTCGCTTTGGTTTCGGTTTTGCCACGAGACGCCAATCTATCACAAAAAAAACCATTTGTCTTCGAAATTGGCGTAACAGGGAAAAATGTCAAATCGAAATACGATTACTTGAAAACTATGCTGGGCAAAGAAATTCGAGTGAACGACATTTTCCAGGTAGGTCAGTACATCGATGTTTCTGCAATTACTAGGGGCAAGGGTATTGAAGGACCCATCACGAGATTTGGCGTAAAGAGAAAACAGCACAAGTCTAGAAAGAGCGTGCGTGCAGTTGGCACTTTAGGTCCTATCTCGCCTGCAGTGGTAATGTATACAGTTCCGAGACAGGGTCAAAGGGGTTTCCATCAGCGAACAGAATACAATAAACGGATCCTCGTGATATCTAATACTCAAAAAAACACTTCGGATCAAATCAACCCAAGTGGCGGTTTCAAGCACTTCGGACTGGTCAACGGCGACTATATAGTTCTGAAAGGTTCAATCCCGGGCGTCCCCAAGAGACTTATCAAAATGAGACAGCCGATACGCAATTTCCAGAAAAAGGTCTTAGAACCAAAAGTACTAGAGGTAGTCCTCCAGTGAATTTGAACGTCGGGGTGCTTGGACTTGACGGTCGCAAAACGGATACAACCCTCTTACCAGAAGTCTTTAAGAGTGCCTACAGACCGGATGTCATACACAAGGTCCATGTGAACTTGTTATCTCACGGTTTTCAGAGGCAAGGTCGTTATCCTGCAGCAGGAGAGATTGTTAGTGCCGAGTCTCGTAACACAGGTCTTGGAATGGCAAGAATTGCCAGAGCTCGAGGCGAAGGCTTTCCAAGAGCAGGACAAGCGGCGGGGGTCGCCGGGGTGAGACATGGCAGAGTAGCCCATCCACCTGAATCTTGGAAAAAAATTTACAAAAAGGTCAATAAGAAAGAGAAATATCTAGCGCTGCGTTCGGCTATTGCAGCTACTGCGAGGAAAGATCTGATAGAACAACGTGGGCACAAGATAGGAAACGTTTCAAATTTTCCTGTTGTTGTCTCAAACGATATCGAAACAGTTTCAAAGGCAAAGGATCTGAAAAGCATCTTAATTACTTTGGGCTTAGGTGATGACTTAAGAAGAGCAATTTCATCCCGCAAGGTCAGATCAGGCCTAGCCAGACGCAGGGGGCGTAAGAACCATGTCGGATATAGCGCGTTGGTTGTTACAGGGAGTGAAAAAGACAAGATTTGCCAAGTATCAGGTTCGCTTCCCGGAGTCCATATAAAGGGAGTAAGACAGTTAAGCGTCCTTGACTTAGTTCCAGGATCCAAACAAATTAGGCTGACGATTTTCACTCAAAATGCTATCGACAAACTGAAGGACATTAGTCCGGTGAAGTCTGGAGTGAGTGAGATGGGTATATATGAATAGTAATCGCGTCAGGCCGCAAGAAAACATGAGTGCCGAGGAAGCTAGAAGGATAATTATAAAACCATACATTACTGAAAAAGCATTCAATCTAATAGAAGGCCAGAACATGATAATATTCATAGTAAATCATAAGGCAACAAAGAAGCACATCAAGGCTGCATTGAGGAGTCTTTATGAAATAGAGGCCCAGGGTGTTAATACACTTAGGAGTATTAGAGGCAAGAAAGCAATAGTGAAATTCGCCACAGCTGAGGGTGCAAGGGATCTTGCTACGAGTTTGGGGCTTGTGTAGTATTTTTCGTGTCTCGTTAGATTTAAAAGTAGCACACAGGTGGCAGAATTAGTTGGTTCGGGAATTCAAATTCAAAGGCTATTCGCCTGAGCAATTACAAACTTTATCGATAGAAGCATTAATCCCACTTTTAAATGCACGTGTTCGAAGATCCCTGGATAAAAGAGTCGGAAAGTACATGAATGATGCAAAGAGGAAATTACGTGAAGAGATCAAATTAGCACGAGAAGGTAAACTCAAAGGGGAATTAAAGACCCATGTTCGTGATATGATTATTTTGCCTGACATGATAGGGCTGAGTCTTAAAGTTCACAATGGGAAAGAATTTTTCGCAGTTAATATAAGGCCAGAAATGATAGGACATTATCTTGGTGAATATGCTATAACTAATAGAAGAGTGCAACATGGCGCTCCTGGTGTCGGAGCATCTAGGTCCTCGCTTTACGTGCCACTTAAGTGATCTCATATGCCAAATTATTCGTACGCCTTTCAGCAATTTGATAAGGCAAAGCATGTCAGGGCGGCTTTGAGAGAAAAAAATATTTCGCCGAAACACGCTAGAGAAGTCGCTGTAGCAATTAAGGGATCTTCAATTGAGAAAGCACGGGAGTTTTTGGAAAATGTCATCGCGAAGAGGCTTGCAGTTCCATACAGGCGGTACAACAACGAGGTGGCCCATAGATCAAACATACAGGACGGTTTTTTTGCAGGTAGATTTCCACAAAAAACCGCTAAGGAATACTTGAAACTTCTTGATAATCTAGAATCAAATGCTGAATACAAAGGCATGGATCTTGATAGACTCCGAATTGTGAGTGCCGTCGTTCACAGAGGAACAAAACTTGAGCGATTCACTCCTAGGGCAATGGGAAGAGCAAGCCCGAAAATCGGCGTGCTAGTACATATAGAATTGGTGGCAAAGGAAGGTTTAGCATAATATTGAGTGCCGTTAAGAACGTTATGAAAAATAATTTCCGCAATCTCGAGTTAGATGAATACTTGTCCTCAACGCTGAAAGATGCTGGTTACGGAGACGTAGAGGTTCAGAAAACGCCCATTGGGACTAGAATAACGCTCTATGTCACAAGACCAGGTCTAGTGATCGGTAGAAAGGGAACAGGTATTAAAGACCTGACGATCAGACTTGAGGAGAAATTTGGTTTAACGAATCCGCAAATATCTGTCCTTGAAGTTTCTGTTCCTGAACTGAATCCAAAAATTATGTGCAACAGGATTGCTCAGTTAATAGAAAGGGGTACTGCCTTTCGAAGGGCAGCCATGTGGTCAATGAATACGATCATGAATGCCGGAGCACTAGGGGTGGAGGTTGCGATTGCGGGAAAACTGCGAAGTGAACGTGCTCACTTCGAAAAACATTCTTCGGGAGTGATGCCCAAAAGCGGCCATCTTGCCGAACAAATTGTTCGGATCGGAATCACTTCGGTTTTGACAAAAATGGGGCTGATGGGCATACAACTAAGGATTGCATTGAAAAGTGAGCTCCCACAAGAATTCGAATTCGTCGATTCTTCAACACAGGTTGATTCAGCGCAATCTCAAATCCCCGCCGACTCACAGGCAGAACAACAACGTACAGCGGCCGATACTGCTGGAGATGTTGCCTCAAAGCCCAATCCAGAAGATAAGGAAACAATAATAGCTCCAGGGAGTGCAAATGGCCAGACTTAGACTCAAAACATTACGGGAAATGAACGATCCCGATTTGAGTGACAAATTGTCCGAATTAAATGCGGATTTGGCAAAACTCAGGGCCGAAGGCTCGAAAGGCACTCTGAAAAAACAGACCGGGGATATACGCTGGATTCGTAGGGATATTGCTCGGATAATGACTATTCTTAATGAAAGAGGTTCTAAGAAAAACCGTGATAACACCTAAGAATATTCTTTCACACGAGCTCATCGGCCTTAGTGCAACCATCATAACCAGTCCCCAGCCCACTTTCCTTGGTCTGTCCGGAACTATTATCTTCGAAACCAAAAATATGTTTACCTTAAGAACAGGCACAGGGCTCAAGAAGATATCAAAACTCTCGGCTGAGAAGATAAGGGTGCTGCTCTCGTCCAGCGCTTGCTTTATAAGAGGTCCGTCTCTTATCGGAAGACCAGAAGATCGTGTGGCGCGTACTCACTGAGTTGAATAGAATTGGCTAGGAATATTGGGATTGCAGTTACTCCTCCAGAGAAGACTTGTGCCGACATCCTATGTCCTTTTCACGGTAGACTTTCCGTAAGGGGGAAGCTTTTATCCGGAATCGTTGTTAGTGCTAAGGCAAAGAATATGATTGTTGTTTCAAGGGAATTTCCACACCAAGTGTCCAAATATCAGCGTTATGAAAGAAGTAGATCAAGATTACATGCATATCTTCCAGAATGCATTGAGGTCACAGAGGGTGACGAGATATCAATTGCTGAATGTAGACCATTATCCAAGACTGTTTCGTTTGTCGTAATCAAGGGAAGCAAAGGAATTGGCACCTAAAACAAGAGCGGTTTCAGCTAAAGGAGTTGAAGAATTTCGGCCGTACATCACAAGGGTTCTTCCAGTAACAGCAGAATTAGTTTGTGCGGATAACACAGGCGCGAAAGTCTTGCGTATAGCGCAAGTTGGCAGATACAAGGGTAGACATTCTAGATTGCCTGCAGCTGCAGTAGGCGACCTGGTCACGGTGACTGTGAAAAAGGGCGCGGCCGAGCTGCGCAAGCAGATATTCGGAGCTGTGATTATTAGGCAGAAGTATGCCATCAAGAGACTCAACGGCGTTCGCTTAACATTCGAGGATAACGCCGCAGTCTTGGTAACACCTGAAGGCGAAATCAAAGGAACCGACATAAAAGGTCCAGTTGCTGCTGAAGCTGCTGAAAAATGGCCAAGGATAGCGAACCTTGCGTCGCTTATAGTCTGAGCGCGATTAAATTATGGCAAAAATTAACCCAAAATTATTGCATGTTCCGAGTCACCTAAGAGACTCTAGGATAGGATCAACGCTTTCAGACAATCTTCGAGAGCAGTATGGGAGTAGGAGTTGTAGACTAGTAAAGGGAGACAGTGTTAGAGTTCTCCGTGGTGAATACTCCGGGGTAGAAGGAAAAGTGGAGAAGGTTAAAACGCAGAAAGGAACCTTATCAATCGAAGGGATCCAGCGCGAGAAAGTGAAAGGCGGAAATGTGAAGGTTCAGATCCATTCGTCAAATCTGATTATAACCGGACTGAATCTGGATGACAAATACAGAAAGAATAAACTCCAACGCAAGCTGAATCTCAACAAAGAGATCTCAGGTCCTAAATATACTCCGAAAACACAAAAACAGGAGGCTAGAGAATAATGGGGAAAAAAGGTGGGGATACTAGACTTAAGAGGCAGGTGGCACCCACATTCTGGAATATTCGAAGGAAGCAAAGTCAGTTCGTGCTCAAAGCTTCACCAGGTCCACACAGAATACAATGGTCATACCCTCTCGGAATAATTCTTAGAGATGTGCTAAGCGTGGCAACAAATATTCATGAAGCTAAAATGATCCTCTCAGCAGGTAAAGTGAAAGTAGATGGAGTACAGAGAAGGGATGTAAAATTCCCTGTGGGCCTGATGGATGTCATCGAACTGACCCCTACAGGTCAATGCTACCGCTTGGTTCCGAAAGATTCTAAATTGTTGGTTCCAGTAGAAATACAAGATGCCGAAAAAATGTTAAAGTTTGTTAAAGTGTCCAGCAAGGTCACAACGATAGGCGGCAAGCTACAATACGGCTTTCACGATGGGAAGAGCATGATTAGTGAGCAACCGCTATCGGTAGGAGATACATGTCTGTTGGACTTTCAGAATTTGACCATCAAAAACATAGTCAGATTCGAAAAAGGAAATTTAGGGTTGATCACTAGCGGAGATAATGCTGGCAACGTAGGGACAATAGAAGACATCAAGGACGGACTATTTTCGCTCCCAAAGCGGGTTATTCTGGCGTTGGGGAACAGATCAGTGGAACTACCCATGGATATTGTCATGACTGTTGGTTTGGAAGCTCCGCTAATCAAGGTGAATTAGTTAGTTTGAATCATAGCTCAACCGACATAAATACAAGCCCAATGAAAAGGATAATCGTCAGCAAGGTGGTTGTCAATATTGGGGTAGGAAAATCAGGAGAACCTCTGGAAAAAGCCAAACGTGGGCTAGAAGAGTTAACTGGCCAAAGGCCGACTGTGCGAGGAGCCAAAGAAAGCGTTCGAGATTTTGGAATTCATAAAGGTGAGCCTATTGCTGCCATGGTAACTCTCAGACGGGACGCAGCTCTTCAATTTCTACGACGTACATTGGCTGCAAAGAGAAACAACCTCAAGGCATCTTCTTTCGATAACTTCGGAAATTTGTCTCTGGGGATCCATGAGCATATTGATCTCCCTGACACTAAATATAATCCCGATATCGGTATCTTTGGCATGGATGTGAGTATCGCACTGACTAGACCTGGATATGGAATTTCAAAGAAAAAAGTTCATAGAAGTATTGGTAAAGGTCACAGAATAACAAAAGATCATGCGATTCGCTTCTTTGAAAAAGAATTCGGAGCTGAGATAACATGATAACACCTAAACCTCGAGACTATTCGGAAACTGGAAGGAAGGAACTTGCCCATGGGAAAGGAACCAGGTGGTGCAAAAGATGTGGTTCATATACGGGTCTTATTCAACAATATGATCTAATGCTTTGCAGGCAATGTTTTAGGGAAGTAGCTCTCAGCTTGGGCTTCAATAAATACGAGTAAGCTTGGTGATTAAGAGATGCCAGCACTAAATGTATTGTCCAATTTGTTTACTACCATATATAACAATGAATCTAGAAGAAAAAAGGAGTGCATTGTGATTCCCGCGTCGAGATTTTCGAGCGACATTCTACGAGTAATGCAGAAGCATCAGTATATTGGCGAATTCGAACAAATCGACGACGGAAGGGCAGGAAAATTCAGAATTCAGTTATTGGCAAAGATTAACAAGTGTGGAATCATCACCCCCCGTTTCAGTGTAAAGAAAAACAGCTACCTAAATTGGGAAAGACGATTTCTTCCAGCGTATAACATGGGCTTGATTCTTGTATCGACTAGCACGGGCATATTATCTCATCACGAAGCCCAAGAGCAAGGGATAGGGGGAGTCTTAATTGGTTACATCTTCTGAGGATATCAAAGCAGAAATTCAAATACCCGAGAATGTAAAGGCAGAGATTCTTGACAATATTATTTCAGTCGAAGGCAGACTCGGAAAACTGAAAAAAAACGTTATGAGGATACCTGTTGCTGTACGGGTTCAAGACAATAAGTTTGTAATACGACCCTATGGTAAAAGAAAGAAAGACCTTGCAATAACAAACACGGTCAGAAGTATAATACGAAATATGCTAACGGGAGTGGAGAAGGGCTTTACATACAGGCTAAAAATAGTATCCGCTCACTTCCCAATATCTGTAAAACTCAGAGGAGAAAAAGTCAGTGTAGAAAACTATTTTGGTGAAAGGTCACCACGTACATCTCGAATTGTAGGAGAAGATACTAAGGTTACAATCGTTGGCGATGATATCCTAGTTCAAGGTCCAAGCTTGGAGGACGTTTCTCAGACTGCTGCTAATATAGAGCTCTCAACAAAGATGAAAGGCAAAGACCAACGAGTTTTTCTTGACGGTTTATACATTTATTCAAAAGAAAGGGGAATTTAGATCTGTCTATATTCTATACGTTCAATATTCGAGTTCTGAAATATAGGCCTTTGATTTGCAACCTATCATAACATTTATTTTGTGCTTGAAATTGATGCATAATGCGCCGCTGTAGCTCAGCATGGTAGAGCAAATTCAAATGTGATTTCACATTGGAGTTCAGCTGGCTGTTAACCAGTGGGTCATCAGTTCGAGTCTGATCAGCGGCGCGTTACAACCATAATGAAGAACACACACATACCATTATTCGAACACTACAACGTCAAGTGCAATCGCATCTGCAAGCAAATCCAAATGTCTACTTGCCAATATGTAACCATTTTTGATTTCACTTGGCGAAATCCACCTGTTCGAAGATGAAAAAAGTCTTTCCTTCCGCATTCGATTTTCAAGTTCTTCCACGTCCAATTCCCTTTCTTCGATTTCTTCTGTTAGGATGTGCTTTATTGTTAGCAAGGTTTTCTTCACCAACAATCGTCGTCCAAACCTTTGAGAGAAGTCTCTAGCGTTTTCGTCAAAGTCCAATATCCTCATCTTTATTTGGAACTTATTTAGAGCATCACGGCTTGAGAGTAGTCTCTCATCAACAAACCTGTCATAGCTCATATTCTACCACTCACTTGGTATATTTCCTGTATTAAGCCTTTTTAACCTCTAACAGGACGACTATTCTTTGCATGGTTCGAAATGGTAAAAAGGAGATCCATTTTCTCGTATTCCGCAGTCAACCATTCGGACTGGCGTTCCAGGAGTGATATTAGTAGAAAATGACCCAATCAACTTGATACCCTGGATATCTACAACGCCGTACAATTCTTCGCTATCGTCAATATTATAGCTTGTACACTCGATTAGCGTTCCCGCCGTTTCAATTTTCTCTAAGCTTGTTGCGAAAAAACAATCGCAACAATATTCTGAAGGGGGCCAGATTTTTTTGCTGCAGTTCTCACAAACTGCGACTCTAAACTCCCCTTTCTTTATGAAATCATAAAATTTCTTCATTGGTCTATACCAAGAATCAAGACGGTAGCAGATGAGCCCGCCGCAGCGATATTGTGGACTAGACCTGTTTTACACCCTCTTACTTGTCTTAAGCCTGCTTTTCCATCTAACTGCATTGCTACTTCTGCCACTTGCGCTACGCCAGTTGCACCAATGGGGTGACCACAACCAAGGATTCCGCCACGGGGATTAATCGAGATATTATCCTGATTCACAAATCTTCCACCTTCGCCTTTTTTTGCAAAATGGAGATCCTCATATGCTAGGATTTCAAGGATTGTAAAGGCATCATGGAGCTCGACAACGTCAATACTGCGAGGATCAGTCGCAGCCATTCTATAGGCAGCTGCTGAAGCCTGTTTGGCAGCATGGATTGAAGTGAGATCGTTTGCAACTTTGCTGAAACTAGCAAAATTAGTTTGTTGTCCGATTCCTCGTATCCAAATAGGATTCTCCGTAATCGTCTTAGCCATCTTGTCTGAAACTAGCAGTATCGCAGATGAACCAGTACAAAGAGAAGAACAATCTAACAGCTTTATAGGAGATACTATCTGCCTCGAGTTTAGTACATCCTCAAATGTTATCGGTTCGCCGAACAAAGCATTAGGGTTTTTGGTAGCATTCAAATGGTTCCTTACCGAAACCATCGCCATCTGTTCTTCAGTAGTGCCATACTTTCTCATATGTGCCTTAGCGAAAAGTGCGGCCCAATGTACGGGAAGACCATATTCTCCTCTAGTAACATCCCAACCAAGCCTGCGCCCCGGTGAATCAACCTTTTCAGCCCCAATCACCAAGACCGAATCGCAAAGACCTGAAGCAATATAGGAAAAGGCGCATGCAATAGCACTCGTGCCAGAGTTGCACAGATTATCTATCCGATGTGAGATTTGTGGGCTTAATCCTAACATCTCCGAAATAATAGAGGAGCTGTATTGCTCCACTGAGCAACTTGCAAACAATACGGCGTCAATTTCCTTTTTTAAGTCCTCGTGTTCAAGTAGAATGTTCCTGCACGGGTCACAAGCGGTCTCGAATAAAGATACCTCTGACTTTCTCCTGAACTTAGTTGTAGCATAACCTGCTATCGCTACTTTACGCACTGGGAAAAGTTGTGAGCATCTCCCTAAATGAAGTTTCTGAATCGCCGACTGGGTTGACTTGTATAATGGGTAAAGATATCCCAGATGCATAAAATCTTCGAATGGATTGGATACATTGCTCGGAATCACCGGATATTGTAAGGGAATCTAACATTTCTGCAGAAACAAATTTCGTAGCAGCGTCAAGTCCATTTAACCTATACTCTCCCGTAATGCGGTGGACTTCTGTGGCATAGCCATTGGTCGAAAGAAACTCATTGTAATACTTGCCTACAGCAATGTAGAAGGCGAGCGTCTTCGCTGCTCGTTGGCGTGCTATTTCGGGTTCTCTGTTCGATAGTGCCCCAATAAAGACACATGCAATTTCAAATTGCCTATCTAGGTTTTTAGTAACCGATTTTATATGCGCAACCGTTCTCTTCAGCTCTTCTAAAGGCCGTAAATATAACAAGACTCCATCGGCAATTGCACAAGACAGTGATATCATTTTCTTGTTTAGAGCTGCCATAAAAATAGGGATAATGCATCGGGGGGGTTTGTATAGAAGTTTGAAATTCTGAATATTGAAAAACGTCCCGGAATAATTGACCTTTTGCCCAGTTATCATTTGACGGAGGCATTCGACATATTCTCGCATTCTTAGAAGAGGCTTTGAAAATGTTATTCCATGCCACATTTCGACTATAGCTTCTGTGCTCACGCCTAAACCTATGATTGTTCGATTATCTGAGAGCAGATCTAGTGTAGTAGCTGCCATCGCTACAGTCGCCGGCGTTCTAGCAAATGCGCTAACAACGGATGTCCCAATCCTTACACGATTGGTTATCTGTGATATGGCACCTAGTGTAGAAAAGGCTTCTCGCCCCCAAGATTCTGGAACCCATAAAGAATCAACATCCTTGCTGAGATCGGCAAGTTTTGAAAATAAAAGAACCTGTTTCATCGATAACAAACTACCCAGGTTGTAACCTATTCTAACAGATTGCATTAGACATTGACCGCGCATTTCAATTCTTTTGTTGCCTCTTCAATGTCTTTGTGGGAGTCTATAGACCGCCAGAACGACTTTGTGTATCTAATACCAAGCAATTTCTTGCTTTTCGCCATCTCTGGTAATGCTGTGACTTCAATATTTCCATTTTCTGGCAGGTAACGGAACACTTCTCTGGTGAAATGATAAACACCAGCGTTTATCCACTTGTCTTTAATTATAGGCTTTTCCAGGAAGCCAAGTACGTTAGAATGATCATCAACTTCGACAACCCCATATGGACTCCTTAATGGAACGAGTGCTAATGAGGCGGTTTCGCTTTTAATCAAATTATTAGGATCGAGATCTGTTAATATGTCTCCATTTACCATAAAGAAGCCTTCCTCTTTCACCCCGCCTAAAAGGCTTTCAGCATTCTTAAGCGCACCGCCAGTCCCCAAAGGCTCTTCTTCTACCGCATATCCGACCTTGACCCCGAATCTACTTCCACTTCCTATATAGTCGATAATTTGTTCTTTAAGATATCCAACACATATAACCATCTCGTTTGTTCCGTGTTTCTTAAACCACTTGATTTGCCATTCTATAATTGGGATGTTTAATACTTCTATCATTGGTTTGGGTCTTTCGTCTGTTAAGGGCCTCAATCTCTTGCCCAACCCTCCCGCCAAAATAATCGCCTTCATCGTTTGGCTGTCATATTGTTTTGTATAAAAGAGTATGCAGAACAACCATCACTTTAGCAAGCGACCTTAAAACAAGAATGCTAAAATTACTTTTGGGTCTGATTTCTCTCGACCAAAGCCCTATCCAACCTGACTTTCACAATGCCTAGACCTACCAAAACTATACCCGTACCGATGGTAGAACCAATGGTGATTGTTCCATTTCTCGTGATTCCTGAACTAACGATGATCAATATTATCATACCAGCAATGATGATACCGCCGTTAATTATGAGAAGCATGGAGATCACTTGAGATGGCTCGCCCCTTGTTATAACGAAGCCGATTATAGACATCGTTATAGCACCTCCGCCGAAGACAGCACCCCTTGCAGCCTTATTGACGGGCAAGAATCCCGAGTGACTAGGCGTCCCGACTCCGATGGAGGATAGTGCGACATCAGCGCCGTATATTATCAGTAAAATTAAAGAGGCCACCAGCAATCCAGTTGCCACTTTGATTGTTATCATAATAATAGTTCCAGAAGTGACATATAATAAACCTATTTTGATACTCAGTTTTTCAGGACCTTGCAGACAGATTTCTCCAAATCCCAATCTGGCCACTCATAGGATTTCTGTCGATCTCACCAAAACACTTGCGAACTTAGGCATAAATCAATGTTAAACCCCTAATTCGATTCACATCTAGGAATATCCCTACTGGAAGGTTCTGGTTCTCGTTGCTTGCCCAATTCAATTCTGATTAAGATCAGATTCAAAAGTATCAATATGCAATCTGGGCAAGATATTATCAACAACGATCTTGTCTATTTTGGAGCATCTATTTGTGAGCTTGACAATTCTCGGGATAACACAGAGCACTTCAACCCCGGCTAACTTTTTGACTGCAGCTAGTAATTGTTTATCTACCGCTGTAGCTTTTTGAGGGAATTTATTCATAACCAAACCCAAAACATCTAAACCATAAGCTTGTGAAGTGTTAACCGTAAGAAGTATTTGGTTGAGTGTACCTAGGCTAGACCTGGCGACGATGATAGTGGGCACGTCAAGATTTTTCACAAAGTCAGCAAATGTTTCCTTTTCTGTCAGTGGAACCATTAAGCCTCCGATCCCTTCAACTATCACGATATCATGCTTGATAGCAAGATTCCGGAAGGCATCGAGAGCGGCAGACATCTTAACTTCTGTCTGTTTTGTGACCACTGATGCAACATAAGGCGCTGCTGGCACGGAATAAAAAAAAGGATTCATCTCTCCGTCTGTCTCTTTTGCATGGGCTGCTTTAGCCAATATTGCAGTGTCCTTTGATCTGTACTTCTTTGAAAATATCCCTTTTGAAGCTGCGAAAGGTTTCATTATGCCTACATCAATACCCCTTGCGCGAAGAGTGCGCACCAGGGCAGCTGCTATCAAAGTTTTCCCAACGCCTGTGTCTGTCCCAGTAATAAGTAGGCCCCGCATGGAAATACTATTAGAACAATAGGAGTACCATTTAATTGAAATGCGACTCGCTCATGCCGATAAGCGGTACATCTGGCATCCCTATACACAAATGAAAGACTGGAAAAAATGGGACAATAGAGTGATCATAGGGGGAAAGGGATTCTATTTGATTGATAACGAGGGAAGGAGGTACCTAGATGGGATAGCCAGCATGTGGTGCAATGTCTGGGGACATGGTAGGAACGAGATCGTCAGCAAGATGTCGGAGCAGATCCAAACTCTTCAACACTCAACACTCTTCGGACTAGCCAACGCTCCTTCAATAACTCTAGCTGAAAAGCTGTTAAACCTCGCTCGTGGGATGCAGAGTGTTTTTTATTCTGACAACGGTTCCACGGCTCTCGAAGTGGCAATGAAGATGGCAGTTCAGTATTGGCGTAACAAAGGTAAGCCAAAAAAAACACACTTCATTGGCCTCGAGCATGCTTATCATGGTGACACATTGGGTGCAATGTCTTTAGGATACCTGGCCAAGTATTTTCGCGCTTACAAGCCCATTCTGGCGAAAGTATACAGAGCGCCAAGTCCGTGGGAGAATGGCTCATCCGCAAAAAGCATAGAGGACATTGTAGATAGATGTATTGAACAAACCGAGCATATTATCGTGAAATACGGCTATCGCTGCGCCGCCCTTGTCATGGAGAGTGGCGCACAAATAGCTGGGGGAGGGATAATCTTCGAAAAAGGTTATCAGCAAAAAGTTTCTGACCTATGTAAGAAACATGATCTACTTCTGATCGTAGATGAAATTGCCACGGGATTTGGTAGACTCGGAAATATGATTGAATATTTAGCACAACGGTCTAGTCCAGACATAGTTTGCTTCGGCAAAGCCTTGACCGCAGGATATAGCCCTCTCGCCGTGACTCTTACCACAGAAGACATTTACAATGCATTTCTTGGGAATTATTCTGAGCGCAAGCAGTTAAATCATGGGCATACTTTTACAGGCCACCCGATCGCTTGCGCTGCCGCGATAGCAAATCTTGACTTATATAAAAGACACAACTTGTTGCAGAAAATTAGAGAGAACAGCCAATACATTGGGCGGCGGCTCGAAGAAGTGTCAACGTCACCAATCGTGTCAAGTTTGAGACATAAGGGGCTACTTGCAGCATTTGAGCTTTACAAGAACAATAAGCCCATAAACTACATGCAAAATAAAGAACCAATACAGTACTTTATTATGCGTGAATCCATGAAAATGGGTGTATTTCTCAGGTCGCTGGCCAACACCATGATTGTGATACCACCGTTGGCGATTCCAAGGAGAGATCTTAAGACTCTGCTAGATGTCCATCTTCGCCTTTTGCAGATGATTGAACGGGAGAGCAAATAGTCAATTCTCGTAGCTCTTTGTAAAGCGTCGCTTTCGAAACCCCAAGTGATTTTGCTATTTTTGATCGAGGGGTATTAGCAGATAGCAACTTAATCAAATGGTCTTTATCAAGCGCTTTGTGTGGTCTTCCTATTGCTTTTCCCAAAGCCTTCGCTCTGGCCATACCATCCTTAGTTCGCTGTACTAACATCTCCCGCTCTCTCTCTGCTACCCAAGTAAGTATACCGATCATCAGGCTTCTTACACTCGGTTCGGTGTTTTGCAAAAAAGACTCTCTTGGCGAACACGAAATCAACGGTGCATATTCTTCAATTGCCTTTATTGCATCAAGGGTGTCCCAAAAAGTTCTGCCAACACGTGAAAGCTCATATACCAATATGGCATCTATCGGTTCAATCCTCACAAGGTCTAACAGCTCTTGAAATGCCTTTCTTTTTACGGCTGGTATTTTCCCACTAACCGCCGAATCTTCGAAGAAGTCAATTACCTGATAGCCACGTTCATCTGCCCACTGTTGAAGCACCATTTTTTGATTCATAATCGTCTGTTCTTCGGTACTTACCCTCAAGTATCCAAAAGCACATTTCACAAGTAAGGACCAGTTAATTTACCCTTAACTATACTGTTGTCAATAAAGTGCGATAATAAGTATAAAAAGGCCCGTACTTCCGAAATTCAGGCGGACACAATATTGAAGGTAAAAAAATGGGAGTATTTTTAATCCCTCCAAAAAAGGACCGGTATCTGAACATTCTGCAAGATGTATATCAGTGACGAAATTCGGCATGAGCTGTAATACCCGGGTATTACAGCCACTGCGTTCTTTCCCGACAACATCTACTCTTATTCGTGCTCTTTATACAATAGAAGGCCTGCCTCACCCATGGTTTTATGCCATTTGACACTAGATGAAAAGCGTATAATTGCTTTCTCACATTTCTATACTCGAATTCTGCAATATTTCATTATTTGCAAAGATAATTTACTAATATTCAAAAAGTTAATTATGGTCCATATATTTTGAACTCTATGCAGGATCATGCCTTTATTCATGATATGACCAATAACGTCCTCGCTGGCTCAGACGTTTCCTTTAAAGAGGCAGAGCGATTACTTTTCACAACTGATGTTGGAACCCTAACCCAATGCGCGAACATCATTACAAGAACATTTAGTGCGAATAAAGTAGATGTCGAAACGCTGCTAAATGCAAAGTCCGGCAATTGCCCCGAGAGCTGCTCCTTTTGCTCACAATCATCGTTTTATGATACAAAGATAAAGAAGTATCCACTTTTGTCCACAGAAGTAATCTTACAACGAGCAGTGTCAGCGAAAGAGAGCGGCGCTTCAAGTTTTTGTCTTGTTTGTGCTTATAGAACGCCACCAGAAAAAGATTTTCAACAGATTTGCAAGACAATTGCGGAAATAAAGGACAAAGTGAACATTGACGTTAACGTCTCGCTTGGATTTATGACAAATCTAAGGGCTGGTAAACTAAAATCTCTTGGCGTGAAACGATACAATCATAATTTAGAGGCTGCCGAGAGTTACTTTTCGAAGATATGTAAAACACACGATTTCAAAGACAGAATGAAGACCGCTCAGATTGTAAAAGACGAGGGGCTGGAACTATGTTGCGGAGGAATCATCGGGATGGGGGAAACTCCTCAACAGAGGTTAGAACTGGGATTTTCGATTGCCTCGCTGAAGCCAGAAGAGGTTCCGGTGAATATCTTAGTTGCTCAGCCGGGAACACCTATATGGCAAATGCCTCAGATCCCTGCCGATGATGCTATAAGAACAATTGCTGTTTGGCGATTCTTGATGCCTAAGACAATTTTGAAGGTAGCCGGGGGAAGAGAGCTGCACTTCAAGGATAATGGTAGATTGGCTTTGAGAGCAGGCGCGAACGGGATAATTACCGGTGGATATCTCACGGTCGACGGAAATAGCGCGAACAAAGACTTGCAGATGATACACGAAATTGGTCTATCCACGTAAGATCATCGAACTTGAACTAGCTGAGCTCAAAAAAAATAACTTGTATAGGAGACCATATGTGGTCGAGGTGTACGGAGCGAGAGCATTAGTCAATGGCAAAGAAAGAATTCATTTATGTTCAAATGATTATCTCGGATTATCTACGAATCCGTTGGTACTTCAAGAAGCTCGATTTTCGTTACGTCACATGTCACAGTGCAGTTCTAGATTAGTAGCTGGAAATGCTCCAAAGTTACTAGAGCTCGAAGAGCAAATCGCAAAACACAGAGATACAGAATCATCGCTCCTTTATCCGAATGGCTATATGGCAAATCTAGGGGTCATTACCACACTCGCCAATAAGGGTACGACGATAATAAGCGACGAACTCAACCATGCAAGCATAATAGATGCGTGTAAGCTGAGTCACGCAACTATCAAGGTTTTCCGTCATAACGATCTCGAAGATCTACAGATCCAACTACGCTCAACTTCTGGAGATAAAATTGTCATTACTGAAGGTGTTTTCAGTATGGATGGAGACTTTTCCGAGCTAGTTCAGATATGTTGCCTTGCAAAGGATCATAATGCTATGATGATAGTTGACGATGCTCATGGCGATTTTATATTTGGCTCACCTGGCTCCTATTCTGGAGTACCTGCGTACTTTGATGTTAAAAAGATGATAGATGTTAGCGTCAGCAGTTTGAGCAAGGGTTTAGGATGTTTTGGCGGATACGTCGCTGGCTCTATGTTGGTCAGAGAACTTTTGATGAATAAATCACGTCCATTCATTTATACTTCCGCGTTGCCAGAGCATTTGTCTGCAGCAGCCCTCGTAGCCATTCCGCTTGCAGAAAAAGGAAATCTGCAACTCAAGCTATTTAGAAATGTTGAATTCTTGAAAAAAAAGTTGACAGATCAAGGCTTTTCGATTAACAAGAACACCAGCCAGATAATTCCTGTGATGATTGGTGATGAAAAATTAGCCCTCGATATTTCAAAGGAATTGCTGGCCGATGGTGTTTTCGTTCAGCCTATCAGGTACCCTACTGTGGGCAAAGGGAAGGCTCGACTGAGGCTGACGGTCACAGCCATGCACACTAAGGATGATCTACTCGTCGCGGCCGATTCCTTCGAGATCATTGGGAAAAAAAATAATATTATCTAATTAATGATTCATACCCAAACACAAGCTATTTAGAGAGTTATATTCCGTTTTGGAAATATCACACTCGCGGTCGCTTTTAGATGCTAGCAAGATACATATTGCTAAACTCGAGTTTAGAAATACATATTAACGAGATGCTTGTCTTTAATGTTGTGGATTCTAAGCTGTTCACATTTAGACTGCAACTAACCAAAACACAACAAAAGGAAGTACAGACTTACCTCGAGTCGCTTTCTGTAAATATGATTTTGTTTGGCTTGCGATTTGCTTACAAACGTGAAAGGGCACTCACGGGCGGATATCTTATGCCAGGTCGCAAAAGCATAGTAAAAAAAGAGACTGTTATGCTCAATAATACCCAGGCGGGGTGGCGGCTAAACAACTGGAAGGCAATGATAAGGTCCTATCGCGAAAAAGGATACAGTTATCCTACGATATCGCGGATTAAAAAAGAAATTAGGGTAATAGCCCATACTAATAAATGAAGGGTGAGAGACTTTTTGAACTCTAAAAAAGTGAGGCTTCCGTTTTTCTTGTCTGCATCGCGTTTGTAGGTAAGTCTGGAAACTTTTCCTTCATGTTTTCCTCTACGATTGCACTTGCTTCTTCGATGATTTTCATTGCATCTTCGTTCAGACCTGTGCCTCCAGACGCTATCTCGGCAGTTGGGATATGTCCAGAGTCCGTCATTATATTACCTAGTAAATCTGAGATCTGGCCTAATGATTGATCTGCCTCAGGCATCATCGATGAGAGTCGCCCTTGGATTCCCTTAATTACTGACATCGCTGGACTCAGGGTCACAACCACATCACCCAACTCAGTAATCGTATTCAATCTTAGCTGTATTTGCTCGAGGGCTAATCTTGCTGAAGTCACCATCTTGTTCATCTTCCGTACTTGGGACAATTCGCTGGACAATACTCTAGCATAGTGAGAGTCATGGTTTTGCACAGAATGAACAATGCGTTTAAAGATCAGCTGATCCTTTTCCTGCATTTTTGATGATATAGATTCAAGTTTCGAAATTTGAAGGTGTAATTTGTTTTGCGCCTCTTCAATCCTCGGCTTAAGTGGTGGCTGTGGCTTTAGGCCTTCGAGGAGTTTATTTCCGACGCTTTCTCCCTGTGGTTTTATCCATTTGTTACCGAATGACATTTGTGTATTGGCACCTGGCAATTCTATAATTGATAGACTAAAAATCCGCGTGTGTATCAACCATGTGTCACCGTGGCGACTGCGAACAGCGGTCACAAGAAAAAAATATCAATCTAATGAGGAAAACACATACACAGGCCATACAAGCACAATATTTACTTTGGGCCAATTGGGAAAGCCCCGCAGGTTTTACAGTAATTGGTTTTAGCTGATACACAGCCGCCACATTCGGGGCATCGAGCGTCAGAACAATCCTCCTTGTATGGGGGGCAAAAATAACTTCTAAAAACGTCATAATAATAAAGATGCTCTTTATCCTTGACAATGACGCCCTCCGCTCGGGCCTGCTCTGCCCTTGAACGAAATGCGCTTTCGTTAAACTGGGTATCCAAAAAATGTCTTAGATTGTTAGTGGCAGCTCCTTCCTGCTGGGCAAGTTTCGGTCTCCATACTATCTGTTCTCCTAGCGCTCCTAGAAAGCACTTTCTTAGGATAAATTTACCCCACATCTTCCCTGAGAACGCGCCTATTTTTTTTGCCGGAGAGATGGATTTGGCATAATAGAGAAATTCAACATCCAGAAAAGGCGTCTTGACTTCAATGTTTAGTGATTTTGCGAGACTTATTGAAGAAAATTGCATTATATCCCACAGTCTCCTTAGCTCAATTTCCAGCATATCAACATCCATAAAATATCGATTAAGATAATTGTAACCAGCAAACAGTTCGTCGCCGCCGTCACCAGTCATAATTTCCGAGAAACCATGTTTTTTTGCGTTCAATATCCCTGCGTAAGCAACACATGAATTTCTAACGGCGATGGGGCTAAACGTCTTTAAACCTAGGATTACCGCTCGTAAGATCTGAAAGACATTATTCGTATTATTTAGGGTTAATTCTGTATGACGTGTATTGTATTTGTGAGCAACCATCCTGGCGTAATGAAGATCTGGCGCCTGATTGTTCCATGCAACGGTGAAAGTTTGCTTCGGTCTCAAGATATGGGCCAGAATACTGCTGTCTAGACCCCCAGATAGTAGTAATGCATCGCAATGATTCCTCTCTACTGACTTCCTCAATGCAAACTTCAGTTCTGAACAATCTGATTCTATCAAATCACAGTCTTATTCTAGGAAGCTCATATTTTTCTGCACCGAACTGCGTACTGCTCATTTGTAAGTGCCGATCTAAGATCAAGCCAAGTTGACGTATGGTCTCGTTAATAGCTAGGTTATGCTACTCTGTCATCTTCTATATTTCTTGTTGGATCTCCTCGGAATCGCTCAAATCAGGCAGCTCCGGGATAGTCGGTAGAAGGAGAAGGAGCTGTTCATACTTCCCAAGATACACTTGACCTGCCTCAGTGGTTCTGTACAGACCGGAATTTTCCGAGTAGTTTACTAATCCTCTTTCTACTGCGATCGCAAGGTATCGAATCAATTGAGAATGTGATACCATCGCAGTGTTCATTATGGTGGTTTTGTATTCCCAGTCTTTCGTAGCGGAACGTAAGATCGAAGCCATTATTTCTATTTCAGAACGATTCTTCAATTTTCAAGACCAACCTCTCCCCAGTTTTTTCGCATTTTTAATAAAAGAGTGTTGGACAAATTATCAAGACCAAAATGTTTACAAAACGCTAACAACATAACTCAGGGTTATAACGCTTGATCTCTACGCAAAAGTGGAAATGAGACGTAGGCAAGTTTTTTAAAGACTAGGCACAGGAAAGAACCTACATGATAAAAGAAAAAATCAAAGTGAACAATAATGCTTACAGCTTAACACTTAACGACCAAACTCAGATGTATGCCATGAGACTTCGTCGCCTTTACCAGCAAACTTATACAGATGTTGACAGTTTTGATGAGGTCAGTTCCGAGATCTCTACGACCGTTACCAATCTCCTCAAGCACGCAGTATCTCCTGAGGTCAAAGAAGATGACATGGACGGCGTTATACAACAGCTGTTAAAGATGTCCGAGAAATCTTTTCAAAGGCCATAATATCATCTAAAACTTCTATCTCTAATCTGAATCTATATCCCAACAAGTGACTCACGACAAAAGTCTAAATAAGATTTCAAGAAAATCTCCGATATGCAGGCTGTAGCTACCAAGAAGTGCATTAATCCCTCATGCGGCTTATCGTTTGACATTGAAAACGATATTTACAAATGTTCCTGCGGCTCGCTCCTGGATATTATATATTCTAAAGTACCATCCAAAAATCTAGTCGAAGTATTTTATACTCGGAGAAACCATGGGCAGAATATTTTTAACGAAAGTGGCGTATGGCGGTTTAGAGATCTAATTAATTATCTAGGGATAGACACTGAGAATTTCAACGCGTGTGCAAGAGCACTAGTTTCTCTCGACGGCGCAGAGGGGAGGCTTTCTAAGCCATATAAAATGAGCAAAGTTGCGGACTATGCTATGATGAATCACGACAGTTTCTTACTGCAACCGGAGGGCTACAACCCCAGCGGATCATTTAAGGACAATGGCATGTCAACCGCTGTTACACACGCAAAGATGCTGAAAGTAAAGAAATTGATTTGTGCCTCCACAGGGAATACTTCTGCTTCAGCAGCGATGTATGCGGCTAACGAAAATATGGATTGCGACGTTTACATCCCAAGAGGCGAAGTGGCTCCAGGAAAATTGGGTCAAGCGTTCCAGTTTGGAGCTCAGGTGATACAAGTTGATGGCAACTTCGACGATGCACTTGCCGCCTCCCTTACAGAAGCAAACGAAAATCGTGGATATACGGTTAACTCCGTGAACCCATTCCGGATCGAAGGACAGAAAGCAATAGTTTACAGAGTGATGGAGCATTTAGGTTGGAATCCGCCAGATTGGATCGTTTATCCGGGAGGCGCGTTAGGAAATACTTCCAGCTGCGGTAAATGTCTTATTGAATTACGTGGATGGGGATGGCTAAAAAAGATTCCAAGAATTGCAGTGATCAATGCCGAGGGAGCCAATTCATTCTACGAGTTAGTCAATGGTTTGTTTGAAAATAAAACTCTGGATTGGAACAATGGAAGACCCGATCTAGAGATGGTAAGTCGATATTATCTGCATAAACAAAACAAAGGCGTGCTCCCAAAAACTCATGCAACCGCCATACAGATTGGAAAGCCAGCAAATTTGGTAAAGGCGTTAAGGGCAATTGACGCTACTAATGGTGTGGTTACACAAGTCAGTGACGCGGAGATGGCCGACGGAATGTCGATTGTTGGCTTGAATGGATTTGACTGTGAAATGGCCTCTGGAGCTGTGCCCGCTGGCGTGCGAAAGCTCAGGCTTGAAGGAATTATCAAACCAGATGACGTAGTGGTTGGAATCCTCACAGGAAGGCAGAAGGATGCCAAATTACCTGTAGAATATCACAATAATAGTTCAAACCGATATTCGAGACCGGCCAGGGATATAGATAACCATCAATTTTAACCAGAATACACTCGCTGCGATTGCTGCTCATAATTTGCTAGTTGCCTTCGATTTCTCAAGAGCAGAAAGCAGGGCATTGGCTTTTTGTTCAGTTTCTGCCCATTCCGTTTGAGGAATGGAGTCCATGACAATCCCGGCACCTGATTGCATGAAGGCATCGCTTTTATTAGCAAAAATAGATCTGATGGTAATCGCGAAATCGCACGAACCATTTGCAGAAAAATAACCAAGGGCACCTGCATATGGCCCTCTACAATTTGGTTCCAACTCATCTATTATCTCCATAGCGCGCAATTTAGGAGCTCCTGATACTGTTCCTGCCGGAAAAACGGCCCTAAATGCGTCGTACGAATCAAAGCCTCTTTGAAGTGTGCCGATAACATGCGAAATCATGTGCTGTACATGACTGAACCTTTTAACTTTCATTAGCTCCTTAACTTTAACGGTTCCATACTTGCTTACTTTTCCGATATCGTTACGAGCTAAATCTACCAACATAGTATGCTCTGCAACCTCTTTTTCATCGTTAAGAAGATCCCTGCTTAGTTGTTGATTCCTCTTGTCATCATCTGCTACAGGCCTGGTTCCAGCAATTGGAAATGTTTCCAAGCGGTCTCTCGTGACGCGAAGAAGCATTTCAGGACTGGAGCCTATAATATGCTCCCTACCCATCCTGAAAAAGTACATGTAAGGTGACGGATTTATGTCTCTGAGTTTTTCATATACGGTTAGAAGATCTCCAGATATCTTGAAATTCATACGTTTTGAAAGAACAACTTGAAAGACATCGCCATTATAAATATATTTTTTTGTTTTGTTAACCTTTTCCATAAACTGCTTTCGAGTGAGGTTTCGTTCAGGAATTGAATACGAAAATGTCAATGTCTCCTGATGAGATCGAACCTCAGATATGATATCTTTCACTTCTTTAATTCGAGATTTTGGTCGAATCGAAAAATAATAAGCCTGTTTTTCC
The DNA here is from genome assembly GCA_035691865.1 of Candidatus Nitrosopolaris sp. Taxonomy (GTDB): domain Archaea; phylum Thermoproteota; class Nitrososphaeria; order Nitrososphaerales; family Nitrososphaeraceae; genus Nitrosopolaris. Next base: position 14,220 of record DASSIM010000128.1, on the reverse strand, counting down.
ACGTGGTTGTAAAGGATCCCGTCCGTGAATATTCCGAATTGTAACAATGGGAACTGTTGTTTTCTCGCATTATGTAGCGGCAGGCGGTCCCAGAAGCGTACTGCATCGTAACTGACGTATCCTACTGCACCACCTAGGTATCTGAACCGATTGTCGGACACCTTAGGAACAACTTCTCGGAGTTGGACTAGTGGATCTGAAACTTTGGTCACTTTTGTCACACCTGAACGGTCCGAGATGCTAAATTTTTCGGAGTCACAAATAATTGTTAATTCAGGGTCAAATCCGATTATCGAAAATTCAGATAACTCTTTAGGACCTATAAGAGATTCCAAGATGAAAACTTTGTCATACCGATAGTACAATCTTTTAAAGATTCCGAACTGATCATCGAAAGATTGGATTTTTTCTATTTGAAGTTTATTATATATGTCCCTGACCAAGTTTTTCGCTCTTTCGTTTGGCGTTATCTCAATATTCCAAAAAATTGGAGATCCCTAAATATTTCAAGTCTTTTCATCAGATTCCTATCGCAAGTCCGCCAAATCATCTTCCCCGGTTAAAAAACCTTTGGGTGCCAACGGCTTCCTTCCCATAAAACCTTCTTCTTTATCATGCCAGAATTTGATTTCTGTTTCTCCCAGCTTCCAGCAAAGCCACACCTCTTCGTCAAACCTCATACAAGGAAAATCAAGCAAACCATCGTCCACACTTTTGATCATAATTCCCATATCCTCGAGCTGCTCTATCGATTTGTATAGGCTTGATACTGCTCCGTTCAACTGCTGTTTTTTTTTAATGAATCGTTCTAGCGAGGATCCTGATTCGACCGTTTTCTGGACCTCTTCTTGTAATGCAACGACGATGTTTTTTTGAGAAAGTATAGTGTTAAACCTGCGCTTTACCTCAGGAAGTGCTTTGTTTGCATCCTGAGGAGTGTAAATCCTGAACATCCAATATCGCTTTTTGACAAAGGAATAATTTATGTATTGCTTTATGGATGAGTCTTTATTCTTCGCCGCCTTTGCACCTTAATTTTTGTTACTTTTTGAGCGCTTTTGTATGAAGTGGGATTAGAGTATCTAATTCTATCGAAGTCTCCCAAACCGTGCTGATAATTCTCCCAAGTATTAGATCGACCAAACAAATTATCTAACTTTGCTGAGGCCGAAAGGGAGAACTTATTGAGGGTTAAATGCAGAGATTCGTGGCTTAATAACGAAGAGGCAATTTCAACAATTTTCCCATAATTATGGTATTGTTGCCACGTTCTGTAATTTGATATAAACGCACGCGACCTTCCGTAGTATGATACAAACATTAAACCTCGTTTTCCGGCCATCCCTTTTAGGGTTAGATCTACTACCAATAAGCCTCAGCCCGACTTCTTTATTCAACTTTGGTCTGATTAACTTATCTTTACAATAAATATCTAATATTTTTAGATTCTTTCCTGTTTTTGATGCATCTGACTGTTTGAAAACGACAAAAGTGTAGGTTATAGTAGTCTTTATTGAATATTACTGATAAATGCAACTCGTCAATTTTATAATAATCGATATAAAATTTCTCAAGATAATTTCTTGCAGACATACTTTTTATATAATTTCCCATCTAATTGAATTAAACAGGGCAACATTGTCAAAAATTCTTGTGGCATGGCTTAAATCTATGTCGCGTTGTGTAAATGCTATTTGGTGATTCCGAGCTGCCTGTATGCTTGCTCAGCAACGATCGGTTTTAATTCCAATCAGGCACATAGAACTGGGAGTCGTATTGGCGCTTATTTTGAATAGAACGAACTTGCAATTAAACCACCATTCTAGCCGATCATTGAAGATCTCCCTTTCTGCATTAGAATTCTGTCTTAGGAACTCCGATCCAAAAAAACTCGTAGACAACGCTGTTAAATTGAGAGGCTCCAAGTTGTTGTTGACCGACATCCGTAACAATATCGTTAAATTAGATTTGGATGATTATGAGTCGATATATGTGGTCGGGGCGGGTAAGGCCGCAGCCAGAATGTCAAACGCAGTTTCCACAATTTTAAAGAAGAGACTCTCTGGCGGCGCAATTAATGTTCCTTATGACACGAGTAAAAACAGAATTGGTAATGCTATAAAAACTCGACAAATAAAGGTGACCGAGGCAGGTCATCCTTTACCTAATGACGCAGGTGTTCGTGGTACCTTAAAAATTGTTGAGTTGGTTAGAAAGGCTAGTGAGCATGACCTCATATTTTGTTTGGTTTCCGGTGGAGGCTCTGCGCTATTGCCACTCCCACACTACGGTATCTCGCTTCAAGATAAACAGAAAATTACCTATCTTATGTTATCTGTAGGCGCGACCATTAATGAGGTCAACGTAATCCGCAAACATCTATCCCTTGTTAAAGGTGGCCGACTCGTTCGATATGTCCAGGCCGGTTGTACAGTGCTCACATTGATTTTGTCCGATGTCATCGGGGACGAAATCGATACTATTGCTTCAGGACCAACCGTACCTGATAGGTCGACCTTTCGAGATGCGGCCGAGATCTTGAAGAAATATCGTTTATGGCAGAAACCTTTTGGCTCAGTTAGACGATTGATAATGAGGGGTATCAATGGCGAAATCGAAGATACACCAAAAGAGGGCGATCCCATTTTTGAGAAGGTACATAATCTTTTAATCGGCAACAACTCACTGCTTTGCGAATACGCAGCCAAATATCTTGGAAAACGCGTAGGCAACGTAAAGACCTTAGGCTCTTCCTTTAGTGGCGAAGCACGAGAATTCGGCTATTATCTTGCGGATTTGGCTCATGATGCCGTCCAGTCACCTGAATCAGTTGCACTTGTTATGGGAGGGGAGACGACGGTCAAACTTAATCGTTTAAAAAGAAATGGATTAGGAGGTCGTAATCAAGAGGCTGTGCTATCAGCAGCTTCAAAGTCTAAATTTCCCCCTAAAGCTGATATCACCGTTTTGTGTTTGGGCACAGACGGGATAGACGGGAACTCAAAAGCTGCCGGCGCTATTTTAACCCCCGAAACCTTGTATCGAATCAAGGCGAGCCGCCTTAAAGCCAAAGAATATTTGGATAGTCATGATAGTTACAGGGCGTTAAGAAAATTAAGGTCATTACTCGTGACCGGCCGTACTGGCACAAATTTAAATGACATAGCAATCGTGTGTAGAATACTATAGTTCTCTAGTTCGAACGGGCTACAAAACTTTTCAAATTTGTTCAAGCTGGTGCATTTGTTTTGTTACTCTTGCTCTGGTATCCCCACAGATGACCTCAATTAAAGACCCGTCATTTTTTTTTAGCAAGAGAGAGCCATCTAAACCCAGACCCATAACTAAGCCTTCGACCGTTTTATCTATCTGCTGAACGGTCACCATGGCGTTTAAGATATCTAACTTATCTTTGATTTGGTTTAATATAACCACCCCTCCCAGATCTTCTTTTTCTAAGTAATCATAGTAATGTTCAAATCTTTCGAAAAGTAGCTTCAGAAAAGATGGTCTATTCACATATTTACCCGCTAATTCGTTTTTGAGAGAGGTGACGCTCACATCATTCCCAGCTATGTACGGAAGAATCGTTCGGACATCCACATTTGCGTTGATTCCGATTCCTATCACCGCATATTCAATTCTACTACCCTTGGTAGCAATATCAAGAAGAATCCCACAGACTTTCTTATGATTGATAAGAATATCATTGGGCCATTTTACTTTGGACTCCAGCCCCGTCTTTTGCTCTATTGCGTCACATACAGCCAAAGCAGCAGCGAATTTGAGAAGTATGCCCTTATCAACAGGAATGTTGGGTATTAAGATGATTGATAACCATATTCCTCCACTCGGAGAAATCCAATTACTATTGATTCTGCCTTTTCCCCTCTCTTGACGTCCGGCCAATATTGCTGTGCCACTTACCGCTTCAGAATTGTTTTCAGCAAGACCGATTGCAAGCTCCTGGGTAGAGTCTAATCGCTCGTAATAATAAATTTGTCTTCCAATCAATTTTGTTTTCAGTTTTTTTCCTATGCTCTGCACGATCACCCATCACGTCCCCCTTAATTATTCTGCACGGTGCTAATAGACGTGTTCTAGACAAAAAAAGTTTTGAAAGTGAAAGCAAATAATTTTATACGTTTATTAACGAAATTAGACACTAACATGACACGTCTGCGAGGAATATCAAAACATGTCGTCATATGCTAACAATTATTCCACATGAACTCAAATCAACTCATTCTGTGAAGAATAACCAAGTAGATTTTGATCGCAATGAAAAGAACCCCACGATTCGAAAATAAAGCTATTTTATCTGTTAAGGTTAAAGTACTGTATTTTGCCCAAATACGAGAAGCTGCTGGCATAAGCGAGGAGGAAGTATTATTGGTAAAAGGTTCAACAGTAAGCGACTTAATTTCGAAAATCAAGGAGAATCATCCCAAGATGCTGAGGCAGAGGGAAAATTTTCAGTTAGCAGTAAACTGCAATAGGGCTGGCAGGAATTTGTCTTTGAAGGAAGGGGATCAAATTGCAGTCTTCCCACCCGTAGCTGGAGGGTAAAGGTAGCTTGAGTGAGAAATTTAAAGATAAACGGAATCATATGAAAAGGATTACGGCTGCAAAGATATATCCACATAAAATCCTAAATTCGGTGATAGATAGCAATGCTGGAGCTACTGTCATGTTTGTCGGAACTGTCCGAGAACAGAGTGGGTTGGGCAAGATTAGAATGATGACCTATGAATCATACTTAGAAATGGCAGAAGACACAATGAGAAGGATAGAGAATAGTTTATCGCACAAATGGAACATCAATAGAGTTAAGATGATTCATAGGATAGGCAACCTTTCAGTAGGGGACGTGAGTATAGCTGTTGCAGTTTCCGCGCCTCACAGATCTGAAGCATTTAGTGCTTGTCGTTATGCGATTGAAAAAATAAAACGGGAAGTCCCGATCTGGAAGAAGGAAAGGATTGCTGGAAGAGGAGAGATATGGGTAAAGGGCTAGATTCTAAATAATGAGGGGAATGACAAGAATAACCATATCCTAAAGTCCTCGAGTCTAGTAGGTTTTTTCATTTGCGAATTAGACCCGTATATCAGGAATGTTTATGATTTTCTAAAACCTCAAAGGTATGATTGATACCTGGGAATAAGGCATCCAAGGATTCCGATACACCCTTTAAACTTCCGGGAAGATTTACGATTATCGTCTTCGCTCGAACGCCTGCTACACCCCTCGATAACATTGATGAAGGTGTCCTCAGTTGACCATGTGCCCGTAGTACTTCGGCCACGCCAAGAAGGTTTTTCTCAAGGATGTTCGAAGTTGCATCGGGAGTGACGTCGCGTGAGGAAATTCCTGTGCCGCCGCTAGTTAAAACCAGATCTGCCTTCAATTTATCGCACAACATTGTCAGCTCTGATTTAATCGTCCCAATATCGTCAGGAACCATCTTGTAATATATTACATCAAAACCCTCTTTTTTTAGCCTTTCCACAACCAGTCTGCCAGACCGGTCTTGTCCCTTCCGTCGAGAATCACTGGTAACGAGCACTCCTGCTCTTAAATTTCTGTCTTGGATTTGATACATTTTCTTGAGCCCTCCTTCTTTTTTTATGACTCTAATTGATTCTATAGAAATCGATTCGTCTACAGACTTTAGCATGTCATAAATTGTTAATGCCGCTACTGCAGCAGAGGTGAGGGCTTCCATTTCAACGCCAGTTTTCCAAATGCTCTTTACTTGTGTTATAACTTTGATAGATTCTTTTCCAATCATTACGCTTACTTTTACGTCATCTATCGGAATTGGATGACAATATGGTATCAAATCTGAAGTCCGCTTCGCAGCCATCGTTGCTGACAAAGACGCCGCATCGACGATGTTACCCTTCGGCGATTTTCCCTCTTTAATTAGATGAATGGTTTGCTTACTCATAGTTACAATAGCTTGCGCAATGGCTGCGCGCGATGTATCTGGCTTATTGCTGACGTCGATCATCCCCATTTGGGCTGGATTCAATGGATAATGACAGACACGAATTAGACAATATTAAATGTAGATCTAAACTAGAGGGTTTCCAAGTGATTGTCATTTTTGTTGATTCTTGCTAGGTGGGATGGATATTATGAACTCTAAACAAGATAGAAAAAAAGAGTTTCACTGAGTTACTAGGTGTAATTAGCTTTCATAATAAGGGCCTACAAGGTACTTATAGGTGCAATTTTCTCGCTGCGTAGAATCCTTTAAGCTTGCTTAATCCCATTATGAATAACAGCACTACTCCTACAGCTATAAGTGCTTGTATTGATGAGATACTTAACTTATCTGATCTTTCTCCCCCTTTAAACATGAGTTGTACCGAGGGTACAAGAGTTACGAGAAATGCTGCGACTGCTAATACCATTAGCCATATTATGGTAATAAATGCAATTAAAGCCGCCAGACGCAAACAGCCAAAATTATATACGTGTATGAAATAAAAGGTTATTCATTATAGCCTATTACAGTTCAGAGAGGTTTCATAGTCAAGACAAGATTAGGACGCTAGCTTAGGAGTTTTAGGGTTGTAAATTGCATCGGAGGGAAAAATCCAACCGGTTTAAGATATTTCTCCTTTCATAATTCGACTTAGAAAGATTCTTGGGGATTTGACAATGGGGATCTTGATCGAATATATTCAATATACCACATATCTCTGATATACCAGTAAAGTTATATGACTTCTGGTATCACACATATACTGAACATACCATTATGACTTCAACTATGAAGATTACAGAGGGAACTAAAAAAGCACTTCTGAAGATAGGCGCCGAGTATACTGTAAAAGACGGGAAAGAGAGGACCCTAGAAGCAGTTGTTAAATTGCTTGTTGATGAACACAAACGTAAAAGTAAGTGAACTGCCGTCAGTCAGTAGGTCAACCAATTATTCTCGCTTGTATTCAGAGAAAGCACTTTTGGCTACTGTTAAACGTAAAAAAGGCCGAAAAAGAATCTCAGTGCTGTTCTAGAAACAAAATAGCATCATGTTTGCTACTAGTACTGCAGATGCAAGTTTGTTCATGGGTATAATTATTGGAGTTTTAGCGTGCAGAAGTAGAAGTACGGTTTTAACTTGTCTTCCTCTCAAAATCGAAAAGCTGCTGTCAAGCCATCACTTTGTATAAAGGATCATATTGATACTTCTGTCTGGGTATTCTGTCATGCTTCTAGGCGAATTTGGGCCTGACTCTTGTGCAACAATTCTATTTTTATTTTTCCGTGCATTTATACTGGAGAGCTGATATGACTGCGGGCCCGTCGGGAATCGAACCCGAGACAGCCGGATTTCTTCCCTAGATTAAAAGTCCGGTACTCTACCTGGCTGAGCTACGGGCCCAGTATAATCCTAGGCTCAGGCATCGTATAATTTATTTTTATACAATCGCAAAGCACGTGCATCCAACTGGCGAGGCAAAACAATTTAAGTGCTTGCTTAAAAAGCCTCCTTTGTGCGCCCGGGTAGTATAGAGATTGCTGATCATCAGTAGTCATAAAATCCGGTCCAGTATGGGGGACTGTCACTCCTTCGACCCGGGTTCGAATCCCGGCCCGGGCGCTGTTTTCGATTTTTTTCATAACGGTTCAAAATTCTAGTCCGCTGTTGATTTGCATATAATCAGATAGACGCGCAAATACTTCGTCGCTACTTACCGCTAAGTATGAAATCCTTGCTTTGCCATCTATCTCAGAATCAAGGCTCAAGCCACTGGTGGAGTACAACTTTCCCCCCGCTTCCTTCACAATGAGGTAAGCCGCTGCGAGATCCGTTGCACGAATTTTTCCGCGAATATCGATATAAGCGTCTAAAAAGCCTCTTGCAAGGTAGCACAACTCCAAGGCATTTGCTCCAAATTGTCTAATGTGATTTACGTTTGAAATAACTTTGAGCAGCCTCATCATGACCTTGGGAGAGGCACCCGATAAATTCAAACCTACCAGAATATCATCCAAATCGTCGCTCTCAGCGAATTTAGATGAACTGCTTGCGTGGATCCGAGTGTTGTTCATAAACGCACCTCGCTTATCCGAGGCATGGTAGAGATCACCTCGTGACAAGTCAATTATAGCGGCGTCAGTTACCGAAGTGAGGTTGACGTCTGTTGCGTAGGCTAGAGAACAACAATAGAAAGGAAGTGCACGACTTGTATTAGTTGTTCCATCGATAGCATCCATGACCAAGAAACCAGCGTCCTCGCCGTCAATTGTACCTGATTCCTCTGCAATGATTGTAGGGTTAAAGTTGTGTTTCTTGACGATTTCCATAACTTCTCCTTCAGCAACAATGTCGATTCTTCTGCTGATATCTCCTCCTGCACCCCTTCCCAGTTTCTCATTGCCCTGTTTGGTTCCAATTAGACCCCTTGTTTGACGGTATACTTGAATGCACGCTTCTTTTAGCAGATCAAGTGTATCCAAAATTGTGAGTTCTTTAATTGTGTTATTTGTCAGAAGGATATACTGAAGAGCCTACAGGTACCCACATATATAAAAACTGCATCAGGCTGAGATCTCCTCTGTTTTTCTCTTCTTTTCTTTTATTATCCTATATATCCAGAGTTTGGCCGCCAGGTACATGCTATAAAACAGGAACCGTGATTGCATATTCAGTCCATAGATGAAATAGGTTATAAAGTTGTTGGGATCCGTTCTTGTTGTCGTTGCCGTAACAGAAATTATCTTTTCTGCACTCTAGTCAACAATAAGAACCGGAACAACTAGAACTAGTACTGCTGATTGACGATAATTTTGAACGGTATCGTATCATGATTGCCAGGTTTTCCCCCCACGCGATATCGTCGGATTAATAATCTAGAAAATCTGAGCAACGATCCAGATTACGCAATGTCGCCTTCCCGCCATAAATCGCTTCCAAGGTTATGAATTACGCTTACGTGAAACTCGTTTGATGATACAACCTATTCAAAATAACACTGGGAATTATCCATCACCAATCAGCAATCCAAACGCACAATTGCTCGATTATCTCAGATCAATAAAAGCATGGGGATTAAGGGTTCCAAATATCATGGGCTAATAAGCCCGAGCGAAAACCGCATTTTTGTTTGCAGGTCTTCTGCAATAGACACAAGTGGATAGCAAACCAGCTGCCTCCTGCTCATTGAAAGGAAGGACCCGCAAGTCGGCTCCCGTTTCTTCCTTTACTTTTGTCTCACAACTTTGGTCTCCGCACCATCCTGTATAAACAAACCCACCTTTGCCATCAAGAATCTCTTTGAAAGAATCGTAAGAAATTACTTTCGACATATTTTGTCTCAGGATTTCCTTAGTTCGAACTAGTAGATTGTTCTGGATTTCATTCAAAATAGAAAATACTGAAACGACCAATATTGAGCAATTAACCGTCGATTTCTGCATGGTGTCTCTTCTCACGAGTTCCACTTGTGCATTCGCGATATCTCGTGGTCCTAGATTGATTCTAAGTGGAACTCCTTTGACTTCCCATTCGTTGAACTTCCATCCAGAGGTATATTCGTCTCGCTCATCAACTTTGACCCGTAGCCCGGATTTCCTTAAAACATCTGCTACTCCCTGTGCTTTTGATTTGACGACCTTAGAGTCTCTGTCCCTAAAAATCGGCACAAGCACTACCTGTATAGGAGCTATGTTAGGGGGTAGCAAAAGTCCCTTGTCGTCTCCGTGCATCATCACCAACGCTCCAATGAGACGCCATGAAACACCCCATGAAGTTTGCCAAGCATAGTGCTGATCGTTGTCTTGGCCGAGGTATTTTATATCGAAGGGCTTCGAAAAGTTCTGACCCAGGTGATGAGAAGTGGCCATTTGTAAGGCCTTGCCATCGGGCATCATTCCCTCCAAAGTAGTAGTATACTTTGCACCAACAAATTTTTCCTTCTCGCTTTTGAGTCCTGCTAGAGTAGGGATAGCCAAATGGTCTTCGATCAGCCGCTTATAGATGTCTAAAATCAACATAACTTCCTCCTTCGCCTCTTCCTCATTAGTGTGTACGGTATGCCCTTCCTGCCAAAGAAATTCCGAATTTCTAATAAAGGGTTTTGTCGCCTTTATCTCTGCGCGTAATGCAGTATTCCAAAAGTTCATTTTGATTGGGAGATCTCTGTAGCTAGCAACCCATCTAGAGAAGGAGGAGTATGCTATTGTCTCAGAAGTTGGTCTTAAAGCCAGTCTCTCAGGTAAATCATTGTTACCGGCTCTTGTGACCCAAAACACCTCAGGTGTAAATCCTGCAAAGTGCTCTTTCTCTTTGGCTAGCAGAGCTTCGGGTATCAATGCAGGTAAAAAACCATTTTGATGCCCGGTCTCTTTTAATTTACGATCAATAATATCCTTAATTAGCTCCCATATAGCATATCCATATGGCTTTAGTATTATAAAGCCTTTAACTGGTGCATAGTCTGCCAGCCCTGCCTTCCAGATTACCTGAGTATACCAATCACTAAGATTCTCATTTTTTTTTACGCTGATACCACTGTGCGTTGCCGAAGCCAAGGGAGAAAAACTGACTTGTTAGATTTATGAAGTTTTGCTGATGCCCAACTTCAAAATGGCTCTCCTTTACAATAAACCTGGCCCGTTATCCTGCTATGAAAATTCTTGCAAACATAGCATTGGACAAACCCTACCTCGGCTTTCAGGACAGGACAATCTACCGACTCCAGTTTCATCCGTTTGAGCATCTTGGCACTCACACCTTTTAATTTTAATTTGCCTTTCTCATCCATCATTCCAATGCTCCTTAGCTCCGCCCTTGCTTCGTCGGTCAATTTTATCGATTTGTCCACCTGCTTTACAGGAACCAGGTATTTGACACCTGAGCTGTCACTCATTTATCAAACAGCAACACGAAACAGCTATAAGATCCTTTTCCTGACGATATCTGAAACTCGTCGTACCAGCATTTCTCCGACTAAGAATCTGACTTTTTCACCGAATTAATTTTCTATTGGCGTCCAGTGAGCATTAGGATGGAATGAATTTAGGGAAAGCAAATACAGGTTCGAGGAAGTCCTGAAGAAACAGTTCTGGTTATTTAAAGCAAGATTTTCCTCCGTTCAATTCAGTTGTTGTCAAGGGAGTGAACAGAGCTACGACAACTGGTAAAATGTATGACAATTACATGTTATCTTTTCCAGAGCTAAATTAAATGTTAATTTTCAGAAAGATTCCGCTCAGCAGAAATTTCGACAAACTTAATATACTGATATGGGAACTTCGACTTGATAAGAGCGCACTCTGTTATGCTAATTGTCTTTGACGTAGAAGGCGTCCTCCTTAATGCCGAGTACCTTCCTGTGCTTGCACAGTTGATCGGACCTGAAAAAGAGAAGGAAATTTGGGATATTACAAAGCAAGGAATCAGGGGAGAAATAAATTGGGAAGAAGGGCTTAGTCGCCGAGTTGCAGCTCTTCGCGACATAAGTTTAGAGAACGCCCAACGAATCGGCAAGAATCTTGAAATTATGCCCGGTGCAATCGAACTTTGTTCTGCATTGAAAAGAGCAGGCTGGAAGATGATCGCCGTTTCTGGCGGCTTTACTCTCATAACAGATAGATTGAAAACTGAACTTGGACTTGATAAAATATTTTCCAATGAATTAATATTTAGAAATGGAAAACTTTTTGATGTGAACATTACGGTTACCTCAGACAAAGCGGCAGCAGTCACCCCGATTGTAAATGAATGGGGAATAAAGCGCGAGGACACAGTGGCAGTGATTGACGGAGCCAACGATTTGAAATTGTTAGCTATTGCAGGATTTACCGTAGGATTCTGCCCAGTAGATAAGGTTAGGGAAAAAGCCGATGCGGTCATAGAGATACGCGACTTATCACTATTGCTAAATCTACTTGAGAAAAAGTTTGGCAAAGCCGTCCTAGCTAATATCCATCAGGAGTAATTATATCTTATATTCTGTTATTACGTCTTATATTGAATTCTAGGATCGAAATCATACCTATTCCTGTAATGCAAGATATTAAGGCAGGCGACAAGCTGGACTTAATAATTCTAGAGTCTATGAACAATGTCAATGAAATTCTCTCAAAGGGTGACATAGTGGTTGTTGCACAGAAAGTAATCTCCAAGGCTGAAGGAAGGGTAATTGATTTAAGATGCATCAATCCTTCAGAGAAATCGCTACAAATTGCAAAACAAAACGATAAGGACCCGAGGTTAATTGAACTAATTTTGACAGAGTCTGTACAGATCTTGAGATCGGCTCGAGGTGTTCTAATTGTGGAAACAAAGCACGGACTAATTTGTGCAAACGCAGGGGTAGACCAAAGCAACGTGGAAAAAAGTAACGATTATGCAGTATTACTTCCTGAGGATGCAGATTTATCTGCCCGTGAGCTAAGGCATTCATTTAAAAGAAGAACAGGTATTGACGTAGCAGTAATTATTACTGACACCTTCGGGAGGCCGTTTAGGGAAGGACAAATCAATGTGGCTATAGGTATTGCTGGAATCCGGCCAATAAAGAACTACATAGGGACTTTGGATATGTACGGAAAGAAGTTGAAAGTAACTGAAATTGCGGTCGTTGACGAAATTGCTTCTGCTGCAGAACTGCTAATGGGTAAAAGTGAACGTATCCCTGTTGTAATTATAAGAGGGTACTTTTATCAAATGATTGAGAACTCCGCCTTATCGCAGCTGCTGCGATCTAGAGAGAAAGACCTCTTCAGGTGATTAGAGGATTATGAAATTGTGCATTAACGAAATGCTGTTCCTAAACAGTTAATATATCGCCTACGCAATAAACTTGTTTATCCACATGAGTACTACTAACAACAAATCTCCTACCAAAACCATCGACGTTAGGGGCCTTTATTGTCCTGAGCCGGTGTTTCGTACAAAGATCGAAATGGAAAGACTTAGTCTTGGCGAGTTGATAAAAGTAGTTGCCGACGACCCGGAATCTGAAGAAGACATATCGATGTGGGCAAAGAGAAATGGCCATGAACTGCTCTCAGTTAACAAAGATAACAAAGATCTTGAGTTCCTAATCAAAAAGGCTAAATGAACATGACTACTGTTACTCGGCCAGATATAGTAAGTCAAATTGGCAATACTCCTCTGGTAGAGCTGAATTCGTTTTCCACAAGCAGCGTAAAGCTTTTTGCCAAGCTAGAGTGGTACAACCCTTTTGGCTCGGTCAAGGACAGGGCCGCATACTGGATGATAAAAGAGGCTGAGAGGAAAGGACTGTTAAAGAAAGACAAAAGCGTCATAATCGAGCCTACTTCAGGCAATACAGGTATCGCTATAACGGGAATTTCCCAAGCATTAGGTTATAGAGTTGAAATTGTTATACCAGACAAGGTAAGCGATGAGACAAAGAAAATTTTAAAGAGCTTGGGAGCTACCCTACATGAGACATCAGATGATCTTTGCCCAAGGGTGGGCGCTGGCACCGATCAAAGTATTTCACTAGCTAAGGCGATTTCCAAACCAAGGCCCGATATTTATTATATGCCAAATCAATACGAAAATGATGCGAACTTTTTGGCCCATTATGAAAGCACCGGGCCAGAAATATGGAAACAAACCAACGGTGCGGTAACGCATTTCCTCACTGGTTGTGGCACAGGTGGCACCATCACGGGTACCGCAACATTCCTAAAGGAAAAGAACAACAATATTAGAATCATCGCAATACAAGCCCAAAAGAACCACTTATTGCAAGGATTGAGAAATTTTGAAGAATCTTCAATGCCAGACTTGTTTGTTCGACGTCAAAAGATTGTCGATGAATGGTTTACCGCTACAAATGAAGAGTCGTTTCGACTAGTAAGAGCGCTTGCCACAAGAGAGAGATTGCTAGTGGGTCCATCGTCAGGCTCTGTCATGGCTTCAATGCTGAAGACCGCTGAAGAATTGGAAAGCGGTAATCTTGTGGGTATATTTGCAGACGATGGTACTAAATTCAAGAGTTTGTACGCGCAACAAGGCGTTTTCACGGACACAGAATATCACAATATCCTCAAGAAGGCCAACAATCTTTCAAAGCCTGTCTATGACCTTGTATAGAAGCTCCTACTTATGGCTTTATTTTCGGTGTGTTTTCTCTCGGTCAACCACTTTTCCACGTCCAAAGCGGCCATACACCCAAACCCGCCAGCAGTAATTGCCTGTCTGTATCTGTAATCATGAACAT
>DASSIM010000127.1:0-14915 GCA_035691865.1 Candidatus Nitrosopolaris sp. | reverse complement strand
TCCTGCTAAAGAACCATTGAGGAAATGAAAGAAGAAGACTCCTTTGAAAAGATTCTTCCTTCTTTTTGCCTCCGACAAATGAAGCAGATGAGTGGTTATAATGTGATTTTCGTGCCATTCAAAGACACCGTGAAGACCCCACCTCATCCATGATGGTATCTCACTCAATGTCATAGCTGCTGTTGAAATTATGCCCCCAATCAAACCCTCAATAGCAGGATACAACGATAACGACTCCTGAATAACATATCTCTTCAGCTATAAGGATTTAACAATACTTATTGTTATTGTCCATCCAATTATTGTTGAACTAACCCTAAAATACGATAAGCTCTGAGGGCACTTCCACAATAGAAAATACTCTCGGGATTCTGAGGGAAAATCATAATCTGACCTACATGAGGCGAGGATATAAAGAGGAAGTCATAACATCATTTTACCTTCTAAGATAGATATATCAAAACTTGAAGGTAAAGAGATAAGGGTTACTACAAGTCTATAGTAGATAATGTCTTCTGCTAAAGACGAAATATTTGACGCGTTACTAAAACAGGCTGTTGAAGACACACTAAATGACCTTCCTTATATTACAGAAGTATTTCGTACCAAAAAATATAACTTAAACAAAACAGTCACTAATGAGACTGATTTTCTTATGGGTGCAGTTTTTCGCATATAACTCTCCTCTTTTCCACCTATTGTCAAAACAGAGGTATTAAACCGTCGTTAGAACAGTCGGATAGATTGAATACTTATCTCTTCTCCAAAGCACCAGAATTTAAAGAGATAATCATGAAAATTGTTGGTATATAGATCGATAATTCTATCTATAGAAAATGTCCTCTTTATTAACCACTTTTTATTATATTATGTAAATGAGATACGATCAGTTAGGACAATCCCCCTTTGATGATGGCCTTCGGTATCTAAGTTATGGACTTACATTGATTTTAATCGGATCAGCCATTCAACCATTAGCGAGGAAATAGAAGAAATAAGCCATTGTTGCATATAGGAATAATAGCGGTATTTCTATCCATAGTAGTACTCCTATTATATCCTAGTCATGTATATGCAGTAGTAACTACAACACAGCATGATTGTATTAGACAAGTTGTTTCTACTGCGATAAATCTAGAACAGGCATCAACCTCGCTTAATACCATGATGCAAAAACAAGATAATAGTACAATAACTAATCATGAAATAACACATATTGTTAATGAGATAGAAAATTGTTTAAATCAGAATCAGAATCAGAAAGGACAACAAACTAACATAACAGGAATAACCCAATTCGCAGTTATCAATGATAACGGATTATACAAGGTAAGATTTAGTCTAAACGATCAGGATGATGCACTCGTATCAAGTGATGCACATATTCATTTTACTATGTGTTGTATTACCACAGCATCACAGACCCCGGCTGATATTACGAATGCCTATGATTCAAATCAAACTATTACGGCAGATCAATTTCATGATATTACTTTAGTTCTAACTGGTGCTAAATTGTTAGCGTATAGTTGGCAAATAAATTCTAATACGGTTAATGGTTCTCCTCATATAGCACACATAGAAGTTTCATTACCTAATGGAAAACTGCTTACGGCTCGTACAGATATACTTTAATCTTATCTAAGATAGTCAATATTTTTGTGCTCCTAACAATGGATAGTTTTCTGTGCTCTTACTCCTGTAATGCTCAGTATAGAGCATAACATAAAGTTTTAGTCTGAGACACGTATTGAACCAGAATGAATAAACTATTTCTAGTCGCAATCCCATTTTTGATTTTATTTTTATCAACCCCCATGACACATGCATCGGCACAAATGGCTTTTGATGATCCTGTGAAAAGACAAGGGTGCATAAAGTTCTTCATTAATGCAGCTATATTCGAAACTCGAATTGAGGCCATCTCGAGTGCAGTAGGCCATCCTCCGCCAGGAAATCAAACAAGTGTCCCAACACACCTAATTGAAACACAGTTAGAGAAGTGTTTACTAGGACAGGGACTAAAACCTAGTGCTCAAGCACAGGCAGATAAAGAACGATGAAGAATGTCAAGTAAATGTCCTTTGTACTACTTATCCAGTTAAGCAAGTTCGCTTCTTTTCAATCAACAACTCCCTGAAACTGACACAGTTCCAAACTGTGCTGTAGTGTTTCGGGTGTTAGTTACATTGTGTGTAGTTATCGTCGTTACAGGTGGAATATTGTTGAGCAATGCACCAAGACTCACAGGTCTATCTCCTAAATTGTAGATACTAAGTGTATATTTTCCTGTAATATCGGGTTTAACCTCAGTAACAAACTGTTGAGTAAAATTGTTGTCGACATTATAATTCCATTTGGATTTCTTACGCTTTCCTTTAGAGTGACATTTGACAAGCCTTGGGTCTGTGTAGCATTACTACTATTTGATTCTACATGTATAGCCACTCCGATAAATCGGGCCGTATCGTTTATCTGTCTGCTTGCATTTGCCGATCCTCCAGGAGTGGTCGTGACACTATTTAGAGTGGTCGGCGCCAAAGGGACAGTAAGATTAAATGGCTGAACGATATTTAATGTCAGAAATCCTTTCCACACTATTATAGTACGATTGAAACCATCAGAGATGTAATACAGTTCGCAAAACAGCAGCACTTCATAGTGGATCTGATAACCTTCTTAAAAACTCCTGTTGTCCATATTCGTCAACAATCACTTTTGATATCGCCTGGGAAAGCCTAACCATTCGTCTAATCAGGTATGGGGGCGCGTGTCCTCCATGCAGCGGAAGGTTAATAACAGAAGTTTTCAATTCAACATAATCTAATAATTCATTTAATACTTAGTACCTGGGACCTTGCACTGGAAAATTCGGGTAAGAGTTTGACCTGTCTCGTATTGCCTGTCGTCTTCGCTCTGGTGATGTGTTTTGTTGTAGCGGTTTGGATGCTTCCGCTTGTGATATTGTTGACATATGATGATCATCTTGTAAAATGTGGTAATAATATGTGGAACACTATGGAGAGAGGGAGGGGGTTGTGTACAGTACACTAATGTCCAATTCATGCTTAAAGCTTGAGTATCAATTACGATATAATTTTTATTCTCTCCGTCTCACTGTCAATTTTAGCTGATAATTAGAGACGAGTGTATTATGTGAAACTTAGTATTTCTATAGTTTTATTTTTAATACCACTACCATGATAGTTGAGCATACACGATACAAGATTGCCAATGAAAAACGAAAGGAGTTTGAGAACGCTTATACAAAGCTGAACGTTCACTTAAAGAATCCCCTCACAACTTCGAATATGTCAGATGATATTACTGCGGAAATTATTAATTATCTTCATGGAATGAAACAAGATGAATTATCATACTCATATCGTTAGCCGCGATCAGGCACTACCATGAATGCATGATATTCTTTTGAATTGGAAAAAGATACAGATTCATTGAAGAAGGGAAGTTCGATAACGACTTAAGAGCATATGATGCAATTATTATGCACTAACATTAGTTCAACTTCTTAAAATGTCAAATGATAGGATGGTATAGATTGAACATGCGGATTTGCGAATATACCAACTGTCTTTTCTGCGTCCATTATTAAATCGGAGTGATAATGGTCTCTGGATATCCTTTAATGTCTGCGAGACCACTATAACAATTCCAGCTGTAATTACCATTTACAGGTTTTGGATTCTCAGCATAGTCAACGGTTTAAACCTATTAGATAAATATTATTTACTTCGAGAGGGTCCTATGAGGGAGGACGATCAATCATGTATTTTCTTTCAGAACTTCCTTACTTCAAGACATAGGTTAATATTATTATTCTCAATAACCTCACTTAGATTCAAACGAGTCAACCCGTATGCAAGACAATAATACCAGCGACCAATCAGACGATGTTTCAGATAGCCGTAGTCAGCATAAACGTAAGTTCAACAAATGTGAGACCTTAGATGAGGGAATGTTTGCATTCATGCATTGGCTAAATTCAGAAAATAAGAAATCATTATCTTCCAATGACAATCCCATAGTTTTATTGAAATTTATTAATGATAAACATACAATATTATACGATACAAACCTTCATGCAGAAGTGGACGTTGAGATAGACAAAGGAATTCCTTATTGTAAATATTGCAAAGAAGAAGATTGTGCTCATGTAGGATTTGCTATTGAGGTAGAACAGCTATTCGGTCATAGTCGTAGTGGAACAGGGGAAACTATCGAAGATATCATAACCTGAAATTACAAAGGAATCGAATCAAGGCTAACTAATTTTAAACTTCTTTCTATTTTCATAATACTCAGAAATAGTATTTGCAATTTTCCATCCAAACTTTATCATATGTGCCGTTATAAACGTGGTAATTATGTCATTGTTCCAAACATAAGCAATAACAAGAGCTAGAACCAGAAATATCAGAACCACTCTTAGCTACTACCAGTGCAAGTTCACCGCCTGAAGAAGACAAACCAAATGCAGTTCTTAATACGCCAGCAATAAGTGCTAATACAATCCCAACAGATATTGCTAGATTAGGAAAAAATGATACATGGCCTGTAGATGCTACTGATCGTAATATTGCTAACACAGAAATGATAAGGATATCCTCAATTACAGCAGCTAAGAAGAGGCTATTGTATACAGAATAATGTAAAGATTGAGCTACTACAAAACCAATAGCTAATGTCCCTAATGCCTCAACGATTACAATAACTGATGCTTTCTTTCCTATATTCCTCAACTTTTGAATGGGGAATTCCATACCAACAATGAACAAAAGCAAAATTATACCGGTCTCAGCAAATAGATTTAGAATGTCCATGTGCCATATTAGACTGAAAAGTGGAGTGTGTGGCTGGAAAATATTCAAAGACGATCATGAAGTTCTATACCATAATTGTATAATGTGCCTGCCTGTTCTCAAACTTATGGTCAATCTTCGTATACATCTGAAATTTATTAAGGAGGTATGTATGTATATAGAATGGAGGATGTCAAATCTATTAGGATTCAAGAATTTTCTCCTTGATCAACAAGGTGACAACTATGTCTGAAGAAATTAAAGAAATCAAGAGAGTATATGCAGGATTAGAAACACTATACCACACTTATTTTCCAAAATCAGATCCATCTCTAATTGATGATTTGCTGAGACGTCTGCAGAAAGATCCCAGCACTACCCCGATATACATGGTTGAAGTGTTCACAAAACCGGGTGTAAATCCTGAAGCAGCAAAACAATATATCTTTGATAAAACCAGAATGGTTCCTGCAATCTACGAGAACGGAACACTTTTTGTAGCTAATCACAAACTAACCTTAGAGATGCTCAGGGAAATATCTAATTCTGATGATGTCTTAGAAGTAGCTGGCGAATATACTGGAAATATAACATCTAGAGGTTCATCCCATGTGCATTCAGATCATTGTCCTCTACGCAACCTTGACTACGCCTACTAGGAAAATCGTTATGAAATCAAATTGGTGTAGCTTTTAATACACAGGATTTTATTTAACATGCATGGAAGATAATGTCACTAAATATTACAGAAAATGATCTCATGCACTGAGCATGGACGGAAGTTATTGCCAGTATATGTTCGGAGCAGTAGCTAGTGCATTTCTTAGATTCAAGATAGTTTCCCCTCCAATGTCAGGAGCCATTCCAGTTTAATGTATCGTTTGTAGCGATAATGCGAACGAATTTCGGCCTTAAAGGCAACGTATGTTTTAAAATGCTTGAGTGAATTTCAAAGCGTATTTCAGATAGCACGGGCCTTTGACGATCGTCTAATAGTAACGGAATTGGTTATCACAGATGCAGCTCGCCCATTTCATGAATCGCGTTGTAACGCTTTAACATTCTATTCCTTCAAAGTTGTGTAGATCGGAAGATTTGGCAAGATAAAAGATAGACGTGTCAAAGGGTTATCGTTCAAAACAATTATCATTATATATTTCGTAATACTAAAATGAGAACGTAGAGATGCCAACTATTACTAAAACAACAATCACATTTCAAGAATTAGGACTTAATGCTTTAATTCTCAAAGCACTCAAAGAAAATGGATTTGAAGCCCCTTTTCCTATCCAAGAGGCCGCTATACCGTTAGTTTTAAAAGGTGTAGATGTAATCGGTCAGGCTCATACAGGAACTGGCAAGACAGCTGCATTTGCACTACCGATATTGACCAAGATTAAGATTAGGCGTAATGGTCCAATACAAGCACTGATACTTGTCCCGACACGAGAATTAGCTTTGCAAGTTACAAAGGAAATTAATAAATTCGCAAAGTACACTGGAATTAGAACTGTTGCCATATACGGGGGACAAAGTATCATCCTTCAATATAATCAGTTAAGAAGAGGAATACAAATAGTAGTTGCAACACCCGGTAGATTGATTGATCATGTAAAACAGGATTCAATTCAGCTGGATGAGGTAAAGTTTGTTGTTCTTGACGAGGCAGATAGAATGCTCGACATGGGCTTTATTGATGATATAAAGTCCATATTGTTTTATGTAAATGAAGACAGACAAACATGCCTGTTCTCTGCAACTATGCCGCCAGAAATTATGAGAATAGCTCAGGAATATATGCATGATCCTAAAGAGGTAATGTTGGATCAAGAAGAATTAAGTCTTGACACTATAGAGCAATCTTATCTTGTTGTTCCTGAAAGAGAAAAATTCAAACACCTTTGCAATTTCATTGAGAAAAGAGATAAGAAACAAACAATTGTTTTTGCTGCTACCAAACAAAGAACACAAAGACTTGGAAACGAACTAAAACAAGAGGGTTTTAAAGCAATCACAATCCATGGCGATCTTTCGCAACGGGAGAGAGACAATGCAATGTATAGGTTCAAGAAAGGTACTGATGACATACTGGTAGCAACTGATATTGCAGCAAGAGGTATTGATGTTCCAGCAGTAGGTCATGTTATCAATTACGATGTTCCAATTGAACCGTTGATGTACTTTCACAGAATTGGAAGAACTGCTCGAGCTGGTGCCACAGGTAAAGCCATATCATTAGTATCCCAAGATAGGGTTGACGACTTTGGTAGAATTTTGAGGAAGACAGAACAACCAATACGAAGACTTAATGAAGAGATGGGAATTGCAGTTCCTACTACTCAAAAGCGTCCATATAATAGATATCAACCAAGACCAGGTTATTCGCATAACAGTGATCATAGAAGTCGTAGTGGTTATGGTGGTAATAGAAATATGCACAGTTATAGAGAACAGCAAGGTGATAATCGCAGTAGAAGATATGGTAGAGATAATCGCAGTAGAAGATATGGTAGCAGAAGTTGAAAGGAATTGCTGAGAAAGTGGGAATAAAACGAGATGTTTAAAAACTTCCCCTTGAAAGCAGGCCTTGTGACTCTAGAACCATAGATATGAGTAGCCCTGGGTTTGTATTATTACATTTAACAAGAACAGAAAATATGACTACAAAGAATAAACTTGTTAATGTATTCGAAACCATATCCCGTCCTGACGGAATATCTTGAGTATACCAAGTCCCATTATTACGTATCCGAGCACAATTAGTATTAAAAATGAAAGTGATATTCTAGCCAAACCTCCATAGTCTATGGCCGATTTTCCCAAAACAGTGCAAGCGATTAGTGCACCACCCGCTATAAGCAGAGCTGTTGTCATCGTTGTTGTCTTCTTTTCTCCAATTCCCATCCCGAATGCCATAAAGAATAAGAGTATCGATGATATGCCAAACGTAGAAATGCCAAATGGTTTCTTATCTATACTCATTGGCAAAAACCGATGGGTATTAGTCAGAGCTATATATGCGTCTGCGATATGGATCAGTAATAGGGTCATGGCAACTATAGCAAACAACTTTGATATTTGGTGCTTGCTTTTGTTCATCTGAATTTGTGTCGATATCAATTAAGTCAGCCCAACTCTTGTATTATCACCTAAATATAAAAGCAAGCTGCTCGATTCCAGTTTTGGAATCCAAAGTTGGAATTTGTGACCATATTTATAATCGTAAAAAGGCAAGAGGGTTCTGATAAGAAAATTGCATAGGAACGAAAAAACGATAAGAACGACAGTTAAGAAACATCCAAGAATAATCGCAGCGGCAACTATCATGGGAGTGATTGCATCTGCTGCTATGATTCTTGGAATAAAGCCAAACATCTCAAAAGGCAATAGCACAAACTAGCAGCAAGGAAGCAACAGCTAACACTACCGTAGTTACAGTTACTCCAAACCAATCTACCAACAAGACGTTCTGGATAAATACGGTACACGTAGATGGAACGACAAATATTCATGCAGCTGTAGCATGTGATACTTGTAGCCAGAATACACCAACTACATCCAGCCGAGAAGTTTCCGAATGCTACTGTGACTGCTGGACCGGGACTAGTGTTGAGATCACCCAACAAAGTGGGAGCTTGGGACTTCAGAGCATTTGCATTCGATCCGTCTATAATAGTCGTAAACCAAGGCGATAAAGTCAGTCTCCGCTTTGTAGGTGTACAAGGTGTCCATCATGTCATAACTGTCGATGGTGTAGGAGCCTTTCCCCTTGACAGAGCACAAATCCATACTGTATCGTTCATAGCAAGTAATCCTGGAACAATAATCTACTACTGCCACATACACTTTCCCAACATGGTTGGCCAAATCTTGGTACTCCCAGAGCGGCATAAATTTAGCAGTGATGACGACAACAGCAGCAACAGCGAGCGATATTCATGATATGTAAGTCACAGCATAACAAATACCCTCCGTAATTTTTTTGCAACAACAATTTCAGCATCGGTTTAAAGGAGTACACACAGATTCTCGGAACATCAACAAATTACAAATTCTGGACAAAAAGAGAAATGGCTGCTTCTAGGTACAGTCAACGGTAATCCAAGGAAGAAATTGTGCGATTTCAATTCCAAGTGAAGATATAGCTATGCCAGCCAGTCCAAGACTGACAATAGAACATACAGCAATAAGAAAGTCTATCAATTTGCCTCGAGTACGCCTTCATACTAAAATCAATCGGTTGTTACCAGACGACCAATTAACGGTGCTGCGTCCAAAGAGTAAAGTTATTAGAAGCCTTTTACATTCTTACGAGTTTATGAAAATTGGAATACTTGGCTCTGGAGATGTGGGCCGTAGATTGGCTGATGGTTTTATTGAACTTGGAAACTCAGTTAAAATCGGATCGCGAAATCCACATCAAGAGAAAATAACTGAATGGATGGCTAAACACGACAAATCACAAGTATCATCAGGAACTTTTGCAGAAGCAGCTTCATTTGGGGAACTAGATCTTATTGCAACATTGTGGGCTGGAACTGCTGATGCTATAAAAATGGCTGATCCTAAGAATTTTGCTGGCAAAGTTGTGATTGATGTCACCAATCCATTGGATTTTTCAAAAGGAATGCCGACGCTAGCCATAGGACATACAGACTCTGCTGGCGAGACTGTTCAACGTATGTTGTCCGATTCAAAAGTTGTAAAAGCGTTCAATACAGTTGGGAACCCCCACTTTATACATCCAGATTTTCCATGTGGTCCACCTACCATGTTTATATGCGGAAATGATGACCAAGCCAAAAAAACTGTGATAGATAATATCCTCACAAAATTTGGCTGGGAAACAATAGACATCGGAGGAATAGAGGGTGCTCGACTTCTCGAACCGCTTGCATTTTTATGGATAACACACTACATTAGAACCAGTAATGGAAATCACGCCTTTAAACTATTACGAAAATAAGTGATCGAAAAATCCAGACATAAAAAAATTGGTCAAACTTTTTCAGACAAACCTGTTTGAGCATGTCACACTCTGTGATAATGCCCAATGGGTGTTCCTTGACAAAAAAATTGCTGTCAATCACTTAACCAGCTATTGATAAACCAAAGTTTTCTCAATTGAAGCCTTTAGTGTATACCAATTGTTAGCCAGTGGGGAAACGAACATCCACTTCAGGTGGCGTGAAAACCCAACATTGCACTAAGTTTAAGGATTTGATCTTAGACCGATGTTCAGTGTGGACATTGCCTACAGGTGGTGAACTTGCAATCGCCTACAGCTGTTTATCATTACGAATACTTTGTATAATTATTTGTTAACTTTTGTATTCGTATACATGATACATACTTTCGGGGTCAGAACGAGAAAGATATTTCCATTTTATTGGATCGAGATTTATCTCTATAAACTTACCATTGCGTATGGTTTCTGATGACAGGAGGATATTATAGATGGATTCGCCAACCAAAATCTGATTAGGTTTCGCGATAGAGACGATCTTTGAAGCCAAACTTATGCTAGAACCAATGATATCTATGTAAGCTTTTTCTAAACTGTTTCCATAAAGCACTACTAAAGCATAACCATAAGTCAATCCTATTCTTACGCTTATTTCAGGTAAGCCATTTTCCTTAAATGCAGGGTTTATCACTTCTTTAATGATCTCCAGTATTGAAGTCGTACAATTTAATGCATTTTTGCATGCCTTTGCCTGATCATATTCTCCGGGAAAAAGCCCAATAACCGCATCACCTTCATATTTGAAGACATATCCACCATAACCGGTCACAGCGA
The DNA here is from genome assembly GCA_035691865.1 of Candidatus Nitrosopolaris sp. Classification (GTDB taxonomy): domain Archaea; phylum Thermoproteota; class Nitrososphaeria; order Nitrososphaerales; family Nitrososphaeraceae; genus Nitrosopolaris. The sequence continues at coordinate 4,295 of DASSIM010000127.1, read as the reverse complement.
TACTTATTTCTTGAGCAAATGTCTGAATCATTAAAGCAAATCTATCTTCCGGTAATGATAGACTCATTTCTGTTGAATTATTGACATCTGTAAACACGATTACAATATTTGTTTTTTTATTTACATGCCGCCTTAGCAATTTTTTGGATTCATCGGTTGACATATTGAGCTGAATGCCAGCCGTTAATGTTTTTGCAACTCTAGCACGAATTTGTTCTAACAATACATTAGTGAAACTCATAGGTGTATTACCGGAATGTCCAAACCTAAGAAATCATAAAGTCTATCTTTATTTGTTTGGATATTCACAAACCAATTGAGAATAATAGTTAATTAAAGCGACGCCTAATAGAACATAGGTATTCAGCCAGACAAAATGCCCACATATAGCAAGACAAAATGGATACCGCATTAGTAGCTAGGTAGACTATGTTAAAACTCAAATCGTTAAAGGAATCACCTTCAAGAGATGAGGGTCTCAGGATTATGATAGCCCAGAAAAAAGAATATCAGCAATCAGACCAAGGGAAAGAAGAATGATGGAAGGAGTTGGCTCCTTCACCTGCTCTTCTCAGAGAATATATCAAACAGAAAAAGATAAGCTGAGATGAGTACGAAGTAAAGTATACGCTTGAAATCAAAATCAATCCAAAAGCATTAGAGGCATTAAGCAGATTAAAGTCGCCGATTGCCACTAGGACTGTCACAATACTATGCTATTGTAAAGATGAGAAACAATGTTATAGGTCTATAATAAAACAAATGATTGAAGACGAGGCATTCAAACCGTAGATCACCTTTATAACGGAGCAGGGATTGCCTATAGGTCCAATTTTCGTCGCTGCGAATTTGCTTATTTCGATATTATTGTGCTATTGAATTGTGGAAGTTTCGAGACGAGAAGGCGAATCGGATCTGCCAAACATTATTCATGAAAATAATGGATTGGGCATTCACATGGTCATAGCGAATTACTAAGATATCAAGATTTGCCATTGCCATCTGCGTTATGAAACAAGAAACACAAGAAGAAACATAATTGTGTCGATAGCAATACTATTGACTTTCAGTATAGTCGCGACTTCTTTATCTGTTACATCAGCTTATACTGATGAATTTAATATAAGACATACTGTGCTGAGAGGCGCAAATAATATATTGCAGCAAATAAAAAATTGGAACTTTAGGTAGTTACTGTAGTGCTATTGTTCTTCTACATCGATGGACCAACATTGTTATTCAGACCACGATGGCCAGAGAAAAAGCCTTTACTATGGCCATACATCCCACCGCCGCAATAATGACCAAACATTCCTCTTCCACCTGGATGTATCAACACATTTGCGAATGGGAGTTGGATAGTTGAAAGTACTTTTCCGTTTCCTGCATCTACTATCACTCTATGGATATTGTTGCTAGAATCCACCACACGGGCCGAGTAAACTAAGAACCCATTCACTACTCCAAGATGAGCTGAAATTACATGGGAATTTGGACCTACTGCTTTTTCGGCGATGCTCGCAGCTGCACTCAAACTGACGTTAGCTTTAGATTGAATTGTTTGCGATAGTTTTGGAAATAGCTGTACTGATCCTGTCAAATTTTTCAACGGAATAGCACCGGCATTGCTAGTACTGTTTTGGTTTTGGGCACTTGCTGCTTGCTGTATATATGTGACACTCAAAATTCCACTCGTTATTGACGCAGTTACAGCTAATACCGCAATTATCAACAGGTTTCTTTTTTTAGTTATCATTTCTTTTTTTGTTTCACCTCTTAATTAAGAACAAAGTAAGAGGATTGAATTAAAACATGCTAAACAATGGGAGTTAACAATGTTAACTTACAACGTTAATCAAGTTCTTAATATTCGTCCATGTAATAGTATAACAGTGATACAAGGGTGAATCGGATTTGGGCTTGTATTCCTAAATGACAGCCAGGGGAGATGTGATGAGAATTGTCATTAGAAGTAGCAAAGATCAAAGGAATAGCTGTTAAGTTACATTTTACATTACTCATTGTCTCTTTACTGATCGCATGGATGCTAGCAGGAATCCTGATGCCCGAACTCTATCCTGGCTTAAATATTTCTGTATACTGGATTATGGGCATCATGGGTGAAATAATTCTTTTTGTATCAGTGCTTCTGCGTGAACTAGCACACTCCATAGTTGCACTAAAGTATGGACTTAAGGTACGTGAGATAGTTCTCTATATTTTTGGAGGAGTATCTGTCATTGAGGATCAAGAAGAACTGGCATCTAAAGATTTTCGTAAAGAGTTCAAAATTGCAATTGTAGGTCCCATAACAAGTTTCGTTATTGCTGCTATATTAGTAACATCGTTACGACTCCTGACGAATATGACTGTAGGATATAATAATGCTGACAAGGTATCAGCGATTATAGCAGCTGGTGTACTCCAATACGGTGCACTTGTTAACTTACTTCTTGGTGGATTTAACCTTATACCTGCGTTTCCTTTAGATGGCGGTAGCATACTCAGGTCAGCACTTCTTAGATCGAAAAAAGATTATAATAGATCTACAAAAATCACAGCAAGCATTGGAATAGCGATATCTTATGGATTCATGGGGTTAAGCATCTTCATCATAATTTCTGGATCATATATTAATGGGATATGGTTATTGCTTATAGGATGGTTCTTAAATAGTACAACCAGGTCCTATTTAGCACAACATCAACTGAGATCTACTTTATCGGGTATTCATTTAGCAGCATAATGAATAGCCATATTATAGCCGTAAGAAGGGATATGCTAATCGTTCATCTAATACACGAATACCTCAATCCACCCATGACAGACGTATTTCCAGTAATAGATGATTTTGGTCATCTAGTTGGCATGGTTAAGGCCAAAGACGCCAGCAGAGTGCCGAAATATAGAAGAAATTTGGAACAAGTAATAGATATTATGATCCAAAAGTCGGATCTCATAATCATGAATACAGAGAACACCGTGGATGATGTACTAAAACACATGGGTAGAAAGCGCTCCGAGAGAGTAGCATTTATTTGTGATCAAAAAGGAAAGCTAACGGGTCTGATTAGTAAGAGGGATATCAAGAATGCAGCAATTGAAAGAAAACACCATGTGGAGGCAGTACACGTCACCAGTCGTGGGAGTTAAATATTAACTAATTGTTAAATTGTGTACATTTGTATGTATTGACCTTAAGGATATAGAGAATTATTTCGAAACTATGGTCCTTTGGCTCGGTGAAGAATTCAGCCCTCTATTTCGCCAGTCCTCGTAACAGGATCGATTTCTTTGCATCTATTATCGACTTTTCTTTGGTAGTACGAGTCATTATCTTTGACTAGTCAGCATTCAGTACACGATCTGTCTATCTGCGTTCCGCTGTCCATGCATTAAAATACTGGTTACCTGATGTATTTCAGCTCGTTTATCATGCTACAATAATTTGATCCCTCTTGGAATGTTCTAAGTATGAATTAGGATTCGGTGATGTGCTTAGTTTAGCACAAACAATTGAAATAATAGGTACAATGATCTGATATTGTATTTCTTAAGGCAAATATGCCTGCATATATTTTATTCTATTAACTTGTAATTGTTCTGGCCTATTTTACGATGTTCAAGTCTATGGTATAGTAACTTGGCTGACTAAACCAGCCTTGTAATTAGGTTAAAATGATATTAAAATTCCTTGCAGAATAGTTAGACCTGCAAATTCTCCCTCTTCCCTCAATTACGATAAGCAGCACACATATAACTTATTTAATGGGTAAGTAAAGATTATGAGTCCGAAAAATACTACTCTGACCATATTTATTATCGTCTCTATATTGATTGTCTAAGGAATTAAACATCAAAGTATGGAAGAGATTCAAGCTTGAAGACGTCAGGGAGGCATTACGAGCATTATTTGTAAAGAAAAGAGAGGGACGGATTCTCTTAAGATATCTAATCACATAACAGCAGAAACGGAAGCAGGATACTGGTACAGAAATAATATCTATTTTATGTTTCGCTGACTGATTCTAGCTTTTGTTTTACTGTCTGAGCAGCTTGTTCTAATGCATGTCTTATCTTATTATCTGCTTCGATACCTGATAGCATATTCGCGATCGCGAGAGAGATGGAAGTACGCTCCTTTTTAGCACTATTTTTTTCTAATTATGCTTGGACAATAAGCTGTCCTTGCATTGTTGGAAGATGATACTTACAATAATATTGAAAAATACCTTGATAGTTTGCTTTAAACACAATCGTTGCATTTTGTCCACCTGGCACATTTTTGTCTATGT
>DASSIM010000126.1:0-3437 GCA_035691865.1 Candidatus Nitrosopolaris sp. | reverse complement strand
GTACGTATTTCCGAAGCTGGAAATATCAAAGCAGTCAATTACCGAAGGGATTATTGGCAGATGAAGGATATTTTTCAATTCTACTATCCCTGGGGCATGACCATTTTCAATGTGTGATTTAAGGTTGCGCATAACCAAATCCATTAGCTCTTTTTTTTCCTTTAGATGAAAATCCTCTGAAACTAATTGAATGCTCACCTTGTGGTCTGTGAATCGCTCAATCGACGCCTCCAATACCTTCCTTGATACAGGCATTTCATTAACATAAACAAACCTAGGAATATTAAGCATCGTGGAATAGTATTGCGAAAGGAAAGTAGCGAGAGAATTATCTCCAATGAGCTCAAAATCAAATTTTTTCCTGTCTGTTATTACACCTTTTGTTCGGCGTAAGGTCATTACATGTGCGACTCCGGTTTCGATTTCATTCATAATTCCTACATATTCTTCGTCGATATTATGACGCACAAACTTTTCCATTTTCTGTTTTGCACTCAGACTATCTAATCGACGTATAGTATCACGTATCTGCTGAGCTTTCTCATAGTCTTGAATTTCGGCAGCTCGTTTCATCTCATATTCCATTTCGTTAACGAACTTGTCGATATTGCTTTTTCCATTTAGGATACTGTGGAGCGCGTCAACATTCTTTTTGTATTCCTCTCTGGTCACGTTGTTGATGCATGGGGCGTCGCAATTTTTAAGAAAATATTCCAAGCAAGGCTTCTTCGGTAACTTGTCACAAATTCTAATTTTAAATAATTTTCTTAGTAATCCGATGGTAAGAAATTTTGAACTTCCTCGAACAAAAGGGCCGTATATCTTTCCTTTCGGTCCGTAGATATCACCCCTCCTATTACGTCTTGCGACAAGTAATCGAGGAAAAATCTCATCTGTGACTTTCAGATAGCTGTACCTCTGCTGATCTTTTAATTCTATATTGAATACAGGTCTGTACCTTTTGATTAGGTTCGATTCTAGCAAAAATGCCTCAATCTCGTTATCTGTTAGGATGAAGTCTATATCATGAATCTTGCATACGAGCCTTGAGGTCTTCCAATTGTCCTTCTGATGTGGGATATTTTTTGAGAAGTAGGAGCCAACACGCTTCTGCAGATTCTTGGCCTTCCCTATGTAAATTATTGTATCTGAGCTATCTTTCATTATATAAACCCCAGGTGATACGGGAAGGCGTTTAACCTGTAGATTAGTTTTGTCAATAGCTAGAGCGATGTTCTTGCACCTTTCCTGATAATCATCTGATCTATTGAAAGCTTTGATTTTAGATATCTCCCTGTGTAGCTATCCGCCTGCTTAGCAACATCTTCGGGCGTTCCTGCTACGATTATCTTTCCACCTCCATCTCCACCCTCTGGTCCGAGGTCGATGATCCAATCGGCACACGCTATAATGTCTAGGTTATGTTCGATAACAATAACGGTATTGCCAAGATTAATCAGTGTGTTCAAGACACTTAATAATTTGCTAACATCCGCAAAATGAAGTCCAGTGGTGGGCTCGTCAAGGATGTATAGAGTTTTTCCAGTATCTCTTTTTGAGAGTTCAGCTGCAAGTTTGATCCTTTGTGCCTCCCCGCCCGACAACGTAGTGGCAGGCTGTCCTAATCTGATGTAACCTAGGCCTACCTTATCAAGAGTCTGAAGCTTTTTTTCAACAACAGGAACGTTCTTGAAAAATTCCAAGGCTTCCTCCACGGTCATATCTAGGACTTCAGAAATTGTTTTTCCCTTATATTTTACCTTCAGAGTCTCAGAATTGTATCGTTTACCGTTGCACTCATCACACGTTACATAGACGTCTGGTAGGAATTGCATTTCAATCCTTCTCACGCCCCCTCCTTCGCATGCCTCACACCGACCTTCAGAAACGTTAAACGAGAACATGCCAGGTCTATAACCAAGTTCCCTAGCGTGAGGTGTCTTTGAGAATAGCTCCCTAATTGGCGTAAAAGCATTGACGTAAGTAGCGGCATTGGATCTAGGCGTGCGTCCTATTGGTGACTGGTCTATCCCAATCACCTTGTCTACATTTTCTAACCCGGAGATACTATCGTACTTACCGGGTCGTTCTTTTGAATCATAAAAAAAATTGGTAAGAGCTCTGAATAAGATATCATTTACCAGAGTTGATTTACCCGAACCGGAAACGCCGGTTACGACCGTCATGCACCCAAGCGGAAACTGCGCGTCAATAGATTTCAGATTATTCTCGCGAGCGCCATGCAGTGCTATCCAATTAAAGGGAATCCTCCTATTATGTGCAGGATGGGACACATGCATATCTCCACGCAAATAAGCACCGGTAACAGAATCTTTGGTGTCTAGTATTTTTCCTAAGGTCCCACTTGCAACAATCCGTCCCCCGTGAACGCCGGCACCAGGGCCAATGTCAACAATCCAATCCGAAGAACGGGTAACTTCTTCGTCGTGTTCGACAACTATCAGCGTATTGTCTAGATCTCGCAATTTCTTAAGTGTATCGATTAGCCTTGCATTGTCTCTCTGGTGCAAGCCTATCGTAGGCTCGTCTAAAACATAAAGGACTCCCGTCAGATTTGAACCGATTTGAGTGGCTAATCTAATCCTTTGAGACTCGCCACCGGATAAGGAGGCTGTCATCCGATTCAATGTCAGATAAGTCAAACCTACGTTACGCAGGAAGTCTAGCCTTGAAATTATTTCTCTTAGTATAGTCCTGGCTATATATCTCTCTGTTTCTGAGAGAGTTATCTTGTCAAAAAAATTGAAACAGTCATCAATTGAAAGATCGCAAATATCGATTATTGATTTCTGCTGAATCTTCACAGAAAGAACTTCGTCCCGTAATCGTTTTCCATGGCATTTTTCGCAAGGTTGTTCACGCATGAATTGCATAAGGTCCTCCCGTTTTGAGTCAGATTCAGTCTCCTTGTAAGTGCGTTCCAGGTTGGGAATGACACCTTCAAAGCGGCCACGATATTCCCATCTAGAGTCAGAATATTTTGATTCGTACTTGTATTCAATATTTTCATCTGTACCATAGATTATAATTTTGAGTTGCTTGTCTGTCATATCTGAAATAGGAGTTCGGAGGTCGAATCCAAACCGCTTGCCTACATCCCTAAGCATTGCAGATCGAAAAGTTGCAAAGTGTCCTGACCATGGTTTAACTGCTCCTTCCAAGATGCTCCTCGATTTGTCAGGAATAATTAGTTCGGGATCGAATTCTATTTTGATTCCTAGGCCGTTGCATTCACTGCACGCACCAAACGGAGAATTAAAGGAAAAACTCCGGGGTTCCAAATCACCAATGCTGATGCCGCACCTGGGACATGCATTTCGCTGAGAATACAACGTTTCTTCGGCATCAGTGCACACGACTACGACACCATTCCCGACTTTCAATGCTGACTGGACTGACTCAAACAATCTACTTTT
>DASSIM010000125.1:0-9140 GCA_035691865.1 Candidatus Nitrosopolaris sp. | reverse complement strand
AGTTGGAATAGTTACAAAGACGGATATCACCAAGGCATTGATTGCAACTTAATATATACACGATTAGAATATTTTTCAATGTGCATAACATCGGGATCAAGAATTTCTTTTGTTGCAGTTTTGATGAAGCGAGTTATCACTATTTCGTTGATACTAATAGGTAACAAAATATTTTGCCTCCAGAAACCCTTGCGCAAAACTTAGACTTGAAAGTGTTTAACAAATATGGTTAAATCCTTTCTTCTCTGTCAAATAAGAATGTAATTTGCCAGTACAAAGCACGAATAGACTTTTTATATTATTTTCTTCGTTCCTTTTAGTATTTTGTCTGCCTGGCTCTTCATTATCTGAGAAGTGAGGTGCATTATGACATGTTTTTTCGAGATGGTTTCGCCCGTTCGCCCAAATCAATCTTCTTTGCTTCTTCGATGCTGAGGTCTGGCTTGTTGACTTCTTTTTCTATCACTCGTCAACTGCTAAAGAAATTTTCCCCTCCAAGAACGAAAGAACTGCGAGCCGGTTCAGAAAAAGAGATATTTATTAATAGCAACTCCTAAATGCCACGCTTCCACCAATAGCAACAAGTTGCAAGATGAATTCGTTGTTGATATCAAAAAATCAAATCAACAGGAAGAAAATTCAAGTGACCCCAAGAAAAGCCGAAGCATTACTTTCAGACTAGATTCTCATACAATAGACGAACTACAGCGTGAAGCCGATCAAAATCAGATCTCGCTCAATGTTTTGGTGAACCAGGCCCTGAAAAGATATTCTGATTGGGACAGTTACGAAAACAGAATTGGCATGATGCCCGTACCCAAAGCAATGCTAACCTCTCTAATTAATAAAGCAATAGATATGGCTGGGGAGTATGGAATAAAAGAACAAGATATTGGACCTTTTAGGGATCGGATAATAAAACAAGCTGCTGAAGTTGCATTTGCTATTATGAAGGATGCTGTATTGTTTATGAAAAAGCAATATAATCTCTGGACAGTACTATCGGTATTACATGAGTACATGAAAGTGTCAGGCATAAACTCGGACCACAGGATAGAAGGTGGAAGGAAGCATGTATTTGTAATACAGCATGAACTAGGTGAGAATTGGTCACTCTTTACAAAGGAGCTGTTAGAATTGATATTTGAAAATTTGGCCAAAGTTAAAGCTGAAGTTAATGTTACCCCAAACATGACTATCGTTAAAGTTATTCTCTAGATATACGATCAAACTGTTAATTAGTCTTGCACTGCAGACATCCTAGTTATTGATACACCTTTGTGTTATGAGTTTGAGTGAAACTCATGCGATAGGTATAATCAGCATGAAACATAATTCAATCTATACACCATTGCTTGTTAATAAGAGTAGAGTGTAGGAGTACTTTATACACAAGGATAAGAACATCAATAGATTGCTAAACCTTTTTGAAGATGATGCTCTAATCCATGATAGTAATATAGATGGAGGATTGAAAAGAAAGCGTGCAATCAAATCTTTCTTAGAGATTGCAACGATGGCTAATAAAGGGATGCAACAGGAAATAGAATTTGAAAAACCATCATGTGTTATACATTGTGTTATCAATAAGTTCATAATCCGTGAAAGGCAGTCTTGAACCAGCTGACATTAACACAAATGAGATCAGAGGAATAGTATCAAAGCTCATATTTCCGAATTCAGAGCATTCCTAAATGAGACTTCATACCACTAACTAACCATTTTTGCGAGCCTCAGCTCCTTAACGCTTATGACCCCAAACCAATTTTGGCCAAATTGGTCATATACTGATTTATGTTCTTCTAGCAATTTATTACTTGGTAAACTAGTTATAAGATATTGATTATTCATTTTTGCTCTGAATATGTCCTTATCTGTGATTATGCATATTGGTTCTTGAGAATTAGCGCCGTTCATATTAACGATAACTACGCTTCCGATATTATTTTCATGCATTATTGTACACGATGCTGCAATATTTTGGTCTTCGTGGTTACATCTCTAGTCATAAAACAAGATACCCAGATACTTCCTATACTACGCTTATGATTTCCCTGACATTGCTGATGATCATAATGCTATATTATTCATCGGAATATTGTGTATTGCACCGCATTCAAACTTTTTAAATCTCCGTTAGTAATGAGATTCCTGTATGTCCAAAACAAAGAATAAAGAATTTGCTAGAATATTACTTCCAATAGACGGCTCAGAGCCATCTATGAAGGCAGGAGATTATGCTATTGCAGTAGCTAGAAGAAAAGGAGAGAATAATAATGCTGAGTTGATCGCATTACATGTTATTCATTCAGAAATTAAACATGTATATTCTACGTATTCATTCGGTGGATCTATCAATCAAAATTCTATTGACGGAATTATAGAAGATGCTAAGAAGAAGGCTCAAAGATGGTTCGATAAAGTCCAAGAAGAAGCCGATGAAAACAACATTAAATTAAGAAGAGAAATTACTGTTAATTCTAGATCGGTAGTGGGAGCAGTAGTAGATTATGCTGAACATGAAGGTGTTGATCTAATAGTAATAGGTTCAAGAGGACTATCAGGATTCAATAAATTATTGCTCGGAAGTACCGCCTCTGGTGTAATAACTTATGCTCATTGTCCTGTGCTAGTTGTAAAATGAACAGAAATATACAATCTACCTGAATTTGCCATTATCAGATATTTATTTGGCACTGACAGATTGGATTTGTCAGAAGCAGAGATAACCATAAAGAATATACTCGGACCAAGCGTTGGTCCTGATGCAACACTTAGCCTGCCAGCATAAATATAATAAGTAAATAGTACTCCTTGTGGGTATCTTTTCAATATCTTTTGAAAAGAATGATGATGGGATTTCTTATCATAGGATGCTAGCAAACCTCTATTTCTTCCTTGCCTGGTTCGCACGAATTGCCATACCTCAGTCGGTCTGTCTGTTTTTTCGACAGTTTGGCATATCAATGGTGGTGCTAGAGGCGTAGGTGGAGCCGCAATAGGAACTGGTTCCGTTGCTAATGGAGGAAATGGTGTCGAAAGCCACAACGGAGGTAGCAGCGGTATAGCAATAAGCCGGTGGTATTGCTAATGGGTTTCAGACCAAATTTTGCAGAATTAAAATCCACAACATTCTATATCTTTGAGTCGTAGTACCATTTTTGTCCGCATACCTGATGTAGTGAGGAGTTAAAATATACTAATAGACAAGAACTGGAAGCATAATTCTCGATATTCTCTCAATCAAAGATCTATCCCAATAGTTTCATAGTTTGTCATTATACTCTTCGCACGTGGTTAGGCGTCGTGTTACACGAGCTGGACACAATCACTAAATATCGATTGAAACGCGTTGAAATAGCGTCTGGATTTACATCTGATATATTTCAATATTCAGCTGCATGATAATAGTGAACAAGCTTAAATAATTGCAATACGGTCTTAAGAATGCTGGAAATGATTAAATCATTTACAATAGCCTTAATCTTGACGATACTCGTGATTTCTACGGCAGCGACAACAGCATTAATTATACTTGGGAGTACCACAGCTAGAGACGTGTATGGGCAGACAGGAAGTATGGCTACACTACAAAATATCAAAGCGACATATGCGGTAAGCATAGTTCCGGGAGCAGCTCAAAAAAGTAGTCTTATTCATTATTATCCGCCTGCGATTGCAGTTCCTGTTGGTACCACTGTAGCGTGGTTCAACAATGATCCAGAACAGCCTCACACGGTAACTAGTGGTTTACCGGGAGCTTCAGATTCTGGCGCTATCTTTAATTCTGGTATAATGCCAGCCACAGCGAATTCTTTCTTTCAATATACATTTAACAGAGAAGGGGAAATCACGTACCATTGCGAGATACATCCCTGGAGAGTTGCAATTGTATCTGTAAGTAGTGCAATAGAAAGAGGAAAAAACTTTGAATTAACTTCAGGTGTGGGTCCAACATTCAACCTCACAAAAGATGTTAGAACATTGATAGATTTCACACCACTTACCGTCCCACTAGACGGATCAACACCACTTACATACAACGTAACGATCTTTAAGAATAATACTACTAACCAAGTATTTTCGAAAACATTTACTGTAGCAGGAGACACACTTCCTTTAGAGATAATAGCTGGAGGATATGCTAATCAGACGAGAGCATATGGCCCAGACTTTAGTAGTTCTGGTGCATATCATATAGAAGCACCATTCCTCAAAGGTAACTCTAACTATATTATAAGAGCAGAAATTACTGCAGTAAATGGCAAACAACCGCAGAATAAAATAACAGATGACTTTATCTTACGTACAATAACATAAGTTCCAATTCCTTTCGGAGTCTAGCAGCAACAGCAAATCAGCAGACAACAATATGCATACTTGTAGTTCGTCACTTTCGATATCAGAATAGACATTAGCTTTAGCAGCGCCGAACTTCAAAAGCCATAACCTATGATCTAAGAAAATTTCAATAATATTGATAGTCATCCTTTGTGGTCTGTCAGGGATTGGAAGAAATACCTCAGCAACAAATCTTGCACCGATAATAAATGCTGTAAATTTGGAGACATTACCAATAATGCTCAAAGTTGGTATCAGACTAAAGTGTGACTTATACCAGAAAGGACATCCTTCAAGTTTGTTGCATTTGGACGGATTGAAAGCTGTCAAGTTTTCATATCCCTTTATCAGTAGAGGTTTAAGCTCTTTGTCAATACTTATGTAACCAGATTTAGTTGTATTATTTCCAAATCTTTCTATGCTGTCGTTGGTGAATCACAATAAGTATCATATATATGTACTAGAATTTTGGCCACTTTCACCTTAAAGTAGCATCCAGACTTTCAATCATCTTTTTGCCGCTTCTTTCTGAATAATAGAACCTAAGCCATAACATAATACTAAGAAAGACCATCGATACAACGTGTATTTCTAATCCAATATCTCCTTGTAGAGCTGTAAATACAATTAGTCTATTGTCCTGGAGACTACCAGCGATCTCTCCTAAAATCCAAACTACAAGAAATATAGACATCTGAAATTGAAAGCTTCTAATGCTCTTAGATCTGACTACTAGCCACACAAATATACCCAGTGCTACAAGAAGCAGAATTATTGTAATATTACTTATAATAATAAGAAACAAAGTGGCAGGAACCCAAACTAAAGTCATATTTTTAACACTTATTCTTGCTGCTTTAGCAAATCCAGAAAAAGCGAATCCGAATAATATCAATACCGCAACAGAAAGCGGTTCAAAGACACCTTCAGCTAAGAAATTAAAGCCGAGATATCCTGTTACATGAAAAATGGCATGGAATAGTATAAAAATTGCGAGTATTAGTGTTAGTCTTCTCAGATTGTCTTTTAATTTTAGAGTAAGATAAATTGGAACCACAGCAGCTAGAAAAATAGCAATGGCACTTACAAAATGAAGCTGAGTTTCTAGCATTTAGCAGGATAATACAACCAGTACCCAAAGCTTGGGCACCTAGACATTTGCATCCGTCATCTCCATTATATTTTGTCTATCAATCATATACTAATAAAAGAAGACATGAATTCCATCTGTGGAACCCATCTGTGGAACCCACAATTGATATTCGTCTCTAGTTTTATAATCATAACAAAAGAATAACTTCGCTATGAAGAGATCAATATCTAGTCTTCAAACCATAGCATTGGCATCAGTACTATCAGCGGTATTGTTGTTTGGTGTAGTATCGAGTTTGAATGAATACCACACACAAATAGCAGATGCCAAGAAAAGCCATCACAATGGAAATAGTAGTACCAAAGACACAACACCTGATATTACTCCAGATACAACAACCTCAACATCACAAACACAACAGCAATCGCCAATCCAAGGTGCAATTCAATTATCAGCTAAAGAGGCATCAGGAGGTTACAGGTGGATAAACGCCACTAATGGAGCAATTAATCCTACAATGAACTTTGCTGTAAATACCAACAAAACGATACAAATGCAAAATCCAACAGATACCAAGCATCAACTAATAATTGATATTAATGGTAAACAGATCACAAGCGGAGACATAGCGTCTGGCAGCTCTGGATTGCTTTCATTTAAACCAGGAGTAACTGGAGTATTTCAATATCATTGTCTATACCATCCAGCAACGATGAAGGGTATAATTCAAGTAGGGTGATGAACAAAAATGGGGATAACAGATTCACTATTTTGTATTCTCCTAAATTTTTTTTTTGATCCAACAAGAGGTCATTCGACGGAGATCATAAATGTGGTGTAAAAGCTGTAATTCAACTTTACATTATCATACTGCAGGTATCACGTGTCGGAATTGTGGCTTTAGCGTTGATCATGAATTCTTGTCGGAAGCGATATGTCGATCTTGTCATAACAGCCTAAATGAGTCAGAAAAGACGACAGGGATTTGTGTATTTTGTCTATACGATATAGTCAAAGGAATACAATAATTGGCTACTGGTGTTATCAGATAAAGATGTAATCCTTACTGCAAGCACTAAGGCACTGGTACCCCCGAATTTTTTAAAATAGCGATCTTTTTTTGTCATGAATGAACAGGTTTCAAATCAAAAAACCCGTTTGACAACTTACATCAGTCGAAATCGAAGCAGGGGCATAAGATTAATACATCCCGAATTTCGCGGGTTATTTTGTCAACGGTGAGCCTTCCATTTCTCGCATCTTTTCTTGTCCATCAATTTAGTGTACTCTTATTCTGCTTGCTTGCCCTATTCTCACGAATTATTTTAGTTTCACCTGATGAAAGAGAGATAGGTACAGGCAAGGAAGTGCTACTGCCAAGAATAAATTCAGACCCCTCGTGGGTTCTAATAGCTTGGATGAATGAAGAAGAACATCCAGTAGTTAGAGAAGTGAGAGAGAGGAAAGCTAAGCAAGCCTAATATTATGTAGGTATTATTTGAACATAAGCCTGAAGTGTTATATCGTTCTTCAAAAGAAAAGCAATTTAGAGATGAATTGACAGGAATGTCCCCTCATTATTATTGTTGCTATACCCCATCTCTACCGTCATCTCTATCATAATCCAATAGAGACTAGTGAGGACGACGCTGAGTTGCAAAGACAGTGGCTAGCTTTTGATCGACCGGTCGCAACAGTCCTGCCATATCACGGGACTGGTCGATCGCCAGCTGACCTTGGTTCAATCATGCGATCATTAGTGCGCCCAGAACCAACAGATTGGGATAACTTCCAAGGATAACGTTAGTATCACGGTTGGGATTTAAAGCCAGATTAATCCTACAATACAGACATTCTGAGGTTACAGAAAGTTAATCATCTTTATATGTTTTCTAAATGGTTATTATGATGCAATGAGCGCGACTAAGGTTCTAATGAACTTGCAGCTGCTAGGATGACTCGTTTATCTAAAGTTGACCCACCTGTCCAATTTTGTCTATATCATCATTCTTATTATTTTCTTTAGGAAATTACTCGATCTTTGTTCATGGATTAGTCTGTGCAAAAAAATCAAAAAGTTTCAAATGCTACTTGGCGCGATCATAATTCAAATATATGTCTGATCACAGGCATAATAAGATGCATGGGTGATAAAAAGTGTATATAAGCAATGAATACAGCATTTCAAAAACGAAAATTGTTTTCTTTGGTGCAATCATAGCCATTGCAGTCTCTTGTTACGTTCCTGATACCTTCGCCCAGAACAGCACATTAGGAAATGTGACGGCATCGTCAGGGATTGACTGGAGAATCCTCTGCAACAACATAAGTGAAATGAACATACTATATCAGCCATGTGATAATCTTGTTAGCCAAAATGGTACTTTAACATCTGCAGGAGAGACAGCAATGGGCTGCATTAAGAATGGTTTGTCGTTGGGATTGGAGGCTCTGCATCATGGAGTACCATTATCGAGAGTCATATTCGGCCTTAATTTACTTACCCAACCGACAGGGTGTGGAGGTGAAATAAACATGAACGCAATAGAATCTGCCAATCAATTCCAATTCCTTACACGCGCGATGGGCTTACAATAGGCATACTATCAACAAGTCAATGCCATACTCGTCAGAGAGCAGGTAACAAGAGAAATCATTGTTCAGCCAGTTAGTGTTCAAGATTTTTTTCTGCCATTCTTCTAGCATATTTCTCATATAAGCGATTAAGCGATGTAAAATAGGTTGTAATGGAGAATGCTACAATAAGCGCATTGACGAGCGCGTCCTGAGAGGTTGTTCACGCAATTAACGATACAGCAACATAATTTTAAGCACATGCATCTGCCATATCGACACCAGGACTACCAATTGCAACCGCGGTGGGATTCGTTCTTGGACTGTTGACGGGGTTCAAGAAGGTATAAGAAACGTTTGAAATTGATATCATAAAAAGTAAATGCGAATCTCCTCGGAGGGAAGCTTAACCACCTTTGATTGACAACCCCATTGACGCAATGAATCGACCGTCGTGCCTGTCCTTGTTACTGGACTCCAGTTACATTTACGGTGTTAAGTCCTGCCTGATTGTTGGCTGCACGTGTTATCTTCGCAGTTATTGTGTTTTCCCCTAGTTTAAGAGGAGGATATGGAAAACTAAGACGGTAAACCCATGTAGAATAATCATTTGAAATGTGCCCGGTCAAATGACTTGGTATGCCTATACCTATGGCTTTCTGATAGGGCTTGACGTTATTTATTATTACAGACACCTCGCAATTGTTAGTCCCATTAGCTGAGGATATTCCAGAGATTAAGAGATTTTTGCTAACTGGAACCTGCTGACCATTCTCAGGCGTTGTTATACTCACGTTAAGAGCCTTCGAGGATATTGCATAGCCACTAACGGGAGCCGAAAATAGAATCTCAAAAGCAACTAATCCGAATAACGGCCATAACAATCGTTTGCCTTTCACAAGCCAACAGGAAGTTTTCATAAGCCATGATCTATCGTTTTTGTTAGTAATAAAATAATTTGGAAGTAGCATAAGCTATATTTATTCCTAGTTGATTCTTTATTGCTTCAGGTACTTCAGAATCACAAATAGCAAAAGAATCCTTTGTTAGGGTTTTATTTGGTATCGTCTTCTCTTTTGGATAATAATACCAAAGATATGACCAACAAATTTGTCGAAAAATTTGGAAGTAC
>DASSIM010000124.1:0-4734 GCA_035691865.1 Candidatus Nitrosopolaris sp. | reverse complement strand
TGCATTTTGAAAAAACAATACGGAATAACATATGATATTGTACCAGTTTCATTTGAATTTCAGAAAGGTAGTAATAAGATGCTGCGTCTGACACGTTATGTCTCACGAATAGTAAGAAATCGAGATTAGAAGTTGGTGTTCTTTCTGGTAAAATCGCGGAAGCCGAGGTCGTTTTTATCGCTTCCTGATCTTCGGGATCTGACTTTTAATCATCAGATGTCTTAAGCGTGTGTTTTAAGGAGAATGCGGCAGCGCTTCCTAATAGTCTTCAATGACACCTTTTGATACGATTTTGCGTTCAATTTCATCTCTTAGCATATGCAACACCCGCAGCCTTGGATCTGCCATCATTTTGAGAGAGTACAACTTGAAATATCTTGGAAGGATTGGTAATGTACTTCATACAAACGACATTGAAGCAGCAATCGGAAAAAGGAATAGGTACAATCCAGATCCAGAGCCTTGTACCGATTCACAGGAATATCTCGACAATTTTTATTCTTCTACCATCATGAAGGAAATGGGAATAGATGCTGATTGTGGTTCAGTTCCTTTTGAGCGAGTAAATGGTAATTGAAGATCCTAAAGCATTAACGTCTATCCTTTGAGTCGGAAAGATCAGCATATTCATGTGTATATATTCCATCAGTTGCATAGATTTTACCTAGCGCCTTGGCTATCAAGATTCTCCTATTAATATGATCAACGCCGATAAGATCACCATTACTTAGGGAGTTTGCTTGGCAGACTTTTTATCCATCACATAATTATGATATACTGCTATCTGTATCTATAATTGTACGTTTCTCTTCAATATGTTTAGTATCGTAGTACTATATCTACCAAAAAAGATTTTTTTGTCTGGCTAGACATTAGTCAATACTTGTAAAACCTGAGATAAAATACAAATTTAGACAAGGATCAAATAAAACTCTCAAATCTTTAGAGAGACTACCTTTGATAAATAATGTAAGATTGAAACATTACTTTACTACAAGGATAGCTATGCGAGAGCTATGAAGTATTCCATTTGATACGCTTCCAAAGAATTCAGATTTTGGGGATCCAGATCCCCTTGCTCCTATAACTATGATCTCAAATTTGTCTGACTTGGCAAAATTTGCTATTGCGTTTACAGTATCGTTTGAAGTTACAATTTTTTCTTCAAAATCTATTCCATGTCTTGCAGCGCTAGTTTTTGCATTGTTCATGAATTTCCTAGCTTTTTCCAATAGATACTTTCTATAACCATTTAACGTATCTGTTAGTTCACTGGGAACCCCGGGTAGTATGTGTATCCCAGTTATTGTTCCCTCAGATTGTCTGGCAAGTGAGATTGCTTCGTTCATTCCTCTTATCGAATTCGCAGATCCGTCCAGAGCGACGAGTATTCTCTTGAATCTATTTTTCAACATATATAAAGATGATTTTGAATTTCGATGTTATATATTTTAGTACACATAAGAACTTGCAAGTGGATAGACACCCGAAGACCCAGTAAATTAAGGCTTTGAAACAATGTATTAATTTTCTATTTTTTGACTTTCTCTTCAAGGTACTCTTTCAAGGCTACAGCATTGTTAAGTCTCACTTCTTTTGTACCATATAGTAACGTTATAACTCGTTCATCTGCCTCGTTAACCATTATGTTAACTAGTTCAATATTTTTATCTAATTCCTTAAAATACCTACGTTTAAATTCATCCCATTTGTTTTCGTCATGCCCAAACCACTTCC
This sequence comes from Candidatus Nitrosopolaris sp., assembly GCA_035691865.1. Lineage (GTDB taxonomy): Archaea > Thermoproteota > Nitrososphaeria > Nitrososphaerales > Nitrososphaeraceae > Nitrosopolaris. The sequence continues at coordinate 2,997 of DASSIM010000124.1, read as the reverse complement.
TTAATGAGTTGCTTGGTGCGATATTTTTTTGCCATAAATCCACCTTTACCCTATCTTTGCTTAACCCACGCGGCCAGAGTCTATCTACTAGTATTCTAAAATCCCGGCTATTTCCTTTTGGATTATCATATATCCTCTCAATTTTAATGATCAATAACGAGTTCAGCTTTAACTAACTTTCTTTATTAATCATAAAAGGGTTGTCATCAGTTGGTTATCGTTTATTTGCCATCACACTATCAAACATACGAAAATTGAAATTCCCGAAATAGCTCAGAGTATCGGAGCGGAAATCCTTTATGCAGTATGGTATATGCGCATCCAAATAAGATGTGTATTGTTATTACGCTATCATATACACACTTTCAGCTTCAGATATTCAGATATAAGATCGCTTCTTCCGTCATAGTATGAACCTTTAGCTTTTCAGCAAACTGCACAAATTTTATTTATTTTCTTTCTTTGTACTCCAATCAGATTATCTACCGCAATGACAATTACGTTATGTTCTTCAATCATATCTGGAAGGTCTGCTTTCAGCCTCTGTCATAGTAAGAACATTCTTCATATCTGGACCGATTTGTCCTTGTTTTGATAGAGAAGATATTAAACCTAAATGTGACAACGCATAATCCTGTTCCTTTCAAAATGTGCATGCAGAACGTCTGCATCAACAATTGCGCCTTCGCCTCCTTTCCCAAATTCTTCTTCTATAACCTTAACCAGCTGTCTATGAAGTTCATCATCTTTGCTCTAACCTTAATGATTCTGGGATGTTGAATTCCAAATATCTGAATATAATGTAATGTGTGTCGCTGTCCCAGTCATTTACCCTAGTAGAATTAGAGAATTTGTCAACTGACTCATCTCAATTCTATTCTTCTAGTAGAAATGCACAAGAGTTTGTCAGAAAAATAAAGATCGTTAAATGAACATCATCCGATTGAATCCTCGAAAAGGATAATAGAAACTTCTAATTAATCGAACTCATGGCAAATTATGAAGCTCTAAGAGCTAGCGTAGACAAAAACGGGGAAGTTATGATCAGATTGGATACAGGAGAACAGATTGAACTACACAAACATAACGTAAAGTTCGAGGATGCCACAAAAGAAATAGTGGTTGATTCTGGTACTGAGACCTCTTGGATAGGGGCTGACAGAATTTCCTATTATTGGATCCACAAAGAGGGTTTTAAGAAGGACTAGCCGTCCAGTGACATTTAGGAATTAATAGCACACGCCATTTTCATTTCATGGTCATAATACTGGTACCTTAGTTAGGGGAGGTCATGCGGCTTACGAATTAGTTATCACAACTCCAAACGCAGTTTCATAACGCATCGAATGATAAACTGACTCTTTGCCGAAATCATTTGCATAGTTCACAATTGGGATTTGATCTACCAACTTGACACAAAATGGACATGTCATATTAAGTGTCTGTGATATTATTTTTAAATAATCTAGGTTATTTGTCTGCGATTTTTCCTTGGAAAACATTTTCATCATACATTCATTATGATAAAGTTTATACTAACTTTCGAGACCACACAACATCCTTAATTTCGGTTGATCATATCTCTCACCTTATATCTTCTTTAGTTGATGACATAAGTGTAAACTTAGGTGCATTAACCAAATTTGTCAAGTCCGTCAGCCCACTCAGTATGCGCCCGGGTACTGGTTGAAAGTTTACAGTAAAAGCAGCTAATCTTGAACCCACACTCCTACTAAGTTCTTAAGACAATTATCTGATTACGACCGGGGCGTTCTTTGGCGAAGAATCTTATAGATACTAAATTGCAGTTTGAGTCAGAGGTAAAGTGAAAAAGGCAATTCTGACGATATCATTTCGGGAACTGAGAACGCATAAATAGTCGTCTTAGATTCAATGGTGACATGGCACTAGGGGATTTAGCATTCGAAGAAACTGGAAAGTTCGCAGGAATAAGGGCACTCCCAGACGGAAAAGTGGAAGCGACCTATCAGGGAACTGGCAAATTGTTCGGTGCAGACTATTCATCTATCTATACTGGCGTCGCAACCCCGCACGGAGGAACCTTAGTTGCAGAGTTCAATGGAATCTGCACAACCAAAGATGGGGACACTGTGGGTGTGTGGGCTCATGGAAGGGGGCGACCTACCGGAAGTGGCCTAAAGGCGAGCTGGCGGGGTGGAGTTATCTGGCAGGCTTCCTCGCCGAAATTTGCAAGGTTAAATAGCTCACCGGGAGTGTGGGAGTTGGACATCGAGGAAGGAGGTAACTTCCATTTGAAGGTTTGGGAATGGAAGTAGCTAACAAACCAGCAAGAGGCCTCCCTGTCCTTGTCTTGTAGTGTTCCCCTATCCCCATACCTGAAAAGATGATGCTCTGCTTTAAGATATGATGCGTTTGCCTCTTGGTTTCTGAACCGATAGGATATTGGCTAGACAATAACGGCCGCATAAGCGGTCTCCATGTGAATCACAAAGTAAAGCTAACTGATATCTAAACTCATCATTTGCTGGTCGAGGAAGAATCGGAAGTTGTATTTGTAATCAAAGAAGGTGTATTTGCCGACATTTGACTGGTAGGGGGAGTAGTCGTTAAGGGCTGTGAAATCCCAGAGTGAGTTTCAAGCCATGAATAAAGGTCTGCTATAACATCAGGTTCGATTGATGCAAGGCTCTCAGCGAACCACTGAGATGAGGGATCGAAGGAGTGTCCCGGATTGGGATAAGTTATCAACGTATGATCAGGATGATTTACGTCAGTCAGTCTTTGTTGCAAGAGAAATGCTTGTTGAACTGGGGTCTCAGAATCAGTATCTCCATTCAGTATTAGGATACCTGTGAGGTGAGACATTACCAATAATGTTTAAAGTGGGTATCAGACTAGATTCCGATCTAAACCATACTGGACAACCTCTAATATCGGTGCATTTGTACAGATTAAAGGTTGACTCATTTTCATGAGATTTTACCAGTGCAGGTCTGATTTGATCCTGAATACTTA
>DASSIM010000123.1:0-16857 GCA_035691865.1 Candidatus Nitrosopolaris sp. | reverse complement strand
CTTATGTGGTCTGTCAAATTGCATCGAGTATCTGTTAATCCTGTCTTCTATTACTACTCTTAATTTGTCTGCTTTGGTGTCTTTCTCTATCTTGAAAGTATACTTCTGAAGGCCCTCTACTTCAATGACGTTTCCAATAGGCTTGCTTTCATAATCAGATGAATATTCACCAGTCTTCTTAGCAGTCCAAAGCATCCCTTCTTTTCCAACCATTATCCTAAACCTTCCCTCATTTCCACTAATCATAAGATGAGAATCGATAACTTTTTGAAGCTCTGCTGTTGTCATCGGCTTAACAGGACCCCTGAACCACTGATTTTTACCTTCCTCAAAATCTTTTAGCCCAGAATAGTGAACAAGATAGCATTCTTTTACATTCCATCTCCTTACAAGAAGATACGCCTCACTTACTGAGATCATTCCAGTCTCCGGATGAGGATTGTAAGTTTGGGTACCCAAAACTAATAAATCCGGGTTCCACAACAAATTCTCGTCCACGTTCGGCAATGACAGAAAATCCCAACCCATAATAATTTTTTTGTCTTGATATTTGACAATATAGATCACGGATCCTTGAGGAGAATTTTCACCATGATTTGCTGATACTGGTATGACGTTGAATGGGCCGATTGTAATGCTCTCATTTGGTTGTATTACGTTAAAATATGAGGACTGTATTCCGGCCAGTTGCGGGATCTTGTTTATTATCTGATCACGGCACTCTTTGGTACAATATACACTTATTTTGTCTGAGGCACCCTTCATCTTTTCAATAAGCTTAGGAAGATCGTTTATATGATCATCATGGGAATGGGTTATAAGGACAGCATTTGGCAGTTTAGCTATCAGCATTCCCCGTTGGGAAGACTGATCGGTTATACCCTTTTCTATGCTGTTGACTACGCCTTCACCTGCATCTATTAGAAGATGAAAAAGTTCTTCATCTTTGCCTTGTGCGGGAGTGGAAGATATGCTAAATATAGAACAAGACGTATTTGCATTTATCTTCTGCTGTTTTATTTCTGCGGCTCGATCAGAATTTTTTTCACCACCTATAGTGGAGATGTCTGGTAAAGTTCCGTTTATTCTCACTAGGACCTTTGCCACATATTCAGACCTTGGCTTTCTTGGGAGAGACATACTATCATTGTTGTTACTAAGCATCTTAAACATAGTGATCCAAAACACCAGGATTATTGATAATTCTAATCATAATGACATGTACAGAACCGTTGCGACAAGTGCCTCGGACAGGACGCTGCCAAGAATGCAGGATATTAACTAAAGAGTGACAACAAGATACGGTTCTTTCTTTCACCAAACATCCATGTCGAATTTGTATAATTTGTAAACCGTCTATTTTATAGATGACCTAGTGTTCACACTCATATATGAGATATAAACTTCTTGGAAAGAGCGGGCTGCGAGTTTCTGAGATATGTCTGGGCGGAATGACTTTTGGAGAAGATTGGGGCTCGATGTTACCTGGAGCTTCTAAGGAAGAATCCAAGAAAATACTTGACTTTTTTGTGAGTAAGGGTGGAAATTTTATTGATACAGCGAATGTATACCAAAATGGTACTAGTGAGAAATATGTTGGTGAATTCATTTCCACCGAACGAGAAAAATTTGTAGTTGCTACAAAATACACCCTAACAACAAATCCAAATGACCCTAATGCAAGTGGAAATCATCGCAAGAACTTAGTTCAGTCCGTCGATGCAAGTCTTAAACGGTTAAACACTCAGTACATAGATTTGCTTTGGGTGCATATGTGGGACCCGATGACACCAATTCAAGAACTTATGAGATGTCTCGACGATTTGATAAGATCTGGAAAAATTCTTTACATAGGCATATCTGATGCCCCAGCTTGGGTTGTTTCAAATGCTAATGCAATTGCAGACCTGCGTAGTTGGTCATCTTTCATAGGGCTTCAAATAATGTATAATTTGGTCGAAAGATCTGCTGAGAGAGAACTATTGCCTATGGCTCGTGCTTTGGATATAGGAGTAACAGTGTGGTCTCCATTGGGTGGAGGAGTGCTTTCGGGAAAGTATAACATGCAAAATACTAAAGAGCAAAAGAGATTTAATGTCAATAATCCAATGAGTGCTTCATTTGTAAATGAAAGAAATATTTCTATTGCAGCAGAAGTACAAGCAATAGCAAAGGAGATTGACAAGACGCCTTCACAAGTAGCCGTGAACTGGATAAGACAACAACAGAAGAACAAAGCAGTCATTATCCCCATTATAGGAGCAAGAACTGAGGCTCATATCAAGGATAATTTGAGTTGTCTAGATTTTGAATTGACCATAGACCAACTGAAAAGATTACATGAGAAAAGTAAAATCCAGCTAGGATTTCCCCACGATTTTATGTCTGAAGAGGCCAAGGTTTTCTTATATGGAAATACTTTTTCCCTAATCGACAATCATAGAGCATGACGCATTGGTGGATGTATGATAATTAGTTAGTCGGCATATGATGGCTGAATCACTTGATTTTCTTTTATACCCTGTCCAAGTATCGCGGGTAGTTCAAATACTATACAATAATGATTGATGGTGAATTGTCGTACATCCATGCAGCGTCTGTGTTGCATGTATCAAGCTGTTTAACAGGAGGAGTACTTAGAATCCAAAATAATAGTACTCGGGTTTGAAATAACACAAGTCATTCTTCATCTAGCAGTTTCATCCACTTAAATACCAAAGCCATTATTCTCTACATCTGCACATTAAGCAATACAACCCATTCCTAGCACCGGATATTTTGGGATATAATGCCTCGCAACTTGATTTAGAAGTCAATTTTGCGAGTTGTTCTTTCCTTTTTACTTTTAGTAGTCTTAGTTGCACATTAGAAAGCCATGGCCGGGCAATATTTATTCTGTCACAGACGAACTAGGATCATTCTTGGAAGATTTAATATCTGTTATACGTGCTGGTCAGTAATGCCAGTCCAGAGGTAGACTAGCAAAAGTTGTTAAATCAGAATCACCAGAAGAATTTTGTAAGGCATGACGATTATCACCAAAGGTATCAATATCAACTCAAAAGGAGAGGATGACATGGTTGACCTGACCACACCAATTTCAGAAGCGGTCGACGAGACCAAACTGACAGCTGGAATTGTTACAATTTTTGTGGCAGGTTCAACTGCAGCAGTAACCACTATTGAATATGAGCCAGGACTTAAGATTGATTTTCCTAAAATGCTGTCTAGAATTGCACCAAAAGATTTAGTCTATGAACATGATAACACATGGCATGATGGAAACGGACATTCGCATGTGCGTGCATCTCTGATTGGTGCCAGCTTAACTATCCCGTTCAAAGATAACAAATTATTGTTAGGCAGATGGCAACAAGTAGTCTTGTTAGAAATGGACACTAGAAGAAGAGAACGCAAGATCATATTGCAGATAATAGGCGAATAATATGAACTCGTACTAGGAAACAGGCACAACGAACAGCATTCCATGTACTGTCCCTACCCAGCAGGGACTCTTGTATTCTAATACAATAGATTTGTGTAACATTAAACGATGAATTTCAGCGCGTAATCACTCTGACATCCTGCACAATTCGACTAGGCTGTGATACGAGGTTCATTATTAAGTGTTCCAAATAGTTATGGATACCTAGCTCAGTATTGGTTTCAAATGCCCAAAGACAGATTTCGCAGTTGGAATTTGATGAATCACGCTTCATGCTATGTTTCTCAAGCATGTCTTTAAAAGGATGGTAGAGTTAAAATCATTGACATGCTTGATTGTAAAAGTTATGTGTAATTGTATTGATTGAATGTACTGGCAATATATGTATTGCCGTGCACGAGCATATAATTTGCGTATCGCTTGTTGATATTGATCAGTTATAGTAGGGTGTCTCAAGGCCCCACTGGCAATACGTGCACATAGATCTCGGATTTTCAATAAAGTGGAAAATATAATCTATAGTATATTCTAAGACATAGTACTTGTAAGAAAAACTCGAAAATTGAGTGATACCATGTAAGTACTAATTAACTCTGTTAATGCTAATATGTTTACGTTGCTTGAGCTAGTTCAAGAAAGAGATAACTACGCCGAAGGATCCCACGAGTTAAAATGCATATTCCCATATAATCCCAGATGTCCATTTTTGTGAATCGGCCATACCTTTCATGCATATGCAGGTGATCATTAATAAAAGATGTACATTCTCGGAATAAATGGTGGCGTTCGTTCAAATAATCAAGATGCATCTGCTTGTCTTTTAAAGGATGGTAAATTAATTGCAGCGGCCGAAGAAGAACGATTTTTGAAAATAAAATTTGCGACTGGAGTTTTACCGAGAAATGCAATCAGATTCTGTCTCGAATTTGCTAATATCTGTATGCAAGATGTTTCTTATGTTGTATTTCCAGGTATAACATATAACGACATTACAAGAATTTTGGAAACTTATCTTAAATTTCATTTTGGCTTCTGTCCTACAGTCAAAATAGTAGATCATCATATGGCACATGCAGCAAGCGCGTTCTATACCTCTGGATTCAGCGAGTCCATGATTATTACGGCTGATCTAACAGGCGATGGCAAGTCAACGACACTCTGTCATGCCTCTGAAGATAAAATTTCTGTGTTAAAGGAATTTAAGCAGCCAGATTCTTTGGGCGTTTTTTATTCCATGATAACTCAATATCTGGGGTTTCAAAGAGATAGCGATGAATACAAAGTGATGGGTCTATCAGCATATGGGAATAGTAATGATTCAAAAAATTACGATTTTTCTTGGTTGCTCTCTTACAAAAATAAAGCCGGTGGTAATTACTCTCTAAACACAGATTATCTAAATCTCACTGAAAATAATCGTACCTCTCCAAGACAGGAGCCATTATATTCAGAGAAATTTTTAACCAAATTAAATAATAAACCCCGTCGTCTGGAAGATATGCCGATAGATGGATACTATAAAGATATTGCAAAAAGTGCCCAAGAACATCTAGAAAAGGTAGCCCTTTATCTTTTAGAATATCTACATGAAAAGACTCGCTCACGGAACCTTTGTCTGGCAGGAGGTGTTGCTCTAAATGTTTTAATGAATCAGAAGCTGATGGAATCCAAGTTTGTAGAGAATGTCCATCTTACAAGTGCACCGGGTGATAATGGTCTTTCTTTAGGGGCAGCTATAATGATAGCGAAAGAAAATGGTTTTAAAATAGATAAATATCAAAACCCATTATGGGGACCAGAATATACGAATGAACAGATAGAGTATGTACTAACAAGAGCAAAAGTTCGTTTTGAGCGTGTAAAAGATATCCCTAAGGCAGTTGCTCATCTGATAGCGCAAGGAAAAATTATTGGGTGGTTCCAAGGCAGAATGGAATTAGGACCACGAGCACTTGGCTCTCGTTCGATTCTTTCAGATCCTAGTGATAAAGATATGAAAAACAAACTCAACAAGTATGTAAAATTCAGGGAGGATTTTAGGCCATTTGCACCGTCTGTGTTAGAAGAGAGATCTCCCGAATATTTCATTAACTGTAGATATGCTCCTTTTATGGCAATAACCTATAATGTTAGACCAGATAAAGTAAAGGAGATTCCTACGCCCACTCATATAGATAATACAGCACGTATACAGACGGTTTCGAAAAGCCAAAATGGATTATTCTATGAATTAATAGGTAATTTTGAAAATGAAACTGGCATTCCGATAGTTACTAACACTAGCCTAAACGTAAGGGATCAACCAATATGTCTATCGCCAGTAGATGCTCTTTCAACCTTCTACAGTACGGGCATGGATGGCATAGCTATTGGGAATTACCTTTTGCTAAAGGGGAACCTTTCATAGTTAGTATTCCTTGCCCAAAACCGTAAGATATTGGGGTTTTTGAAAGTATTAGCCCATGCTTCGAGGATCATGATAGACTCTTGTATCTGCGGAACTCTCCAGTAAGAGTACTCTTTAGCCCAGTAGGTTCCCGAACTATCACTGATAAAATGGAGTTTGTGTCATGGTTCCAGCACCTATTGAATTTATGGGAGTAGTAGATTGTGTTTTAGCTAGGAAAGAGAAGCAACCGCAGAATTACGAAACAGAATCCTCTAACAGACTCGCAATATCTTACGTCAATTCTTTACTATAAAAATACTAGACTAAATATGATTCTCAATTTAGCACTCTCAATAATGATATCTAAGTTTCAATGAATTTATCAGAGTTTCAATATATCGACAATTTCTTCTAAAGTGTTACTGGTTGTTGTAAAGCAGTTCAAATAACCTATAATGGAAGATAGCCATTGAGAAATGAATCACAGGAACATGACGCAATTTTTCGCAATTGTGGCAATAGTAGCAGCAGTAGCTACGACTGCAGCAGCATTCGCTACACCACAACAGGCTTTAGCATACGGACACCACAACCACCACAACCATAACAGCAATAGCATAAGAGTTAGTCAAGACATAACTCAACAGAACTTTTGTGACCACGCTGTGTGTGCTAACCAAGCCGACAATTCGGTCGACATACACCACTGATCTAACAAAAGTACGCAATTCAACAGAAGACACATTCTCTTTTTTTCGAGTTAATGCGTTTCAGTAGGATACGACAAGCTGAGAGAAACGTTCTATTTTTTTGTGTATTTCAGAACCAGCTCAACTTCATCTTTGAGAATGATGATATATATAGATAAATAATTATGATTGATGCCACAATTACATAGTATCTTGTGATAGAAATCGACATAACCTAAGTCTCTCGTAAATACTTAGTTATGATTTCATACCCAATGAAATACAGAGGTAGAAACGAAATAGTCAGATCGATTCTAGAGGCAGCGCGTGCAGGCTCAAGAGCAAACAGGACCAAATTAATGTACAACTCATTTCTTTCGTTTAACCAACTGAAAGAATACTTGAGAACTTTAAAGGAAAGTGGTCTGATAGACTACGAAGTTGGAACGCGGTGTTACAGAACGACAGAGAAAGGTATACAGCTATTGGAGCTGCAAAATAAATTGGAAGAAATCGCTCCTATCAACTATACCAACATAAAAAATAGTTGAAAAAAAGGCTACTGGATCTCAAGTGTCCCGTGCTTTTTTTGCCTCATGAAAATGGCTCCTGGGCGATCCTAAACTCCTTGAGATGTTATACGGAGTTTATTTGTTGGTTCTGAAGAATCGGAGGAACATAATCCAATTACTAACCGACTGCTTATGAACCCGCATGCACCAGTGACTAGAACTTTCATACCTTCGCTCTCTGTGGAATTAGGTCGCTAGCGCTTAATATCTTTCTATCATTTGGTATTCGAGGGGCCATGAAAGACAGTCGGTAAAATATGACGCATCGGAGGCTCTACTGTTTTTCTCTTCTTGAATTCAGTCTGAATCCACATAAGCGTTGTTATAGTGTAGGTCGGAATGAAATCCCCTATTATAGGAATAAACTTAATGAAATTTATTGCGACGGATTTCTTCTTTCTTGTTATTGCATATAGTATTCCTGTGACGAGAGCGTTAGGGACGTCAATAACTGGCGGAATGCTAAGAATTGGTCCTGCAACAAAGTCTATGATATCTGCTATCACGGATATCGTAATGGCGACAAGTGCACGCCATATGAAAAATGTCTCCTCGAGTTCTTGCACGATCTATAGTTGGATTATAAAGAATATATATGTATCACTAGCGATATCACTAGAGATGAAGGATCCAGCAAAATAATAGTGTTTATACTGCCGACGACCCTAGTATGAGCAAAAGATATCTGTATTATTTCAAACACAAGTCTTCCCCGATCACAATAGAGAGAGGCGATCGGACTGCTCAACCACAAGGTCAGATAAACTCGAATTATTCATGAACTAGGGGGCATTCCTTCCGGGTTCTTTGTATAGTGTCAGCATCATGCACATGGATTAAACTGACAGAACAACCTATCATTTAAGAGTTATAGAAAAAACTATCCAAAAAATTTGATTATTGTGTTATATAATATTTTGAGCTAAGACCGACTAATGAGCAATATTAAGGCATGTCAAGAGTACAAAAAGATGGAAAGTAAAGACGAAAGGAAAGAACAAGGGACAAGATGAGATAGTGAAATGGTACTCCATACCCTCTGGACAATTATACTGGTCATAGTGGCAATAATCATAATAGTACTACTCTTAAAATTCCTATTCTCAGTTTTCCTGATAACGCCCACTGGTCTATATAACGACATACAAGCCTTGAACCTCGTCACTAATTTGAGAATAAGCAATTAGAACTGCATACTTATTTTCTCTACTTTCCGATTTCATTTTGTGCCGAACAAACTGCATATCGCGATGCGAGGTGTTACCGACAAGAATAGTTATTGTTGCACGTACAAATTATAGCACTTAAAATTTAAAACTGCCACTCTAAAGCTGAATGATATTAAGAGGTTTGGAAAAAAGTACCATTAACCTGTATAGATTGAGAGCACTGAAAATTTTGTTAGAACGAAAGACATAACAGAGGAGTGTAATAAAACAATCTACTATTCTTTATGTTCATTTTATTTTTATTGTATGAAAGTACATCTCATAGTGTGAGATCATATTCACTTATAATTTTCAATTCTGCGTTCATTCTAGCTCTCCTAACATCAGCTACATTCACTAATGCAGCTTATTCTCAAGTAATTCCAAATCAAGGCAATTCGAGTGCAACAACTTCACAACAACCACAATCTCGTCCCAATCTACACCTAGTAAAAATTACGTCACCGACCAAGGGCCAACAAGTTCCAGTTGGTAAAGACCTCTTAGTCTCTGGAACATCAGTTACCAATAAAACTACCGACTGCAAAGTTTCAGTCAAGGTGAATTTTATTAATCCATATCACGATGCTTCACCTATTGGCGTGGCTGGAAATAATGACTATTCGAAATGGAATTTTACTCTCTCGCCAGCATATACTACTATTAAACCAGGACAGAATAAAATAACTGCTAAATTCGCCTGTGCTAATAATCCGACGTTGACCTCGCATTATAGTGTTAATGTGACAGGGATAGATAATGTAGCAAAAGTATCTACTGCTTCTAATACTACCGATCAGCAGCAAATATCCTCTATATCGACACCGCTTATCCGACCAACAGCAGCGGCATTGAACTCAACAACGAACGCAATAACTAGCAACGCACCTAATTCTACCAAAAGTCCTGTTTCTTTGGCTGCCACCTTTTCACCGAGTGCGAATAGCAATACTTTAAGAGCTTTATCTGTTTCAATTCACGTAGGAAAGAACTCTCTGCATCCAGGAGATAAACAGACTCTGACAACTACCGTGGCCGACAAAACCAATTCTACTAATCTTATTGCAGGAGCCTTAGTTTCAGAAAGAATTGTAAACCCGTCAGGAATATACAAGAATTTAGAAGGCACCACAGATGATCATGGTAAGGCCTCATATTCATGGAAGGTTAGTAACCATGACGGATCTGGAACTTACAAAGTGATAGTGCGAGTATCAGCTCCTAATTATGAAAAATATTCGACTTGGAAAACGTTTAGAGTAACTTATAAATCTACTAGCTCCACCGACAATAGCATTATCCGATCAACTTCAGAGAATTCCAAGAGTAATTCTCACGAGCAGACTAGCAACAGCAACGTAGGAGATGTTAACAAGATTCACATAAACCCAAACAGTTTAAGCAATCTCAATAGTGGCAGTAGTATTAGTAGTAGTTCTGATAGTAATAGCATAGGAGACAATCATCAAGCAAATGCAGGAGAAAATATCGTCAACCAGAATATAAATGGTCTTGCTCAAAAAATAATCAATAATGTTAAAAGCAATCTAAAAATGCATGGTATTCATCTCCCCTAATTCAACAAATCGGCTATAATAGATAGCAACCAACTAGAGAACCGTAGAACAGCCCAGTAGCTCGATCTACACTCGACCAAGACAAAAGACCTGACGTGGTAAAATTTTGAAAGCCTACAGCTAGATCCGGAGCCGTACCGCTAATTGCCCCAATCGACAGTACATCCGTGAGCACGAATCAAGAGGTTTGACATTGAGCAATTATGTTAACAGAATCGAAATAAGTTAATTGTGACTCTTAATCATCCTCCATGGCAAGGAAGAATAATGTTTTGCGACATATTCTTGAGGTACAATGATCTTGTCTGCAAATGATGGTTGATGAGAAGACACAACTTACATCCCAGTCTAGAGAAGGAACGTTTACTTGCCCTGCTGCTTGCAAGAATCAGTTTGAGAAATATTCCGCCAAATACGGCTCTTGACTAACAGTAGAAGTCATCTAACCGTTCGCTATTGTGATATTTTTTAAGATGTCGAAACTATTACCTGATGAGACATCACGTATAGTATACTTTAGCACATAGTCACCAACAGGAAATGGAGTGGTCTGAGTTAAGCTAACTGTCAGTATCAATTCCTTATTCTTATGGTGTGAAATTAATGTAGAGATTGGGAGATTTTGAAGTCCTGTCAAGACATGCCCGGCTTTATCAGATATCAAGACATCTGCGGTAAAATTCATCAAAAACAGAGATCCAACGGGTTTGTATGAATAACCCGCTGGTTCTATGTATAGCAAAATCTTTTCTCCGGATTTGAAAATGCTAGAATTATGCGCTTGATAAACTCCATAGCCATTTACTGATCCAGGAATAACGAAAGTCTCAAGAGCTGAATGGAAATAAGGTGCAGGAGTCGTTGAATTTGCTGCTGGCGTTGTTACAGGTGTAAACGCAACTGAACCAACCATCTTTTGAATAGTCGGTAAGTATGTATTTGTGGATTGATTTGCAAAAAGTAAAGCATTGGCCGGTTCTAGCTGTGGCCACGAGGATGTACTAACTAGAAACAAAGCCATAACAGCAACCACTAAAGAGATCACGTGCATGACATAGCTTGAGATCATTTGGTGGTTGGCTCAATGTAAGGTAGGAGTACGATATAAGTCTTGATGAGACATCTGATTATCAGGCATCAGACCTTTTGCTATGAACAGCCAAGAGTCGAGAGTCATACCAATAGACAAGAAAAGTGTGGTTATTTGACTATCTGTATAATTCCCTTCGTTGTGAATGGGTGGTAAGCACAATTATAGGTGAACGATTCCTAATTTGATGAGTCTGCTCATTATCTTACCCTGGCACAACCAGTCGATGTAATCGCTGCTTTTCGCATGCCAACATTTTTTTTCAAACGGCTAGCATTCTGAGACGAGCTTAAAAACTGAAAACAACGCTCACGTTAGATACGAAAAGCCAGCGATTCATCATCTAGCAGTACTATTTGCCTCAAAAATACCAAAGCCATTATCCTCCGTTTCAGTGTGCCAGCAAAAGAGCCCGCACACGACAACCTTGTCCTCGTCCGATTCATAATTATGATTTCGCTTTCATTTCGACCGTTAGCTTTTGTATCATCCTGGTACAATTAGTAATGAAATTTAATATAACTGTCAGCTCTTCATCTGTATAATTAGAATAAAGATTCATTGTCGTTCGTTTCATGGGATCAAAAATTGGACCCATCTTAATCATAGCTTTATCTAAAAGCAGGTTTATGCATATCAACCGTCTATCATTTGGGTCTCTTTTGCGCCTAACGTAGCCAGCTTTATTTTTGCACAATGATCTTCGTGTGACCTTGTTTGGCAAATATCCTGCTCTGCAAAAAGAATGCTGCAGACATAACAAGATAGCTAGAACTATAGAACAAATCCCATATCCATTCTTCTTTTCCTGCTTTGTCAATTACTGCGCTATATCCGAAGCCAATGTCTGCTATAGTAACAACCACTATGGATAAAGCTAACAAACTCCAATTTGCCGAAGCGACATTCTTCCCCCTTAAGCTCCATAGAATTAGTACGGCAGGAACGAGTAAGATTCCGTCCAGGATTGGATATGCAATACTAATAAGCCATGCTAGGCTACCCTGTTGAGCAGACAATAAATCTGCGATACCAAAGGTAAGATTGAGGATGTAGCCTAAGATAATCGCCGCGGCTAACGATACTAGAATCACTAAAAACTTTTCACCTCCTTTACTTAAGAGGTTGTAAATTCTAAACATAAAAAAGATAAAGAATGCATAACCGCTTAACCAAAATGCATCAGCAGAAGATGGAAAGGGAGTACTAATTTCCAATACAAGTTGATAATAACTCCAAGTGACTTCTGCTACGAACCATAAGGCCAAACCTAGAGTAAAAATGATATGCGCGTAAACAAGAAATCTATCTATCCTGTGTTTGTAAGCTGTAATTACCGCTAGGATAGACAGCGACAAAGCGGCAGCAGCTGCGGTGTCGATGCTCCAATTAGTAAAAAAGACTCGGCTATCTTGGCTTGAGAAAATGATAAAAGAATTTGATATCGCTATGGCTACGATTAATATGAGAATCGTTAGCCAAGGGTCATTTGTATACTTAGTCCAAGCTAGCAGCCTAAATCTCACTCTGGTATATTGACTTGATCCCGACTTACACTGTACAAGTGCTCGAAAGCTGAAATTCCAATAGCATCGCTATTTACCATAGTCATCTACAATTACTCCGCGCTCCTATTTGTATATTCCCCAAAAGCTGAAACATTGACATAGATATTCCCAGGAGCTGAAATTTGTTTATACACCCGACTTGAAAGTATCAATAATAAACTGTCCATCTATTATCAAAATTTTTTCCTTCTTATTGTCTTAAATATATTTTAGTTCCATTGTTTGATCATACACAAAAACGAATGCTTGAACCACACTTGCATAATCCTTCTAATGGATATATTAGTGATTAATTAAATCAACGACCCTTCCAAATTCTTAGGATACCGAAGTACTTCTGATATACCAACATAGAATCACATGTATGAAAAATGAACCACATCACACAAGAAACTTCAAATAGATCAGTTCATTCTAATGACAAGAAAGTACATGAGTTCTATTCATACATTCAATCTTGAAGCTATTGAACCACAAGCTATTCGTAATGGCGGTACTCGAGCCATGGCTAACCAAAATAATTTTGCCATATTGAATGGTATGGCGCTATATTCCCTACAATTAGAAGGTGGGGGTATCAGAGAGCCACACTGGCATCCTAATGCGGCTGAACTCAGCTACTGTTTATCAGGTAGAGCTCTCATGACTATCTTCAGCCCCGGCGCCGGCCATGATACGTTTACTGTCGATACGGGTGAGATTGTATTTGTTCCTAAAGGCTATCTTCATCACATCGAGAATATCAATATCAACGAAACTAAATTCGCTATCGCGTTTAACCACGAGAGACCTGAAGATATGGGGTTATCTGGGTCAACTGGGTCGATGCCTGACAACGTACTTGGAGCTACATTCGGACTTGCACCTGAATATTTTGGCAGTTTCAAAAAATCTCCTCAAGATCTACTCATTACGTCAAGATCATACGCTACAAACCCCAGAGCCATTTATCAGAAAACACCGAATTACCACAAATTTAACCTCAAGGCATTTCCAGCTGTGGTACAAAGCAGAGGTGGTACGGTTTCCTTAGGCAACGCCAATAATTTTGGGATTCTAAGTGGTCTTGCTTGCTATCTTCTGACTCTGAAACCCAAAGGCATTAGGGAACCTCACTGGCATCCTAATGCGGCTGAATTGGACTACGTCATAAGCGGAAGGGCACGCATGACCATTTTCAGCCCAGGCGACTACGTTGATACATTTGAAGTTGGTCCTGGAGAAATCGTGTTTATTCCTTCGGCATACTTTCACTATATAGAGAATGTGGAGGCAAGTGAAGACACGCAATTTGCAGTCTTCTTTAACCATGAACGACCAGAAGATATCGGCATTTCAGGTGCCTTTGGTGCGTATTCAAATGAGGTCATTGCATCTATTTTTGGTTTACAGCCAAAGATTCTAGATGCATTACCAAAATATCAAGAAGATCTTTTCATTGTAGCTGGAGGCTGAATAGACAAATAAAGCATACATATACTAATTTCTCTCGATGATTAGGTTATTTCATGACTCATCTTTGCGTTCGAACGATCTCGTTTTATCTTTAATATCAATACTAGGAGCAGTTCCCCTATTGATATATATTGCAAACTATTTTCCGGGCCGAAATGTCAGCATTAGAATCACAGCAAATGTAATTTGATCTTTGCAATCCACACCTTTGATTGAAAGGCTTATGTATTCGGGGTCTTTATTTAGATGTAAACGAGAACTTTAGGTAATGTTCCAAACCCACCGCACGGTAATGCAATTCAGTTCAATCAGATGGGTGGGACATCTCGCGTCATCTTGAGTTCTTTGTAACATGGTCTAAAAGAAAAAATCGTCATGAATAACATGTCTGATGGTAATAGGTCAAAGAAGAACCCACCAGAGTCACCCGTCATCCGAAACATGCTTGTAGTTGTTCTTGCATTCACCTCAGGTTTCATAGATGCTTTAAGCCTTCTCGGGCTCGGCGTTTTCGCATCCGTCCAGACTGGAAACACCGTTCTTCTCGGGCTTGCGATAGGCAGCGGAAAGATTTTTCAGGCCTTAATTTCCCTAGCTGCTATTACAGGGTACGTATGAGGTGTCGCTATAGGTGCCAGAATAGTGGTTCCGATTCCGGTTCCACCAAAAATATGGCATACAGCTATAACGAAGGCTTTGGTCGTAGAGGTCCTAGTTCTCTCACTCTTAGCAATTGTAGGATTTTCTGCCGGGGGCAAACCCACCGGTCATGTCATATATACCCTCATTGCGCTGGCTACTGTAGCGATGGGTATACAAGGTGCTGCAGTTCGCGCTTTAGGAGTCTCTGACATATCTACTACGTATATCACTGGTACTTGGACTGGCCTCATAAGTAATCTAGTCCGTCAGCACCATCCGACTTCTGGGAGTGTGAAAAGGGTCGAAACAAAACTTCAAGCCGCAGTGTTGATTGTTTATGTTTTGGCGGCAAACGCTGGAGGTATGGCAGTAACAAATTGGTTGGTAAAAAGCTGCTATTATCCCGGTGATTAGCATTGGACTTGTGATTGCTATAGCAGGATTTCGTATGCCCTGAATAATTTCGAAAATAAGAGATCCAATTTTTTTTCATGAAATACAAATGGGCAAATTACAGAATGGATGATATAACGCTCAAAATTCATCGAAGTAGGCACTAACCGTGCCGCAAGTAACCATCAGAAGATGGAAATCGGTGGCAAACCCCCTATAAGGATCAATTTAACATATCCCATTTTCAAGTATACTAATTAAACTTTGATTAGTATCGGCTGGAGAATTATTTAGTCATTTAGTAACCTCAACACAGAAATTATATCTCTATTGCTGTGAGCTCCCACTTGGAAGACGAGAATGGCATGAAGTTGGTCAAATACGGTTACTTGAAAAGAATAAGTAAAATCTACACATATTCTCTTCTGAAAATAAGCTAGTCATGATTATTATGGTTTCCAACAATACTAATAACGGATTATATAAGATTCGTAAGAATCACATATAGTTAATACTATTTTACAATACTAAAGTATATGAGAGACATTAAAAACAACAATTTCAAAATTCTTTTTTCGATTACTCTGGCTTTATCAATTTCATTTTTATTTTTATTTTCAATACAACAATTTTCAGTTACTCATATTTTGGCTATTGGCCACAGTAATTATGCCATTACAAATCCATCCTCAAATCACAGTAATACCATCGGTCTGATGAACAATAGTAGCGAAAATAATAAAGTAGTAATTCTGACTTTTGGTGATACCGTAAAGAGCCAATTTACTACAGCTAAACCAATTTTAGATCAATATGGGTATAAGGCAAGTTTCTTCATCACATGTAATTATGTAGGCCAAACGCAGCGTATGAATTGGAATGATATACTATCCTTACAAAAAGATGGACAGGACATAGAATCTAAAGGTATGACTCGTGCAGATCTAAACAGCGTATCTTCAAGCTCTTTGGATTTTGAGATTGGTGGTTCTAAACAATGCCTGCAAACTCATGGCATTAATTCACCCAATATCTTTGCAGTAGTCCATGGCAATGCATGGAATAATCCATCTGTGATAGATACTATTTCCAAGTATTATGCGTTTGCGGATAATGGCTTTGCTACCTCAATGTTTTTGCGTTGTGATGGATACAGTACTAATAAACAAACTGATTGTGCTACATACGATAACAGTGGTACGCTAAGCTATGCAAATAGGTATTCCATAAGAGAGGCAAGTCATAACTCCTGGGATCAGTCTTATCTTCATAATAATCAAACAATATTTCAAAAGTTTATTGGAGCAGTGAAGAGTGGAATAAATTTTAACAATAAAAAAGGAGCACTGGATGCCATTCCGATAGTTGCTTACCATGGTATAGACAATACCGGCGATCCTTCTAGCACAGACGTAAGCCTGTTTGCGGCAGAGATGAAGTATTTGCACGACAATGGATTTAAAGTAATACCAATGTCTGACTTGGGATATAACGAAAACACAAACTCCATGTACATAAGACAATAGATTCGTTGGCGTAAAATCCCGGACAATGGAAAAGCCGACCACTCGGTGCATTCTAGATTTAAAATAGAGTTTTCCAAAAGGTCTTGTTCTATATCTTGCTCGGGAGTTTTGTTCTTTATGCCCTATTTTCTATTTAATACTATACCATCATGTAGAGTACTATTCTCTTTGTTAGGTCAAGCGACATTTTTTACTATAATTTGTCCAAGAAATTTAACTGACTTTAGTGAGGATTGCAATGCTTTAGAAGACATTGCAAAAATGCTTAAAACTTCAGATAACTTTATTGTTGCGAGGTAAATG
>DASSIM010000122.1:0-2560 GCA_035691865.1 Candidatus Nitrosopolaris sp. | reverse complement strand
GTTAGCCGCATACAGTTGAAAAACATATCGGTCCTTGCATGCCCGCAAAATATCTGCTAACCCATCTCCTATTCAATTAGGTATCTGTGCATGCTCATCACGTTGACTCCGAACAAAGAGTATATTTTGCTTTCATGTTTTAGAATTGTTAGCGCGGCGTTGCGTATATGCCAATGAAACAGAGCCTCCGGTTTCAAGTCAAGCAGAACCGAAATTGCAGCTTTGATAGGATCCAAATGCGTAATCATTAACACATTTTTATCGTGTTCCGTCTCTGTAATCTCGTCCATCAAGTGTTTGATCCGTTGCTTCACGGCAGTAAAACTCTCTACACCATAATTCGAAAGCACGCTATCGGTTCCTGCATAAAACTTGAGAAATAAATTCCCGTACTTATCTATAATGTCATCGTAGTTCATACCCACCAGCTTCCCAAGCTCAATCTCGTATAATCGTTCATCGATTTCGTATCTTATTCCTAAAATCTTGCTCACAATTTTTGCGGTTTCCACGGTACGAGTAACGGGGCTAACATACACTTTTTCTATCGGAACGTTCTGCAGGTACCTTGCCGTGTCTTCTACTTGTTGTCTTCCATAGTCAGTCAAGTGCGACTCTATGTGTCGCCCCACTAGGATTCTGTTGACATTATTCTCTGCTTGTCCATGACGCATAAGAATGACCAGCGGCAAGTAATCCAGTCAAATTCAAAAGCGAATTATAATATTAATTTTCGCTCAAAATAGCCTATGACAGTCGAATTTTATACCGGGGGAGACATAGAAGTGTCTCTTTTTAATAAACTTAATAACCAAACATTTGGTGAACCATGTAGGATGAAATTAGGACTAATAGGGGGGACTGGAGGTATGGGAGAAGGATTCGCTTTGAGATGGTCATCTAAGTACGATGTTATCATTGGATCCAGGGAGGCTCAAAAGGCAAAAGATGCAGCAAAAACATACATGAAAGTGGCCAAAGAGTCCTACGGGAATAGCATGACTGGCAGCATCACCGGCGATGAAAATTTGGCGGTAACAAAGTCATCTGACATTCTTCTGTTGTCAATTCATTACGAACACATACTAGATACGTGCTCACAGCTATCGAAACTACTTCGGGATGATTGTATTGTTATAACCCCCATCGTTCCTATGGAAAAAACCGGAGCAGGATTTGTTTACATTCCGCTAGAACAAGCGATGAAACCTGCTGCAGAGATCGTTGCTGATCACTTACCCCCCAGGTCCCGAATCGTATCAGCATTTCACACTATCTCCGAAGCCCGGCTCAAAAACATGAATGAAAGCCTCAATTCAGACACCTTCGTGTGTGGAGACGATCGTAATATTGTATCAAAGGTTAACAGTTTGATTTCTGAAATTGCCGGATTGCGTCCTATATACCTAGGACCACTATCTATTTCATACCAGGCAGAAATTCTGACCCCCATGCTGCTAAATTCAGCTCACAGAAATAAGATCAAGAACCCAGGGCTCCGAATAGTGTAGAACCCATGAAATTTCGGCAAGGGGAAGAACGAAGCAGACGTGGAAGAAACTGGATGTCAGCAATGGGAGTACTTTTTATAGTCATGGCAATTATCATCGCCCTTAGAAATCTTTACTTTGTTACTACCAACTTGTCATTCGGCTTTTATCTTGATAATTACACAAACCCACAAATAACCAACGAGAAATTCGTTGTAGGCATGTTAATCGGCGGAGGCATCCTACTATATTGGGGCTATTTCAAAAAGAAAGAGGATTATGGCCCGCCCGATGAACACGATAAACGTAGGTTCGGGTATAACAGCTAAAGAATTCAGGACTTAGTCACATTAATAAGAAATCGAGATCTATTCACCTCACTCAATATGGGACTTTTGAATCGCATTTACACTATCATAAGGCAAAAGCTAAACAGGATTCTAGACAAAAATGAAGATCCTAGACGTGCGTTAGACTATTCTTACTCACAACAGGCTGGAATGCTGAACAAATTAAGACGGGATTTGGCTGAGGTGGTAACAGCCAAAAAGCGACTAGAGATGCAGAAGCTGAGACTTTGGGATAATGTTCGTAATCTGGACGAACAGGCGAACCACGCCGTTGATTCAAGCAGAGAGGATTTGGCAAAGCTAGCTCTGGAACGCAAGAACGCCAACTTGCTTCAGGTGCAAGCATTAGATAAACAAATTACTGAGATGCAGGTTGAACAGCAAAAGCTGGAAGATACAGAAAGACGTCTGTCTACCAAAGTTGAGGAATTTAAGTCAAGAAAAGAGGTTATAAAAGCACAATATTCTGCAGCCGAAGCGCAAGTACGGATCAAAGAAAATGTTACAGGGATTTCAGAAGAGCTCACTGATATTGGTATGGCAATGAACCGTGCAGAAGATAAAACAGAAAAAATGAAGGCAAAAGCCCAGGCATTAGATGAAATGATTGATTCAGGTGTTCTTACAGATTATACATCAACAAGTGGTAGTGATAATGATATAGAGAGAGAGCTGCAGAAAATGACGGTAAAAAGCTCGATAAATGATGAATTAGCAAAG
>DASSIM010000121.1:0-4250 GCA_035691865.1 Candidatus Nitrosopolaris sp. | reverse complement strand
CGAAGACAATCAAATAGATCGAGCTGCGCAGCGGCTGTTTTCTCCACCTTCCCTTCAGTCGATGTCCTCGCGATACGTAAATCCAAAATCAGATCCTCAAATTGAGGTGGTACTGCGACCATCTGATTTGAAAACAGTAGTTGCAAATCTGAAAGTATTTTTTTATGTTCGACTCCGAGATTAACAGGCATTATAATATCACTTTCATAAATTTCATCGTTATCGTGCATTGGTTCACCAATAATATTCTTAAGAGTAACCCACACTGCTCGGTTAGACCCATCTACAAACACCCTGTTTATTTTATAATCTCTCATGAGATTGAAGGCAACATCAATTGCCTCCTGGAATCCGGTTTTTCAAAAGCCTTCGCATACACAACTACAATAATACCGTTAATCAATTCGGTGATCACCATCGCAAATTTACTTGAACCGAAGCCAGGGTCGATTGAAAGTGCATGTGAAGATGCTGGATTGTAATCCTTGCTGAAGTGTTTTATCTGTCCAGAGCCAAGTTCAATAATATGGATGATTGCGTTTCTGAGCTAATGTTTGCAGGTCTAGCTCTGAATTCTGACGCACCATTATCATTTGACGGTATACATGATTTTTCAATAAATGAAATTCCTTGCGAAGTCAAGACAATACATGATCAAATGATCATCACAAAGGGTGATAATGGGAAAACTGTTATTGGTTCTAAAAAGGAGGAATTTGGACAACTCTCGTTGAAGAGCAAGATGGTAGAACAAGTTATGAGGAACAAATACACGTCTGATATAAAAAAGGCTGTTGAACAAGGCGGTAAAATAATATTCATAAATGCATCATTTTCTACGGCCCCACATGATGTGGCAGCAATTGATTATAACAACAACATCGATGGAAATAAGAAATTTAATCAATTATTTCAAAATGCTCTCCAAAATGTCCAAGCTAGTTCAAGTAACAGGTTACCTGTTCTAGTAAGTGTGGCTAAGATGATTCTCCAAATTTCAAATCTAATTTTGAAAATTGATGCATCATGGATTAACTATACAATCGAGGTCAGGGAATGAGGCATACAAATTCATTACATTTAGTAAGCGCTATATATTCTGAATTTCAATTATTTTCTTTCTTGATGTTAGTCCAGAAATGATATGTATCTCACTTTCAGACACTCTAAAGAAATCAGATAGCTTTTTAATCATCTCCTTGTTTGCTTTTCCATGTTTTGGTTCAGATTTTATAGACATGGTTATTTCATTCCCTTTTACATGAATTCTTCCAAATGAATTGAATTTTACTTCGACGAAATACCTCAACTAATTTACTAAATGCGTATAGTATACTATTAACATACCGTAAAAACAGAAAAATAGATTGTATAGCATTACACATCCCTAGGGGATGCGGACTTGACCGACCACGACAGGCCTATCGACTGAACCAGAATCAGGGATAAGCCTGGAAGGGCTTAAGTCTTTTTTACAGCTCGTTTCCTTAGCCTCAGTTAATTCAAAATGCTCGTTGTAAGCCATTTATAATGTCCCGAAGCGTATAATAGATATGACTAACGAGAATAGTCGCCAATACAAAACCAGAAATGTTTATCAGAATAAAAGAGTTTCAGCACAAATGAACCCTGAACAAATTGCACAGTCTATAAGGAACATTGCAAAAGGAATTCACGAAGGATCATATAAAGTGACAAAAACAATACGAATTCTTCATCAAAGCGGAGCGATTAACGAGCTAACACACGCGGTATACGATGCTACAGTTGCTGCTCGTGACACAGCTCGAGAAATTCGTGACACCGCTAACGATTTGAAAGAGGACGGTATAATCGGGGGTACAGCTAACGCTATACAAGAAACTAAAGTGGTAGCAGATGCGATGGTACACACGGTCAGAGACATAGCAACCGGGACAGCGAAGACATTCCCTAGGGCGATCATGACAAGGGTTCCTGAGTGGCCCTAAGGCCATCAATTACACAAAAAGTAGGCTTATGCTCGAATGATCTAACATGTATTAATTAATTTGCAGTTCCAAGCAGGAATATATTTAGTTTCAGTGCCGTCAACACAAGGAAATGGACGATGAAGCAACAGAGCCGCAAATCCTTTTCATGAATACAATTGGACATAGCTATTATAATTAAGTATGTAAATAATTTTTAGCCTTTCTTGGTCTAACTCCGTAACCATCACAGAAATAGCATTTTTCGGAAACTTTGCAGGCTTTTTGGCTTACTGTGACCTCACAAACTAGAAATGCAATTCCTCCACAGGCGATGCATAGTTCCATCTTAATTCATTCCCGAATCTTTCCTATCTTCTATCTTTTATTATATACAATCCCATTTATATTTCACCACTCTAAACAACACGTCACACTTTCTTTGAAAATTAATCAGCACGAATAAAAATGTAAAACAGAGATAGAACTAAAGATTAAGAAAGATTACAGGCTCATGCTTAACTGCGGAATATTTCTCGTTTGAGTCTGGGCTAGTTACTAGTGCTGAAAATGATTTCAGAGTCGGCGTTAATAGAATTGGAACGTCGTAAGATACTCAAGGAAGCTCAGTTCATCTCGCTTATAGGCTTTGGGGATGATGCCGTAATCCTTAAAGATCTAAGAAAAGATGGAAGATTAATTGAAGTACAGGTAAGAAACAGGAATGTAAAATGCATATCTGAAGATAAATTTGATTGCATTCACGTAGGATTTGCTCTGGCTCTTCCAGAAGTTTTCTATATTGAGTGCTAATTTTAGTTATTGCTCAGTAAACGAACATGCGAAGCTAGACTGCGGTTGCGCCCTGTCTTTCTCTAGCATCTTGATCTCTTTTACAAGTTTCACGACCTGATCTGATAAAGCCGCTAGTGCATCAGCCTTTGAGGCATTTCCTTCGTTCAATACGGTGATTGTTTGCTCTTTTTCATACAATTCGGATTTGATAGCAGCATCATTATTTTTTGATTCTTTTATTGCCTCTTCCATTTGTTTTCGGAGTCTATTCTCACTGCTTAATGTAAGCAGAGGTACTGCTTTCAAATAATCGTCTAACAGTTCGTCCTCTGTTGCCCTATAGTAAGAATCAGAGATACCTACAGAATGACCCATCAATTTCTCTATGTTTATGCTTTTCATTCCAGCAATTTCGCACCTGGTTTTAAACCATTTTCGAAACCCATGATCAGTCTGAAACTCATACCTGTGTCTTTCTAGATTTGATATCTTTCTAATTCCTTGCGTCCATAATGCATCTTCGATTAATCGTTTAACTCCTGAAGATTTGAGTTTAGAAGCGCCCTCTATTGTTCCATGATGGTAATTGCCTTGTTTAGTGTTCCATAACTGTCTCATTAACCAACTATTTTCATCTATATTTTCACCGCACTCTTTACGGTAATCCATCCATCTTTCCAAATGACAATATGCTTCTGGAGTTGTGAATGAAAAATACTCTTCATCATCTCCAGCATAAACAATTATCTTCGCTGCTACAGTTTTTCCTTCTCCCCTTCTGATTGGCTGTATATGTCCCCACCGTAGATGATCCCATACACCAAGTCTAATTCCAGACGATGACATTGTGTATATTATTCCTTTTATTCTTCTATCAGGATACTCACAGATTTTCTGAATTTCTTCTATAGTTGGGGCGCGATCATCGGCATACCTTCTAATTTTTGGCAATCCACGACTGATCTTTTTCCATGCAATTGGAATATCTGACATTTCACAGAATAATTTTATCGCTTTTACAAAGTTACAGAGAGTTGCTCCGTTAATCTCTCTTCTTTTTCAACTCTCTTTTGGAATTGCAAGAATTTTACAATGCTACTAAAAGCCCAAATTGGGCCTTTTAATGCCTTCGCAGCAAATAGATCACATCTTTCTTCCATGGTTCTATCAGGAAGTAAATGAATATAATTAAAGAAAATCCGCAACCGTCTCAGATAGTAATCCCTTGTAACTCGAGATCTCACTGCATACGTAAACAACGAATATGCATTGGATTCTCCAATTGGGTGTTGTTCTTGTTCAATTTCCATCGGTCTTGTTTCACTTTTTTTTCGAGTGAACCCAATTAAAGAACTGATATCACTATGGGGCCAGTGGGGTATGAACCAAATTTGACATCATTTTTGGTCCCAAGGACACCGCGGACAAAATCTTTCGGTTATATTCAACTTTGTCAACGTGCGCAAGACCGATTATATTCAACTTTGTCGACCAGAGCCAGCCTCA
>DASSIM010000120.1:0-36981 GCA_035691865.1 Candidatus Nitrosopolaris sp. | reverse complement strand
CTAAATATTTTCCATTAGCTTTCGCTTCAATTTGCTACCTCTACATTCTCAAGCTGTTGATTTGACTAATCCTCAAACAATGCTGACTGGATTTAGTAAACCCTCTAGTCTGCTGCGCTTGGATATACGAAATTCAGATCGTTAGAAGCAACGAAACGGAGCAGAACACTGAACTAGTTATCTCCGCGAACATGACACTATGGGCTAGATACGTCCCAAAACTAGTTCTGCCTGGCAAATGACCCTAATCCACTCGGAATATTTATCGTCCTTCACTTGTCATCTTTCACTTTGGCTGCAAAACATGAGTGAGAACCTTCCGATATCAATGAAGAACGATGCCTCAACCCATATGGTCGTTATTATTATTGATGATAACAAACCAACCTATTGAGATGATATTTAAAAGAATGTGGTTATGAAAATAAAAAGGTCAAACCGATAAAGTTCTGGCAGCCAAGTGCTAAAAGCTAAATTATTTGTTAATCTCAATCTTCTCTAAGCTCGATTTGGAAGTGCAAAAATAATGAGTTATTATCTATAATTTACATATTGGTCATTAATTGGACGTTAAAAAAAAGAAGTGACTTTTGCCGTGCTATTCAACGCGAATGCTCTTATGGTCCGACACCTGAGATTGTACTGGTACCTGTGGAGCTGCTGGGACTCGTCGGGGTATGGTGATGATGCGCGTGGCTGCTAGAGGCAACATGGGTTGAAGAAGCAGAGCCTGAATTAGTACTATTAGTACTACCAGTACCTGTTTCGCTTGCTGGATTATTGTTATTCCCAGAAGCTCCTACGCTGCTTGAGAAGGCTTGCGAATAGCAATCCATCACTTCAGTTGCAGTAAGCTGCCCAAAGTGCCCGTTAGCTGCGTTAGACTGACAAGCAAACAGATTTTTCAAGTTTTTGGTGCCCGAGGAACCTGTTTTCGCAGCTAATGCAGAAGATGTGAAAGTAGTCGAAGTCAGCAAGGTTAGTGCAGTTGCCGCTACTACCACGATGGCAAGGATAGTCGATGTTCTTCTTGTAGTTCTATACATGTACTCGTCCTAGTAGAGATATCCTTTATACGGACTTAGTATAATTTAATCACAACGAAGATTATAGCAATTCTATATGTGATTTTTGATGAACAATTGTAATATGCGATGAAGCAATTATGCGTAGATATTTGATTTATTATCTCGTCATGACTCTAATGGTTTGATGTGCAGCTCTGGCCAGTTTTGATTCATGAGACATCGGGTGACAAGACAATAATCCTTGCTGTCACAGTAACATCAGGATTTGTCGATATGTCAGTCCTCGTGCACGAATCCTTATTTCTTTCTTCGTTGAATTATTTTAAACTTGATATAGTAGCCTAAGTTATGAAAATCAATGACAAACAAAAATGACAATTCTATTGCTGACGATGATGGGGAATTGGATCCTGAAAAAGAAGAACCTAAAGCAATAAAGTTCGCAAAAGAGTTACAAAAAGAACAACGAGAGTCAACACAGTTGGATGTTGACCCCGAACAGGTTTTAGAAGAGCAGGAGAAGAGGCAACCGCAATCTGCAGGTGATTAAGCAATTCTGATATCAATTAGGTAACATTTGGATTTATTGTTCCTGCGAATCGACTCATGATCCAAATTGTCATTGGATTTGGAGAACACGGGCATGAAGTTAGAACTTGGAATAGACTTAATACGATTAAGGTGCACAAGAAAAATCTTCTTGGTAAGATTGATTCTTTATTAAAAGACTGGCCTCTTTTTTTTGATAACTCGCATTAGCTTTGATTCTATTTTTTATATCCTATAACTATTTCAGCAGGTTCGATCAAGGCTCTTCTCTCTATATTCTTAAAATCCACCTCTGTGAGCATCTGGGATATTTCATTATAAGAATAACCTCTTCCTCCACTATTTTCTATTATCATCGTCAATCCCATCAAGGCAGAAGGTATCGGACCAGATTTTTCGTCATTAAGTAACCATTCACTAATTATTATTATACCATTTTCGTTCGGCAAGCTATCATATATTTTTTTCAACAATGTGATGTTTTTGTCTCTATCAAATATGTGTAAGACATGTGACAAAAATGCTACATCGCAATCACTCGGAAATTGATCTTTGAACAAGTCAAATGTCATTGTCTGAACTTTATCCTGCAAATTGTACTGTCGTATATATCGATCTGCAACCTGGCACACAGGTTTAGAATCCAGTACTACAGCGGACATATTAGGACTATTCGCCACTACTTGTATCGCATAAATTCCTGACCCTCCTCCAATATCCATCATCTTTGTGTGTTTTGAAAAATCTACATTTTGGGTCAATGCCATCGCCTGCCCGATACTAACTCCATGCATGGCATGAGTAAATTTTTGTAGTTGTTCTGCTTCTTGATTCGATTTTGCTTTGTCAAATATGCTTTCTATATCTTCTCCTTGTTTTTCTCCAACAGGCTTGTTTGTCTTTAGAGCTTGTGCGAGTTTATCCCATCTTTTGTATAGACGTTCGTCAAACATAGCAATGACATCTCCAATGTACGTAGATTTGCTCTTATCAAGAAACATGGACGACAATTCAGAATTGGCGAATGTTTTTTCGCCGTCATTATTCTTATTGAGTTTTAATAATCCAAGAGATACAAGTGCTGTGGTAAAGGCTTCTGCTGGTCTGCTCTCTTCAATTCCTACAATGTTTTGAAATTCCTTCAAAGTGATAGATTTACTATCGTTATGATTTTGATAAGCTGAAATTTTTGTAAAAACACTCAATTCTACTGCAGCCATTAGAGTCTTAGATACCCAAAAGCCAGTAGCCATTTGCATGATTGGCGATGGGGTTACGCTCTTAAGAGGAGATTCCAAAGGCGACATTTATATTTTAACTCCGGCAGTAATTAAGTTTTGGTGAAGATACGTGCTAATGGCTGGTCCCCAATATCTACTACTGGACCGAGCTCATTTTAAAAAACGATACAATGTTTTCAACGTAGCGTGGACTGAATTAAACTTTCTTATTCAAGCCATTTACGGTCTGCAAACCAGCAGGAAGCCAACGCTAGCTACTTTCTTGGGAAGAAAGAGCTCACCTCAATGTAGATGCTTTCTACCAACTCAATATTTGTCAGTCAGTCAAATAGTCAACAATAATTATCCTTGCAAGAGTCGTTACTCAAAATTGCACTAGCCCTTTTGTAGCTATTTGTTCTTATTTTGTTCTATTCTACTTCATTAACCAATCAGTGCTCACACTTACAGACACGCCTTGTTGTCCAGAAATGATTGGTGTTCCGTCAGCACCAGCAGGTGTTGCTAAAGATTGCTTTTGTAAGAATGGTTGTGGGGGAATTGGTGGTTGCTCAAACTCATTAAGATACACTGCTTTTATTCCTAGCACTTTTAATCCTAGAGCAGAAGCTGCTATGTCAGCTTCGCTTCTTGCGTTATTGATTGCTTGTTTTATCAAGCCATTTTTGATTTCTTGTAACTTTTTATCTGATAAAGTAAAAACAATACTGCTTACACTTGTAGCTCCTCCAGAGGATATTGCCGTATCGATCCATCTAGCTGTATCATTAATATTCGAGCTTTCAATTTGTATGGAATTAGTTACTGTAAATCCAGTTATCAGATTTCGTCCTTGTGAGTAGTTATAGTTTGGAGATATACTAAATGCGGATGTGCTTGTTTCATTCCGCTTAACACCTGCTGATAATAAGACATTGAGAACCTTATTCATTGTAGCTGAATTTGTACTCAATGCTGCTTTTGCAGTTTGGTTGGTCGTCTCGACTCCTAAGATCAGTGTAACTTTATCAGGTTTTACTTTGGTGGTTGCTGTTCCTGGGACAGACAAAACATTATTGTTAGTTATATTGTCATACGTTTTTTGAATTAGAGAGGAATGAGCAGCAGATTGTGGTGATGCGTTATATTGTTGAGCAAACGCATCACCACTGTTGGTAACGATTGATAATGAATAAACAATCGAAATTAAAGATAATGCACCTGCTGCACCTAGAATACAAGTAGCATAAACAGAAGCTCCGATCTTCTTATTATTATTCGTACAGGCTGATGATGATTTCATCCAGATTCCTTAAATGATAGAATAAGTATATCTATTTTGCTATTCTGTATCTATACGTTATTGTAACGCAATAATTTAGGTGTGCACATCCAAATGAATCAATAAGTATACATGAATAGATCATATCGAGTCCTGGTTCCACACCTGTTCTTGCTGACTATTGCTGATATAAGAAGACCATAATTTGGGCTATTCGCAGTGATCAGAGCAACTTCAGTAGAAGAAAAATCTATGAACATTTTCCAATCTCAGATTTTGGAAGCATTTGCTGTTTACTATCATCGAACATTTTAGGAATCAAAATCTCAATATAATACGTAACTCTCCTTTTGGGACGGATGAGGCAGATGCGGGCACCCCACTCCAACTTATAAGGTGTGTTCGGATTTTTAAGGAATGCGGTGCAAGAATAACTACAAGTATCAATTATATAGGATTTGTTTAACTACGTTAAACTAGTGCCGTCGTAGCTCAGCCTGGGAGAGCACTCGACCTGAGATACGCTCAGGAGTGAAGCTGAAGACCGAGCTGTCGTGAGCTCAAATCTCACCGGCGGCACACTTATCTAAAATAGTGGCTTTGAAAGAATAAGGAATAAAGAATCCCTTCTATATCTAGCTGCTGATGATGAGATGGTTATAAGAGCAATCCGTAAAGTTTTTTGTAGTCATCAGGACTCCTTTTCCTTCAGAACGTATAGTGATTTCGATTTTAATGAATATAATAAATGCTCCAAATGTGGGAAAACATTAAGGTATATCAAAGGTTTTGACGAGGATATGAGAGGCTGAGAAAGAAATATGATTCGACTTAGTCTTCAGGCTCTAATCATTATATGGTGGCTAGGGGCGGTAACTGCCGCTATCTCCCTATTGATCCCTCTTTATTCCTACTATCTTATGATAGGATCGATTGGCTGGGCGATAGTTCTGTCGACTACTGGTTTAATTATCTATGAGATGAAGAGGATAAAGGAAGAGGATAAAAAGAAACAACTAGCAAAGTGAGATTAAACGCTCTCCTTTCCACCTTGCTCGTCGATAACTACCAAGGTTACCGTAGAGGTTATTCCTGGTATTTTTCTTATCTTGTTCGTAATAGTATGATTCATCGCTTCTGTGTTGTCTGATTTTACCTTCACGAAGACATCATGAACGCCGTAAGTTCCTCTTACCTCTTTGATATCTGGTAATTTTGAAATTTCGGCAATAATCTTTTCTTCGGATCCGAGCGTGCAGTTTACTAATATATATGCAGTAGGCATTACTGCAGACTCTGCAGTGATTTGGTATTTTAGTGTTTTCTGTTCTGCTACTAGTGATGATTTTGGATTGATTTTTAAACTTTTTACATATTCTGAAGTCTAACCATAAAATATGCAGAAATATAATGAAAATTACAAAAAAATAGACAAAATGTCAATATGAAAATAGTATAGTGTACAATTCCACCGCACATTAGCTAAGAAACTAGCCATTCTCTTGTTTGTGCTCAAGGTGCGCATCTCAGAAGGACATCATAATAACTAAAATATGTAGCAAGGATCTATATTTAACGATTTTAACTTAAGTATCTTACTTAAGGTAAATAAACCAAAAAATATTTTTTTATCGTAATTGGTTATGATAAAAACCGCTGAAGCGAAGACCAACGGCATTGAAACACCACAAGAAAAAAGGGAGCGATTTCTTATGGAATTCGAAAAGCCATTTAAGTGTGAAAAATGCAACGAGCGATTTAAGAAAAAAAAACACCTGCGCGAACATAAGTCGCAGATACATTCGTATTAGTCTCATTGTTCGAGATATAAAACCACAAAAATAGTTTTTGAAGAACTGGAAGTAGTATCAAAAGTTATTAAAATTGGATTAAAATCTGACAGATATTTTTAAATTATCCAGTATAATATGGATAATGAATGAAAATTTATACTAAAACAGGAGATAAAGGAGAAACTGGCCTTATCGGGGGAACACGCATTTCAAAGGGAGATCCACGGATAGTTGCATACGGTTCAGTCGACGAACTAAATTCAAATATCGGGTTAGCTATCTCATCGTTGACTGTAAAAGGTACGCATCTTTTTTTGGATCTCATAAATATTATGACTTGCATCCAAAGTGAACTGTTTATTATTGGCTCAGACTTGGCTGATCCTAGATACCCTGCTGAAAATCAAAATCAATACAAAACTTCTAGAACTGACGAAAATATGGCATCGGCTTTAGAAGATGCAATAGATAAATTTGAAACGGAACTTGACCCAATCACATTCTTTATTCTTCCAGGAGGAAGTACTGAAGCATCACTACTTCATATCAGTCGCACTATTGCAAGAAGGGCTGAGATTGCTGTAACATTACTCTCGAAAGTCCAAATAATAAACCCCATCGTTTTAGTATATCTCAACAGACTATCAGACTTTTTGTTTGTGGCCGCGAGGCTGATAAACAAACGCCTCGGAATAAATGACATAGCTTGGAGGCCTAGCGAAAAGCAGACAAGGTAAACTCAACTTCAAAAGCCAACTACTTTTGGCAACTATTGCCTTGCCTCTGAAAGTTAGAATTGCTCTGTTTCAACTTGCTTATTCCCACTTTTAACACTCGATATAGCAATATTAGACTTGCTTATATGTAAGTGTACTATGGCGTGGCACTATACAAAATGGGAAGAAAAAAAAGAATGAATCTGAACCCTTTTTTCCAATACGTCTTGCGGCTCAAACAATTAAAAAGAGCTGGGTGGATTTCAAGAGCCCAAATTAGTAATCCAGAATCGGTAGCAGATCACTCGTATTCGGCATGTGCAATAAGCATGGCTTTATCAGATATGCTGGGGTTGAATACAGAAAGGGTGATGAAAATGGCAATCCTCCATGATTTGCCTGAATCAATCATTGGAGATTTTGTGCCTGGTGAAGTTAGTAAAAAAAGGAAACGCGTGGAGGAGAATAATGCGATAGAGACTATTTTACAATCGATTCCTCCTCGCCTACGTTCAGATTATAAAGGAATATGGTCGGAATACCTCTTAAACAAAACTGACAGTGCGCGATTAGTACATGTCGTGGATAAGCTCGAGATGGCGCTGCAAGCAAAACAGTATGTCAGCGAAGGTTGCCCTGAGCATTTGCTCGCTCAGTTTTTGGATTTGCCTAAAAAATACATGTTGGATTACAAACACGAAATTATCTCACAGATACAAAATGCTTTAAAGCCGCGTCTCTCCAAATAACAATAGAAGCATGCAGTACTTTCCGGCTCTGAAATTAGGAGAAAAACGTGTTAAAGCCGCTCAAGACGTCTTGACAAGATATACTGGTCACGCCATGCCCGCATTGGCATTGAAAGATAATAAGGACAACAAATGGGATCCCGTAGGAGAGGAGAACCTATTTGCTGTCGTAAAGGAAGCAAGTGGGTACATGATTGCAATTTGCGACAAAAACGGCGTGGCAAAATCGATCGCTCAGTGGTTCACAGAAGATACAAAAAATGAGATCATAGCTAAAATTAAGGCTGAACAAAACATGATTGAATATTTCGGTAAGCTGGTTCTACCAATATAACGAATGCTTAATTAGATAATATACAATAGTTTAGGTGGGAAAAGGAAATAATAAGAAAGAAAATCGAAGTTGCTGTCAGTCAGCTTGCGATTCATCTTCTTCGCTGACGGTGGATTGTATCGCTTTCGCAGACTGTTCTAGGGCCTCGACAACTCTCGGACCAGTTTGCGAAGATATAGTATATGTCGTGTGTTCAATTAGCCGCAATATGTAGCGGCTACGGGATATATCTCCTCTATCATGATCTATCTTTAGCAGAATATTTCTCGGAAATGAAATGCCTACCTGTTCATATGCGTGTTGTTGCATAGCTGCATTCCTCAAAGAGGAATTATAATTTATATTTTCATAAGAATTCAAGTCACTTCGCGCGATTATCGAAGTCTCAAATTTCTCGTCACAATGAGGACATTTGACTTTAATTACGCCGCATTTTTTCCGAACACTTCATTTATCACTGACCGATTCATGTACCGTGTTCACTACATCAATCAGCATTTGCATATATTCTAAAAACTCATTTCTCACATATTGTGTATCATCATGGCATAATGTAGCCATTTTATCGACGTTTTCTTTTATGCCACTTATGGTCTTTAGCAGTGTGAAATGATCCTTATCATTTATCATTTTTCTCTTTCGCCAACTGTTTTAGTAACTTATCCCTAGCCATTAGACAGTATCTCAAACGCTCATTCTCAAAATCTGTTCTCTTGGCATAAGATTGTAGTCTAGTTATTGTTTTATTATATCCATTTATCTGACTAATTAAATAATTCATTCTCTAATCTTCCGAATATAATTTCTTCCTTTGCTACTACCTGGCCACAGTTTAAACATTTCATTTTGCTGAAACCTCCTTTATCATTTCACTAATTGTTTTATCTGAAACACCATCCATTCTATTCAGGCATTTCCAGCAAACCCAACCTGTCAATTTCTTGTTTTCTGGAATTGGATTATGTTCTCTATGGCAGAATATACAAGTCATACTTTCACTTCCTCCTTATGTAGTCCATGAATTACTTCCTGATAATTCTTTATCATTTGCACAAATCTAGATTTATTTTCTGTATGTCATAGTCACCGAAATCATCGATATTCTCTACTTCTTCTCTAATCTCGCTAAGACGAAATAACAAAACAAAATTGTCTTGATCAGATAGCATTCAGAGACCATCTCCAATTATATGCCAGTTATCCTTGAACATCACATAGCCTTTTGGTTGCAACCAATAGCTAATTTCGCCATTTCTTTCACCTCTGTGTATTCTCTGATTCAAATCCGTTGGTTTAGCGATGAACATCTCCTGCGTCTCTTGTAAAACACATATTATCACATAATCCGCTAATGCAATGGTGTTTACTTCTTTATCTCCTAGAGGAACTGGAACTTTTTTACTTAGGCTTTTTACCTGTATAGCATACTTTTTTATTGCGTCTTGAGAATAGATTAAAATATCAATTCCCTTTGCATTTCGTGAAGTAGGCTTAACATTCCATCCTCTCTTTGCTAATTGATAGCAAATGGAGCCAATACTACCGACTAAGTGCGGATTTGGTTTTTTGACCTCATGTGATATCATTGTTGTCGTGCCTTCCAAATCATTTTCAATTCTTCCTCATACCCAATTATTCCAGTTCTAACAAAATTATGATATTTTTCACCATTTATGCAAGGTTTACGTCGTTCAAACTGAGATTTATTGCACACACTACAACGAGCCATTCTGCCGAAGTTATTCATAAGTCTAATCTTTTTGTTCATACAGATCGAATAAACCTTCACGGAAAAATCATTGTGTTTTGCACCACTCCCAGTCTAGATTTTATTTATCCGAATAAATGATAGTACTAAAAATAGGATTGTCACGCCGTTGGCCCTATTCTGAAGTAATCTGTAAGCTGTAGCGTTTTATTTGACTGATAGGCACGCTGGTTTGGTCAGCGGTTAATATTAAATCAAACGGTGCTTTGGTGCCTGGGGCCAAATCGTGTGGCTCGGTGAATGTAAAACTGGTTCCGACAACCTTGTCATTTACATCGTAGAAAGTGCCTATCACCTCTACGAATTTAGCCGTCACATTCTTATCATTTTCTACTTCTCCAACTACATGAAGATCACCAGCTGAGTCAGTATGGTTACTCTGACTTACTATCCTTAGCCCGCCCCCAGTAGCCGGCGTGGAACCCACAGTGATAGAGATTGTTCCTACGTTACTCTTGGTCCCGTTATGATCTGAGGCCTGATACTGAAAACTATCGGTGCCAATAAATCCAGTATTCGGGGTATAAGTATCTTGATTTGTTCCTCTGGGTTTTAGACTACCATCTTTTGGTTCCGAGACAATTGACATCGTTATTGGTTTTATGCACTTGCCGTTATCTTGTGCTGCTAAGGTGACATCAACCGGGGTATTTTGCGGTGTTTTATATGATCCACCATTGACTGCAATTGTGCATTTGGGAAGAAGGCCAGGGACGGGATTACCTGCTTGCCAGCCAAAACAATAATTCAAAGAGTGTCCACTTGGACAAGGCGTTCCAGGAGCAGCGTTCTTTCCGTCTTGATATCCAAGACTGTAGCAAGAGGGGAAGTTCGGTGTATCACAGTGCGTGTCTATCATCGGAATGTTTCCGGCCCCGGTAACATACCCATTACAATATGCCTTACTATGACCTGGGGGACAAGAAGTGCCCGGATGAGCTTTTCCAGCCAAGTAACCCATATCATAGCAAGAGGGCCATCCTTTTTGATCGCAGTGTGCGGTGTTCCCTGCGCCAGCATTCCAACCAGAACAATAGTTTTGGGTATGTCCGCTTGGACAAGTAGTACCAGGATGAGCCTTTCCATCAGCGTAACCTATGCTGTAGCACGAAGGCCAACCCGATTGGTCGCAATGGGTAGTATTCCCTGCTCCAGCATTCCACCCCGAGCAAAAGTCTGCGCTATGACCTGAGGGACAGGGGGCTCCTGGATGGAGTTTTCCATCTTGATATCCCACGCTATAACAACTAGGATAAGTTGGTTGATTGCAGTGTAAGACATCGGCCTGTAACGAGGAGTTAGTTGTTATACTACCTACCAAACTGCCTGCTCCAGCTCGGTATCCTTTGCAGTAGTTCGTACTATGACCGCTTGGACAGCTAGTCCCTGGATGGCCTTTCCCATCAGCATAGCCTAGACTGTAGCAAGATGGATATCCAGGAAAATCGCAATGCGCCGTACTCACTTGTGGTGTCGGAGAGGTTGACGGACTTCCAGATGCAGAATTGTATGCTTTACAATACGCCTTGCTATGGCCAGGAGGACAACTGGTTCCAGGAGCGCCAGAACCAGCTGCGGAACCTAAGCTGGAACAAGAAGGATATCCAGGCCTGTCACAATGAGCAGTGCTTCCTCCCCCGCTGCTGCCTGATGAACTAGAACTTGGATTGCCATTGCTGCTACTGCTCGAAGGATTTGGTGATCCTGATCCACTATTACCTGACGAGGAGGACGATGAATTATCAGCTGAAGCAAATACCATTGTTGTGGTTGTTCTCAAACCACTAGTCGTCATCAATACTGTAAGAGTCAGGAAGAAGAGTGCTAGGATAATTGAGAACCTATTATCTTTGTTATCGTGATTATTCTTACTCGTTATAGTCTCTCACCTTTCGCTTGAATATCTGATAAATGTCAACGTATTTCATCAGAGTATCCTCATTACGTAACTTGGTACTACTATCTAAAGTTTTTAAAACACTATTCCCGCATTGCTAATATGATATACTCAAATATCGAAATTTTTGAGTAAAATATACGGATATTTGTATATGATGAAAACTTTACGGTTCTCTAAACAAACTTGTATTATAAAATAAATTATATTCGCACGACTTTATCCTGAATGAATCAATCGATGAGTGAAGAAAATGAAGGCGCTGCGTTAATCGAATTAAAAAATAGAGTAAGAGACTTGGAGGCAAGAATAAAGAAGCTCGAATACTGGAAGCTCGTACATACTTCAATGGGAGAAGAGGAGGAGAATGCGAATCAAAAATAGCGCATTCCTTATTATTGCCATGCGAGTGAAACAACATCACCACTCGAATGCAGTATAATCAAGTGAATGAACGTTAATTTCACATGAGAGTTCCTAGAACAACGTAGCAGAACAAGATGTCGCCATATGTTCCTGACCAATCTGTATCATCTGAAGTGTATTACCCGAAGGTGCATCACTTCCACCTCAGCCCCAACTGCAGATGCATCACCACTTTTGCCGAATGTGAAATGATCATGTACAAAATGCTAGCGTCGGTGTGACTAACATTATCGTTGAAACGATAGCAATGAAGAAATCAGAAAAAGCTGTTTTTAGCTACATGTTTATTTAAATAAACACTATTACAAATCTCTATAGTTGCCCAGGAGGGAGAAAGGCAATCTCAGTCAGGGAGAAATAAAAATGCGGATCCTGGGATACCTATACAATAAGGGAGAGACTGGTGCTAATCTGTTCAGTATTAAGACAGAACTAAGACGGTAGCCTCGGTCCCATATTCTTGAAAACAAGATAGCTAGGGCAGCTTAACATGCCAATACTTCCTAAACATGGATCTATTATGTAAGTATCTGAGAAGTTACCACTGAATGCCCTGAAGTTACTGTGCCTATTTGAAATACGCCACTCATCAGCCTGTCTGTCGCGCCTTGGTGTATCCAATAGTGGATTCTAGAGGTGACTTGAAGATCTGCGTTATGGATTGGCTTCTTTAGCGTGGTCACTCTTCCGCTGCCTATGGTTCACTTTTCTGCTTTATACCGAATGTGATAAGGTATCTCCACTATATTTTTTGAAGCTACTTACTTATCGTGGGGAGCAGGATTTGTGACCATCCACGATGAGAAAAGGGGAATTACACCCTAATACTCCTACTCCAGCTTCAATGGAGCGTTGGCCAGATTGAACTGAACGAACTACGGAGCCAGGGTGAGTAAGGACGAAAGTTTGACCTGTTGTAACAGTGATTCCAGGGCTGTCAGGTGTCGCAAGTTGGACTCACCTTTCATGACCCCCTTGGCAAATAGGTGGACCACCAGCATTTCCGCCAGATCCTCCACCAGCTCCACCCGCCTGGGCTGCGGCTGACTGCAGAGTCATAGTAAGCGTCCCCGAAAACATCGCTGCAGTAAGAATGACAATAGCCACCATTGGTACCTTTAATTTCATTACATCTTAACAATCACCATCTACTATATAAGCTCACTTTCAGAGAGTAACATTATTCAGTACAATTTTAAAATATACCATCATACCCAAAAAACGATGAGCGAAAACCTTTTGTGATGGGTACTGGTAGATATCTAAGAGTATACTCACAAATATAGAGTATTTATAGTAGTTACGGGTATACCCTTAAATAAGAGAAGCTATTTAAGATAACTCATGAGTCTTAAGTTATTGCCACGGATGGGCAGAACAATTAAGATAAGTGACGAAGTACATAAGTCGCTCATTGAAATAGGTGGAAAAGCAGAAACCTTCGATGATGTTATTAAAAGACTTGTTGAGTTTTACAGGAAGTCACAGAAATGAAAATACAGAATAACAAAAATAAAATGTTGGTTTTATTAGCACATTATCTCCTAAAGGCAATTATATAATATACAATAGTTCTCTTTTGATATTTGACAGAAAGAAAATACGAGCAAGAGATCGAGGTAAAAGGTCATCTTATTGACTCTATGATCCTGACGAGAATCTTTGATAATATCATGGACCTGAAAGGAGACTTTCAAGTTCTGGATTTCAATGTTGGGAAGAAAAAAAAAGATGTTAGCTATGCCCGCCTCATGGTTCGAGGTAAAAGTCGCGAACATCTAAACGAATTATTGGAATCCCTCTACAGAGAAGGAGCACAGCCTATATCCATTCAACAAGTTATGTTAAAACCAGTTCTTAAAGACATGGTTATGCCTGATAATTTTTACAGCACCACAAACCAAACAACCCAGGTCTATTACAAAGGCGTATGGATAGATGTTGTAAATATGATGATGGACAAGTGCATAGCAGTAGACACCGAGAAAAAAACGGCAGAATGTAGGATGATACGTGATCTAAAGAAGGGGAATATGGTAGTCGTGGGAGAACAAGGGATCAGGATAATTCCACAGGAACGCCCACGAGAAGGGGTTGACCTTTTTCAGTTTATGGCCAGTAGCAGCTCTAGCGAAAGACCTACACAACAAATTGCTCGAAAGATCGCAGTCGACATTTATGAGACCAAGGAAACCCAAGGAGGTAGGATAATCGTAGTCGCCGGACCGGTACTCGTCCATTCAGGTGCATCGGAAGCTCTTGCGAAATTGATTCGAATGGGATATGTACATGGACTCTTGACCGGTAATGCTCTTGCAGTTCATGATGTAGAGAATGCTTTGATGGGAACATCTTTGGGCATGAATATCAAGGATGGAACTCTTGCGGTACGAGGTCATAGAAATCATATGCAAGCAATTAATGAAGTTTTTAAGGTAGGATCTTTAAAAGCAATGGTTCGAAAGGGGATTTTAGAGAGTGGTGTCATGTACGAATGCATCACCAACGACATTCCATTCGTACTTGCAGGATCGGTAAGAGATGATGGTCCTATTCCCGACGTTATTACAGATATTGTCGAGGCACAAAGAAAATATAAACAGGTATTAGAAGGTGCGAAAATGGTCTTAATGTTTTCAACCATGTTGCATTCTATAGCAGTAGGGAATATGCTCCCTTCATCGGTCAAGGTTGTCGCTGTAGACATAAGCCAGCCAGTTGTAACAAAACTCATCGATCGAGGGACGATACAAGCTATCGGGATCGTAACAGACGTTGGTGCATTCTTGCCCACGGTTGTCAAACATCTAGAAAATATCGAGCAATCAATCACTGATGAGAAAAAGGAGCAATCAAATGAGCCGACATAACGATATTGGGGCCTCCATATTACCTATAGTCAATACAGTGTACCAGAACACTAGCGTTTCAAAAAATGCGAAATGGTTGATTGCATATTTTATTTTGAACAGACGTATAATAACCTATTCCGAGTGAATGTACAAGAATCGACACAATATGAAATCACGAATTATTTCATTATTGCAAGTCTAGTCTTTATTAAATTCAATGCGATCTTCGGATCTGCTCTTCCACCGGTTAATTGCATCACTTTTCCAAGCAAAAAGTTCGCGACATTTGGATTTTGTTTTGCATCCTTAACAGCAGATTTTTCAGACTTGAATACTGATTCTATAGCCTCAGATATTATAGCTTTGTTATCTATTAGAGAGGCATTCATCTTATCTAGAACATAAGAGGGCATTTCTCCAGTCCTTGTTATCTGGCTTAGGATCATTTTTGCAATGTTCCTGTTGATTATATTCTGATCAATCATTTTTACTAACTCTGCCATATGTTTCGCTTCAATTCTCAGTCCTGACAATAGAGATCCCTCTTCCCATTTTGAATCATCTATGAATCCCAGTAAATCAGAAACAATCCAATTAGCAATTTCGTTTGGTGATGAAGGATAGATTTTAGCTGTCGATTCAAAGAAGTCGGCCAACTCTTTATTGTCAATCAGAACCTGAGATACATGGTCAGAAAGATCATATTCCCTGAGGAATCGAATTTTTCTTTCATCTGGAAGTTCAGGCATTTTTGCCTTAAGTGAAGATAAAAATTCGTTTCCGAGAACTATTGTCGGGATGTCCGGCTCAGGAAAGTATCGATAGTCTTCTTCTTCCTCCTTTGCCCTAGACTGTTTGGTTACTTTTCTTGCCTCATCCCAATGACGCGTTTCAGATCTAATCTCAATATCTCGTACAGACATTGTTTTTTGCCTAGTAATTTCATAGCCAAGTGCCTTTTCTACATCTCTAAACGAGCCAACATTCTTGATTTCGACCCTTTTTCCGTCTTCTAAAGAGACATTCACGTCGCATCTCACGGAACCATCCAGCTTTGTATCGCCCACTCCCAAATGCTCGATTATTGAAGTAATTTTATTCAAAAACATTCGAACATCTTTTGGATCAACAAAATCTGGCTCTGTGACAATTTCTACTAAAGAGACACCCGCTCTATTATAGTCTATAAGTGTGTAAAAGCTAGTATCGTAAATCAGTCTTCCTGGATCCTCTTCCAGCTGAACTCTTCTGATCTTTGTGATCTTGGATCCATAGTCGACTCTTCCATTAAAGCCGATACTTGTGATTCCATACGCATTATATTGAGTTATCTGATAATTTTTGGGTAAATCCGGGTAAAAGTAATTCTTTCGGTAAAACATTACGTTGTCAGGAACTTTACAGCCTAGAGCAAGAGATATCATACTAGCAAAGTCTATTGCTCTTCGATTCAAGATGGGGAGAGTCCCAGGAAGACCCGAACAAATTGGACAGATGTTTGTGTTGGGTGCCTTCCCTCGATAATCACATTGGCATGAACAAAATAATTTACTCTGAAGTCCTGTCAGCTGACAATGGATTTCAAGACCTATCTTTACTTCCACCAATTATATCTCAGGACTCTTG
The DNA here is from genome assembly GCA_035691865.1 of Candidatus Nitrosopolaris sp. Lineage (GTDB taxonomy): Archaea > Thermoproteota > Nitrososphaeria > Nitrososphaerales > Nitrososphaeraceae > Nitrosopolaris. Next base: position 20,741 of record DASSIM010000120.1, on the reverse strand, counting down.
TGAATATCAACTATACTTTCAAAAGATGATGCAACATCAAACAGGGTTTGCTCTTCCATTTCATTTGCCATTATTTGTAATCCTACAGGGAGACTGTCACTAAATCCAACCGGTATCGATATTGCAGGTATACCGGCAAGGTTAGCTACAACCGTATCAATGTCTATCTGATACATCATCAATGGATCATCGATCTTTTCACCGAATTTGAATGGCAATATAGGCATTGTAGGGGCTATCAAAACATCATATTTTTCAAACAGTGAATTAACTTCCTGACTTATCATTTTTCTTGCTTTTTGGGCTTTTAGATAATATTTTCCATAGTACCCCGCCGAAAGAACATAGGATCCAATGATAATACGTCTCTTAACCTCTTCACCAAAATTATTGCGAACTTTAGCGAAATATGTATTCCATTCATACTCCTCCGGGTTGGACTCAAACCCGTAGCGAATATTGTCGTATCTTGCAAGATTACTGCTGGCTTCAGCCATAGCAATTGTATAGTAGGATGCGAGAGCATATTGAATCGATTTCATAGATGTAACTTCACATTTATAATCTGACCTTGAAAACAAGTCCACTGCAGAATAGATACATTTTGAAACAGCCGGATCAGCCCCTTCAATAAGTTCTTTCACTAGTCCCACACGAATATTCCTATTGTTTTGGTGCAGGCTATATTTTGGTATCCTATCGAGAGAAATAGTATTAGGAGTTGTCTCAATAGCTGTTGTCCTTGTGGTGTGATCATTTTCGTCTGTACCTGCGATTGCATTCATAATCATCACTATATCAGAGACCGTTTTACCCACTGGTCCAATCTGCTCTAAGCTGTTAGAGTAAGAAATTAATCCAGATCTGCTTACGCATCCATAAGTTGGTTTTAACCCTACTACAGAACAAAAGCTAGCTGGGCACCTTACAGATCCACCTGTATCAGAACCTAATGAAATGGCACATTCTAATGCTGCTACACTCGCTGCACTTCCACCGGAGGAGCCGCCTGCAACATAATTAATATTCCATGGATTACGCGTAGGTCCGTATTTGCTGAACTCCGTAGTAGACCCCATCGCAAATTCATCGAGATTTAGCTTTCCAACAATAATTGCATCGTTTTCTTTCAATTTTTTAATTACAGTTGCATCATATGGTGGAATATATCCCTCGAGCATTTTCGAAGCGCAACTGGTTTTCAAGCCCTTGGTGCAGATATTGTCTTTAATACCAATTGCAACGCCTGCAAGTCCACCAATGGGTTCTCCGTCATGAATTCTTTTATCTATATAACGTGCTTTTTCTACCGCACCCTGTTTATCTACAGCGACAAAGGCGTTGATTTTTGCATCAATTTTTTCTATTCTTTCGAGAATCTGAGATATATATTCTTGTGCAGAAAAGTCTTGATTCTTAATGCCGGAGGAAACTTGATCAGCGGTAAGACGATATAGATGGTTTGGCAATTAAACCATCCTTGGCCCTTTTACAAAGCCGTCCTTTCTATTGTTGTAAAATCCCAATGGATCGCCTTCAAACGCGTGAATATTGTCATCTCTTAATTCGGAAACTTTTTTGATTGTACGGGCTGGCTCACTTCCGGTTAATGACACCGTGTCTAGTTTATCAAAATAGCTAATTATTTCATCGATTTGAGACGCATATTTATCTAGCTCGGTGTCCGTCAATTCTAACCTAGAAAGCCAACCAAGATGTCTTATTTCGTCTTTTGAAATCATGTTAACACGCCTCTGCCCAATACTTTTCTCTCGTATCTTAGGGGGTTAACCTGTCTATATCGCGTGGGTACAGAGAAGCATCTCGAATATTATCAATCTTCGTAATAGCCATCATCAAACGTTCCAGACCAACGCCAAATCCTGCGTGTGGTGGCACTCCATAATCAAAAACTTTCAGATGGTAATCAAAAGCTTGTATCTTTAATCCCTGTTTTTTCATTCTTTCCAATAATTCATCCTTCCTGTTTACTCTTGTACTGCCCGACGATATTTCTAACGGTCCGTACATTAGGTCAAAAGATTCAGAGACCCCACCAGTCTCTGGCATGAGCTTTGGCTTTACATAAAAAGGTTTTATAGATGTGGGCCAATCTGTAATAAAATAAAAGCCATTCATCCGGTCATCCGGCAAGTTTTTCATTGCCTGAGGTGAGAGATCATCACCCCATCGAACGCGCTCTCCAGCTCCCCGTAGCTGTTCTATAAGATCAGAATAAGAATATCTAGCGAATGGCAATTCGATATTTGGCAATTGAAACTCTAGGTAAGCAAGATCATTTTTGTTCTTTTCTTTAACTGAATCAAGAATATGCAGTATCATTCTCTCAAGCAAACTCATTACATCGTTGTAATCTACAAACGCCTTCTCCACATCAATAGATATCGCCTCAGAAAGATGTCTATTAGTGCGTGACGGTTCGGCTCTAAATATCGGGCCTATCTCAAACACATTTTCAAAAGCCATAGTCAATTGCTCCTTGTACAACTGAGGACTTTGTGCCAGGAATGCTTCTCTGTCGTAATAAAATATTGGAAACAATGCTGCACCACCTTCTGTAGCAGTAGCAATCATTTTTGGAGTGTTCACTTCGATAAACCCTTGTCTCGCCAGGAACTCTCTGCTCGCGTTCAATACGGTATAACGAATATGAAAAATACTCTGAAGAATATTTCTACGTAGATCTATTGCCCTCAAATCCAATCTGGTATCAATACCTATAGGTGTCTTACTTTGCATCATAAATGGAGCTGCTTTTCTAGCAATAGAAAAGACCTTCAGCTCTAATGGGATGATCTCCACGCCGCTAGGCACTTTTTCTTGAGGTCTAACCGTCCCCCGAATACCGAGCGAAGTGTGTTCTTTTATTAGTTGGAGTTGCTCAAATAATTGCTTTGAACATTCATTCTTCTTCGCCATAACTTGGATGTCTCCGTACCTGTCTCTTATGATAATAAACTGGATGTTACCATGGTCACGCTTACTCGAAACCCATCCCATAATTATTACTTCCCGATCTTCAAGCGATGAGTTGATTTCCGACGAATAATGCGTCCTTCTCCATTGTCCGATCTCTTCTTCATGTAGTAGGTCGCTCAATTCTAAAAACCTTAATCGTGATAAATTTTGTACAGCTACGGATAATTTAACCTTTAATGATGTTAAGATCTGCAAATAAAAACGGTGTTAGTGTCTCAAGTCTTTAGAGTGATCTCTTTATATACTCCATTCCTTGGCAGAGCAGCGCACATGTAAAAGTATCTTATTCGCATTTTTATAGTGTATGAGTTACTTGTTATGGCTTATTCATTCCATTTTATGACTAGTCTTCACTCTCCACTAAGCCGAATACCATACCCTCATCCCTCCTATCCTCCTCAGAGTAACCTCTCATATTACACCGAATTCACACTTTTCTCTTGATCTTACACCAAGAATTACCGTAGGAGTATGACAAGACGCAGGTTAAGTGAATATAAAAACCAGTTTATAGGTGCTTATATCTCGGAAACTTAGTCAAGAGGTTGTGATAGCATTACAATATGACAGATACATCAAAGAACACGTAAAGATATCATTTAAAATCATTCTCAAGTTAATTTAGCGTTAGCAGTAGTAGCGCAAAACATTACAAGCACACAAAATGTATTGCTCGGACAGCACCGAAAATCCCTATAGAACTTGGTAATAGCAGTGCTGCTGTGGCGGCAGTCACCAATATTATCATTCCTTTTAGATCAGAAACGGACATGCAAGCCGCATACTAGTCGTACTCCTTGCTTTTAGGCATTGTCAGTTTTACAATATTACTCGCTATCATCGCCTTGAGTTTGCGAATTCCATATCCTGTTTTGGATGAGACAATCAGGGGATTTAATATCTGTAAATCATTTGCAATTTCGTTGAGTCTTTCCTGCGGTACATTGTCTGATTTGCTTAAAATTACGAAAACTTTAGATTTCTCAACATTTAATTCGTCTAATATATTCCAACAACTTGAATACTTTATTCTAATATCTTCAATTTTCTCCGAGCAATCTATCAAAAGAAAAATCAGATCAGCAGCAAGAGATTCTTCTAAAGTCGATTTAAATGCCTCAATCATATAGGTAGGAAGCCTGCTAATAAAACCGACTGTATCTGTAAGCAACACCGTCAATCCGGTATCATTAATTTTTAATGACCTTGTTGTTGTAGAGAGTGTTGTGAACAAACTACTTGATATTTCCTTTTGCTCGTGTGTGAGAAGATTGAATAATGTGGTCTTTCCTGAGCTGGTGTAACCAAGCAGGGAAACGACCGGCATTCCAGTTTTCAATCTTTGTTGAAGGTAAAGATTACGTTTTCGACTTGCATATCGTAATTTTTCTTTGATAAACGACATCTGCCTTTTCAGATCACGAAATTTTACATCAACGGTGTATTCACCCATACCACCCTTTCCTGCTCTCTCGGTGCTTCCTGGAGTCAGCTTTGCATTCTCTCGAACACGAGGCATTTCGTATTTGATTTCAGCAAGTTGAATTTGCAATTTTGCCTCAGTCGTGGTGGCTCTCGAGTAAAATATGTCCAGTATTAGCCTCTCCCTGTCTATTACTGGTACCCCGGTCAATTTCTCTAGGTTATGTATCTGTTTTGACGTCAAATGTTCGTCAACGATAATCTTGCCAACTTTGGATTGTTTTACAAATTCCTTGATCTCCTCAGCTTTACCAGCTCCAAGACCATATTCTGAGTGATTCAGATACTTTTGGGTAAAAATCTTTACAATTTTGTAGCTGTCTATTATTGTTGTTCCTGATGACTCTACCAAACTTTTGCCTTCATCTAACCTAAAGTCATCAGGGTATGTTACAAGTACTACTTTAGTTGACTCGTTCAAAAAACCTCAGACCAATCAATATAAATCGTCTTTGACATATTCATTCTCGAGTCGTTATTATATCCTCATATGCAAGTGTTAGCTCCCATAACAGAGGTTTCCAACTCAACGCTAGCACCAGAAATGCCACAAGCTACACATTTTGTCGCAAACATCAACAATCGAGTCATTCATCTTCTTGTTCTTCATCGTCTGTACTAGTATAAGATGACTATGTTGCTAATATAGTTGTTTAAATTGGTAGCTATAAGCGCGTTGATTATAGATAACGTTTTCATGAAGTCTGAATCCATCGCCTCCGAATACAATCCTCAGGTCGGTAATCCATGCTATCGAGTTAGTGGAGTACGATATTCTATCACCAGTTAACCGGATTCAATTCTTTTGTTCACATGTACGTATTTGATCAAAAGTAGGACCAATTTGCAATTAACTTAAATGTCATCGCAAGTTTTCAGCACATCGGCTTGAAAATCAGTCACATAATATCATTATCGGAATATCAAAAAAGGACTAATCTTATTGATAGAAAAGTAAAATCATATGACGAGAGTTGACACCAACAAACGGATATTTACAATCTTCTACTCGCCAGTTCGTACTTGGCCTATCTGGGCAGATGTAGGCGTTATTAAGAAAACTATTACAAGATAGCGGTCAATGTAAATGTTAAAATACAGTTCCGCTGTTCCGAAACATTTACCAGTATGATAATGGATAGGTTATGCTATCCAAAAAGATGAAGATAATCTTTAGTCGTACACTAAAGCAAGAGCAAGAATAGCCGCAGCACTACTAATCTAATGATGCATCAAAAGTGATACAAATAGAAAATAATTCAACTAAGTTTCTTATTATCTAGTATTGACTTTACTTTAGCAACTTTAATTCTTCATCATGAACTATCTTTTCTGCAATATCTCTTATTTGCTTTTGGAATAATCTGCCTTCCTCATATATTTCAGATGCCCCTTCATATATTATTTCAGGATTAATGCTGGCATGATATAGAAAGGAAGTGTACGTTTTATTCCATTTACTAATCTCATGTTCCAAGTCCAGGATATTAATATTATATTTCCCACGAAATCTGAATTTCCTCTTATTAATAAACTCATGAAAATTATCTTCTAAGCCTGCTTTATCCTCTTTCGGTAGTCCAATCCCCCCACCACTTTCAGTAAAGCTTGTTGAACTTGACCTTCTAGAATTTGAATTTATAGTCATTTCTCGAATATATTATAATATTTCATGCTACCTTATAAGGCTCTCCTTCACCTTCTCGCGTACTATGTCACCTCTATCCTAAAGCTTATGAGGTGTTAATATTCTTGCGAAAGAACAAAAACAACAGATGCATACACTCAATAATTTCGATTAAAGTATATTATATATCGAATAGTTGAATTTGAGTTGGTTGTAAGAGGTTAATGGTTCTACTCAAGGAAGAAAGACCATTACGCAGGTCTTCTACTATCCTACAAGTAGCATAGGAATTGTAGTACGTAGGGAAGCAGATTTTGATGAGGCAATGAAAGACATTGTCACATCTTCTTTAACCGAATGGAGATGAATAGCCGAATTCAAACAAGTGGAGCTATGTATATATGTGGAGCAAGAATCTATTATTATTATTACTCTCAATAGTCATTATTTTCGAATTATTAATAGGTACATTATTAACGATATAAAATGCCATAAATTATTATCCAAGGACGGCATAACATCACAGGATCTGATCATTGACAGAATAGATGGTCTTTTTGAAGGTGTAGCAGTGAATGTGAGGTTCCTGAGAAACAGTATGGCCGGTATTGGCAGCACCACTTCAATTGCAAAGAATTTGGACGAATACCAACACATCGTGTGCTCTGAAATTCGGTCAATCCCTGATAGTAATCCTTATAAAAAAGACCTTCAGAAATACAGAGTACTTATAATCGCATCATTTGCAAAATTAGCTACTATCTTAGCTTCTTTAAGATCTGACAAACATTTGCAAGAGTGGAATCATTTTGCACAAGTATTGTTAACACAGATTTCAGACACACTTGTTAGGGCAAGAGGAAACCAAAAAAGATATGACGGTACTAATAGCAAACTTGTTAGCTCTGCATTTGATTTTTTTGATGTCCAAGAAGAAGAAGTTGATCGCATGTTACAAGCCGTCTACTAAGAAATTATTTTTATTAACATGATATGAAGCGTGGACTGAAAATTAGCGAGAAATTCCTGGTACTCAAAGTAGCTATTGTCAATTCCGTTAACTGGGGATAAATGTATAATTTATGCCTTTTTCGACTTTTTATCTTTAGTCATTGTCTGTTTTGTAAATTAGCTTCTCAGTGCTTCTTTTTCTTTCAGTTTTCATTTCAGTCATGCGCTGTGGAATATATGTTATACCATGATCTATCTTCAGATGACTTAGAAAGGCTACTCCGTTGTTAACAATGTCCTTAACTATCAATTCTCTTCCGCATTCACTACAAATAATTACGTGTTCGTCACTAGAAGGACTATCTTTTAACATCTTATCTCTCTTTTCTATTCAAGGTATAATACTGTATATGTGTGAGGCAAGATAACAAAACTGCCGTAGTGGCTGCAGACGATACGTAGTTTCTAACTCTATTCGCCAATTACCTTCACTAGTACCTTTTTATCCCTTCGGCCGTCAAATTCGCCGTAAAATATCTGCTCCCATGGACCAAAGTCTAGTATTCCATTTGTAATGCCTACAACCACTTCTCGCCCGATAATCTGGCGCTTCAGGTGTGCATCAGCATTATCTTCACCTGTCTCATTGTGTTTATATTGTTCAGTAGGAGCATGTGGTGCTAATTTTTCAAGCCATCTATCAAAATCTTCATGCAAACCACTCTCATTATCATTTATGAAAACGCTAGCTGTAATATGCATCGCATTTACCAAGCACAGACCTTCTTTAATTTTGCTACCTTCGACAATCCTTCTAACATCTGGAGTTATGTTGAGGAATGCGCGTCTCGTGTTGGTATTGAAAGTAAGGTATTCTGTTTTGGACTTCATCTTCAAATTTCAGAGCTGAGCAAGTTATATTCTTTTTTTTAGTAGGGATAGTGGACTGGGATAACAACACTTGCAGATAGGCGTTTGCCAACCACAATAATCCAAACTTGGCTTAAAGACGAATGATAATTTACCAAATATCAGACTACTACTTGAGGAGCATTAACTTCGATCAGCTTCTCGTTTTAGCCGTTAACAACTTATATCAGATATTTTCAGTTTTTTCTTCGTACCGTAAGGGAGAGACAGCCTAAGAATTAACACGATCAATACGATTAGATATACGAAACCAGCCGTCGTGAAAACTTCAGCAAAGTATAGTAATTGTGGTTGTAGGAATACCAGGAATAAAAGCGGGTGGAGCTAAGGGGATAATAATAGCATGCTGCCAGCAAGCTAATAATCGCTTTGCTTGCCTTTCATGAGTGGTTAGGAGACAATGCTCAATAGCATTAGGACATGACGGTTGCATCAGCTTTTATTAAGGCATCGACACCAATCATCATAAGGCGCAATTTATGTATACTGAATATTATGAGTCAAATTTAAGTTGATGCCACGAAGAGAGTGTCTTGAGGATCGGATGATATTTCGGACCTCTTCTTATTCTTCCAGCAATTCCATAATTTTCTGATCAAAACTAATATGTTATTCTTTACAATAAATCCTAAACCTTCATGGCCCTAGGAATTTCAATTGCTCTCCGACTGTCAACCATGTCCCGCCAACATATTCTCAAGAGTAATGCCAGTAGGAAATAGGGTCGCTGCATGTGTTAGAAACGATAAATATTAGACTAATCATTTGAGATTAAAATTAATCGAGATAAATGGAGGAGCTAGAATTCGAGTGAGCATATAGGTTTTTCAGATTATAAACTATTCAATCCAAGGTGGGCATAAGGAACTCTAGAACCCTAGAGATTTTCGCTTTATTCCTGGAAGTCCTTTCAAAGACGATATATCTTTAGGGGTTCTAATTATATAAAATTAGCGATCATACTCTAAATCATTACATTGGACTGAAGGACCTATTCACCTACTTATAGCGGTTATACTAACTTGTTGGCGGTTTCTACTCCTCAGTCACCTATATTATTTAAGTCAATATGATTTCCCTCGTTGTAGCAATGGGTGATTCTTAACTAAAAAAGTAGTAAAAGAGTAAAGGAGTAGAATGTTAGAGCAGGATGATAATATTAAAAGAGAAATGATGCTTCAAGTTTTAAGGAAGTGAATGGGAAAAGCTCAAAGTTTCAACACTTTCTGCAATACATGAAGTAGGATGTGCTTTGATATATGAATGTCAATCTACTCACGGTCTAACAGATGATCAAATAGAAGAGACCAAAATGAATGCTATGAAAAGTTATGATGACGAACTAGGAAGAATCAAACGAAAGGGAGATTTTATATAAGATGCATCTCCTAGCTGGAAGTCATCTAGATCTCGTGGCCAGGTTCGTGTTTTGGTCCTCCTTGACCCAGGAATGAGATAAATGAATCGAAAGGGGTCTTGTCAATCGCTCAGTCAGCCATTTCACTTAACTATATCACTCGAATGGTGTACGCTTTTTCTTCAGGTTTAGGTTTGACTAATCCAAAAACTAGTACCTGATGACACATCAACTCCCCATGTCAATCTTGGTACTAGCAACTGGTATTGATTAATTCTTCGTATGTCGCGACAGCTCTAGAATTTGCTCCTTATTCGCGATATCCCAATCCTCAACTTCCTTAGCTAGTCGGATTTCCATTTGACAGAATTTGATTTAGCCTTTGACTGTTCGTTTTAGTAAGAGACATCCCTCTCTCGTAAATTCACAATGACGTACTGTTTCGTCATTATATTACATTATTTAGCTAATAGAACCTTGTCACCTGAAGCTTTTTCCTGATCGTCTTCCATCCCTTTAAATTGTTTCAAAATTTTCTTGTTGCCGCCTTCCCTCCCACCCCCTGTAAGTAGCTCCCATATTTTTAACGGTCCAACAAGAAACCCTCCACCATATGTTTATGATTGCCATGCTGAAGCATTCTGCCTTCTACGATCCGATAATACATGATTTCGTAATGATTAAAATATTAAATTTCTCTAGATTTTTTTTGTTTTGCCACCTATTCGATTCGCTGCGCAAGCGGCTTGGGTAGTATTACCAATCATGACTACAGAAGTAGACGAAATTCGGAAACGTTGGGAAAGATTGCGAGTCTGTAACGTATGCAGTAAAAACTTTCAAAGCAGCAAGGAAATGAGGAAACACAAGGATAATGACCATTCGTACTGAATGCTATTTTGGACGAAAAAATAATGTAGAATGATCAACAAATTCTGAATTTGTGGTAAAACACTTGGCGTTATCTAGTTACATCACATATACGGGGTTGTAAGCTGCCTATAGTACCTTTCAAGCGAATTGGGCTGAAAGCTCCTTTTTATGTTCACCGGTATAACCCGTTTATATTAGGACGACAACCAATAACCTTTACATGAGTTATGGTGGCGGTGGTGGCAGAGGCTTCGATAATACTACTGCTCCAAAACCAGTCGAGGTAGACAAGGAATATGAAGTAGACATTATAGAAATCAGTACAAAGGGAGATGGAATTGCAAGAGTACAGGGTTTTGTAGTTTTTGTAGAGAATGCAAATGTTGGGAACAAGCATAAGGTGAAAGTCATCGATGTATCAGATAGATTCGCAAAAGCGGTTATAATCTCTTGAGTTTCGCTATGTGAGCATTTTTGGGTCAATATAAACAAAAGTGTTCTAATTAACACCTGAAGACCAATTCAGAATATTGGAAGTAATGAATAACAATCCACTCCGCCAAGACATGTAGATAAAAGAAGTGTAGGCAGAAGGAGTACCAATGATCAACTAAAAAGTAAATAGCATACAGAATTAATTTCTTCGATCTTTTATGTGATAAAAATCCCTTCCTGAGTGAAGTGATCGATACATCCTAATAGTACATAGCCATAAAGAAAGTTGAAAAATATTCTTTGGAAAATAAATGCGTTAAATGTAATCTGCAAATTCATCCCCTCTTCATAGGATATCACAAATGTGGTTATGGAAACTGCCCTGTTTGCAAAAGTGCAATCACAAATTCAGAACACTGGAGTCATATTAGATCACATCCAGGGCACGAGAATGATGCCCCGGCCCCACGAAGAAGTACCACCTTTGATAACACGAAGAATAGAGGCATCCGCCAGAACCCTAGCTGACCATAATGACCTAGGCCAGCACAAAAGATGAAATCGTAGAAATCGTTGCAACGCAATCAAAATCTTCTTGCTAGGTTTGTGTTATGGCCCTCCTTGACCCATGAATGAAATGATGGGTGATGAATCCAAATACAAGGTAACAGCAATCAAGGGTCAAATGAGTCTGGCCAGTCATTCCGCTTAAGAGTTATGTTTCGATTGGTTTTAAGCTTTTTCTAGTTACTGCATCGACTTGTTTTTCTTGGAATTCACGCACATGATCGTTAAAAACATCCTCATTCCAATATTCATATACTGAATCCTGTACTATTTTTTTGATGATGATGACGAGGCATAAATAAGAATGCTGTCTCCAGACTAATGTAGAACCATTTGGATAGATCCCTTAAATACACCACTGTCAATAAACAAAAAGGTGGATTCCTATTGCCAAGAACCAGTGGAAGTCGCAAGAAAAAGGAAATTGCTAAGAAGATAAAGAAGTGGCTAACTGAGGAAGGATTTCAAGCCAGTCAAGTTCAGGACACAAATACAGATTTCCATTTTCAAATACAAAATCCAAACATGAGTATAATCATAGACAAACGAAAGATCGATAGTGTTACTTTAGTAACATATATGGGTTTTCCTGAGATAGACCAAAGAATGCAATTGTATCTGAGCAAAGAAGGCAAAAAGTTCTTCTGGAACTTAGAATATGCCTTGAATCAACTGAATGTAATGTATAACATACATCCAAGTGTAGAGGAAATAGAACGGATTGACATAACTAAAATAATTTATTTTGATGGATTGACTAAACACACATTTTTTAGTTCGCTCTTCGACATCCAAAGGGGAATACATTGTGTAAACATACAATATCAATGGTTGGGTGAGCAGGGATTTCAATGATTACCACTTGTTGACAAGTTGCTCGTCTTCCACACGATCGAGATCAAAAGGACTAACATAAATCATGTTAGTTTGCTAAGGTGCAATTTTATATCATGCTGATGATCAACCGCACGTGGTTGGGAGAACCAACTAATTATAAATCCCATCTTATTGCTAAAAACAACAACTCGATAATTAACCGTTCTTGACTTTAATCCTAAGCAAGAGCTGTGTTTACAGCACTTACAAAATTACCAATCGTAATAGGTTTTTTTATAATATCATCTGAGGTCTTTACATCAGGTAATATGCTTAAAAGCTCCGGTACTGCATCTAATGCAGATACAAAGAGAATCTTGATATTTCTGTTAATTGCCTTCAATCTGTAATATAGCTGTAATCCGTTTAGACCAGGCATTCTTATATCTAAAATAGCCAAATCATAGTGAGACGGATTTACCGTCACAAAGTGTGTCAATGCTTCCATAGGATCAGCAAATGCTTCAACATTAAAGCCTTCAGAAGCTAAGCCTGTCTTGAAGGTATAGAGAATGTCTTCTTCGTCGTCAACTAACAATATAGTTGGAGTCTGTTTTACATCTTGTTTGCTCTCAGACTGGCTAAAAGTACTCCTATCATCACGTTGCAAACAGAATACAGGATAACTGTTAAATCCCTCTTGCTGGTCTTCCGATCTTAAAATCTCCTCGAAACGGTAACGTTTTTCTCCAATGGAAGTAAGCAAAGAGAAGGATCGTATGACATTATGCAAGCCTTCACCTATCACTAACCCATTTGGTGATGCTTTCGAATTTATCTTTGCACACATGTTCATAGTGGGACCGAACAAATCATCGCTTTGAGATGTAGTTGATCTAGCAACTTCTACTCTACCATAATCAGCGCTGATTCTATAGCTAAGAGAGGGTAATCCTTCTTCATGCAACTTTTCGTTAATTGTATCACGAGCTTCTATCATCGTTATACAACATTCGATCACGTCTGTAAACGAAGACTTGTTAGAAGAATCCGATGTTTTAGGATAATAAAAGATCAAACAATCGCCAACATTTTTTATTACTCTGGCTCCAAAGTTTTTCGCTATTGCCGCCATCGTGTTAAGGAAAATCCCATAGTATTTCCTAACTTTGTCTGGATTATTGATACTTGAAGTAATTTTTGTAGACTCGACTATATCAACAAAACAAACACAACAATTTTGCGATCTAATGAAAGATACTTCATCAGTCACAGCAGCATTACTAGATTGATCTGAAGGATTAGTGGGAGATTCATTTGCTGCTGGCATTTCCTTCAACAACAAGAAGGAGCTAGTGTTATTTAAGCGATTGAACTCCTGTTTCACGAAATTGATCTAGAGGAGCAGACATCTTGAACTCGATCAGCCTCACACAAGGTCGATGATATAGTGTTCATACTGGCAAAGGTCAAACATCTACCCTAGTCGTCGCCTAGGCGACGAAGATCCCCAGAAAATAATTAATGCGGATAACAATTTATATAATAAATTCAATGAATTCAATTTATTTGTATAGAATGTCTTCCACTCTGCTTAATGCCATATTGATATACTCATTCAAAAGCAAGCAATGCGGATAGATCTGGCTAACCTGCTTCGAGCAGCTTGGAATTTATTTGACACAGGATGGCAAACTTCTTGTGAGTACCTCCTTTGTGCAACCTCGACGATTTGGACTCTGACACTTAACATAATCGAGTGCACATGCGTAAGACGCATTTGATTTGATAGTAACAGCTGCCTACGATTTGCCATAATGGAATGAACTGTTATAAGGCTTCAAACCCTCACCATCGGCATACCGGGTACTGGAAAAATAATTAACGACCCAGCACTGAAGCTAAATGTAGCTCCGTTACTGTATATTGCCCTGTGCCTCGAGGAGAATTCGTAGTAAATATTGAAAACAATCGAGGCTAGGTCAGTGGGGTATTAGATAAGGCGACACTTCAATTATAATTAATGTTGCCACAATTACGGCCAATATAAAAAAATGTTCACGTGTTAACTTCATATTATCTTCCCAATAACTAGGCATATAACACTATATAATCATTAGATTTAGTTGTTGGTGTTATAGGAAGGGGAGATTATATGCGAGATTAAAGATCGTATCGTCGTCGATTGAAAAAGAAGCAACACCAAGTGAGCTTTTATATAATTTGATAATTTGATAATTTGACACTATTTACTGGTTGTAGATTGACTGTTGTTTGGCGATCTTTTCTGCCAAGCAACAAACATGAATATGAATGGAATGGTCATAACTGCGGTTGCGATCAGAATAGGCTGAAACGATGTTGGATCAATTTTGATTCCAAAAAGCTGTAAAAAAGGTAGTGGAAAAACTGTATATATCCAGAAACCAGCCAGCACACCTAGAATAACCTTATTTCGATTTAGAACTGAAACTATGCTAATTTTATTTATTTTTCTTCGATCGCATGTGATGCATTTTGTAGTAGTAGAATTACCAGTGACATCTTCTGGGACGATACACGACGTACAAATTTTGCTTTGACAAAAATAACACTGCCTAATTGCGAACTTTGATCCGCAAATAGCACATTGAGTTTTCATGCTCTACCATGAAACGTGTAATGCGATGAGTGTATTAAAAGATTCGTATATAGTCCCGGAACGATGAAAACAATATTATCTAAACATAAGTACATATCAAGTGTTACATGTTTGTGCTGAATAGATAAAATATATCAACTAAACTAGTTCCCTCCTGTAACTTGAGAATTTGACTTTCCTGGATTTTCAGAATGTTCCAAAATATTTTCAAAATTCAACAAATTAAAGCATGATATATAAATAATGTTTCAATTTATTATTTAGGACTACATTTAAACATGGATAATGTCTAATAGATGAAGCTTTGAATATGGGTACCGCGGGAGACCCCACTGAATATGTTTTTCCTCAATAAAAAAGAGAAAACAAAGGACAATGGTAGCAAAACTATTGCTAAATGTAAGCACTGTACTATGGAATTTGATGATAAAGAGAGGTTAAGCGTCCATGATAAGAAGGCTCATTCGGGAAGGGGAGAAAGGAAAAAGAAAGATTAACTAAATAAAATATTAGGACTGACAAAGATATATCATATGCTCAACTTTCCCCTCCCCCTTTAGCAAATCATACTTTACACTACCTCGACATTAGTCGATTTCTTGCCAAACTCCCTAGTTTGACCACGCCTAAGCCGAGCGCTAATTTGATAGAAATAATTTCGACCACTGTTTTGCATATTTTGGTACTCTTGCTGGGACTCTACAAGTGGCGGTTGCTCTCCTAATTTATAACGTGAAATTTTTGTTGTACTATAGAGAGCGGAGTCATGCACTTGCCCTCGCAAATGTAATTTGCTGAAGAACTGTCACACATGTCTCCATATGATGATCCCCCTTTTGATCGTTTCATATTATGACCCTGCGAGCGAGCAGAAATCAGGGCAACCTTCGTGCGACTTGTTTCTGTCGCTCCAAGTCCTTCAATTTTAGACTTCGAAGGTGAATGTAGAATTCGGCACCACTAGATTGCCCTCATTTCATCAATTACTCCTTTCATTGAGTAACCTTCTTCCCAACAATAGTTCCAGCTTGAATTATAGTATTTGGCTGAACTTGTCTGCCGGGTAATATAATAACAGAAGCCCCGACAGTACAATTATTACCAACTACTGCTCCAAAGTGGTCGGTTCCAGTATCTACCAAATTATCATCAATTCGATATCTTACGTTTTTTCGATCAAGTAAAACATTGGCTGTTCCCGAATATCCGCCAAACCAAACATTTCTGCCAATTATGCTATCCAGTATTACATTTTGATGTGCAATTCTGTCATGACCTTCAAAATATGTCTTAGCGACTTCGCAATTAAATCCAATTCTTGTATTGATACCCATCATAGATTTTCTTATAAGAGAACTCATACCAATGAAACTGCCACTCCCAATATAGAGAGGACCTACAATCTTGCAAAAATCATCTATTATGACATCATCTTCTATTATGCATGGTCCATTAATAATACTTGATTTAGCTACTGTTGCCATTGGGGATATTACAGTATGTGTTATTTCATTGTGTAAAACATCTTGAACTGCTTTCAGAAAATCCCAGGGATAAGTAAGAACGTCAACAACAAGATCATTATTGCTATCATTATTGTGATTAACAGTATGAGACAAACAAGAATAAGAAGAATTGTGGATTAGCGAATTTATAGGTATTTCAAAATTGCTATGTTGACCTAGGACCGGCGTAGCAAGATGATAATTAAGAGGAGCAGGTGCACTGATGGTGCTGGCATATTTTTCAAATCCCTGATTATCATCACAAAATTCATTTAGATTAATCGTTGGAAAATAATCTTGAATTAATCTCGAAGCATCCGAAAATTCATCAGGCAAACAAATTGTATCAACACTCATAAATTTTTGAGCCATCATTATATTTCTAACAATCAGAGGATATCCAAATAGCTTAAGTGACGATGCAGGACATTCTTTGTTCTCTATGAGGGGATATAGATGATGTGGTGCATTTCTAAAGGTTAGTTTCAATTTCTCGTATTCTCTACTCATCATCTTTCTTTTTCTTCATTTAGATTAGAATTTCTATTAATATATGGAATAATATTTCCTGCTGATCTTGTTCTCTTACCCAAAAACTGTATATAAGAAGTGGATTTATTTCAATTTTTGATAACAAGGGACATCCTTGCTAACACAATGGAGTTTGAATTTACTTGAAAAAAACACTAAAACATACGACTGATTGCAGCAAGCATTCACCTACCATCACAATTCCAAACAGAATATTTCTATCACTTCTAGTAAAAAGCTACTTTTTGGATCAGTAAGGACTTTCCAAAATGGCCTATTATATACACTTTGTAATAAAAATATTCTAGACATTGGTATTCGTTAGCTGACATTCGAGTTATATGCTTTTTATAAAATTGAAGATTGTTAAAATGTAAATTGCTGATAAGCAAAAGTCTTTATTTATCTGAGGTTATATTTATGTTAAAATCTGTTATGCTTCATCTTCGGTGCATAATTCTGTTGACAAAAAATAGTCGTAAACTTCCGATTCTGTCTTATCTCTTTTGGTATTAGAGAGCGATTTAGCTTTTTTCTTAGGGTTCCCGCTGTTTACCAAAAGTGTGTCAATAAAGGAGAAGCGGCGAGCATAATATAGTATTAGGTACGATTCTCTAACAAATGTTACAAGATCTGTAAAAACACCTGTTGTAGAAGTAAATGATATTTAGACAGTTGTACTACACAAACACCAGTCGTGGCCAACACGTGTCACTTTTCTTAGACTTGTAAAATAGAGGTTCTCGTTCAGATATAATCGCTTTTTAGAGAGAATATCCGATTTCAAGTATCAATTGTTGTACTGGATACTCACTTGATAGCCCCCCTAGAAGCGTCAACGGACAAGCAAAAAAAATTAGTTCGCAAGTGATACACATATTGATATCTCAATATCATCAATTAAGGTTCGTCGTTGCCCTGACAGTTTATCGTTCCAGCAACGAAAGTATTACTGTACCAACCTTGCCTTTATGAGAACATAATCTATAATCCCTTCTTGATACGCTGCTTTCAATTTCAATGCTGATTTATAGACAATTTTTTCAAATAAGTCATAAGATAAATTAAGAAAATAAGATGATAATACTGTAGAGATCCCGTCTTTCAACATCAAGTTTTTGATCACCGTTCTATTTTGTATATAGTAATTTGCCAATGGCTCGTAAACATGAGACCCTATGCAATGAATATCAATAATTTCAAATCCTACTTTGTTGATCATCGATTCTATATTTTTCAATTCATAATGCTCTGATGCCCACATTAATGAAAGGATTCCAAGGTTCATGACCTCCTGTATCGTTGGTGTTAATACTGAATAGTATTTGGATAGATTCATAACAGGTATGGCAATAACTAGTAGGCCACCATATTCTAAAATTCTCCTTGATTCTTGGATAAATTGCAGCAATGGTTTGAAGTGTTGTGCAGATTCTAAAGCAATTATTCGATCCATGCATTTATCTCTAAATGGTAAGATTTTGGCGGTAGCATTCACTAGCGAAATAATCTCGATAGTATTAGTAAGGTTGTTGTCATGGGATGATGACAATAGTGATTGTTGAGATATTTTAGAATTTACAATATTATTCTTACTTCTATGCCTCATCAACTCTGAAGCAACTTTTTGTTGCAAAAAATTAATATTCACACAGACTATATTTAACGAACTATGAGCTGATTTCCAAAGAATTGCTGGTTCTGAGAATCCGCTTCCTATGTCTACCAAATTCTTCGCCAAGTCCAATTCTGCAACCTTTCCAACTAATTTGCATAATTCATTTTGTGCTTCCATAGGATTTTGGGTGGTATCTGTCCAGTAGCCAAAATTTAACATATTATTCCCAGTTGCACGTAGAAAATATGGTGCCAAAAAATTATAATAATTGATCATATCCGAATCATTTCGCCTCAAAAACCAAAATGTGGTTTGAAGGAGTTTTTTTAGTTCTGTAGACAATGTGTATTCACTCTTCTAATTGGTTAAATATATACGATGTAATGACCGTATGAACTCGAATCTCGCCATGGTTGCTGAAAAAAACTCGATAATATAGTACATTTGCATACAAGTGGGTGGTTGAGCCTAAGCACAGTATCATTTTTTGGATGCTTCTCAGGTCAAAATCCTTCTTCTCGTTCTCCCTTCCAGAATGATCACAGAAAAAATCCACTGAATATCAAGACTCCGACAAGAGCAATTGCCACTATCATTTCTCACATAGACACATTGAGTGATAATGCTCCCACTATGCTTAGTGGTAACCATTCTTTAATAAATACCGAGGATCTAACCAAATCCCGAACCTAAGTTATGATAACTGATTGATAGCTGGTGCCTACAAAAGATTAATGAAAATTCCAGGAGAGGAACTTTGACCCAACATGAATCTCTTACAGCTAACAGTTGTCCGATGTTTCCTGCTCATATAAAGCTCTAATTAAGTTATTCATATAAGTAACCCACTTCACGTTCTGTTCATGAATTTATCTTGTGACATAGAATTACGTTTTTTCTACTAGAAAACACAGAATATCCCACATTTATGATTATTATAGATCATTCACTAAACTCTTTCGAGGATCTAAAAAAATATGATAAGTAGGTATATTTTTGCCTCGTCCTTAATCCTCTCTTACACCTTAACCCGTTCATCACTTACCACCTTAATTAGTACATACATTTACTTACTAACAGGAGAGGAAAGGAAAACGATGACCAAGAGGCTAAAGCCACATGTCAAAGATGACGGCTCAGATGCTATGGAAACGAAGTGGCAAGTAGATAATGCCGTTTGTTGGCTACAAAACCGTTATTTTACTGGAGAGGATATTACGAAGTTCAACGAATCTTCGGCGCACTTATTCAAGGTAAATAAGAAGGCTAGTCGGCGGTGATTCTATCGTTGGTGTATGCCTCAATCCCTCATTCCAGTATTGCTATTTAGTTGATTGACAGGACTATGCGGTAAAGATAGTCCAAGGCAAAACAAAAGAGCTTTTCATCATCTACTTTTCTTATAAACAAGAAATAACAAAACAGGTATATCGATAATTTACATGGCTATCGAGCTTGAAGTTATTATTTACTGCCTTTCACTATATCGTATTGGCAGAATACACAAATGCCTGTTGTCTTTTCAGACTCTTCAAGAAGGTGTTCACATGAAACACATTTCTGTTGTAGCAACAATTCATGATCAACACTCAGCCCGCAATTACGGCACGTCATGCCAGCAGTATGATAATATAATGTTGTATTACAGCTTTTACATTGCATTTATAACATCACCCATTCATTGCCTTTATTCTCTTTAATCCACACAGTAATATATACGAACCCAGATTCGATGGTTGTAATATTATGATGATGGTATGCTGAAACCGCCACGAATTATCATTTTTAAGTAATATTGACTTAAAAAGCTTCGTAAAAATCAGATTTTACATATAGCCGCTGCATAGATAAGCCGCTGGTTTGACAAACCATTATTGAAAATGGAATTCAATGTCGTATAATATCTGGAACTTTAGCATAAAATAATTCTCCTGTTTCTTTATTCCATAACAAGAAGAATCATTTCTTAGAAGTTCGTATCTAACATGTTGTAGTAATTGGGTATAATATGTTAGATGTTTTATATATAATAATTGCAGCCTTTGCGAGTTTGCACTGGAGCCGAATCGAGGATGAAAAGCATTGATAGTGAAGATAGTTTGTTTGTCATGATAATTATGAAGCATTAAGAGCCGTTAAAAAAAACGTTCGTTGTAGGACGTAACGATGTGCATATCAATATTTACCTCAAGAGGAAACATATTCATCAGATATGCTCTCAATCTGGTTGCTAATCTTTGAAGAGGATTTTCCGACTATTGTCAAATTATTAACACTTCAGTGTTAAGACAGAACTCACGGGAAAGTTCTATAGTACTGAAGTGCTTATCATTTAATGTCTTCTGCTAAGACAATCTGTTATCCTCCGTCAAAAAATAACATTCTACATCGTGATGGGTACAATTCAC
>DASSIM010000119.1:0-4601 GCA_035691865.1 Candidatus Nitrosopolaris sp. | reverse complement strand
GTATAAGTAGTTCTTCTACTGAAGTTCCACTCTAGACTTATATTTCGTAACATACTTCCCTCTCATCCAAGGCGATAGTATAGCTATTGGGCTATTTTCACTAGTCTTAGCATATTGAATCCACTGACTGTAGATTAAAGCTCTTGTCGACAAAGATTAACTAAGATAAGAACGGTTCTTCACTTTATTACTATCGCGTAACTTCTCTACAACAATATTATTGTAGTAGATCTACTTCCCGTATTAAAGTTCTTTTGGAGACCTTTTTTGACCTAATCCAATTAACTGACGTCACACCTGGGTTACTAGTAATTGGTAACTGACTCTAAAAATAGATGAATTTGAGTGCGAGTAGCAGCAGGGTCATATAAGACGACAAGGATTATAAATAAACTTACATAACTGAATATCAGTTTATGAGGATTGCTGTAGTTGGAGCAGGCGTTTCAGGAAGTTACCTAGGCCACATGCTTCACAAGCGTGGACATGACGTAGAAATATTCGAATCCTCAAGGAAGGAAAACCAGTGGGCTGTTTGCGCTTGGGGTGCGTCGAGAAACATGCTCATCAAGTTCTCCAGCCGAGCAGGCCTCGACTTCGAACACTACATATTCCATGTCGGGAAGACTTTGAGGATGGATCTTCCGAACCATGTCAGAGAGTTCTTGGATTTGAGAGGTTTGGTAACTTATAACAAACAAAAATGGGAACACGATTTATTAAGAGATTTGAAGATCACATATGGCTTTAAATGCACACAACAGACTTTTCCTTTCAATGAATATGATTACGTAATTGACTGCACAGGGATGCATCGAACATTGCTTCCACGCTCAGATGAAGATTTCCTAATTCCTGCCTATGAGTATCTGGTGGAAAACGTACTAGGGATGGATGAATTCTATGTTATCGGTTATAAGGGTGCGAGGGGATATTTTTGGTATTTTCCTCTTGACAAAAATCGTGGTTACGTAGGCGCTGGAGATATAGACAAGAAGTACGCTGGAGTCAAAGAGTTTTTTTGTGAACATCCTGAGGCGCGCGTTGCAAGGAAAATAGGAAGGCCAATACGTCTTGCTCCTCCTAGACGAATGGAACCATTTTATGCCGGGAATGTGATAGGGGTAGGTGAATCGATAGGATGCGTCTTCCCGATGTTAGGAGAAGGAATAATTCCGTCGCTGATATGTTGTGATATTTTCCTGGAAGTACTAGATGGCTCAAAGCGGAAGGGGTTTGACTTTAAGGAGTACAGAAAAAAGGTACTCAAGAAGTTCGATTACTATGATGATGTCTACAGAATTGTGAGACTAAAAATGAAAAACAAATTGAACATGGTCAGACATCTACCGCTGATGATGAGCATGTATAGAAACATGAAAAAAGAAGAGAGCCGTTTTGGTTTCGAGATAAGCCTCGACAAAATGACGCGGCTCGTGAAAGCGTTGTAGTCATAACTGTCTATTGTTAAATCCAATCCTGATATGCGTGCGATTAGCAGAGTTTCTTCAAGAACTCACGGATTTGCTTGCCTTATTCGATTAGTAGACGAGTATATCCTTTGTGCTGGTAGTAAACAACATCTATAGATTGAGAAGCCATAGATATAAAGGCACATTCTTATTCCATTCGCTCTTGCAGCACAGTATAGTGCCGTACTATGTTGTAGCCGGCTAACCGTCTCAATGGGCTTGCGGCTAAAAGTAGTCATATTAATAATAACATCACGTCGCAACAGATCGATTTGTATAACGTAATTCAATTCGTGAATGGCGGCTCAATATTCAGATGGGATATGCTAGATTCCACGAGTAAGAACAATTTGTTAGGACAAATTCACGAGAGGTCAAAAAATCAGGTTAATGATAGCATCTGAAATCTTTCTTCACTTTATGTGAAGAAAAGATCTCAAATCCCGTGCCTGGTTCAAGTGACGTGGCTCTAAGAGGCTATGAGGTACTCCGCACCAGCTCCACACGGGCACAAGCCCTAGCAACGAGACTAGTTACCGGACATAAAGCCGAATTCAGCTACAAATAAAGGGTGAGAAATTCCTATACAACGAGTGTTTTGAGAGTTTTTTGATTCTGCTCGTTACGGGAGAAATGGAGTAAGCCGGTATTATAGTCGGTGTTGAATAAAAAGAAAAAATTTCGTGTTCCACACATCGATCAAAATATGGGCACTTCGATCATGCAGCAACAAGTTTTCTACACTGGAAATACCTATATGAAACGTACTAGTGCTAGGTCTGAGATGCTATCAAATTCATTCCTAGCCTTTCTTCTTGCGTCTATTTTCATAATGTCTCTGGGCGTGTTGTTGTTTGAACTTACGCTCACTAGAATGTTCTCAATCATACTTTGGTATAACTACGCCTTTATGGCTATCTCAGTTGCGTTTTTTGGCCTTGGAATCGGAGCCTTGCTGGTGCACCTCGCAAAGAATAAAATGAAAAGAGATGAGTTACCAAAGAAAATAATTCAGTCGACAATTGGGTTTGCAATATCACTGCCAGTATTCTTATTTGTTATAGGGCATATCATTCCCCCCAGCATCTCCTTTATCTATCTATTTTTCTTAGCATCATCAATTCCATTCCTTTTTGCAGGTTTTTCAATGGCATTAATCTATCTTGCCATGCCCAGCCAGATAACCAAATTATACTTTATTGATTTGGCCGGAGCATCTGCAGCTACGCTTGTACTAGATCCACTTATACGAGGACTGGGCGCAGAATCTGTGTTACTCCTAATCGGCGTATTTGGTACATTACCTCCGATTATTGCATATGGATCTTTATTATACAACCGAAAGAACAAAGAAGCTTCATATCGATTTATAACCGAAAAAAAACTAGTATCGTACGGATTCGTTGTACTCTGTGTCTCTGCGGTTTTATTAGCTGCCAATTTGCACTCTAACATCCTGGCAATCCAACCGGGAGACAGTAAAGGGCTACGCTATCTGTTGGCAAACCCCGCAGGTTACAATGACGCATCAACTAAATGGAATTCTTTTTCTAGGATCGATGTCGTCAAACATACGAGTGATATTAGCAAGACCGGTTTCAGAGATCTAGCCTCAATACTTATCGATGCCGATGCTCTTACTCCAATATTGAAATGGAATGGTTCTTTTTCTGATCGACAGTGGTTAAAGGGATACATGGATTTTATGCCTTATGAACTGTCAAATATGAACAATAGTAGGACTTTAGTTATCGGGAGCGGAGGCGGCGAGGATATTTTGGTGGCATTGTCGGCGGGTTCAAAAAATGTGACAGCTGTGGAATTGAATCCGCTGATAGTATCTGCTGTAAAACAATATGGTGGGAGTTTAGCAGGAAATTTGTACAACCGTAAAGATGTACAATTATCTATCGACGATGGCAGACGATTTATCAGTTCCACAAATACGAAGTACGATACGATCGTAATAAAACTTGTAGACTCTTGGGCAGCTCAGCTAGCTGGGGGATACGCACTTTCAGAAAATTATCTTTACACAGTCGAGGCATTCAAGCAGTATCTGAGTCACTTAAATGGAGGTAACGGAAAGCTCGTCATGGTACGTTGGAGTACAGAATTACCAAGGCTAATTCCTCTTGCAGTGCAGGCATTGCGGGAGTATGAAAAAGGGACAAGCAATCAACAAGATATTAGCAAACAAATATTGATAGTGGAAGATAGGCCTGGATTAACATTTGGACCGAATCCTCAGCGAACTTTCTATCCAGTTCTTCTAGTGATAAAAAATAGCCCGTTTACTGCCCCAGAACTTGCTTTGGTAAAGGAGAGAGTTAACAAGAGCGAAGCTAAGGTCATTTCAATGCCAGGAGGGTATGTCCAACCACCTTATGACAGATTGCTACCGAGTGGGGGAAATAATAATAATAACAATAATAATCAGCAACAACAAAAAATATTACAAGTAAGTTACGATCCTCAAAGACTGGGTTTTGAATTAAAACCCCCTACCGATGATTCTCCATTCTTTTTTGCGACACAACTCGTTCCAAGCCAAATGTTATTGCTAATAGAAACCGTGCTTGGCGTATCTGCAGTACTTGGCATAATATTGGTCTATTATGCAAAGGTCAACAAGATTAGGCTAACCTCATCGTCACGGTTCCATATCGTCTTTGCGATGTTTATCGGACTTGGTTTCATATTTTTGGAAATCACCTTCATTCAAAGATTCTTACTCTTGCTTGGTACTCCAATCATGGCTTTGACAGTTATTCTTTTTTCGATCTTATTTTCTACAGGAATAGGGGCATATTTGAGTGGAAAGATTTTTCAAAAAAATCCTTACAAGGCAGTTATGATAACTATACCACCACTTGTTGGAATAGTGCTTGCTTACTCTGTTTTCCTGCAAGGGATCATTGAATCTGGAATAGTTTGGCAATTGACCGAGAGGATTGCTCTGGCTTTTGCCCTGTTATTGCCCACAGGTTTTCTTATGGGATTTCAGTTTCCATCCATTACTAGAATGGCTTCTTATGCATCCAGTCGCTTACAACAGGAATGTTATGGCAGCGAAGAAGGTGGTGATAGCGGTTCTGGAGATAGCTTTAGTTCTGATGGTGAAGATAT
>DASSIM010000118.1:0-4979 GCA_035691865.1 Candidatus Nitrosopolaris sp. | reverse complement strand
TCTGTTCATTTAACCCTTCTCTGAAGAATCATTTCATTATGTATATCTATAAACAGATTCAGCCAATGCATCACATGTTCTAATTAGTCTACACTTATTTTTTCTACAAGGAAAATAATCATCAAAACTTTCAGTTCTATCTTTTATGTATTGGATTGTTCGTTCAATGATGCTTTTCTCAAAAGACGAATGCAGATGATGATGGTCCAATCCCAAGAATTTACAGGCTTGCGGATGGATACCAAGTACCGCCACCATCAGTACGCACAGGATGTTTGCCATATTCTGTAGCCAATTTTTGTATAAAGCGTTCAGCTACAAGCCTAGTTCTTTCTTTCAAAGGAAATGCGAATACCAAGTACTATCATCATATCTATTGGCTCAATTGATTGCAACCCAAAGCTAAACATAATTCTCTCCCACTTTAAGCAATGTTTCGTCGATTATGAACTCTGATACCATTCTTTTCTTCTGTAGTGACATCTTATTTGGCTTGTACCATTATTGAATCCAATTCCAAATGGAAATATGATTCCTTTTAACAAATTACAACCGTTGAGATGTCTTTCTTAATGACAGACCTGAAATGTATAACTGTAGTGCATAGCAGATATATTTTGAAGGCGTTCTATTCCTTTTGAATGTGTCATAAATGAAATGGAACCTCTTTAGATATAGGCTTAATGCTAAGTGAACAGACCCCTTAGGCATGTTCTATAAATTTATCAATTCAATTAAAATATTTATTGATGCTACAACTCTAACTAATGTTCATAAAAAAGTTCTTCCCACAACCACTACTACTGCTTTTTTACGCCTTCTACTACTTCCTCTCCAATGCTGTTTCTAACGCTCACTTTTTCACTTGTTACTTGTTCTGTTACCGTTCTGGTTTCAGTTACTGGTTTTTTCTTTATCACTATTTCTTCTTTTACATACGGCTTCTTTGAAACTACTACATCTTCTCTCATCAATGGAATATTAATTTCTGTTTTAGATTGTATTATCTCTTCAGATGATGATGTAGTCGTTGGAGTTGTTGCTGACGTTGTTGTCTTATCCAATTGCACTGCTTTCCTTTCGATAATTAACTCTTCGTGTATCAGCTCTATTTCAACTGTCTTAGTTTCCTTTATTGGTTCCTTTATCACTTTTGCTTCTGCTATTGATTCCTTTTTTGATATCTCCAACCTTTCCTCAATAACGGGGATAGATTTTTCAGTATCTACTGTAGAAAGTTTTGCCCCTTCTTCTGTTGAAGAGGGCGATGTTGCTGTTGCTGTTGTTGTTGGTTCTGTCATAAATTTTCCCTTTGCTTCCTCTTCTGTTATGTCAAAAAGCAAAGTGCGACCATTATATCCATGTGTAATGGACTTGGGGAGATAGAACTTTTCTTTGCTTATACTACCTCTTTCTGTGACAACAATAGTTTCTTGTACTTCTTGTACTTCGCCAAGATCTGCGTCGTTAAGACCTCTTGCTTCTTTCTTTATAACCTCGTTCCAATCTATAACACGACCATATGTACTGCTTTCCATTTTAAAGGTGGTATATTATTACATTACATAGGATTTAAAGTTGGCACTTTGAGTGTAGACAGAAGTCTAATTTTCTTCTATCTTTATTATTTTTTCAGAGAATATAAAAGATCTGTCATGAACCTGCCTATTTATGTTTTATATATTTTGTATATCTTCTAACAACCTTTTCAGTACGAAGAGTTTTCTCTTAATTGATAATAAAATACATGGTAGAATGGCGACTTAACAGAAGATGTATATATACATGAAAACAAATATGAATTAGATTTTATATGCAATTCAATATATTCAGTAAGAAAAAATTCAAATGCAGTACATGTGGAAAGAAGTTCAAAACAGAATTGGAATTAAGGGAACATCGGCAAAAAGAACATAAAGTATAGATTATCTTTATGTTACGTTAGTTCATTAGCTATTGTTAAAAAAACCTGCAGTTTACTCTTGATGTTTGTCATTTGAAGATCAAATATTTGATCTCGTTTGCTATTTATCTCCTTTTAAATAAACAATCTATCTATTCTCTCTCACCTTTAGAATGACAAGAGGTATTCACTGGTGAGTAATAAATAATGATCTATTTTTTATTTTACTCAAAAAAAGATAACGAGATTATTGTGACCGTGCGGCTTGAGTACCTATAATTTCTATCATCCTAGCATCCTTGTTAAAGTCAATAGATAATGTTCTTGCTGTTTTATTATTAGATGTTTCTCTAAAAGTTGCATCTTTACCATCTACATGCACTGTATATTTAGCATCAGCATTGGATTGACCTTTGTTATCTATTATATTTCTTGGAAGTTCAATATTCAAAGTTCCTTTATCAGATGGAGTTGATATGACAGCTATTAGTGTGGTTTTATCCTTATCTTCGACAACACCTAAAAGTTTACCAGTGGTAATGCTGTACTTAAGTGGCAAAAGCAACGATGGAAAAGATGTCCGCGATATTAAGGAGGTAGCTAGAACTTTCTACGGCTGGAAAAAGGAACTGTGAAAAAAGACAAGTTTTGGATTCCAAAATATGTTGCCAATGCTTATGACGGCAAGACATTATGGCTTTTGATAAACGAAGAGGAGATTCTCGGCAAATACCATCATGGATCAGAATCACCACCAGCCGACGAACAATATGCGAGTCAGTTTGAGGCATTCAAGACAACTCCTTATGACAGAAAGCCGAATATCGACATGACTGAGACCAAACTGTTAGAGTCGTCGAAGATTATAAGAACATTCGAGATTTGAAAAAAATGAGGACTATTGGTAAAAAATAGATGTAGATAGGCTGTTTAAATTAATAGTTAATAAAGTTCTGAACATACAATCGACGCATAGGGTAGATTCATTTAGATCCGACAGTTCATGAAGATAAATATTCTTCTAATGAGAATAATTTGGCGTTTATACTATAAAAGAAGTTAAGATGTAGTTGGCTGTAGTGTTAAATTCGATGTAGTCTATATTATAACTTATTATGAGAACTCACAACAAAGATAATAATAATTATGCTAACAATAATACGATAAACTGGAATGATATAATCAAGCATGATGTAAGAAGCATAGATGATGCAGACCTTGGGAAGGTTCAAGGACTTTACGAGCCATTTGTAGTTACGGAGAAAGGAACTATAAACAAGGAAAAGTTCTACATTCCAAAGTCTCTTTTTGAAAAATACGACGGAGAAGTACTGTACTTTAACATAACAGAACAAGAAGCAAAGGATACTTGCATGCGAAATACGGCTCCATCTGAGGATGAAACCAAGCAGATTGTACAGATAGTAACACAAAGGTCCGTTGCAGTTGCACCTAGTAAAGCAGAATCAAAATCAGAGGAGAAGAGAATCGTGGCAGTTAAAGGAAGGAACAGAAATCAGCAGCTGAAAAAAATACCTGCAACCAGTTCCCTATCAAGACTCCAGGTTGACGAGCAAGAAATTGTCAAAAAGATAAAGATTGCAGCAAACGATCTAAAAGACATAATAGCTTCAGGTGCCAAAGTAGCGAAGCAAAGGATTAAAGAAAGAAAGGAAATTGCAGCTGACAAACAAGCGGACAAAGATGCAGAAAAGATCTCAAAAATGGGAGATCTAGCAACGCAGTTTACAAGTTCTTTTGAAGATATCGTGTCTGAAATTAGAACAAAGACATATGCAGAACAAGAACAGATCTATTTAGGATTTTTGAAGTTAATGGAACAACAGCGTGGACTTCTTATTGCACGGAGAGATCTTGCTGCCAAATTGAAAGGTTCTGTACAAACAAAACCAGCTCTTGCCGCTACGTCTAAACGGCCTTCACTAAGGGGAAAAGAGCAATTACGACTTTCAAAAGAACCTGAATTACCACCACCGACCTCGAGGGAACAACGACAATTACCTGAAATAGTTATTCCTCCTCCAAATACTAGTACCGAAGAAGAGGTTAAAAAAACAAAACCTCAGATAGTAACTCCATCTAAAAAAGAATCTCCCGAGCAAATAACAGGTGGAAAATCATCTAGTATTACTTCTGAACCTACTGGTATTAATACAGAGATTCCGTCTGCTGAAATCTCTACTAAAAAACAAAAAATAATAACAACAGCCACTGTTAAAGAAGATAGTATTATGACGAAAAATAAGAAAGGAAGTAAAAAGGTCGATACTAAGAGTACATGATCTGAATGACACTCTATTTTCTAGTCAGATCATTGTTTAATAATAAAATCAAGTTATGATTGCATATTAATAATGCATGATTATTAACTTCTGATTCTATGAACTGTTACAGTACAGTAATATGTATTATCAACCATCTTTTCTAAGGCGCTTTACCATCTTTAAACATGAATCAATTACGTTAATCTGCTCTTCTAATAGCTTTTTGTATCCTGTCAGTTGCTTCTTCTGCTCTTCACGGTCTGGCTCTTTATTTATTTCATTCATTGTCTCTTCAAAGACTGTGGTTGCCTTTTCTACATTAGTACTACCAAGAGCCTGAATATCATGCGCATCCTTTTCTGGACCAATACCCACAGTTTGTGTGGATTTATCTTTAAGCTGCTTTGTTTTCATTTCTGTTTTTGTTATTGTTTTCTTACCAACAGATTTGACTTTCTCCTTGAGTGATTGTCCTACTTCTTTGGCTTTAGCAGGAACTGATGATTGATTTTGTTTTCGTTCCTCTTCATCCGAGGATTGTTGGCTTAAAGCTTTATCTTTAGTTTTTGTTGATGAAGATGGTGTAACAACTATAACCTTCTTTTCATCAGCTACGTCTTCTGGTTTTATAGGATCGTGTGGAGATGTTTTAGATGGGAGCGTAGGCTCTTCTTCTTCATAGTCTTCATCTGATGACGATGTTGTAGAATTTGTTTCCTTTGTGCTATCATTACTAGTCATATTAAATATATAATTAGCCTCTAAACTTAATAAAAAATACATATTTTATT
>DASSIM010000117.1:0-17110 GCA_035691865.1 Candidatus Nitrosopolaris sp. | reverse complement strand
AGATCTTATTGAAGGGAGATAGCCTGTCTTGTGATTATTGATTATGTCGTTGTTAATTTTGATCTCCTGTAGAGTCTACAACATCCTGTCCGTCTAACCCAAACTAATAGGGCTAAGGTTTGTATTCTTAGTGTTTAATGCAATCTTAGGTAAATTGGAAGACAATCATAAAGTTAGATTATAGCTAAGGAAAACACGTGGATGGTGAAACAGTCATTGGTCATCAAATTTGACTCTATTTTAGGCCCAGAATAATAATGGTTACAATATAAATGAGGGTGTTATTACATTAGAACGAAAATTTGGTACTAAAAGATCAAAAGGTTGCGGTTGTTACTGGTTGTTCAACAGGGATTGGATTGGAGACTTGTCTGCTATTTGCACGTAATGGAATTCTCACATATGCAACGATGAGGGATTTGAATAAGTCTGAATTAATTGAGAAGGTTGCAGAAAAGGAAGGGCTTCCCTTGAAGGTCATCCGTATGGACGTAAATAGAGACGATTCCGTAGCAGAGGCCATTCAGAAAATACTTTACGAAGGTAGGGGGATTGATATTTTGGTGAATAATGCCGGCTTTGGCCTATTTGGTGCACTAGAAGATCTACGCATTGAGGACATTAAGAAACAATTTGAAACGAATGTCTTCGGAGCAATTAGAACAATACAGCAAGTGCTTCCTGTAATGAGAAATCAAAGAAGTGGAATTATCGTGAATATCTCCTCGATGTCAGGTTATATCGGCTTTCCAGCATCATCCGCATATGTTAGCACAAAGTTCGCATTAGAAGGATTGAGTGAGTCGTTAGCTTACGAGGTAGCACCGTACTCGATAAAAGTAGTACTAATCGAACCTGGCGTAGTTAACACCAATTTCGTAGAAAATATTATGATTCCAGATAATACTCAACAGATTTGGTCATCCCAATTGGCATCTTTATCTCCTGCATCACCGAAACACACAATCAGTACTGGAAATTCAGACAATCCAAAATCTCAGAGAGAAATTACCAAGTATGCTGAAGTAGTAGAAAGTTTTCTATCTCATTACTATTCAGCCATGAGAAATGCACCAGCCCCTAAGGATGTTGCTAAAGTAGTACTTTACAGCATTGAAGCAGCATTAGATTCCACTAGTGAAGGAGTTAATCTCTTTAGATATCCTGTAGGTGAAGATGCAAAATTGTATGCGGAGGCAAGAAGGAAGATGAATGATTCTGAATTGCACGCTTTTGTTGCCAAAAGGACACTCTCATGAGATGATTAGTTTAGTGGGTTTCCAGAATTCCTAATCACAAATAAATCCTCGCTAAATATCGTGTTACAAATGTCTATGCACTATAATGAAGTTAGTATACGAGATCTTAGAATGGGATGACTTGTGGGTATAGATTAAAAATAGGCTAATTTACAGACAAGGAAGAAAAAGAGTATCAGTTATCATCACGCCATCAGTACCTACTATACGAGCCCATAAAAAAAAGTCTTACATAGAAAAGAAACCACGGAAGTGCGTATGTAAACCAAGTCGTACTTAGAATCAACTGATTTAATATCTCTTAGCCGGGCAGATTCTAAATGAAAATAACGCACTCCCCCCAGATGAAATTGGGAGAGGCATTGAAGAGTTTGAATTGTTGACATTGCTAATAAAAAAGCAAACCTTCTGAAATTTGGCAATTCATGTGCAAGCTATGGCACGGTAATACGAATTAGTAGCTTGGTCAGCCAATGGGTTAATGCCAATTTTTGGTCAATATCTCCAAAAACAGACTTTATGTCTATTATATGCAATCGAATGAGTGTTTATGCAACAATAATGGACAGCTGAACAAGTTTTTGCCACGAAGTTTCAAATGAGAGCGCAAGTTCTTATTCATTAGTTAACTTTTGCAACGACCGTGTGCTGCTGAACAAGTTTTTGCCGTTTTATCTGATAGACTATCTTTAGATATATTCAAAGTAGCATATGAAGGAAGTCTTTGTTTCTCAAATTACTCTGGCAAACTGAGCAAAAAGCAGTTCTATACCAAACTTAAACGCTTGTGCAACGCTGGGTTAGTAGAGAAGCGTAAAGACGCCTATTATCGAACCACCACCCTTGGCTCGCTCGTATATAACGGTCATGTGAAAACGCTAGAGGATGCTCTAACAAATTTCTGGCAACTTAAAGCCATAGATATTTTGAAGACAAGAGAGGATTTTCCTGCAGATCGTAAAGAATCAATTATAGACGCAATTCTTAAAGGTAGCAATTTGAAGAATTTTATTAACTTGACCCATTTGACCGGGTTTGCAATAATCAAAGATTTCAACCATCTTATAATTGAGGTAATTCGCATGCTTGAAGACGCCAAAAAGGAAATTTACTTCGCCTCAAGATATCATGATCCATACGTTTCAAAGAAGATGTTCGAAAAAGTCGAAACAGGAGTTAAAGTCCATTTCTTAGACGGTAATCCACAGCAAATCAGTGTCGAAAGCCGGCTGAATGCAATATTAAGAACTCCTCCCAATGAGGAAACATTTAGGAGAGTTAATAAGCTGATAAGATCGCATTGTTTTGAGCTAAAAAGCCTCGAACCTACAACGTTAGTTAGTAACTGTGAAAATAATATGATCCCCAAGTTTAACAGCTTCCTGGTAACCGATTGCAATCAAGTAATTTATGAAAATATTAACTATGGCAATTCGGAGCACTTTACAGTAGCAATCGCAAGGTATGACGATACATATTTAGCAGAACAATTTATTAACTATTGGAAATTACTCTCAAAGGATGCAATGATTCCTAAACTATTGCAAGATGCACGGGCAAGAACATAAACTAGATATATTTTAGTATTTGCATTCCTCAGGCTTCCTGTAACATACACAACTGACTCTGACTGTACAAGTTAACTCAAATACATCAGATCAATTATCATTTATTCTTGTACAGCAGTTGAAAGCCTTTATCCTACCTACTTGCAATGAACATAGGATCTAATTGGAGATCTCTTTACTTGTTCTTCCCCTCCTATAAACCAGAATGCGCCGAGCCACCATATTTGCATATGTCTGACTATATCATGAATAGGTCCGGCTGACAAACTTTTGATTGAATACCGTTGAACGATTGAGAAGACTTTCTTGGATTGAATCGATCACTTGAGGTGTCCTTGCTTCGCGAAGGCACTTTGTGGTATCGCAAATGCTGACTGATTATCTCATAACTAAGTAGCAGACAAAAGCGAAATTTCTGCATTTTGAATCGTACTGGATATATTCTCAGTCTCAAATATATTGATTTATGCTACCACCACGGAGCCAAAGAGAGAAGGATTAGGGCTAAAAGCAGGAGTGCAAGGAAGTTCCTTGCGTAATATTATCTACTCGTCTGGTCGGTGTTTTCTCCAACCAGACGAATTGAAACTAATCAGTTCTTGCGACGAATATGAATGAATTATATCATATAAGTATTGGCATTATTTACTACGAAGGTTTGTAATTTAAGAGAGATTTGTCACATAATTCGAGTCTTTAGGAAAGTTAATTGGACGCCCCCACCTAAAAAAATAATAGGGAAGGATATCAGCGGTGTATGTCAGCTGAATTGTTGCCTTGGTTAACGCATAGTGTACCGCTGGACTGTTCTACTGATAGAGTCCTAATATTGTCTAATGGTACGCCTGTGCATTGGTTAAGTTGATTGATCTGTTGGTCCACTTTTATGCTGTTTTTATGATTGTTGTGGTGTTTGTATGCTAAAGCTTGTTGTGGTATAGCGAATGCTACTGCTGTCAGAGTCATAGCTGCGACGATAGCTACGATTGCAAAAGTTACGTTGTGGTTCAATTCTCAGAGACTATCGTCAACTATTGTATATTTGGAGTGCTTCACAGCAAGTGCTAACACTATAGGAGAAATTGTCGATATATTCAAACTCTGATAAATTCTTTAGAAAGATTATAGTCAGAAAATCGCTTGATCTAATAAAGAGAATAATAGTTGTTGTATGACAGATATTTATCGATAATAACTAGGCTGTATAATTACCAATCCTATTTATTTGACAATGTGCAGCTCCATATCAATAGACCATCCTTCGGAATAAATGCCGGACAAACATTTTGCATTAGGTTCGAGGTTATTTATTTCGTGCTTGTCTCGATCCATTTTTTTGTAAACCATTTAAATCGCCACATACAGAGCGCAGTAAACACCAGGAATTCAGAATGCGTATATCCGATTATACAATAGATACTGGGTTTCCTTTTATTCTTTCTAACAATCTATATCTCCCTTTTATATCCGCGAATTAGACCAATCGTAAGACAGATAAACAGTTTCTGAGTTGCTCTAAAAAATGCGCACACTAAATACAAACCGTCTGTATATCTTAAGCCGTGTTTTGGACCTGGTTCGAACCCATTGCGCGCTTTGGCATAGTTGCGATATAGTTTCATGTATTGCAAACTATATCTATCTTCAACAATCTTGGTAGTGTTCAACAATTAGTTGACAGAGTTGGTGATACAAATAAACAAAGTACAGGCACCGTTAAGCAATCAGCAACTAAATACAAACCATAATGATGACACTTCAAAGAGCAATATCGTAAATCAACAACTGATAAAAATCGCTCAATCAGATTCACTCAGCAAGTACGGAACTCACCAGGCTCAACTAACACTTTCAACAAGGACCACATAATTCAGAATCTACATTAGGAAAAACATAGGGATACACAACCCAAAGCAATCTCTTCATTTCTTTCTTCAAGGACTCATTTGGGTCTGAACTATTCTGACTGGGTTATGCAACTTGATTTCGTGGCTACACCATCGTCTCGTCAACTAAACGTCTTCCGTTTCAGAGTGTAAAAATAGCATGTCCCGATTTTTACAGTTGCCCATGTCCATAACTTTACAATAAATGACCCTAAGATTTACCAGAGTCAAAATGTCGTAATAGATGCCATAATGAAGCATAAGTTTGGTTTAAGACCTCACTTATAGGACTCTTCAGGGGAGTCCAAGTAAGATATGTCTGGCTAGTTGTTATTTGTTGAGATCCGATCACTTTATGAGCATTTCCAAAGGTTTTCACGATATGCCTTTGATCATGCAGTCCCAAAGAGGAAAGTTACATTAATTAGGTCTTCCCCATCTGATTTTCCAAAAATCCTTAATAAGTCCTATCAGCAACCATTTCCTGTGCCCAGTAAGGCTGTAGTTTTTGTAGTCCTGCTTGTCATTTTGATATATAGTTCAGTTGCGAAATTTGAGGTATTTGCGAAACCACCAAAATTGGGACCGATAACCTGCCATACAGGCCAAGGTTTACCACCAGGCCAGACAGAATGCTGTCAACCTACCCTGTCAAGCGTCACCGGGCGGGTTTTGCTAGTCTTTTGTACTACATGTGACGATACAAACCCGCCTAGCAATTGCTCCCCACGCTACCTCACGTCGGGTGGCGCAGCACGAACGAATGCGCTTCCTCCTTCAGGCAACAACACTGGGCCAATAACTAACGGGCAAACTGGCCTGCCCACTCCAGCAGGAAGTGTGCTTCCTCCTTCAGGTGATAACACTGGAAAAACGAGCATATTCAATCCAGTAAGAAACGTCACATCTGCGCTTCCAGGAAATAATAACACTGGCAATTCTATTGCGATGACGACTTCAGACAATCCTCCTGGATGCAGTAAGAAAGACCCTATCCCTCTAAACTGTACCCTAAATCCTTTCGGCAACTCTGGTTCAAACAAAGCAGGCACAGTAGGGAGTGCCACGAGTCCAAGTAACAACCCTGGTACAGCGTCCCTTGGAAATATAATTAAGGTACCAGTCAATCATACGAATGCGCTTCCTACAGTTAACAATACTGGTGCACCGCCACCACCTCTTAAATTGTCTCAACCGAGTCTAGCAGGACAGCAGGCTCAGACGCAACAGACAACGGGACATCATCATAAAGGTAGCAATACAGGTACATCAACGTCAACTGGTAATAGTACTGGCCATTGACAATACATTGTCAAGACCGATTCAGGATTAACTAAAGAGTAACATGAAGTTTTCTCATATCCAGATTATCAGTAAATACATAAGCATATCTTTTCAAAGCCTCTGATTATCACTGCATAGTGCAATTTATCCCTTGGCAAAGCAAACAGAATATACACAAAACCTTCCTATGATTCAGCAAATGGTAAATTCATTTCAAATTGGTTCTGTCGCTATTAATAGTGGTAGTACTGTTGGGGGCGGAACTATTAGAGGAAAATAAGCACATAGATGTCATTTGATTGCAGGATATAAATGCAATGTGAATAGATCTTGAAAGTATAGCACATCATCTGTACCGAGAGATTATTGTCAACTAGTTATGAAATTACATGGCTTAAAGTGCATTTCTAACTTGAGATTATCCCCGAAGCCCTGCGAGTAATTCTAAAACAGGAATTCTAGACTCTCAGAAGGAGCATACGTACAGATGATGGTAGTAAAGATTCAGGTACGTCCGCAATTATACTATCTTATACTACCTCAGTATTTCCAATGTATGCATCAAATGATAATGGTTTATGATATTCATGTCCCTAAGTTAACTAAAAATGTCTCTAAGTTAACAGGCTATGCAATTGTCCCTACGAATTACCGGTGTCGCTAACTGGGCTCTGAATTTATCAGGGCGAGAGGGTGTAAAAAAGATGAGTTCGATGGTCAAATTGATTGTGCTAAGCTTCCATTATGGGCAACTCCTGATCGCGATTGACTAGTAGCGGATAACGATTCTGATCTGCAGAGTCGCCTTGATTAACACATACCGTACCACTGGGCTGTTCTACTGATAGAGTCCTAAGATTGTCTTGTGGTACGCCTGTGCACTGATTAAGTTGATTGATCTGGTGGTCAACTTTTATGCTGTTTTTATCACCACTCTAACGAGCACTAAGCAGTTCTGAAAGCATAACCAGTTTTCCAAGCAAGAAATAAATCATTGCATGATTTTTTCGCCTTGTATTCTGTTCTAATTCCGGGATCAATTTGTGCTCTATATAATCTCTAATCGTTGCTTCAAATACGTAGTCTGTCATTTTCTTCCTCGGATATTATCCGTAACTACTATAGTGGAAATATTCCTTTATAGAGTTTAGGTCCTAGCACATGGAAGGATCGGTAAGGAAATATCGTTTTATGGTGAAACTATGGATTGTATTCTTACCAGATTATTAGATGAGCTTGAATGCTGGAAGAAAAATAATAAGAAATGACAAATTAAGAAACGTAGACGTTGCTCGCTTTCGAGTGTGCTTCATGTTGCTTGCCATAGTATGAATGATTATTGCTCCGGTACGGACAAAAGATGCTATTTCTGTGAAGTCAGAACCTAGCAGTAACGCAGGATTATAATGGCCTACCGTTTTACTTATGCGAATCTAGTTTTTAAAGGGCAATGAGGGTCGATACAGTACTGGATAACCCTTATGTCTGATTTGGGTCAGCATGACGGGCTTTTAGATGCTCCCGAATGCTTGGGATAAATTCACTGCAATCTAAACAGTAGTCCCGACCATCTTTTTTTATTATCCTAGCCATAACTAAAACCGATATAAGGTTATGAAAAAGGTTGATATTAATCCTTATTTGTTATTCTTATTGGTATCACGCACCGGAAAAAGTATGGGAATATGAAAATTGTTGAGATCAATGCCCTCATCCTAAACTGCTCATATTATCAATATCATCAATATTCGATGTGCATACTTCAAGAACTTATTCTCTCTCAGCCTCGGTTTCGGTTGATATTCAATTATCTCCTCACCATCTGTCTTATTCAACAGCACTAACTGTCGGAGGTCAGCCCAGTATACAGATCCAATACATAACAAGAAGCTTTGGTTTATTTGCTATGGAAACATATGTGATTAAAGATGGTAAAGTTTATACAATTTCATTTAGTGCACCTGAATCAGGGATTCCAGAAATATTATCAATTGCGAAAAAACATAACACAGTCATTCCAATTCCTTTGATAATTAGATTGTAGGTAGAAGATAAAAAAAATCCTAGATTGACGTAAATATTAACTGGCACCAAACATTTAGGAAAAATATGAAAGTCCAGAAAATTTTTCAAATTGGTTATTCAGGGTATAAGAAATTCTCACTTCAGAGAGGCCTATAAGGGAGTAAACGATAAGGACTGGCAGACGATCGTACCTACCAGTAATAGAATTGGTAAATACAACAATTGCATCTTATCGAATTTAATATAATAATGTAAGACTGGGCGTCACTTTATTCTGTAAAAGCGGCATCATCCCTGTATTATGAAGTAGTGACCGAACATTCAATAAATCCTTACTAAGCAGTAATTACAAGATTAGATATGCCCTTGAAAGACCTTGAGAAGGTGGAGGTTATCTGTTTGGCAGATAACAATGTGGATATACTCCTACCTCACACCCAAGTGGCATATCGTCCATCTCTAGGTGAAAATTGGTTTGAACGACCTCTAGTAGCAGAACACGGATTTGCTGTAGCTCTAAAATTGGAAATAAATGGAACAGAGCATATACTATTATTTGATTCCGGTCTAAGTCCGTTAGCCGCAGGTCACAATGCAGATGTGGTAGGCTTGGACTTGTCTTACTGTGAGCTACTAGTTTCAAGTCATGGACACATTGACCATGCTGGAGGTTTGCTCAATATTAGAAAGAAAATGAGTGCAAGACAAAAAATTCCGCTACTTCTTCACCAACATGCATTTAGAAAGAGGCTGGTAAAGTTTCAGGATGGTAGAATGATAAATTTGCCTGCACCCAACAGATTTACACTGATTCAGGCTGGATACAATATCGTAGAAAAACAGTCTCCTAGCTTGTGGATCGATGACAGTGTTCTTGTTACAGGAGAAATACCTAGGACCAATGATTTCGAAAAGGGATTCCCTAATCATTATTCTGAGGTAGATGGAAAGATAGAAAATGATCCATTAATCAAAGATGATCAGGCTATTGTTTTAAGTATCAAAGACAAGGGGCTAGTGGTTATCACAGGTTGCGCACATGCAGGAATTATAAATATACTCAACTATGCAAAGGAACTAACTGGTGAAGATAGAATCTATGCAGTCATCGGAGGAATGCACCTAACAGGTGGGACCTTTGAATCAATTATTCCTAGAACAATTGATGAACTAGAGAGGCTAAAGCCTAGATTTCTTATTCCTTGCCATTGTTCTGGATTGAAAGCTGTGAATGAAATAGACAGAAACATGTCTAGCGCTTTTATACAAAACAGTGTGGGAACTACCTATAAATTCGGAAGACACTAGATCAGAATGCCTATCCAACCTTTTAGAATTCAATTTTTTCCTTCTTCAGTCAGTCCGTGCTAAATTCTTATCCTAAAAAGAGGATTTGTATGGCTTAGTAGAAACCACTGAATATTAGAATAAGATTGGTCAGCTATGGATGTTGTAGGCTATAGATCTGAATGATAATTCTCTACTGTGTTTTCACCAGTCTTGATGTAATATGTTCTCCAAATAGTCTTTTTATCACTGAAACTATGGTTTCATTCTTGTTTCGTTGAATGTACAGCAATTTAGCGTGCATGACCTTCGTTTTAGCTGCGTCAGCTAGTTTCCATATGAATCCTTTTGGTAACTGTATTTTGGTGTCTTGTTACAGGATCATAAAGTTCTCTAGCTTTACGTCAATAACGCCTGTTTGTCCATACACTATGCTAGTAGTAGCAGCAGATGCCAGAATGAGAGTAATGATTGATCCTACTGTAACTAGACGGGGTTCTATTGCCATGTCCTAGTACATTCACAACCCAATATTATGCATATTGTCATTGGACGTGAGCAGCTCAAAGATATATATTCTACAACAGAATTCCGTTAACAGTATTTGAGCAGTCATACTCGAAAAGCGACTGTTTTTGCTACCTTATCATTAGTTCTTATACTTCTCGTGGCTCAAAATAATGTATTCAAAGGAATTCCAATTTTTACTGGGGCTAAAGCAATCAAACACACAACTTCTCATACTCCCTCCTCTTCGACTGAGGAAAATACAATCCAATCCTCTTCTCAACCTAACAGTAATTCCCCTACTGCGGGTTGCATCAATTACAATCCGTCTAAAAGAACAATTACAGTCAGCTGTAGTTCAGCTAGGCTTACAGATATTGATAATAAACTTCACGATAGTAGTCTTCTAGCTAAACAGTCTCCCACAGGGACATGGTTCCTTAGCGCAAACATGATCATATCTAAAGGATCTACATTTCATATTGATTCTACAGATACCAAATGGCTAAAAATAAATTCAAAAGTAGACCGCAGCGGCGGACCTAAAATTGGACCAGCATATACTATAGACGTATTTGGCAGTCTAAAAATCGATTCGGTGAGGATAACGTCTTGGGATCCAACAACTAATTACTACGCTAGAACTAATGGCTCAAGAACTGGAGATGGTATGTTTATTCTAGGTGCACCCAGAGCTTCTATCATCGTTGATAATAATGCTACAGGGACTACTGATATCACAAATTCAGAGATTGCATATTTAGGCTATGAACAAGGTAAGCATAAGGGTGGTTCTGGACTTAGTTACTATTATGGTGGGGATGGAAGTATAATAAAGAATAATATCATACGTGAGGTCTACTTCGGTTTATACACCTTTGGGGTAGGTCATATGGTCGTTGAAAATAATATTATCCGTGACAGTGGACACTATGGTCTTGATCCTCATACAGGAACCCATGATATGATAATTAGAAATAATACAGTCTATGGTAATAAGGGCGGAAGTGGTATAATTTGTTCACTCAATTGCTACAACATACTAATTGAAAATAACAAGGTTCATGATAATGTAGGCGATGGAATAGATTTTAGTAGAAATATGTATAATTCCATTGTAAGGAATAATATCGTTTATAATGAACCGATAGGAATCTCTGTTTCACAATCTCATAACAACCAGATCTCTAATAACACGATATCAAAGAGTGGCAATGGGATTCAAGTGGGATCCGGCTCTTCTAATAACAGAATATTTGGAAATACGATAACCAATTCCATCTCACAAGCTATACTCATCAACAATGGGTCATCAGCAAATACATTCTCTGATAATAAAATAGTTAGTTCAACACCCCAAGGTCTAAAGATTGAACAAGATGCTACATCAAAGAATAATGTGTTTTCTAATAACGAGTTAATTCATTCTTCTACGGCTGCAACAGCAAAAACATCAACAGAGAATCACTCTCGCTGATCTGATCTGGCTAGTACAAGGGAGTTATTTGGGTAGTGGTATTATAGACTGTGGTCGTTGTCCTGTCGGTGTCTTATTTGCCGCAGGAGGCGTTGGTGGGCTAACTGTTGACGGTATTGATGGTGGTGGCGACTGAGCACTAGACATACCTACAACCTGTACGCCTGTTATATTATGAACAAGATGTTTTATCAGATTTGGTGTTGATGTTCCTGGGGGAAAGCATAGAAGTTGTGCCTCGATCTGGTTTAATCCCTGACTAGTTTGATTTGTGAGAATGGCTGTCCACTTTGTATAGTCTCCTGCACCTTTTGGTCCTTGTGCTGATGCTTGTGCAAATCCTTGTTGATTTATCTGTACTGCAACATTGCAATTTGTATGAGTTGCATTTGAAGGTGCAGAGGTCCCACTGACTGCAATTAGACTTCCTGCTGGAAGCTTTGCATCTTTGTCTGGATACTTTATTGATAACAGAC
Organism: Candidatus Nitrosopolaris sp.; assembly: GCA_035691865.1. Taxonomy (GTDB): domain Archaea; phylum Thermoproteota; class Nitrososphaeria; order Nitrososphaerales; family Nitrososphaeraceae; genus Nitrosopolaris. The sequence goes on along the minus strand of DASSIM010000117.1, from coordinate 5,341 downwards.
TGCCTGATCCGGTACCTACAGCTCCTAATCCCAACAAGACTACAATGATTATTGCTGCTGTTGGCGTTGTTATTCCGACTCTAGTTTTTGCAATCATCCAGCTATGATCTATCCTCTGCCTGGATTATTATCCTGAAGTAGGGGCATTATAATCATTTATGCTGTACGTAAGATCATGGTATACAATTATAGGAATTGCATTTATTTTTCCGTTTGAATTATATGGAATTTGACTATTCATCCGTTGAACAAACTTTTGAAACATCTCTGAGTGACTTATTCTGGCCGCTACTGATATGGTAGAAGCTTTCACTTCTAATATCATATCTATTTGCATAGGTTAGCTTGCCCTCCGTCGTATGAGTTCTACAATCTGTCTGAGAAACGCTTTTGAATCCCTGACAGTTCAAGAACATCAGCGGCTCGGTCCCAGTTCTTGCCAAGTCATAATATTTAGCAACTAAATTTACTATTGTAGGATTATCAGATCCCAAATTTAGAGGATATGCAAAGATAGAAGTTTTGGATCCATGATTTGCAAGGCTTTGTTTTGCAAGGCCTATTTCATAAGTCAACTTGTCAGGTGATGATAATAACGTCGTCTTCATGCTGTGAACCCATCCTTTAAGCAGCCGTACAGAGAATACGAGTAACTTTGTTAATCAATCTTTATAATAAATATAAATCTATAATAAATACCGTTGGCTCTACCGTTCACAATAATAGCAACTTGTCTAATTCTATTTTTGGTTTATCCATCCGCGCATAGTGCATTTCAGGTAGCGCAGGCCTCATCTGGACATCATAGCCGTTTCAACCATAATAATAACAATTTCTTCCCGAGATCTCCTTCAATAGCAGTCTGCTGCGCTTGGGATAACAGATTTGCAAATGGACAACTGACATACGTGATAGTTGGTGGTAATGCACCTTCTCGCCAAGCGGTAGTCGAGGCTGTAAATGAATGGGCTTCAAATGTCAATGGACTACAATTGACACAAGTTTCAGACAAAAACAGCGCAGACATACTGGTCAATTTTCAGAATGGCGGAGCAAGTGGTAGTTCAGGCGGAGGTAATCACAAGCACAACAATGGCTTAGGCTCACTCAGAGGTAGTGGGCATACCGACATAGTAGGAGAGACAATACTTCATGGCAGTAATAACCTTATCGATGGTGCTCAAATAAACATAGCCACAGCTGCATTTGGCTCTCTTTTCAGTACGGCTCAAATAAAACAAATTGCAATGCATGAGCTTGGTCACGCGCTTGGAATTGGTCACGCCAATTTCGTAGGTGATATCATGGCTCCAGCTGTCAACTATGAAAAAGCAGCGATATCCGGATGTGATATTAATGCTGTAATATCTGCCAATCAATGGAAGCTTAAAGGTTCAAGTACACCCGAACCTCCACGCCAGAACCATGTGAATTGTTGATGGTGTATTTGACAATTTTATTCAATTAACAGTCATTTCCAAAGGTATTTTGGTTGGAAGAAAAAAGATATAAAGTCGTTGCATGTAGGATAGAAGTTTGTCTATTATGCAATGAAATAATATAATAACATATGGTAATTACCATCAGGGATTTGACATAAATCTGACACATATACTCAGTATACCAAGTATAGGGGGATTCGTTTAATATTGCAATTGTACTCGAAGCGATCTTAACAGCTTCTAGACTTGAAGGTCTGGGAGTTATCTGCAAGGGCGCAGGCTATCAATTGCGACAACGTTGACCATATCGCGTGGCAAGGTGGAAGGTATTCTAAACCGCTTAAACGAAGAGGCCAAGAACAACATCAGGACAGCCATTAATGACATAGAGATAGAGTTTGAAAAGAGTATAACGCTTTTGAAATACATGTTAGAGTCCTCATTATCGAAGGCACTTCAAAAGACGAGAGGCTACGTTGCCAGCAGCGCGGTCTACACAAAAGTGTCAGATACTATCGGACGCTGCTATCGTCGCAAAGGCGTTAGACAGAGCTCCTATCGTCATTAGACAGCAGACAACGACATGACCAGTAAGGCGACCAGTATATAGTAAAAGAGGATGATTTTTGGTTCTGTCAACTTAGCGGGGGATAATTAGACTGTAAACAGTCGGGAGATAGGCCTATTACTTATCCGTTCTTTGCGCGCTACAAAAATTATGGGGAATGCGAACTACAACTGACGGCACCGTTGCTAGACTGCACACCGAGACCAGCAGAATTCTTGGCGGTGGATCCACTAGTACAACTAGACTTTTGACCGCCAACCTGCCCAAGTGCGAGTGAACTCTGACTGGTAGACCCTGAACTAGAACAGCTTCCAGAGGTGGTAAAACTACCGCTTGCACTGCTGCCAGAACTTGAACTTAACGATGTACTGCATGTACTTGCTTTTGCCACCTGACCCATAGGACTTGGTATCACTAACATTACTCCTACTGCAATAATTAGCCCGATAACTAAACAGAATTTGTTCACATTTTATCCTATATGAAGTAAATATAAATGGATATTGGAAAATTATACTGATTAATCTCACTCCCTAAATGGGAGTCCTTTCAATTGAGTACTAACTAGCTTCCTCGTATAACCAATTCCTTCAGCGTTTTAATATGTTTTTAATGGGTTCTTGGAGAACCTATTAGTTCTTACATATATTAGTAGTATAATACTAGAAGGTATATGACAGACAAACCTAATACCATATTTGTCAACATCGATATAATATCAATTATATCACAAGACGAACTGAATCAACTAGTGGATCACTTCAAAAAACTAGAACGATTTGAATATCTCCCTACAGTTTACACCCTGTCGTAACACCCGATAAGTTTACAGAACCTGATTTTTCATTAGGAGTGGCTATAGTTCTTTTTCAGCAGACATTTTTACTTATCTTCTCTACACATAATAGACTCCAGAAACTCAGAAATTGCCAGCGTCATCTTTAATCGACTGCCGCAAATACGTGAAGCGATATTCAAAGCTCGTTAGCTTTGCTTGGTGCATCGCCGCGAAAATCATGAATAAAGATTAACTGGTCAATATTCTGAATTCCACTTTAGTATCTAAATAATATAACTAAATCATTTCCTTATTAGCCTAGTCAGTTTAAAGCAGCAGCTTAGCAGTCTAGAGCACGGTTTGCCAGAACGTCCAAGGCATGCTTCATTTTGGAAAGTCACTGATCATGATAACATTAGCTGCACACGGCTCTGTTGCAAAATACAATAAGCGTTGTTAATAGAAAGAAGAAGTTAGGTGCAACGACCATCTTGCGAATGACTAGACGATGATGCGAACTGCTGATTTGTAGAGCTGCTGGAGCAGCTTGACTGTCCGCCGCCTGAACTTGATGAGCTGGTCGCACCTGGGCTACGAGAATTACTATTTACTTCAATTGAAGTATTCGGGGCAGCAGCAGGTGCTATCGCAGTGGTTGTCCTCGATGAACTGCTTGAACTAGTAGAGCAGCTACCTTTTGTTCCACTGACTTTAGAAGAAGAACTAGGTGCTGATGAACTGCTGTTACAGCTATATGCCTTTGCAGCATGGAAGTTTGTGGTTGCGATTGCCATCATTGCCGTTATTGCGATAATAGCTCCTACCGCTAAGCTAAATTTTTGAGTCGTCGATAGACTCCCCACGATAAAAGGTTATACTGAAGAATGTTAATCTCAGGAAGTCCTTTTTCTGAATGTAATTTTAGACAAGAATCAATGGAATGCAAACTCCTCCCCAGCAGTAAGAATTGCGCTCTCTTTTCAAGTGTCACAACCAGGTCGTTGCTCGTAAGAGAAGCACAACCAATTACACCACCAACGACGACTTCGACGACAAGCGGACCTTAACTTCTTTTGTTAATAATTGCAGTGAAATCCAACAAAATACTAGTGGCACGGATAAAACCTTCAATCTAAGTCACTCCATAAAATTTTTACCATTACATATTTTTGCATATTTCATTCAGTAGTCTCGTGGTGCATAAAATCAACAATACGGTACATTGTTTGAAAAGGCCTAGATACTAGAGGCAAGTATTAGAACATAGTTATGAAAAAGTGTACTATAGTTAGAACGAGTTTGGTCCTTATTGCAGCGTCCGTACTATTAGTTGGCGGGATTAGCGTAATATCGATGGAGCTACAACAGCAGAAAGCTTACGGGTTGTTCCATTGTCCCCCTTGTCCCAGGTGCCAAGATAGCTTATGTCATATCAATGGTGCTCAGACTGGCGGACCTGATGACAACGGAAATGTAGGCCACGGTAACACTGGTACGGCTAATACAGGAGATGGAAATGTTGGAAGTCACAATGTGGGCAACGGTAACACAGGTAGGAATAACATGGGGAATGGCAACATAGGTAGCAACCTTGTAGGGGATCCCATACCAGGTTGCGTCGGCCGGGTATGCGGATAAGCAATATCGTAAGGGACCCTATACCATGTTCTAACAACAAAAAATGTGGCTAACTAAGACGAAGAGATTTGTGCATTATAGCCAAATGGAGAACATTTCCAACAAACCTTTTTTGATTCTGCTAACTTGCTAAATCAGAAAAAACTCCACTATCTAATACCTGTGATCCCGAATTAGATTATGCTCCCAATATTGCTACTAGAGTTAATTACAATACTGCGATCAAGCCATTGATAAGTTATTGGTAAACAATCACTCCAACACAAGCAATCTTTTAAACAATTAAAAAAAGAACACATTGCATTGAAACATTATCCAATTGAACCTTCAATGCTCAATCGCCTTCAGGAGACATATACTAAGCAGTTACCACATCTACAAGTTGAAGCCCACAGATTTAAAACAAGATCTATCCCCAATAAAGTCCTCGTCGAATATTGGTATTAAAGGGATCAACTCAGTTACACACACCCAACACTAAGATTCCTAGCAGAACGTCATCTCGCTTTATACAGATTAGTGTTCCAGGAACATTGATAACCAAAATATCCAAGCCACAATTCTATGAATACTGAAAACAAACGGCAACCGTCAATAGCAGCAAGTATCTCTTACATGCCTATAATTTTCGGATATCAGGGCACGTTATATCGCATATGTGACACTGGTGGCAGTAGTGCCATGTTATCTGGACGTTAATTTTTGATAAGGCCTATTGTCTTACGGCTTGTCCATTAAGAGAGTGTTGTTGTCGGATTACTATTCGCAGTCGTGTGTACTGTAACTACATATTTGCAATTAGATGCTTTTGTATCACCATTACCAGGATTGAAGTCTAGTATTATTCCATTACCATTCAGGCCACAGTCAAAGTAGTTGGCTCCGCCACCTCCTATCATAAGATCATGTCCTGTT